>NZ_JAOWEQ010000037.1:0-4126 GCF_030336505.1 Citrobacter sp. Cf116 | reverse complement strand
CAGCCGGCAAGCGTGGTTCCTGATCCATATGAAAGTCTGCTGTAAATGGTGCTCATTCTGGTCATAGCCTCACCTCCGATTCTTCGGATGGCGCTGTGTGTGATGAAAGGGTCAGGCTTTACGGGCTGGATTTATCAACAAAGCACGTAGCGGATGATTCCCGTGAGCCTGAAATGAAAAAGGCCGCCAACGGCAGCCTCGAATGTAGTTTTATAAAAACTATCCTCTTACAAAGCTAAGAATAATAAAAAGAGTAACTAATTTGTATTTTTGAGATGTGACGGGCGTCAAGAAAAAATTTCTAGTTTGTATGTACCTGACTCTCATCGTTTATACATTACAACAACTTTTGCGTACGCGTTATTTTTTTTATACAATAAGAGAAAAAGGACTTCAAAATGATTTTAGTCATAACTTCAAGCTTCGATAAAACCATTGATTTCATTGAGGATAAACATGATTTTGATGGTTTTTTTAGATTTAATATTGATAAATTTTCAGAATATAAAGTTAGTTATGATTCAGTTGGTTTTGAAATAATCAACTCCGGAAACAAAAAGATAACAGAAAGTCATTGCCAATCCATTTATTATAGAAAACCCACTCCAGAGAAAATATCCGAAAGCATCATAAACCCTATATATCAATCACATATTTACCGTGAAGTTTTTACTTTTTGTGAGGGTATAAGTGAATCATTCCAAGGCACTTGCCTATCAAAACCATCACTTTTAAGAGTAGCAGATAACAAATTATATCAGTTAAAACTCGCAAAAGAGGTTGGTTTTAATATAATAGATCCATTAATTTCAAATGATATATCAAAAGTTATAAACAGCTTGAATAACCCCATTGTAAAACCATTATCATCAGGGTTGATTGAAGCAGGGAATACAAAAGAGTTTGTACAAACAAATATAGTTGATCTTTCAAAGAAAACAGAGAATTTAAAATACTCACCTTGTTATTTCCAAAACTATAAACCAAAAGATTATGAGGTCAGAATCACCATAATTAACGATAAAGTCCATGCTGTTAGAATTGATTCCAAGGACAAAATAGACTGGAGAAAAAAAGATAACCATGTTTCTTACACAAAAATATCCATTCCAGAAGAAATCGAGTTAAAATGCAGCAACTTAATGCTATTACTAAACTTAAATTTTGGTTGTTTTGATTTTATTGTAAATGATGGTGAGTGGTTTTTTTTAGAAATAAATGCAAATGGACAATGGGCTTGGTTAGATATTAAACTGGGACTCGGTATCTCATCCGATATTTTGGATTACCTAAAAAAATGAACAAATCAAATTTAATAAAATTATGGGATTCATTTTTAATATTAATGAATGTTTCACTAATATTTCATGCTTCAATGGACTCAAATTTTGATTCTATTGAAAAGGAATATAAAGCTAAACACGATATTCGCTTTAGCTTATTTTATTTACCTTTGGGAAGTGTGCGATTTTATTTTGTCACCTTTTTGAAAAAACAAAACAATACTCTCCACAGTTTCAAATTTTTTCATCTTATTACGTTTGAAGAAACACAAAACACACTGACTGTTGGTGAGATAGAAAACCGAACTGAGACCTACAGAAAAAATACACTCCTCGGTGCAACTGAAAATGAAAGAATGCAGCAAGAAGAGTATTTAAAACTTAAAATATCGGAGAATCAAATATTCTTATCAAATATATTCAATAAAGCGATGTATCATACAACCATTATAACTGCTTTTGCAGCAGTTCTGGGTTATACGTTTTCTAAATTCCTAGAAGCTAATATTGCCTCACCTCTTCACTACCTTATATGGTATTTAATACTTATAACACTATTCGAAGCGATAAATTTGATATGCTTTTTAAAAAAATCAGTCGAGATTAGAGGTACATATCGTTCAACATTTAAAGATCTTAGAGAGTCAAAGAAAAGTTACGCACTAACAAAATCCTTATATTTTGATTGGCAATCTACAAATCAAGATAGAGATTACTACGCTGGTCTAGCAAGAAACTCAGAACAAACATCTTTAAGAATAATCGTCCTAGGGTTAATTACTCTTTCATTAGTAATGTTATCTTCTTTAAGCAAAGATATATCATTACCTTACCAACAGGAAAAAACAATAATATCCACCACACCTCAAGGATTCTACACAATATGAAACCATATATAATGCAGTATAGTGAAACAATTATTATCAATGACCATGTAATGGATACTATTGACTCAACTAGAAAAACATTTTCTATTGAAAGTGATGATAATGACTATTTAGACACTAGTGTTTGGACTACGATTACAAAGGTCAACGAAGCAACAGATCAAGATTCGATTTTTTTAGTTTCTAATCCACCTCAAAAACAATCTAATTTTGATTACATTGCAACAAGCACTCTCTTAACAGAAAGGACTGAAAATAATGATGATGACTACATTTCATTATCTACTATTATTACTAACGTTACAGAGTCGCAAGACGATGATTATAGTTACTCATAGTCAATAAAAATAAAGCCCTAAGGGGCTTTATTTTATTACGTACAGCATACCATCAAGAAATCCTAACGCTGTTTGCAATTCCTTCCTGACAGTTCCGTCTGAGCATTTTCTTTTTTTAGCGACAGTTCGTAATGATATACCAACTACAAAATGCGCAATTACAAGTTCAAACGCTTCTGGCCTATGCTTTCGTAATTTTGCCACGCATCCATCAATTAAAATACCGTCATCATCATTGCACTGAGCACGTGACTTTTTACCATGTGGAAGTAATCCTTTAAATCCTGCAGCTATAGGTTGCCAGTCTACACCGCTACTGTCAGCGGCAGCCCAAGCGCCCCAACGATCCATCACTTCATACATATCACGCATCAAACATCTCCTTACGCCAGAACGCCAAGCCCATAAGCCCGGTCCAGTACTCTGATAATCATTACCGGCTGAGGTACATGCTTTCGCTCAAACTTCACCGGGTCGTTATGTAGTTCTGTATGGCACCGACGACACAGGGGGATCGCAAAAATATCATGTGCCTTCGTTGCCATCCCTCCCTGCCCCCAGCCAATTAAATGGTGCGGGTCATCGGATGGTTTGCCACAGCATTCGCAGGGTTGTTTTTTAATCCATTCCAGATATCCGGGGGCCATCCAGCGGATCCGCTTTGGGCGTTTCATAAAGGTTTGCGGGGACTCTGGTTCGACCAGAACACCAACTATTGGCTTAACCGCAGGCATCTGCGCTGGTGGCAAGTTCACGGGTATTGTGCTGGCTTTGGCTGTAATGATGCTGGTGGCGGTTACACCCGGTTCGATATCGCATTCATGCATGACTGACTGATAATCTTCCGAAGGAATACGAAGCGCCCGACTGGCTACTGATTCGGGAATTGCGTCGGTAACACCCATACGCACCGCCCACCAGCATAGCTCCGCCAGCGACAGTTCTCTGGAAGGATCCTGATTCAGCGCCACCATAATGCTGTTGATAATCCAGCTAATAACATTACGTCTCGCCAGCTCTGCAAGTTGTTCGCTGTAGTGGTCACGCAAATGGTTATCACAATGCCCACACAGGAGAACCGATCCGGGTTCATGACGCAGAGTGGTTAACTCGTGATAATGGTAATCGCTGTGTGGCCACTGGCAGCAGCTACTGCCAAAGCGCAGAAGCCAGTAATCAAGGCCACTCAAACCACCAGCAGCCTTAATAACTTTTTCATCCAGGAAGAACGGTCGCAGGGACTCGTCACATGCAAGCGGCTGGCGAACGTCAGGAACACGGCCTGCAGGCAAACGCTCCATACCTGCTGGCTGGCTTTCCACCAGCACACGTTCACAACTGAATAATGACATCAGCTCACTGCCCGGCTTGAGCAGCACAATTCCAAGCTCACGCGCAACAACCGGCTTCAGCAGCGCCCTCATTCTGCAATCTCCCCGATAATTATTTGTCCCTTCTCCCCCCATAATTTAGTGACGCGTGAATCCCAGATGTGAGCGTCATCTTCGTAAATGGCATCCATCAGGGCTTTCATCATGTTGTCGAAATCAGGTTTAGCCTGGTGTGGTTTACCGTTGAACTCAGCCCGTTTCTTTTTGCTCCAGCTCGCTGGCATCGG
>NZ_JAOWEQ010000036.1:0-6837 GCF_030336505.1 Citrobacter sp. Cf116 | reverse complement strand
TCTTCCGTCATCTGAATGATGAGCATGTCAGACGGATCGCAGACAACGTTGTACACCACCCAGCCATCAATCAGACCAATGGTTTTACCCGTTCGGGCAGGGCCAACAAAAATGACAGCATCATATTCGCGTGATGCCAGGCAGTTCATCGGCTCCACAACATAAGGGGCAAGATTAGGATCCCACTCAACGGAGTTACCCACACCGACCGGAACACGCATATATTTATGTACGGCTTCGGCTACAGGCATTCGGCGCGGTGCTCTGATGATCCCGGCAGTGTTTTTTCTTAGCTCCGCCGCCGTGGCCTGTCGCATGGCTTACTCCTCTTCTGGCGAACTGTCCTCCTGTTCCGGTGTATCTGCCTGCTCAACCTTCAGGGCTATCTGATCTCGCAGGTCATCAATGACTTTTTGCACCCGAACGACAGCTGCAGGCGTCATCGCGCAATCACGTTCAAGAATATCCGGCAGCGTTTCCAGCACCTGAACGACGGCTTTTGCCATCGATGAAAATTCTCGGGTCACTGTCGATGCCGGGATTAACTCACCTGTTTCCTGCTGGAATTTAAGCCTCTCGCGTTCAGACTGAAACCATGCCTTACGATCCGGCGGTAACATCTTATCGATATCCACCAGCTCGGGTGCCGTGGTCCGGCCCAGCAGTTCCCGGAGAATATCGACAACAGAATAAAGCTTGAGACGAGAATTACTGCCCGGAGCAGGCTCAACGTTATTCAGCCTGCTGGAGATCGTCTGACGATGAAGATCGGTCACCGCTGCCAGCTGATTGATATTGAGGCGAAGGTTTTTCAGTTCGTTATCCATGATGATGAACAATATTTAACCATTTCGACATCGTGAATAATTTCACGACTGAAATATCAATAAGTTAAGGGAATGATGATGATGTCGATAAAATGCAAAAAACCAGCCGTTTTCCGCGTGTCCTCGCCCCCTCGGTGTTCAGGATCGCCAGGAGGACCCGCGCAAATGATAATGATCATCAATCATAGGTTAACAACTAAAGCAATCGTAGAATTCGACGAATAAAACCAACATAAATTATTTAATCGCATGAGAAATATAGAGCCCCATGAACGGAGCTCTAAAATTAGTTTGACAAAATTAGTATTCTTTTATTTTTCCTAAGATGGTTAATTTTTGCTTCGGCTTCATGATTGCTGATTTTACCACTAGTATATTCTGATTGAATTTCGGCAAGTTCGTTAAATATTGTTGATGCCTCTTCTCTCGTTTTTCTGCGATGCATCATCAATGTTGATATATATACTGCTGAGAGCGTGTTGTATGTTTCATTTAAACCAATAAAGCTTATCTGATCTAATTCAGGGAGATTTCTTTCAGGAGCTCTTATCATCGAGGAATGATAGTGATAAATTGACACCCGAAAATTCTTTAACTCTATGGCTTCTTCCTGTCGTTTCCATCCAAAAATTGCAATCCCAGCGACTACCGCAGCAACAATCGTTGCGAAGACAGAAGCCCATGTCCCTAGCATCGACCAAAAAGCCCATTCAACTGCAGCACGGTTAGCAACTAAAGTTTCATAAGCGATGTAATTTGCGTCCATTTCTACCTCATATAGTTTTTGAGGTTATTGTAGCGAAAATCATTATCAATGGCACTCAGTCAATGATCCTTTCGAGTGATTCTCTAAAATGTTAAGCATATCCGCCTGTGAGAAATTTATTAGTGATTGTTCACCAGAAATTCTCCGGATAGCTTCATTCGCAACACTATTGATAAACAACTCATGCTGCTTAATTATTTCTTCAGTTTTCTTAGTTATGAGGTTCCACTCTTCATCGAATGACTTTCGGCAAGAAGGATTTAATGACCTGTAATAATATCGGAACAACTCAGAAGCCATAAAGTAATCTGGCCACGCACCTTTGTAATCGCCAATAAGATGAATATAGATCTCATTATTAAACTCCCCGCAGACAAGACTTTCGGATTTTGCTCCGCTGAGTAAGTTGATAATCCGGTTACCAAGATGAGAATTTATTTGTTCCAAGTCCACAAAGTCTGGATGTGGGTTACGTTCGCAATATGAATCACCGTTATTGGTAGTTGCAATGACCAAATCCTTACTTGCTTTTTCAAGTATCCAACCTGTTATCCAGTGCCCAGCCTCATGCTTAGCATTGCTAAAAGTTATCGCTTTTCTCATAATCATACCATCGCAAAGTAAAACCCCAATCATAACAGTTTTCAATGCTTAATTATGTGCTGAACCATGTTGTTACTTGAGATTCTCACAGAGTAGTAAATACGCTCACATGCAATACCTACTGTATAGCGTTGATCAGCGATTGCAGCATAATATCGAGCTTGTTCTGCAACGCTTGCGAGCATGTCGGCGAGCATTCTGGCGTCGGCGTCGGTTGTTTTGCTTCGGACGGTAGCGGCAAGATCTGCGGTGTGCTTTGCGGCGTCCAGGCGGGCGGCAAGCTTTGTTGCTTTCGTCCGCAGCTGGCTAACAGTGGCAGACAGACCAGCAGCAGTGGCAGCAGATTTAGCGGCTTGTGCTTGTGCATCTTTTACGGCCTCATCCCGGGCAATAATTCGCCCTTGTTCAATCATTCGGGCTGCGGTCTGCGCGTTCGCTGTTTGCGATGACTCCGCGCTATCACGTTCCGCCCACTTCTTTTCCCAACCACGGTTACTCCATACGTTTCCCGCGATGAATGCGACAGCCGCCAGCAGCGAAATGGTAATAAATCGATAGCGCAGGCTCACTGGTCTATCCCCCAGCACGTCAGCGCGCTTTCCTGGTCCCGTCGTTCTACCTGCCCATAGCAGCCATTTTTCTGGCCTTTGGTCAGACGACAATCGCGGCCACCGTCTTTAATCCACCAGCGAATAGCTTCACAGGCACCTTTACGGTCACCAGCGTTAATGCGCTTATAGAACGTGGAAGGGAAACATTTTCCGGGGCCGATGTTGTAAGGACAAAATGACGCAATACCCGCTTTCTGTGGTTCGGTCAGTGATACTTTGATATTTCGCTCAACCCACGCCAGCGCCTTGTCGCGTTCTATGGAGTTCACCTTGGCGCATTTCTCAGCAGACAGCTTCATGCCCTGAACTACTGGCTTACCATCAACCATCGTGGCGCCACGGCAAATAGTCCAGATTCCGCCGCCGTCGCGATATGCTGTCAGGCTGTTACCCTCTTTCTCATCCAGAAACTGATCGAGAATCACGGGCGCGGAAGCCCCCGCAAGAATCAAACCAACGACCGCTGCGCTCAGTTTATTCTTCAGCTTTGGTGGCATAGCCATTGCGCCGATCCTCCCGTTCTTTCCAGCGGAAATACCAGTTCACTGCACAAGTGATAACTGTGCATGCGATACCGACAATAATTGCCCAGTCGCTCAGGCTTAACCCTACAATTCTGTCGGCCAACATCCAGGACACCTCTTTTGCTGTTTTCGCTGTTTCGGCATATGCCTTCGCTGATACACCGCAGCCGGCAAGCGTGGTTCCTGATCCATATGAAAGTCTGCTGTAAATGGTGCTCATTCTGGTCATAGCCTCACCTCCGATAGTTCGGATGGCATTATCAGGTGTGATGTAATAATGGAGTGGTGATTCCTTTTTTTAGTGCAATCGCACTTCTGGAGTGCATACACCGTAACAAGGTCACCATAAGTAATTGATTTAATTCTCTGAAAAACTGGTTCATTTATTGCTTGATGAACATAACCAAATGGAACCAGAGGGATGAATGATGACAAATACTTTCTTTTACCATTTACAATACTGGGGTTACCTTGCAGTTCTAATATTCCTGTATCAGGCAGTCTTCAATTGAATGACTATTAAGAGCCTGAAAATAAAAATCCCCGGCCATAGCCAGGGATTTGATTTTTGTTTTTTATCGCGGCGGTTGCAGCGGCCCTGCGAGAACCTCTGCCTCACCGTTATGGCAAATGTCATCGCCTCTGGTCAGATGCCAGACACCTGTGATTGTTTTACCCGTTTCCAGATCATCAACAGTGTCATTCGTGTAATACGCTACCTGTACAATGCCTACATGCTGAATCCAGTAATACCCTTCTTTCATACATTCCTCCGCAATACTAAGCAAACAGTATAGAACGGAGCAGATGATGCAGCGTTGCAAGAAACCACAACAAACTCAATGTTTGCTGTCCAAGGTGCACATCCTGGCCTTAGAGCCTCACATCCGATTCTTCGGATGGCGCTGTGTGTATGAAAAGGGTCGCCATATGGCGACCTCTAAACTTTAAATAGGATTTTCTCAATGAACGGCTTCGTGATAAATAATCTGCCCGCCCATACCTGAAATCAGCTTATCTACTCGAATATAATCCGTATAGAAAAAAGATGGAGCATAATCCCAGTGACAGAGTGCGATTTCACGCTTCAGATATGTGTCATAGTAGATAACATGAGCCTTACATGACCTGGTTTTTCCTCCAGATTGCGTGGGGTATCTCATTTTGAATCGGTAATTGTCACTCACATGCTTATTAGCTGATGAGATCATTATTAACTCTGGAACGTTCCAAAAGGTAAAAGTCAGGTACATCATAACGGTGAGACAAACGCCAAAAAGCCTCTTAACCAGACCTGTTGAGAACTTATTACTTAGGTACACACGCCAAGCAATGAAAACTCCTATCACGAAGGAAGTCCCCACAATAACTGACTTATAAAGCACCCCATCAAAAAGGTATGTGTCGTGAGTTGTTTTGTCTGCCCATGCACACCAGATAACCCAAATGACTACGAAGCAGAATGAAATCAGCTCTACCTTTGTTGGCAACCTCATTATCATTAATCCATTTCTCAACTTCTTTGAAGCGAAATATATCAAATTGACAACTACCTTTGATACCTCGAAGTGAACTTAGACTTGACGCGTCTGGCAGGGATTTAGCCAGCGAGAATTCAATTATGGCTTGAGTGCTTTACCGCTTGTCTACATTCAAATAAAAAAGCCCAAGGCGTCAACCTCAGGCTTGAAAACTCATTTACTGCCAGTGCATACAACAATGGCACAATATCAGATTTACACGAAATATATCCATTTCAGTTCGGTTTTGCAAGACTTACATCCAAATTTGTCGCCTTTTGTTGTGAACGTGATCGCGAAACAGAAAGGAGCGCCTGATTATCAAGGTGCACGAATTCTTGTTTCATCGCCAGCCAGTGCGGGAGGTAGGTTTCAGTCCAAGTTGGCTTTGATACCCCTACCAGTTGCGCCAGCTGCTGGTACTCGTATGTGCTGCGCCCTGCTAGTTCTGCTTTCACATCATGAGCAGCAAGCCAAATTAACGCCTTCAACCGTTCGATGGTTTTACCAGCTATCTTTCGAGACCCCATCTGCGACTTGAATTCAGCCCACGCCCACTGAGTAATCAACACCTGACTCTCCCAGCTTACGTTCTCGCTGTAGTTCCACAGTAGCCAGGCCTTCTGGGGTTCTTCAAGTGACATCAGCGCCCGGCGCCACGATGCGGTGTAGAATTCTACCGGCTGCACCAGGGGAATATGTGAACCCTTGGCATGCGACTGTTTGCCCGGTATTGGTGGGTTATCCAGCGTAATCATTTTCCCGGTCACTTCATCATACACACGGAGCTTCTTACGTTTAAACGTTCCCGTATCAAACTGGGCGTTCTCAAGCCACGCCATCAACTGCCCTTTCGTCGCACCACTTAAATCGGCGGTGGCCACCATCAGCTGCTGGCGCACGTATTCGAGAAATTGAGTGTTCATACAGTACCGCCTATGGTTTTAATGTAGTTCTTCAGTATTCGGTAGTCCGTCAGCACAGAGCCGGGGAAATGGTATAAGCGCAATCGCTGCCAGCGAACGCGAATGATCTCGTTCAGTTCTGGTGTCATGCCGCCTCCCTGCTCTTAATTAACTCGCGACGCAGTGCGCTGTAATACTTCCTGACGGCTTTTCGCTTGCGCCAGGCGGCTCGCTCTTTCTTCTCAGCTGCACGCTGTTTGGCAGAATCCTTACGTTGCGCGGCCTCCCGCGCTTTTCTGGTCTGCTCTTTGCCGACAGCGCTGGCGCACTTGCAGCGTGGTAGCTTAGCCATAATCACCCCCAGACCTTTTGGCGAAAGGTTCTTGGTGTGCGCGCCGGATGCTCGCATTCAGGCAATTTTGCGCTGACAGTCCAGGTGATGTTGTCGCGATTCAGACTGCGTTCGACCGTGGCGCCACGGCGACGGTAACTCTCCAACAGTTCGTCGGCCTGCTCGGTTGTGCATTCATGGTGGTGAAACCAGGAGTATTTCATCGCCATCACCCCGCAAAGCTCATGAGTTGCGCAGCGGCGTTTTCCGCTTCTCGCTGAGTCTTGAATGCCCGAGACAATACCCAGTGCCACAGAACATCGAGCGCGGCTTTGTACAGTTGCTGGAACTCGGTTTCCTCCATGTTGGCAAAAGCTATGCTGCGGGGGTGTTTACGAAGAGTTCCGTCAGGCAGTTGAATTGCGTCGTAATGGCCGGATTCGACAATTACCCATGAACGGTAAGCACCAAAAGATTTGCAGACACTGATACTTCCTGCACGCCTGTCAGCGATTCGATCCAGGTATTGCTCTGCAGCATCAAGCAGCGCCCTCATTCTGCTATCTCCCCGATAATTATTTGTCCCTTCTCTCCCCATAATTTTGTGACGCGTGAATCCCAGATGTGAGCGTCATCTTCGTAAATAGCATCCATCAGGGCTTTCATCATATTGTCGAAATCAGGTTTAGCCTGGTGTGGTTTACCGTTGAACTCAGCCCGTTTCTTTTTGCTCCAGCTCGCTGGCATCGG
>NZ_JAOWEQ010000035.1:0-12411 GCF_030336505.1 Citrobacter sp. Cf116 | reverse complement strand
CGTGCATAATAAGCCCTACACAAATTGGGAGATATATCATGAAAGGCTGGCTTTTTCTTGTTATCGCAATAGTTGGCGAAGTAATCGCAACATCCGCATTAAAATCTAGCGAGGGCTTTACTAAGCTTGCCCCTTCCGCCGTTGTCATAATCGGTTATGGCATCGCATTTTATTTTCTTTCTCTGGTTCTGAAATCCATCCCTGTCGGTGTTGCTTATGCAGTCTGGTCGGGACTCGGCGTCGTCATAATTACAGCCATTGCCTGGTTGCTTCATGGGCAAAAGCTTGATGCGTGGGGCTTTGTAGGTATGGGGCTCATAATTGCTGCCTTTTTGCTCGCCCGATCCCCATCGTGGAAGTCGCTGCGGAGGCCGACGCCATGGTGACGGTGTTCGGCATTCTGAATCTCACCGAGGACTCCTTCTTCGATGAGAGCCGGCGGCTAGACCCCGCCGGCGCTGTCACCGCGGCGATCGAAATGCTGCGAGTCGGATCAGACGTCGTGGATGTCGGACCGGCCGCCAGCCATCCGGACGCGAGGCCTGTATCGCCGGCCGATGAGATCAGACGTATTGCGCCGCTCTTAGACGCCCTGTCCGATCAGATGCACCGTGTTTCAATCGACAGCTTCCAACCGGAAACCCAGCGCTATGCGCTCAAGCGCGGCGTGGGCTACCTGAACGATATCCAAGGATTTCCTGACCCTGCGCTCTATCCCGATATTGCTGAGGCGGACTGCAGGCTGGTGGTTATGCACTCAGCGCAGCGGGATGGCATCGCCACCCGCACCGGTCACCTTCGACCCGAAGACGCGCTCGACGAGATTGTGCGGTTCTTCGAGGCGCGGGTTTCCGCCTTGCGACGGAGCGGGGTCGCTGCCGACCGGCTCATCCTCGATCCGGGGATGGGATTTTTCTTGAGCCCCGCACCGGAAACATCGCTGCACGTGCTGTCGAACCTTCAAAAGCTGAAGTCGGCGTTGGGGCTTCCGCTATTGGTCTCGGTGTCGCGGAAATCCTTCTTGGGCGCCACCGTTGGCCTTCCTGTAAAGGATCTGGGTCCAGCGAGCCTTGCGGCGGAACTTCACGCGATCGGCAATGGCGCTGACTACGTCCGCACCCACGCGCCTGGAGATCTGCGAAGCGCAATCACCTTCTCGGAAACCCTCGCGAAATTTCGCAGTCGCGACGCCAGAGACCGAGGGTTAGATCATGCCTAGCATTCACCTTCCGGCCGCCCGCTAAATATCTCCTTTTGGGTTGTTAATAAAACATCCAATAAGTTGACTGTGCGTGAAAAAGAAAGTTTTGTGTGATGGCGTTGAAGATCGCACCGTTAAGCTCTTATGTGGGATGGTGCAGAGCTCGACGACTACCGATAAAACGCAACCGCCGCAAACAGACAAGAAAAAGCCCCAACTGATAACAGTTGGGGCTTCAGTATTGTGATTGGTGGAGCAATAGCACCCTGAACCCAAAACCTTCTCGCTCAACCGGTAGTGGCTGATAACAACTCGTGAGGGCTATTGCGGGTTAAGCATTTAGCGATGTCTAGGGCCAGACTGGACGTCTGAACGCAAGCCGCTGATACTGTACATAACCACAGTATCAGCGGAGGATACCCATGTCGCTGGCAAGGAACGCCACGGCGAGTCAATCGCCCACTCAAACAAACGGTTACGAACGCCACCAACCCGACCAGACGCTGCTCTACCAGCTGGTTGAGCAGCACTACCCAGCCTTCAAAGCCTCACTCGAAGCCCAAGGTCAACACCTGCCTCGCTACATCCAACAAGAATTCAACGACCTCCTCCAATGTGGCCGTCTGGAGTATGGTTTCATGCGGGTTCGCTGCGAGGATTGTCATCACGAGCGTCTGGTCGCCTTCAGCTGTAAACGACGCGGCTTTTGCCCTAGCTGCGGTGCCCGCCGGATGGCCGAGAGTGCGGCGCTGCTGATAGACGAAGTCTTCCCCAAGGAGCCCATTCGCCAGTGGGTGCTCAGCTTTCCTTTCCAGCTACGCTTTTTGCTGGCTCGCCATCCCCAGCTGATGGGCCAGGTCTTGAGTATCGTCTATCGTACACTCTCAACTCATCTGATCAAAAAAGCCGGTTACACCAAAGCCTCTGCACAAACTGGCTCAGTGACTCTTATCCAACGCTTTGGCTCCGCGCTAAATCTCAATGTCCACTACCACATGCTGTTTCTCGATGGTGTCTATGCCGAAGATGACTATGGCAAGCAACGCTTCCATCGTGTCAAGGCACCCACTTACGATGAGCTGAATACGCTCGCTCACACCCTCAGCCATCGCATCGCTCGCTGCATGGAAAAGCGTGGGATTTTGGAGCGTGATGCCGAGAATACGTGGTTGACACTGGAAGAGGGCGAAGACGATACGCTGACTCAATTACATGGTGCTTCGGTTACGTATCGCATTGCCGTCGGCCCCCAGCAAGGGCGCAAAGTCTTCACCCTGCAAACCTTGCCAGGGCGTGAGGATAAAGCCGACTCAAGCAGTCGAGTAGCCAACCATGCTGGTTTCTCGCTACACGCCGGTGTGATGGCCGAAGCGCATCAGCGGGATAAGCTTGAGCGCTTGTGTCGCTACATTAGTCGGCCAGCGGTTTCAGAAAAACGTCTGGCATTAACCGCCAATGGGCAGGTGCGTTACGAGCTCAAAACTCCGTACCGCAATGGCACCACCCATGTGATCTTCGAGCCGCTGGACTTCATCGCCAAACTCGCTGCGTTGGTACCTAAGCCGCGAGTCAACCTCACACGCTTCCACGGCGTCTTTGCACCGAACAGCAAACACCGAGTTCAAGTAACACCCGCCAAGCGGGGCAAGAAGCCCGACAAATCGGAAGGTCTCGATACTAACTGGCGTGACAAGAGTCCTGCAGAGCGCCACCGCGCCATGACCTGGATGCAACGCCTCAAGCGAGTCTTCAATATTGATATTGAAGTCTGCGAACACTGCGGCGGTCACGTCAAAGTGATTGCCAGCATCGAAGATCCGAAGGTCATTGAGCAGATTCTCAAGCATCTGAAACAGAAAACAGCCAAGGCGAATGCCGCCAAGCAGCGTGAGCTGCCACCAGAACGAGCGCCGCCACTGACTCCCAGCCTGTTCGATCCATCACAGAGTCGTCTCTTTGACTGACGACCCCAAATCCAACACTGCTCAACACTGCCAACTTTTAAACGGGGCGGTGGGGCAGTTTGTATCTCTCGAGCTATCAGGCTAGAGATTTTACCGCCAAATCGAACCTTATTAGAGCGGTTTAGGCTGGACCGGCAGTTAAAATTGGGGCTTGAGCGGTAAACGAGTGAGGGAATTTCAGGTAAGATACTTCGGATGAGGAGCAAAAAGGTGGTTTATACTTCCTATACCCCAGATTGAGATGTTAAGTGTGGTTGCTATTTATTAACACTGCGAACTGGATAAGTCTCAAATAATATTTTTTAAATTAAATCTAACGTTGGTGGGGATATAAGCGCAACGGTAGAGGAAAGTAGGGAGGGTAATATTCCGAGAAAATTAAGTGTAGCTGGATAATATAGGTCATACCATTCATTTTGGTCTACGATTATTAGTCTTTGTGATAAATAATGAGAGGTAATTGAATGGCTGGCTTAAACAAGGAAAAAAAGACCATCAATAAAACCAATTCTGCGCGTTTTCCGGCGCCGCCTTTTCAACAGCAGCAGCAGCCCTTTCCCGGGCTGGCGGGGAAAATGCAACCGCGCCCCGATCATGGAGAAGACAGCTATCAGGGAAGCGGTCGCCTGAATGGGCGCAAGGTATTAATTACCGGTGGGGATTCAGGGATTGGTCGTGCTGTTGCTATTGCCTATGCTCGTGAAGGCGCTGATGTTGCGATTAACTATTTACCTGAAGAAGAAGACGATGCGCGTGAAGTGGTCGATCTGATAAAAAAAGCAGGCAGAAATGTTTTGGCCATCCCCGGCGATATCCGTGATGAGGCTTTTTGCGGTCATCTGGTAACACAGGCGGTAAAAGGACTGGGAGGGTTGGATATCCTCGTCAATAATGCGGGTCGTCAGCAATTTTGTGAGTCAATTGAGGAACTCACCACAGAAGACTTCGACGCAACATTCAAAACCAATGTTTACGCTATGTTTTGGATCACCAAAGCGGCCATACCCCATCTTTCACCAGACAGCGTGATAATTAATACCTCCTCCGTACAGGCTTATGAGCCAAGTGAAATCTTGCTTGATTATGCTCAGACTAAAGCAGCTATCGTGGCATTTACTAAATCGCTGGCGAAACAGCTGGCCCCGAAAGGGATCCGTGTCAATGCCGTCGCGCCGGGTCCATACTGGACTGTACTGCAGTGCTGTGGTGGTCAACCGCAGGAAAAGGTGGAGAAATTTGGGGCAAATGCGCCGCTGGGACGCCCTGGTCAACCGGTGGAAATCGCGCCGCTTTATGTCACCCTGGCCGCTCGGGAGAACAGCTATACGTCTGGTCAGGTCTGGTGTTCTGATGGGGGGACCGGAACCCTCTAACGTTTACGCTCTGTGCGTCGAAAGTGACTTTTAAGGCAAGGGCGGACACTATTGTATAAGGGCGGGAGCGGTACTTACCGCTCCGTGAATGCTAACCAATCACCGCGATGCCAAGCCGCTCCATGAGCAACGACGCCTGGTAGTTGTCCAGCTTAACGCCTTGTAAATCAACGCCCCGAATATCTAAGTCACCCAACTCCGAATTGGTCAGATCGCAATGTGTGAAGTTCGCTGCTCGCCAGTCGAAAGTCGAAAACTCGCCGCCGGAGAGATCTGAACCACTGAACGTCGCGCCCAGTACCTGGGCACCCATCCAACGGTTTTCCCACAGCTCACACTTTTCCAACACGACTTTCGAAAAATTGGCGTAGCTTAGATTGGTATTCGTGATATATGCGCTACAAAACCAGGTGCGCGTGGTGATCATATTCATAAAGCTTGCGCCGCGGAAATCTGCGCCTTGTGCGCGGCAGTGGCGAATTTCAATGCCCAGCGCACTGGCATTGCGAAAATCCGCCATGGATAAATCACAGCTTTTAAAAATGGCATCTTTCAGCATCGCACGACTAAAATTGCACCCTTTCTGGCTTTCACGATCATAGAACTGACAGCCGATAAATTCAGTGCCGCTCAGGTCGGCACCTGAAAAATCACAGTTAAAAAATGTACTATTTTCAATTTTCTCACCGGTGAAACGGTTTCTGTCAATTTTTTCGCCAACGAGTGCCAGAGCCATATTTGTACCTGTTTTTTTATACAGTAATGGCGTCATGGTAAACCCTGATGGGGTTATGCGTCAAATCCGCCAATATGACATCTGCAAATGTGCGTTAAATCTGGTGTTTTTTCAGCAAAGCGCGAAGCTGATGGTAAGTCAGCCCCAGTAATTCAGCGGCTTTTTTCTGGTTAAATTTTGCCTGCTGTAAGCCGTGCATAATAAGCCCTACACAAATTGGGAGATATATCATGAAAGGCTGGCTTTTTCTTGTTATCGCAATAGTTGGCGAAGTAATCGCAACATCCGCATTAAAATCTAGCGAGGGCTTTACTAAGCTTGCCCCTTCCGCCGTTGTCATAATCGGTTATGGCATCGCATTTTATTTTCTTTCTCTGGTTCTGAAATCCATCCCTGTCGGTGTTGCTTATGCAGTCTGGTCGGGACTCGGCGTCGTCATAATTACAGCCATTGCCTGGTTGCTTCATGGGCAAAAGCTTGATGCGTGGGGCTTTGTAGGTATGGGGCTCATAATTGCTGCCTTTTTGCTCGCCCGATCCCCATCGTGGAAGTCGCTGCGGAGGCCGACGCCATGGTGACGGTGTTCGGCATTCTGAATCTCACCGAGGACTCCTTCTTCGATGAGAGCCGGCGGCTAGACCCCGCCGGCGCTGTCACCGCGGCGATCGAAATGCTGCGAGTCGGATCAGACGTCGTGGATGTCGGACCGGCCGCCAGCCATCCGGACGCGAGGCCTGTATCGCCGGCCGATGAGATCAGACGTATTGCGCCGCTCTTAGACGCCCTGTCCGATCAGATGCACCGTGTTTCAATCGACAGCTTCCAACCGGAAACCCAGCGCTATGCGCTCAAGCGCGGCGTGGGCTACCTGAACGATATCCAAGGATTTCCTGACCCTGCGCTCTATCCCGATATTGCTGAGGCGGACTGCAGGCTGGTGGTTATGCACTCAGCGCAGCGGGATGGCATCGCCACCCGCACCGGTCACCTTCGACCCGAAGACGCGCTCGACGAGATTGTGCGGTTCTTCGAGGCGCGGGTTTCCGCCTTGCGACGGAGCGGGGTCGCTGCCGACCGGCTCATCCTCGATCCGGGGATGGGATTTTTCTTGAGCCCCGCACCGGAAACATCGCTGCACGTGCTGTCGAACCTTCAAAAGCTGAAGTCGGCGTTGGGGCTTCCGCTATTGGTCTCGGTGTCGCGGAAATCCTTCTTGGGCGCCACCGTTGGCCTTCCTGTAAAGGATCTGGGTCCAGCGAGCCTTGCGGCGGAACTTCACGCGATCGGCAATGGCGCTGACTACGTCCGCACCCACGCGCCTGGAGATCTGCGAAGCGCAATCACCTTCTCGGAAACCCTCGCGAAATTTCGCAGTCGCGACGCCAGAGACCGAGGGTTAGATCATGCCTAGCATTCACCTTCCGGCCGCCCGCTAGCGGACCCTGGTCAGGTTCCGCGAAGGTGGGCGCAGACATGCTGGGCTCGTCAGGATCAAACTGCACTATGAGGCGGCGGTTCATACCGCGCCAGGGGAGCGAATGGACAGCGAGGAGCCTCCGAACGTTCGGGTCGCCTGCTCGGGTGATATCGACGAGGTTGTGCGGCTGATGCACGACGCTGCGGCGTGGATGTCCGCCAAGGGAACGCCCGCCTGGGACGTCGCGCGGATCGACCGGACATTCGCGGAGACCTTCGTCCTGAGATCCGAGCTCCTAGTCGCGAGTTGCAGCGACGGCATCGTCGGCTGTTGCACCTTGTCGGCCGAGGATCCCGAGTTCTGGCCCGACGCCCTCAAGGGGGAGGCCGCATATCTGCACAAGCTCGCGGTGCGACGGACACATGCGGGCCGGGGTGTCAGCTCCGCGCTGATCGAGGCTTGCCGCCATGCCGCGCGAACGCAGGGGTGCGCCAAGCTGCGGCTCGACTGCCACCCGAACCTGCGTGGCCTATACGAGCGGCTCGGATTCACCCACGTCGACACTTTCAATCCCGGCTGGGATCCAACCTTCATCGCAGAACGCCTAGAACTCGAAATCTAACGTCCGTTCGGGCATCGAGGTCCATGTCGGGGTGGGACGGGCCCGTGGCTTCAAGATCACTTGCAGTCCGACCGCGATGTCTTGGTTGCGCGAGAGGTTGTCGATATCCTCCACTTCCATCATCAACCCTGGATAATGCCGCCGCCGTCATCGCCGCCGACGCCCGTGCCGGGCTTTTCGGGCCTGTCAGGCTTGCTCGGCCTTCAGCCTGCCTGGGCGAGATCTCCGGCGGACGGATTAACGGCGGAGCTTCGCCGCCTTTCGTGCGTGTGAAGGCCGAAGATAGTTCTCTCAAAAACATCCGTTTATGAGAGATACCAAATGTCATTTTCAGAAGACGACTGCACCAGTTGATTGGGCGTAATGGCTGTTGTGCAGCCAGCTCCTGACAGTTCAATATCAGAAGTGATCTGCACCAATCTCGACTATGCTCAATACTCGTGTGGGCTCTGTTGCAAAAATCGTGAAGCTTGAGCATGCTTGGCGGAGATTGGACGGACGGAACGATGACGGATTTCAAGTGGCGCCATTTCCAGGGTGATGTGATCCTGTGGGCGGTGCGCTGGTATTGTCGCTATCCGATCAGCTATCGCGACCTTGAGGAAATGCTGGCGGAACGCGGCATTTCGGTCGACCATACGACGATCTATCGCTGGGTCCAGTGCTACGCCCCGGAGATGGAGAAGCGGCTGCGCTGGTTCTGGCGGCGTGGCTTTGATCCGAGCTGGCGCCTGGATGAAACCTACGTCAAGGTGCGGGGCAAGTGGACCTACCTGTACCGGGCAGTCGACAAGCGGGGCGACACGATCGATTTCTACCTGTCGCCGACCCGCAGCGCCAAGGCAGCGAAGCGGTTCCTGGGCAAGGCCCTGCGAGGCCTGAAGCACTGGGAAAAGCCTGCCACGCTCAATACCGACAAAGCGCCGAGCTATGGTGCAGCGATCACCGAATTGAAGCGCGAAGGAAAGCTGGACCGGGAGACGGCCCACCGGCAGGTGAAGTATCTCAATAACGTGATCGAGGCCGATCACGGAAAGCTCAAGATACTGATCAAGCCGGTGCGCGGTTTCAAATCGATCCCCACGGCCTATGCCACGATCAAGGGATTCGAAGTCATGCGAGCCCTGCGCAAAGGACAGGCTCGCCCCTGGTGCCTGCAGCCCGGCATCAGGGGCGAGGTGCGCCTTGTGGAGAGAGCTTTTGGCATTGGGCCCTCGGCGCTGACGGAGGCCATGGGCATGCTCAACCACCATTTCGCAGCAGCCGCCTGATCGGCGCAGAGCGACAGCCTACCTCTGACTGCCGCCAATCTTTGCAACAGAGCCTCCGTCGCCATGCTCACCTCGCTTTGGTGCACACGAGTATTGAGCATAGTCGAGATTGGTGCAGATCACTTCTGATATTGAACTGTCAGGAGCTGGCTGCACAACAGCCATTACGCCCAATCAACTGGTGCAGTCGTCTTCTGAAAATGACACTGTTTGTATATAATCATGAAAAAATGGTGAGTAGAGTTTCAGGGTAACAGGGGATGCTTATGTCGGTTTTCCACAACTGGCTACTTGAGATCGCATGTGAGAATTACTTCGTCTACATCAAACGCCTTTCCGCCAACGATACCGGCGCAACAGGTGGTCACCAGGTAGGGCTTTATATCCCTTCAGGTATCGTTGAAAAACTCTTTCCGTCTATCAACCATACCCGTGAACTGAACCCTTCGGTTTTTCTCACCGCACATGTGTCATCGCATGATTGCCCTGACAGCGAAGCCAGGGCAATTTATTATAACAGCCGTCATTTTGGTAAAACCCGGAATGAAAAAAGGATTACCCGCTGGGGTAGAGGCAGCCCACTTCAGGATCCTGAAAATACAGGGGCTCTGACGCTCCTGGCTTTCAAGCTTGATGAGCAAGGGGGGGACTGTAAGGAAGTAAATATTTGGGTATGCGCCAGCACTGATGAAGAGGACGTCATTGAGACCGCTATTGGTGAAGTTATACCCGGAGCGCTTATATCCGGCCCCGCAGGACAGATTCTAGGCGGACTATCTCTACAGCAAGCGCCAGTAAATCATAAATATATTCTACCTGAAGACTGGCACCTGCGCTTTCCGTCGGGAAGTGAAATTATTCAGTATGCAGCCAGCCATTATGTGAAAAATTCCCTTGATCCGGATGAGCAACTTCTTGACCGCCGGCGCGTGGAGTACGACATATTTCTATTGGTTGAGGAACTGCATGTTCTGGATATCATCCGGAAAGGATTTGGCTCTGTGGATGAATTTATTGCGCTGGCCAATTCTGTCAGCAATCGCCGTAAATCCAGAGCCGGGAAGTCGCTGGAACTGCACCTGGAGCATCTATTCATTGAGCACGGCCTGCGACACTTTGCGACGCAGGCCATCACAGAAGGTAATAAAAAACCCGATTTCCTTTTCCCTTCCGCAGGGGCTTACCACGATACTGAGTTTCCCGTAGAAAATCTGCGCATGCTGGCAGTCAAGACTACCTGTAAGGATCGCTGGCGTCAGATACTGAATGAGGCCGATAAAATTCATCAGGTGCATCTGTTTACACTCCAGGAGGGAGTTTCTCTGGCTCAATATCGGGAGATGCGGGAGTCGGGTGTCAGATTGGTCGTGCCATCATCTCTGCACAAAAAATACCCGGAGGCGGTGAGAGCTGAGCTAATGACGCTAGGTGCGTTTATTGCTGAGCTGACAGGGCTTTACGCAGATATTCCATAGATTATCTCCCGGCATAAATACCGGGAGGAGCGATCAGATTCGTTCAACCTTGCACGAATCGGCATTAACCGCTTTCAGGATATAAGGTTCAAGCAGTTTGGCTACGGCTTCAAACACGGGCACCACTACGGAGTTACCGAACTGCCTGTACGACTGAGTGTCTGACACAGGAATGCGAAAAGGCCTGCCATCTACTTTTTCAAAACCCATAAGGCGCGCGCACTCTCGCGGAGTCAGCCTGCGGGGCCGATGCGCCTGATTTTCTTCGTTCGCGAAGTCTGTTTCACCTGTGGCCATATCCCAGCCACGGTCTATCAGAATTTCAGACCCGTCTTTGTGATAGCGAGCAGAAAGCGTACGGGCAATGCTTTCTTTATTTTCAGGATTAACGAGGCCAAAACCGAATCCGTTACCCTTAGCTGCGTGCTTTTTGGCGTAGTTATAGAGATACTCCCAGAGTTTCGGCGTCAGTATATATTTGCTGTCAACCACGGGTTCCAGCAGTTCGCCAAATGACGGACGCTGTTCCGGATAAAAACGACTAATATCGCGCAGGGTAAAGCCCTGGTGAATGTTCAGATCACGGCGGAAACCGACCAAAACGATACGTTCTCGGTGCTGAGGTAAAAAGTGCTTTCCGTCGATAACTTTAGGATCGTTTTTGCCCATCTCAGCTGCATCCGCAACTTCATAGCCCAGTTCGTCGAGGGTATCCATGATGACTTTAAAGGTTTTACCCTTGTCATGGCTCTTCAGGTTTTTAACGTTTTCAAGAACAAAGATGGCAGGTTTTTTTGCGCGGATAATACGCGCCACATCGAAGAAAAGCGTTCCCTGAGCCTCACATTCGAAACCATGCGCGCGCCCGAGCGAGTTTTTCTTGCTTACGCCCGCAAGGCTAAACGGTTGACAGGGGAAACCTGCTAGAAGTACATCATGATCCGGCACATGCTCATTAATGTAAGCATAGGCATCGTTTTCAGGTACTTCAGGTTTATCACTGAGCGTGACTTCACGAATATCGAGATTGAAAGTGTGTTCCTGAGCATCGTTAAACCAGTTAGCTTTATATGTGCGCACAGCCTCTTTATTCCATTCACTGGTAAAAACGCACTGGCCACCGATGGTTTCGAAGCCCTTCCGTATACCTCCAATCCCAGCAAACAGGTCAATAAACCGGAAGGCATAGTCAGGGTGATGTGCAGGCGCTTCCGGAAGCATTTTTCGTAGAAGTTCCTCTTCGGCTAACGTCAGCGTCTTAGGTGAGCACTTACCATTAATCCAGCGATTAAGAGTCTCGCGACTCCACTCATTTTTACCAACTTTTCTAAGCAGTTCAGCCACGTACTTCTGGTCATAGATTTCCAGCACCTGCCCGAGCAGCTTTTTATCATTTTCCTGTCGCAGTTGTTCTTCCGCTTCTGCTTTCTCAAGCAGATCCTGCGCCAGTAATTCAAATTCAGACATATTGCCTCCATTGGGTCTTATGGGTGAAACTGTATCACTCATTTGACCCAGATTGAATGTTTTTAGGCACTGTTGCAAAGTTAGCGATGAGGCAGCCTTTTGTCTTATTCAAAGGCCTTACATTTCAAAAACTCTGCTTACCAGGCGCATTTCGCCCAGGGGATCACCATAATAAAATGCTGAGGCCTGGCCTTTGCGTAGTGCACGCATCACCTCAATACCTTTGATGGTGGCGTAAGCCGTCTTCATGGATTTAAATCCCAGCGTGGCGCCGATTATCCGTTTCAGTTTGCCATGATCGCATTCAATCACGTTGTTCCGGTACTTAATCTGTCGGTGTTCAACGTCAGACGGGCACCGGCCTTCGCGTTTGAGCAGAGCAAGCGCGCGACCATAGGCGGGCGCTTTATCCGTGTTGATGAATCGCGGGATCTGCCACTTCTTCACGTTGTTGAGGATTTTACCCAGAAACCGGTATGCAGCTTTGCTGTTACGACGGGAGGAGAGATAAAAATCGACAGTGCGGCCCCGGCTGTCGACGGCCCGGTACAGATACGCCCAGCGGCCATTGACCTTCACGTAGGTTTCATCCATGTGCCACGGGCAAAGATCGGAAGGGTTACGCCAGTACCAGCGCAGCCGTTTTTCCATTTCAGGCGCATAACGCTGAACCCAGCGGTAAATCGTGGAGTGATCGACATTCACTCCGCGTTCAGCCAGCATCTCCTGCAGCTCACGGTAACTGATGCCGTATTTGCAGTACCAGCGTACGGCCCACAGAATGATGTCACGCTGAAAATGCCGGCCTTTGAATGGGTTCATGTGCAGCTCCATCAGCAAAAGGGGATGATAAGTTTATCACCACCGACTATTTGCAACAGTGCC
>NZ_JAOWEQ010000034.1:0-796042 GCF_030336505.1 Citrobacter sp. Cf116 | reverse complement strand
GGAGCGGATTTGAACGTTGCGCAGCAACGGCCCGGAGGGTGGCGGGCAGGACGCCCGCCATAAACTGCCAGGCATCAAATCAGCAAAAAGGCCATCCATTAGGGTGGCCTTTTTGCTTTCAGTTCGTTGAAATTTAATGGATAACCTGCGACAAGAAGGCGCGTGTGCGTTCAGATTTGGGGTGAGCAAAAAACTCATCCGGTGGTGCCTGTTCCACAATCTCGCCAAGATCCATAAAGATCACCCGGTCAGCTACTGTGCGGGCAAAGCCCATTTCATGGGTTACACATAGCATGGTCATGCCCGATTGTGCCAGACCTATCATGGTATCCAGTACTTCTTTTACCATTTCAGGATCCAACGCTGATGTGGGTTCATCAAATAACATGATTTTGGGTTTCATACACAGCGAGCGTGCAATGGCCACGCGCTGTTGTTGTCCACCAGAGATTTGCCCGGGATATTTATGCGCATGTTCGGCAATGCGGACCCGCTCGAGGTAGTGCATTGCCAGTACTTCAGCCTCTTTTTTCGGCATCTTTTGCACCCAGATAGGCGCCAGTGTGCAGTTTTGCAGGACAGTTAAATGAGGAAAGAGATTAAAGTGCTGAAAGACCATGCCAACTTCTTGTCGGACGCGCTCAATATTGCGGATGTCTTCATTGAGTTCAATCCCATCCACCACAATGCGTCCTTGCTGATGCTCTTCCAGATGGTTAATACAGCGGATAGTTGTCGATTTACCCGAACCGGAAGGCCCGCATAATACGATGCGCTCTCCCTGTTTTACCTTCAGGTTGATGTTTTTCAAGACGTGAAACTGTCCGTACCATTTGTTGACGTTTTCCAGCGTAATCATCGCGTCGGTAGACGGCATTAATAATTGGCTCATAAATTCCTCAGTGCGGTGTACGCCCGGTGTTAAAACGTTTTTCCAGATGTTGGCTGTAACGCGACATACTGAAACAGAAGATCCAGTAAATCAGTGCAGCGAAAACATATCCTTCTGTCGACATACCCAGCCACGCAGGGTCCACAGTTGCCTGCTGCACGCTACTGAAGAGATCAAACAGACCGATGATAATGACCAGACTGGTATCCTTGAACAGGGCGATAATCGTGTTAACCAGGCCAGGGATAACCAGTTTGAGGGCTTGCGGAAGAATGACCAGCCCCTGAGTTTTCCAGTATCCTAACGCCAGTGATTCAGCGGCTTCATACTGACCTTTTGGTAGGGCTTGTAACCCTCCGCGAACCACTTCTGCGACATAGGCCGACTGGAAAAGAATAACGCCGACCAGGGCCCGGATAAGCTTGTCGATACTGGTTCCTTCGGACATAAACAGAGGAAGCATGACCGAGGACATAAACAGAACGGTAATCAACGGCACACCGCGCCAGAACTCAATGAAAATGACGGATAAAACCCGCACGACTGGCATATGGGAACGACGTCCCAGCGCCAGTAAAATGCCCCATGGAAGCGCGCCTGCAATCCCCACGGATGCGATAATTAGCGTCAGTGTTAATCCACCCCACTGCCGGGTTTCTACGCGCTCCAGCCCGAAAAAACCCCCGTACATCAGCCACCAAACCACCACTGGATAAACGACGGCCCAGACGGCGATATAGCGGCCACGATGCGGGATTGTTTTCAAGAACATGGGAACGATAGACAGCAAACCAATTATCAGGGCCAGATTTACACGCCAGCGCTGATCGTGGGGATAAAGTCCATACATGAATTGCCCAAAGCGTTCATGAATGAACACCCAGCAGGCTCCGGCTTTGGTGCAGTCTGCTCGGGTTGAACCTACCCAGTTGGCCTGAAAGAATACCCAGTTCAACAGCGGCGGAAGAAATGACCAAATCAGCCATATGCATAGTAGGGTAAGCAGGCTATTTGACCAACTGGAGAACAGGTTTTTACGTACCCAGAGTAGGCTGCGGCTTGCCGGATTACTGCGCTGGCGTGAGGGGTGAGACAGCAGGGCTTTTGTCATCATGGCTCCTTAGCGCTCAATCAGTGCAATACGGCGGTTATAAATATTCATCAGCAAAGAAATACTCAGACTAATGATCAGGTATACCGACATAGTGATGGCGATCGTTTCAATGGCTTGCCCTGTTTGATTGAGTACCGTGCCGGCAAACAGTGAAACCATGTCCGGATAGCCAATGGCGGCCGCAAGAGAAGAGTTCTTGACGATATTCAGGTACTGGCTGGTCAGAGGGGGAATGATGACGCGTAGCGCCTGTGGGATGATTACCTGGCGTAGCGTCACCGGATTTGGCAGACCCAGCGAGCGTGCCGCTTCATGTTGGCCATAAGGAACGGCCTGAATTCCCGCCCGAATAATTTCTGCAATAAATGCCGAGGTGTACACCGAAAGCGCCAGAGTCAGTGCCGCCAGTTCGGGAATAAGCACCATACCGCCACGGAAGTTAAAACCACGAAGCGCGGGAATGTCCCAGTGAAGCGCAGCGCCAAACATCCACTGTGAAATCACCGGTAAAAGTACGATCAACGCCAGAGCCATGGGCCAGGTCCGACGTAGCTGGCCGGTTTTGGTCTGATGCATTCTGTTGAAGCGAAATAATCCGATGGTGACGACGATAGCGATAACGACAGCGGTGCAAAAGGCAAAAAAACCTTCTCCCATTTGCGGGGCTGGTATATAGAGCCCCCGGTTACTCAGGAACATCAAATCCAGTGCGTTAACAGCCTGGCGTGGGCCGGGCAGGTTACGTAATACAGCGAAATACCAGAAGAAGATCTGCAGCAGCGGCGGTATATTGCGGAACGTTTCGATGTAGATCGTCGAGAGTTTTCGCAATAACCAGTTATCTGACAGGCGTGCCAGTCCGAGAAAGAAACCGAGAATTGATGCGAAAACAATACATAATGCAGAAACTAATAGCGTATTGAGCAGGCCGACCACAAAGACACGACCATACGTATCGCCTTGCTCGTAATCAATCAGATGCTGGACAATACCAAATCCGGCACTGCGATCGAGAAAAGAAAACCCCGAGGTAATACCGCTATTGTTCAGGTTATTTATCGTGTTATGAATGAGATAGACCGCAATGCTGATAACCGCAATGACGGCGAGTATTTGAAATAACCAGGCGCGGACCGCAGGGTTAGAAAAGGATAACGATCCTTTTACGGTTGAGCGGCGATGGAACATAAGAAAACCTCAGTAACTATGACTCTGGGCTGAGCGCCGCAGTTGCGGCGCCCGTTACATCACTACGCATTAGCGCACCGGTGGCGCATATTGGATGCCACCGTTATTCCAGAGGTTGTTCTGTCCACGTTTGATCTTCAGCGGACTTTCCGATCCAACGTTACGTTCAAAGATCTCCGAATAGTTACCAACCTGCTTGATAATGTTGTAGGCCCATTTGTTATCAAGCTTCAGATCCTTGCCATAATCCCCTTCTTTACCCAACAGGTGAGCCATATCCGGAGTTGCTGGATTAGCCGCTTTTTCATCGACGTTTTTCGAGTTAACACCCATTTCTTCCGCATTCAGCATGGCGAACAGCGTCCAGCGAACAATGGAGAACCACTCATCGTCCCCACGACGTACGACAGGTCCCAGTGGTTCTTTAGAAATAACTTCTGGCAGGACGATCCACTCCGCAGGATTGCTCAGCTTGATGCGTAGGGCATACAACTGAGACTGGTCGGAAGCCAGCGTATCGCAACGTCCAGATTCCAGAGCTTTGGCTGATTCATCCGAGCGGTCAAAGGTGACGGGGGTGTACTTCATATTGTTGGCTTTAAAGTAGTCGGCCACGTTCAGTTCGGTATCGGTTCCCGCCTGAATACAGACCGTTGCGCCATCCAGCTCTTTAGCGCTCTTCAGACCTGCTTTATTGTGGGTAAGAAAACCAATGCCGTCATAATACGTTACGCCAGTGAAGGACATACCCATACCGGCATCACGAGAGGAGGTCCACGTGGTATTACGAGAGAGCATGTCGACTTCACCAGACTGTAATGCAGTAAAGCGTTCCTTGGCGGTGAGCGGGGTATATTTTACTTTGCTATCATCGCCAAATACGGCGGAGGCAACGCCACGACATACATCAACATCAATACCCGAGAACTTGCCGCTTGCATCGGCATAAGAAAAGCCAGGCAAGCCGTCGCTGATCCCACATTGCACAAACCCTTTTTTCTTTACGGCATCAAGTGTTGCGCCGGCATGCGCCTGATTTGCAACAGCAAGCAGCACGCCGGCCGCAGCCAGGCTGGCGATTATCATCTTTTTCATAGAGCATCCTGTGTGGAGGAATTATTGTTATGGAAACGTTCTGAAAACGTCTTTTACCTGTCTGTGGCTTTGGCCATACTCTTTTAAGCAAAGGTAGTGCCAGTTTTTTGCGCCTGATTATTCGACGCAATATGCAGAGTGTAGACAGGAAAAAATAAATGTAGCGCCCTGAAGTGGTGCAAAATTGAAACGTAAGCCACATTTCGGCGCAAAAAATTTAAAAATCAGACAGGACGCGTGATAACGATTTCTGGCGTTAATATTAATGGCGTGAGAATAATGAAAAGAAACTGTGGTGTAACGAAAAACAGAAAAAATGCTAATTTTAAATCGTGGATGTGTGAGGGAAATCTATAATAATTTTATTATATGTCAGTCGCTATTAAGCAACGTTTTGTCTTATATGTAGATTTTATGCTTAGTGCTCAAAGCGCGGTAATAACCGCGCTTTTGAGATGATTTATTTGGTCAGGGCGACAATCCCAAGTGTCAGTCCGGCAACGGCTGCAGCACCACCGGCGATGGCTCCGGCTGTTTCCCAGTTATCCTGGGTAGTGCCTTTCATACAGGTATTGGTATGAACCAGGCGCCCCTGATCGTCGTATACAGGTACGCAAGGAGAATCGTGTGCACAGCCAGCCAGGAATGCGGTAAGCAATGCAACGGATATTAATCTTTTCATGGTGTTACCTCAAAATAAGCGTTTCGCTAATTAAGCAAAGACAAACGCTAAGCCATCTGCGAACTCGGTGATTATTTTACCACTTCTTAAAAAAGGACTGACATGAGGAATAATCTCAATTCATGTGGATTGTAAAAATAATGGATAAAAAGAAAGGTCGTAGGCGAGTTTAGAGGGATAGTTTAAATGAAATAAATGGCTATCTTACTAATAAATAAAGAGGAGCATCGTAGGTAAAAAAGGCGTCCGTAGACGCCTTTATTTTACAAATTAATCGTTGTGCCGACTAAAACGCCGTCTCACGACAACAAAGAAGACGGGGACGAAGAAGATAGCCAACAATGTTGCGGTCAGCATTCCTCCCATAACACCTGTACCGACCGCATTCTGTGCACCACTACCTGCTCCGTGACTGATAACCAGAGGCATAACCCCCAGAATAAAGGCCAGGGATGTCATCAGGATAGGACGAAGACGCATACGCGATGCCTCCAGCGTCGCTTCAATCAACCCCTTGCCTTCTTTATCCATCAGGTCTTTGGCAAACTCGACGATCAGGATGGCGTTCTTAGCCGAGAGGCCGATAGTGGTTAGTAAGCCAACCTGGAAATAAACATCGTTATTCATCCCGCGCAGTGATGCTGCTAACAATGCGCCTACAACACCGAGCGGTACAACCAGCATCACCGAGAACGGAATAGACCAGCTTTCATACAATGCGGCAAGGCAAAGGAATACTACGATTAACGAGATGGCATACAGCGCAGGCGCCTGGTTACCCGACAGCCTTTCCTGATAAGACATACCCGTCCAGTCATGACCAATACCATTCGGCAGTTTTTCCGCCAGACTTTCCATCAGCGCCATTGCTTCACCAGTGCTTCGCCCTGGTGCCGCTTCGCCCAGTATTTCCATGGATGGCATACCGTTGTAACGTTCCAGTCGCGGTGAACCATAAATCCAATGTGATGCACTGAACGCAGAGAACGGAACCATTTCGCCATTGGAGCTGCGGATATACAGATTATTGATGTCCGCTGGCAGCATGCGGTATTTTGCATCCCCCTGAACGTATACTTTTTTCACACGACCGCGGTCAATAAAGTCATTGACGTAATAGCCGCCCAGTGATGCGGAGATAGTTTCGTTGATATCCGACAGCGATACCCCCAGTGCCTGTGCTTTCTCCTGATCAACATCCAGCTTAAACTGCGGAGTATCTTCCAGTCCGTTAGGACGAACGCGAACCAACAGATCGGGGTGTTTAGCCACCATTCCCAGTAGTTGGTTACGCGCTTGCGTCAACGCCGTATGCCCCAGACCGCCCTGATCGATCAGCTCAAAATCGAAGCCGGTTGCGGTACCCAGTTCAACAATAGCGGGCATATTGAAGGGGAAGACTAACCCATCGCGGATCTGGCTGAACGCGCGTGTGGCGCGTGCAATGACCGCTTCAACACTATTTTCCTCGCCGCTACGTTCATTCCAGGGCTTGAGGCTAACGAATGCCAGACCTGAGTTTTGCCCCTGACCGCTGAAGCTAAAACCGTTAACCGTGAAGACGCTTTCGACGTTAGCTTTCTCATTGGTCAGGTAGTACTGAGTAACCTGATCCAGTACTTTCTGGGTGCGCTCTTGCGTAGCTCCTGCCGGAAGTTGAATCATTGTCATAAACACACCCTGATCCTCCTCTGGCAGGAAGGAGGTCGGCAGGCGCATAAACAGAACCGCCATTCCGATCACGATGATCAGATAGACGATAAGGTAACGCCCTGTTTTACGCACAATACCGCTGACGCTATTGGTATAGTGATTGACGCTGTGATCGAATTTGGCATTAAACCAGCCAAAGAAACCGCTTTTTTTCTCGTGATGTTCAGCCGATACCGGCTTCAACAACGTTGCACAAAGCGCAGGAGTCAGGATCAGCGCTACCAGTACAGAAAGCGCCATGGCGGAAACGATGGTAATGGAGAACTGCCGATAGATAGCCCCAGTTGAACCGCCAAAGAAGGCCATCGGGATAAATACCGCAGACAGCACCATGGCAATACCAACCAGTGCTCCCTGTATTTGTGACATGGACTTTTCCGTCGCCTCTTTAGGCGGCAGATTATCTTCCATCATCACGCGTTCCACGTTTTCCACCACCACTATCGCATCATCGACCAATAGACCGATGGCGAGCACCATGCCGAACATCGTCAGGGTGTTTATCGAGTAGCCAAACGCGGCAAGTACGGCGAATGTGCCCAACAATACGACGGGGACAGCGATGGTTGGAATGAGCGTTGCCCGGATGTTTTGCAGGAACAAATACATGACCAGGAACACCAGCACGATCGCTTCAAACAGCGTTTTTACCACTTCATGAATGGAGATGGTCACAAACGGCGTCGTGTCGTACGGGTAGACCACCTTCATTCCCTGCGGGAAGAATGGTTGCAGTTCAACCAGCTTGGCTTTGATAGCGTTCGCGGTATCCAGCGCGTTTGCCCCGGTTGCCAGCTTGATCCCAAGGCCGGATGCAGGCTTACCGTTAATACGCGCCACGACGTTGTAGTTTTCCCCACCCAACTCGATACGCGCGACGTCTTTCAGGTGAACAACCGAACCATCGCTGTTCACGCGTAAAGTCACTTTCCCGAACTCTTCAGGGTCTTTCAGTCGCGTTTGCGCAATGATAGAGGCGTTCAACTGCTGGTTAGGTAATGCAGGCGTCCCCCCTAACTGACCTGCGGCAATCTGATCGTTCTGTACCTTCAACTGATTGATCACATCAACTGGCGTGAGCTGATATTTGTTCAATAAGTTTGCATCCAGCCAGATGCGCATGGCGTACTGTGCACCAAACAGCTGCACGTCACCCACGCCATTCAGACGGCTGATTGAGTCTTTAACGTTCGAAGCGACGTAGTCGGAAATGTCATCCTGTGTGGTTTGGGGGTTGTCAGAAACAAAACCCGCGACCATCAAAAAGCTGCTACTCGATTTCTCGACGCTGATCCCTTGCTGCTGAACTTCTTGCGGCAGTAAGGGAGTGGCGAGCTGCAGTTTATTTTGCACCTGTACTTGCGCGATATCGGGATCGGTACCGGACTGGAAAGTCAGCGTAATAGTCACACTCCCGGCTGAGTCGCTGGTGGAGGACATATACATCAGGTTATCGATACCATTCATATTCTGTTCGATAACCTGTGTGACTGTATCCTGAACCGTCTGCGCATCTGCACCAGGATAGGTGGCAGAAATGGCGACCGCAGGAGGCGCAATGGTCGGGTACTGTGCCACGGGCAGTTGCATGATTGCCAGAGCGCCCGCCATCATCAGAATGATAGCCAGTACCCAGGCAAAGATAGGACGCCTGATAAAAAAGTTAGCCATGTCCGGTTACCTTATTGGGCTTTCGTGGCAGGAGTTTCGGTATCGGCGGTTGCTTTAACCTGAACGCCTGGACGTGCTTTCTGTAAGCCGCTCACGATAACTTTGTCACCCGGTTGCAGGCCTTCGCTGATAAGCCATTTGTCGCCAATGGCTTGTGCGGCAACGACTGCTCGAGACTCAACCTGACTCTTGTCATTGACGACCATTACGGTGGCATCGCCGCGAGGCGTACGCGTTACCCCCTGCTGCGGAACGAGAATGGCATTTGGCTGAACACCTTCATCAATGCGTGCGCGCACAAACATGCCCGGCAACAGCGTATGCTGTGGGTTAGGGAACACGGCTCTGAGGGTGATTGATCCGGTGCTTTCATCAACCGTCACATCAGAAAACTGCAAAGAGCCTTTTAGTGGGTATGACTTACCATTTTCCATCACCAGTTCGACTGTACTGCTGGCGCTGTCTTTATGCAGATTCCCTTGTTCAACAGACTGTTTGAGGCGCATAAAGTCGTTACTGGACTGTGTTACGTCGACGTAAATGGGATCGAGCTGTTGAACGGTAGCAAGCTCTGTAGCCTGGCCATTCGTGACTAATGCGCCCTCGGTGACGTTAGATTTACCGATGCGTCCGCTAATCGGCGATGTCACTTTTGTGTAGGCAAGATTGATACGCGCGCTTTCGACCGCCGCTTTTGCCGCGATCACGGAGGCATCGGCCTGACGAGCATCAGCAATTGCCTGATCGTACTCTTGCTGGCTGATGTACTTGGTGCCAACCAATGGCACATAGCGTTTTACCGTTAAATGCGCGATTGCAGCCGCCGCTTCACTCTTCGCCAGTTCACCTTTGGCGCTGTCATAGTCGGCCTGGTAAGTCGCGGGATCGATCTGATAAAGCGACTGTCCGGCGTCAATATCGCTTCCCTCAGTGAAATTCCGTTTAAGCACTATCCCGCTGACCTGGGGACGGACTTCTGCAATTCGGAATGCCGTTGTGCGCCCGGGTAATTCGGTCGTTACGGCTAAAGGAGCCTTTTCGACGACATGGACAGTCACCTGCGGTTCTGCGGGATGAGCTTGTGTTTCTCCCTGATCGTTACAACCGGCGAGTAATGCAGCGGAGACGATGATGAATGAGGGCAGGAGTGAAAACCTGGCATTTTTCGTCATTTCAATTCCTTAAAAAACCGAACGCTCGTTATTAACCGGGTAACGCAGGGGCGATAACGCGCACAAGAGAAAATAATAGTTGGCTATCCTACAAATTATTAGCTAGCGATGTAAGCAATACTTATTTATGGGTGCGATTCACGGCACGTAAAAGCAAAAATAGATTAATCGACTGCTGTTTCATTGTGGTGTTAATAGCAATGCTATGATGCGTATAAACACAAATTGAAATAAGTATTTGGTTTGTGAATATATTGATTGTTGGTATTTGTTTTGTTTATTCGTGTGCAAAGTCAGTAATAATATTCTTTAGGGCTCGTTTAAATAAATGCTAAGTGATACATTTGTTCCATACCGCAAATATTAGATAAGAAAGTTAATCATTCTCTACCTTACCCTTACCTCAGACAGCTGAAACCATGGCCAGAAAAACGAAAGCTGATGCCCTCAAAACGCGGCAGCACCTGATAGAAACAGCGATTGTACAGTTTGCCGCACGTGGCGTAAGCAATACGACGCTAAACGACATTGCAGATGCCGCCAGTGTGACGCGGGGGGCGCTGTATTGGCATTTTGAAAACAAGACGCAATTGTTTAATGAACTATGGTTACAACAACCGCCATTGCGCGATCTTATTCAGGACCAGCTTATTGGCCGTTGGGGAGATAATCCTTTACAGCGACTGCGTGAAAAGTTAGTTGTGGGTTTGCAATATATTGCGCAGAATCCTCGCCAGCAGGCATTAATGCAGATTTTATATCATAAATGTGAATTCCATAACGATATGATATCGGAACAGGCTATTCGTGAAAAAATTGGTATCAATCATCAGGGTATGCGCATTGCCTTGCAGAAATGTATGGATGACGGACTTATCGCAACCAACCTTGATTTAGACGTTATAATAATTATTCTTCATGGGAGTTTTAGTGGCATTGTTAAAAACTGGCTCATTAATCCAATGAGTTATGATCTTTATAAACAAGCGCCAGTATTAGTTGATAATGTATTAAAAATGTTAAGCCCAGATGGTAGCGTAAGGCAATTAGCGCAGAGTGAGAGTCAGGTGGGGTAGTTTTAGCCGCCAGGCCTGACGGCTGCTGAAGTGGGGTTGGTGGCGCTATTCGAGGTCGACGCAGTTGACCAGCTTAAGGGGATTCACTGAGTTCATATTCCGGCACTTATCGTGCTCTGTTGTCATCAGCTCTATCCATTGGATGAGCAGCGCATCAAAAAGAAAAACGAATACTGCAAAAACAACCAGCCACCAATACTTACGAATCATTACCAAACCCTGTGTATTCATGCCCAAGCGTGCAGGGAATATACACGAAATCTGTAACCTGAAAAGCAGACTTACAATGCCTTTACTTTGTTGAAAGATCGCCGCTCTTTGCCGTCAATCGACTCTTTTTAGACAGGTTTTTTGTCTTACGTTTTTTCACCTTGGCAAGCTCAATTTCTGAAAAATGAGAACCGATACTCAGTCTTCTGAGCCCCATTTTTACGTATTCAACATTGATCTCAATCCCGACAAACTTGCGACCCAATTCCACGGCGGTGGCACCGGTGGTGAAGCTGCCGGCAAACGGATCCAGTACCCTGTCATCTGGGTTCGAGGATGCCAGAATTATACGCTCCAGGAGGGCTTTGGGTTTCTGGGTGGGGTGGTTTTCGTATTCGTCCATCAGATAGCGAACGCGTGGGAACTCCCAGACATTTCCCGGCACTTTTTTCTGATTGTATGGCTGTGGTGGATTTTTTCTGTAGTCTATTAGCGCGCGTTGAGCCCCGGTTTTGGCTTCAACCAGAATATCGTCACGATTAAATGTGTAGTTTTTCTGATCTTTTACCATCATCAGGATCGGTTCATACATCGAACCAAAGTAATTTTTAGCCTGTACCCCTGAGCTATCGTATGACCACACGATACGGCTCTTGATAGTAAAGAGCTGGCGGCATTTGAGGTCAATATACGGCATATTCTCCGTACTGTTCATGATGTACATGGTGCCGTGCGGTTTGAGAATGCGATGGCACTCGTCAATGCACTCAAACAGCCACGCCAGAAAAGCCTCTTCATCCCAGGACTCCACCATCCCGTCAAAATCTTTACCGATGTTATAAGGTGGATCGGCAAAAATGAGATCGACGCTTTCAGAAGGCAGTTTTTTCAGTTCGGTCAGTGCATCACCCAGGATTATCTTTTTAGATTCATCGCCAAAATAGACAGGTTCACATCTTGCGTTCATCGCCAAAGCCTCCCGTGTGAAGTTAATAAAAAAGGCGCTTCCCCATGCCGAGTAGCGCCTTTTAAAACAAACATTTAACTGATTAGTATCAGTTCATGCCGTATTTTTTCAGTTTTTTACGCAGCGTACCACGGTTGATGCCCATCATCAGGGCAGCACGGGTCTGGTTACCGCGGGTGTATTGCATCACCATGTCCAACAGGGGCTGTTCTACTTCAGCCAGTACCAGCTCATAGAGATCGTTAACATCCTGACCATTCAATTGAGCAAAATAGTTCTTCAGTGCCTGTTTAACCGAGTCACGCAGGGGCTTTTGAGTTACCTGGTCCTGAGAGTTAACGGTAGAAACGGTCAGTACGTCAGAATTTACGCGTTGTTCGAACATAGTTCTGTCAGCTCTTTATTTCTGTTTACGCAAAATTTTCGAAGTATGCCTCCAACGCCGCCAGCTGTTCGCTGGAATCTTCAATGGCGTTGAATGTGCGCCGAAACTGGTCATCCGGAGCGTGTTCCTGGAGATACCAGGATACGTGTTTACGCGCAATTCGGTACCCTTTTGCCTGACCATAAAAGTCGTGCAGTTCCCGAACGTGCGCACAAAGCAAGCGCTTCACCTCTGCCAGAGGCAGCGGGGGCAGCAGCTCCCCAGTGTCCAGATAATGCTGGATTTCCCGAAAGATCCAGGGTCTTCCCTGAGCTGCACGTCCTATCATCAGGGCATCCGCCCCCGTATAGTCGAGTACAGCTCTGGCTTTATGCGGGTCAGTAATGTCGCCATTCGCGATAATCGGAATGGAAACTTTCTGCTTAACTGCCCGAATACTGTCGTACTCAGCATCTCCATTGAACAAACAGGCGCGGGTGCGTCCATGAATGGTCAGAGCCTGAATGCCACAATCTTCAGCCAGTTGGGCAATCTCTACGCAGTTACGGTGTTCCGGAGCCCAGCCGGTGCGAATCTTGAGTGTGACAGGAACGTCCACTGCATTGACGACCTCGGTTAGTATCGACTTCACTAAATCCGGGTACTGCAAGAGGGCTGAACCTGCGAGCTTGCGATTCACTTTTTTAGCCGGACACCCCATATTGATATCAATAATCTGGGCGCCGCTTTCCACGTTAATACGTGCGGCATCGGCCATCTCAACAGGGTCGCTACCGGCAATTTGCACCGTGCGAATTCCTGGCTCATCAACGTGCACCATCCGTAAACGAGACTTGTCACTTTCCCAAACCTGCGGGTTAGAAGACATCATCTCGGATACCGTCAATCCTGCTCCCATCTCATAGCACAGCGTCCTGAATGGTCTGTCAGTGATGCCAGCCATAGGTGCTGCGATCAGGCGATTTCTGAGCTGGTATTGTCCGATGCGCATGAGTTAAGAAATGACCATACTGTGACTGCAAGGCGGCGTATATTACGCATTTTTCGCACGAGATGAAAGGCCAAACTTTGACCAATCCACTGAGGTGGATCAATGAATTGCCGTAAATGTGAACGCATGAAAATATTTAATCATATAAATCATTGCATTATAAAAATGTGTCTATTTTATATACACATATAATTTTGCGTAACTTCTCATTTTTTCTTCAGCTGCAGAAGGTACTGACAAGATATTCTGCTGAATTAATCAGCAAATTACCTCGCCATTGTGTGATCGCTACCTCATTTTAGTACAGGATCTCGGTATCCCCAGAATAGCTTTCCGTAATCTTGCGTTCATTCAACGGCTGCAGCGGGCGATTGTTTGCAGGCCCAACAGTGTAGTGAAATTTATCCAACTGTTCGGCTGAAAGAGCAACAGGCGTTTTCAGGACAGCCCAGGTAACGCCTTCGGTGCAGGGAGGCGTTGTTAGCGAACCACGGTAGCGCCAGTAGGTTTTATTGTCGGGTAAAAGCTGATTGATATTAACTGGTGAGAAGATGGGCATACTGCTGTCTTCCATGGCTGGAAAGGACTCCCACAAATTTTGAATCGCCTGGTTAGGTTCATCGACATCAAACATGACCGCTACGATGGCGATGTCTCCGTGTTGGTTTTTGTGGACTAACTGCAGCTCCAGCGGATAGGTTTTACCGTTGAGGGTATGTTCATTCGGGGCGTGAAAATCAAATTGTTTTAAATAATAAAGCGTTTCATCAATTTCAATGGAATTAGATGTATAGCTACTCATCGTTGCCTGCAACGTATGGTTAATGCTCCGAAATCTAGTTGGGCCATCGAAGTACTGCATGTTGAGCGCGGGAAGACCGAGTTTACTGGTTGTGGTGGTCTGGATGTCTATAGGGGATTGGTTTATGCCTGTCTGGCACGTTGCATACGCTTTGCTGATTTCTCCCCACCGTGCAGGGCCGGTCTCTCCGATATATCCCCATGATGCGGCAAGCGTTGTCAGGGGCATCAAGCATGCTGTTAGTAAAGTTGTTGTAAAACGATAGAAATGCATACGTACACTCAACGAAAACAATATAAAAATTAACAAAATCAATTGATTATTATATCGCTGAGGACAGTGTCGGTATGCTGGTCTATTGTCTGAAAATGGCGTGGTCAGATAACCACGCCGGAAGGGATTATTTTTTCTGACCGGTAATGCGGCACCACTCTTCTTTCTCGATAACCGGATCGAGCGTAAAGAGATCGGCATAGGCTTCACAGACGCTTTCCGCTTGGCTGGCAAGAATACCAGAAAGCCCCAGTAGACCACCCTCAACGGGCAGTACGCTGATTAACGGCGCCAGTTCACGTAATGGGCCAGCAAGGATGTTGGCGACCACCACGTCGGCTTTCATCGCTTGTGGCTGGTCTTTCGGTAGATAAAGCTCCAGACGCTCAGAAACACCATTACGCTGGGCGTTATCACGGCTGGCCTGAATCGCTTGCGGATCGATATCCACGCCAATGGCTTTCGCCGCACCTAGCTTCAGTGCTGCAATGGCGAGAATACCGGAGCCGCAGCCAAAGTCGATAACCGTTTTACCGTTAAGATCGAGACCGTCCAGCCATTGCAGGCACAGGGAAGTGGTGGGGTGCGTGCCTGTACCAAACGCCAGACCCGGGTCCAGCATCACGTTGACAGCATTCTCATCCGGGACATCGCGCCAGCTCGGGCAAATCCACAGACGCTCGCCAAAGCGCATCGGATGGAAATTATCCATCCATTCGCGTTCCCAGTCTTTGTCTTCAAGCTGTTCGATTTTATGTGCGAAGCCTTCACCCAACAGCGGATGCTGCTCCAGGATGGCAACGACTTCTTTCATGTCGGTTTCTGCATCGAACAAGCCGATAACGTCGGTATCACCCCACAGGCGAGTCTCGCCCGGCAGAGGCTCAAATACCGGCGTATCATGCGTATCCTGGAAAGTAATAGAAACGGAGCCCGCTTCCATCAACGCATCGCTTAACTCTTCAGCGTTGGCACCGGTCGTGTTCAGTTTTAGTTGGATCCATGGCATGGCAAAACTCTTTATTTATCAGTAGTCAATATGGCGGCTTGCGGAACGGTGGAACCGAAACGGTTGCCGATCAGGAAAGCCAGCAAGCTAATCAGTAACGAAGGCACAATTGGATGGAAGCCCAGGTACTGAACGTTAAAGGTCGCTAGTACGGCATAAAGCACGCCGCCGACAATCATCGCGCTCAATGCGCCAGCCGCGTTTGCTCGCTCCCAGTACAGGCCCAGCACCAGCGGCCACAGGAAGACGGCTTCCAGCCCGCCAAACGCCAGCAGGTTAAGCCAGATAATCATCTCAGGCGGTTTCCAGGCTGCCAGCAGCAGTAACGCGCCGAGCAGCAGGGTAATCACGGCTGACATGCGCTTCAGCCGGGTTTCGTTTTCCAGCTGTTCCGGGCGAAGGTTCAGGTACAGATCCTTAATGATCGTAGCGGAACTTTGCAGCAATTGGGCATTGATCGTCGACATGATCGCAGCCATTGGGGCCGCGAGGAAAATCCCGGCAGCGACCGGCGGCAAGACTTTGACCATCAGCGTAGGGATAACCAGATCTGGTACCGTCAGGTCAGGGATTACCGCCCGTCCCAGAGCACCCGCCAGATGCATACCAAACATCAGGATCGCCACTACTATGGTGCCGATGATAATGCCGCGGTGTACCGCTTTACTGTCTTTATAAGAGATGCAGCGTACCGCCGTATGCGGCAGGCCAATCACGCCAAAGCATACCAGCACCCAGAATGAGGTCATAAACGTGGGTGACAAAATGTCATCAGCGCCCTGCGGCGAGACCAGTTTAGGATCGATAGTCTGCAGGGTTACCACCGCATTGCTAAGGCCACCGGCAGCATGGACGACGCCGACCAGCAAAACGATAGTTCCAATCAGCATCACCATACCCTGCATGGTATCGTTCAGTACACTGGCGCGAAATCCGCCGAACGCCGTATACAATGCGATACTGACGCCAAAAATCAGCAATCCAGTTTCGTAAGGAATGCCCGCTGCGGTTTCAAGCAGACGTGCGCCGCCAATAAACTGTACGGTCATTGCTCCGACAAACGCGACCAGCAGGCTGAGACTCGCCAGCCACACCAGCAGGCGGCTCTGGTAGCGCGCAAACAGCATATCGTTGAGGGTAACAGCATTATAACGACGCGCCAGAATCGCGAATTTCTTACCAAGAATCCCCAATGAGAGCCAGACGGCAGGCAACTGGATCATCGCCAGCAGCACCCATCCCAGTCCGTATTTGTAAGCGGCGCCAGGACCGCCAATAAACGAGCTGGCGCTAATGTAGGTTGCCGTTAGCGTCATCGCTAACACGACCCCGCCCATGGAACGGCTGCCAAGGAAATATTCATTCAGGAAGGTACCGGTCACTCTCTTACGCATGGCGTAAACAGAAAGACCGAAGACCACCAGAAGATAGGCGACCAGCGGTAAAATAACTTCAAGCTGCATCGTCATCCTCCAACGAAATGTCGCGATAGATAAACTTCACCATCGCCCAGCACAGCACGATGAAAACCAGCGGCGTTAGCAGGCAGGCCATTTCGAACCAGTGCGGTAAGCCGGTAAAACCCAGCGTTGAATCAGGTAAGTAAGCGGTCACTAACCATGTAACCAGATATAAAAGGGTTAGCCACAGCGCCCAGCGCGCCTCTTTATGGGCCTGAACAAAACGAGCGTCCATTTTTTGTCCCTTGTGGATAAAGAAAGCGGGGATTGTACCTTATGGCACGTGCGGGAGGGGAGAAAAACAAAAGGCCGGAATTTCCGGCCTTTTTGGTTAACGCACGCTTACTTTTCCTGAAGTCCGAGTTTTTTCTCCAGATAGTGGATATTGGTTCCACCGTGCTGGAAGTGCTCGTCATTCATGATACGGATCTGCAGGTCAACGTTGGTTTTGATACCGTCGATGATCAGTTCCTGCAAGGCGTTTTTCATACGGGCGATAGCGACGTCGCGGTTTTCGCCATAGCAGATCAGCTTACCGATCATTGAGTCATAGTACGGAGGTACGGTGTAGCCTGCGTAAATATGAGACTCCCAACGCACACCAAAACCACCCGGCGCGTGGAAACGCGTGATTTTACCCGGGCTTGGCAGGAAGGTGTTCGGGTCTTCGGCATTGATACGGCATTCTACCGCATGGCCTTTAACCACAACTTCGTCCTGCTTGATGGACAGCGGTTGACCCGCTGCGATGCGCAGTTGCTCTTTGATCAGGTCAACGCCGGTGATCATTTCGGTTACCGGGTGTTCAACCTGAATACGGGTGTTCATCTCAATGAAGTAGAACTCGCCGTTTTCGAACAGGAACTCGAAAGTACCCGCCCCGCGATAGCCGATATCAACACAGGCTTTGGCGCAACGCTCGCCGATGTAGCGACGCAGTTCCGGAGTAATGCCCGGTGCTGGTGCTTCTTCGACAACTTTCTGGTGACGACGCTGCATGGAGCAGTCACGCTCTGCCAGATAAATTGCGTTACCCTGACCGTCTGCCAGCACCTGAATCTCAATGTGGCGTGGGTTTTCCAGGTACTTCTCCATGTAAACCATGTCGTTGTTGAAAGCCGCTTTCGCTTCCGCTTTGGTCATGGAGATGGATTGTGCCAGTTCGGCATCGCTGCGCACGACGCGCATACCGCGACCGCCGCCGCCGCCGGAGGCTTTGATGATAACCGGATAACCGATGCGTTTAGCATGAGCGCGGTTAGCGTCCATGTCATCACCCAGCGGGCCGTCAGAGCCTGGGACTGTTGGTACACCTGCTTTCTTCATCGCGGTGATTGCGGACACTTTGTCACCCATCAGGCGGATGGTGTCGGCTTTCGGGCCGATGAAGATAAAGCCGGAACGTTCTACCTGTTCAGCAAAGTTGGCGTTTTCAGAGAGGAAGCCATAACCCGGGTGAATTGCCACCGCGCCGGTGATTTCAGCAGCGCTAATGATAGCCGGGATGTTCAGATAGCTTTTTACGGATGCTGCCGGGCCAATACAGACCGTCTCATCCGCCAGCAATACGTGTTTTAAATCGCGATCCGCGCTTGAATGCACCGCGACAGTCTTGATGCCCAGTTCTTTACAGGCACGAAGAATACGCAAGGCAATCTCGCCGCGGTTGGCGATAACAATTTTATCCAACATGTTCGCCTCGTTATTCGATGACGACCAGCGGCTCGTCAAATTCTACCGGTTGACCGCTTTCTACCAGAATCGCTTTAACTACGCCGGATTTGTCGGCTTCGATCTGGTTCATCATTTTCATGGCTTCAACGATGCACAGGGTATCGCCCGCATTCACTTTCTGGCCGATTTCGATGAACGCTTTCGCATCCGGGCTCGGGGTGCGGTAGAACGTACCAACCATTGGGGAGCGTACGATGTGACCACTGATTTCCGCTGCTGCCGGAGCTTCCATACTTGGAGAGGCAGTTTGTGCGACAGCGTTAGACAGAGCTGGCTGCTGCATCACTGGTGCAGCATAAGCCTGTTGCATCATCGGAAAACTTGCAGCTGGCGCTGCACGGCTGATGCGTACAGATTCTTCGCCTTCAGAAATTTCCAGTTCGGAGATGCCTGATTCTTCAACCAGCTCGATCAGTTTTTTAATCTTACGAATATCCATGAGTGGGTTCCGTACTCTTTGTTTAGTGAGATTGTGACAAGCGTTTTACCGCCGTCTGTATAGCATTTTTATAACAGTGAGTGACAAGATGCCACGCATCTCAGGCGCTGCACTGGGTGCTGCTGCCATTAAATGAGATTGCCAGACTTGTTAGTCATTGTGCGGCTATCTTCTGCCATTTTCGGGTAAAAGACAAAATATACCTTCAATACGCGATTGTCACCCTTTCCGCGCTTTAAAAACGCTACCGGGGATAGCAAAGTCGCACATTATAACTATTTCGTAGCAATTGGCAGCTAAATACTGGTCTTATCAGGGAAGATAATCAACCGTTAACATGTAAAGAAAATCGGATCGTCCGTGTTTTGCAACGCACTGCACATAACGTGAAACTACCGCCACCACTGGCGAAACTTCTTGTAACGGCACGCTAACAGCACCGCCGCGAGCGCTGCATAAATAATCGGTTGAGGGGAGATAATTTTTACCGACCACAGATAATGTATGGGTGCCAGGATCGCCACAAGATAGACGAAGTTGTGCAGATACTGCCATTTTTTACCCAGCATTCTCTGTGCAGCTTGCGTAGACGTTAAGGTGAGGGCGAATAATATGACCCAGCTAGCAATGCCCAATGTTAAATAAGGTCGCGTAAGTAATTCCCGCCCTAATAACGCCAGATTATTAATGCCCAGCTCCAGTAATGCGTAGCTGGTTAAATGCAGCGTTGCCCAGGCGAAACACCATAGCCCTAACAGACGACGTGTGCGTATCAATAATGGCTGTTTAGCGTAGCGCGTGAGTGGAGAGACCAGCAAGGTCGCCAGCAAGAATTTCAGAGCTGTCCTACCGGTAAAGTGCTGGATATCTTTGACAGGATCGGCGCTCAGGCCGCCGTGATTTACCGCCCAAAATAGCCAGACAAACGGCAATAAACCGGCAAGATGCAGGCAAACTTTCAGCCCGATAATGAGCTTTGCGGTCAGACGCACTTAAAAATTCTCCTGCAAATTGAGTCCGCGATACAGTGACGCAACCTCTTCGGCATAGCCGTTAAACATCAGCGTGGGCTGACGCTGTACGTCCAGGATACCGCCTGCGCCTATAAAACGCTCAGTGGCCTGGGACCAGCGGGGGTGATCGACATGCGGATTCACGTTGGCATAAAATCCGTATTCATTGGGCGCGGCCAGATTCCAGGATGTCGGAGGGCGTTCGCGCGTGAGTTTGATACTCACGATCGACTTAATACCTTTAAATCCATATTTCCACGGCACAATTAAGCGAATGGGCGCGCCATTTTGTGGCGGAAGGGCCTTACCATAAACCCCCACAGTAAGCAGTGTGAGTGGGTGCATTGCTTCATCCAGACGCAGTCCTTCAACATAGGGATATTTTAGCCCGCCGCCAATAAAGCGATCTTTCTGTCCTGGCATTTCATCCGGTGCGTACAGCGTTTCGAACGCGACATACTTTGCGTTGCTGGTGGGTTCAACCTGCGCCAGCAGTTTATGTAACGGAAAGCCGATCCACGGCACGACCATTGACCAGGCTTCCACGCAGCGCATCCGATAAATCCGTTCTTCCAGCGGGAAACGGGCGGTCAGCGAATCGTGATCGAGGGTGAGTGGTTTTGCCACCTCGCCACTGATTTGCAACGTCCACGGATCGGTTTTCAGGCTGCCTGCATTGGCTGCCGGATCCGCTTTATCGAGACCGAACTCGTAGAAGTTGTTGTAGCCAGAAACCTTATCCGCAGGCGTTAAAGGAAGTGAATTTTGCCAGGCGGCGGGCTTACTGAAATCAAGCGGCTTACCTGCAGGTGCGGGCGGGCGGTCATTACCCTTAAACCAACTCAGAAGGTCAGCCTGAGCAGAGTGGGGTAAAGACAACGCGGCTGCGCTGATCCCTAGTGCTTTCAGCACCTGGCGACGCTGCATAAAAAAAGCCGACTCGTCAGTGACGTCGGCTTCTGTAAATGGACGTAATTTCTTCATAACAGACTCCCGGCTTACGCGTCATAACTGACAGGGGACGCGTAGTTAATATGGCAGGGAGTCTGTTGATGTGCCGCGAAATTTGGTTAATTAAGTGTAAATTTCTGCGCCAGGGCCTGTTACTTCACCTTCACCAGCGTACGGCCTTGCACCTGGTTATTGATGATGGCATCGGCGAACTTCGGTGCATCCGCCAGCGTAATTTCCGTTGCCGCCTGAGCATAGAAAGATTCCGGCAGATCCTTAACCAGACGCGCCCAGGCCTCTGCACGGCGTGCCGGCGGGGTCATCACCGAGTCCACTCCTTGCAAACGAACGTTACGCAGAATGAATGGCATCACCGTGGTCGGCAGAGCGAAACCACCCGCCAGGCCGCAGGCGGCAACGCAGCCACCGTAGTTCATCTGCGCCAGAACTTTTGCCAGAACTTTGTCGCCAACGGTATCCACCGCGCCAGCCCACAGCTGTTTTTCCAGCGGACGGGACTCGGCAAACTCATCGCGGCCAAGAATACGGTTAGCGCCCAGGCTTTTCAGGTAGTAGTGGGTGCTTTCACGGCCCGAAACCGCCGCAACCTGATAACCCAGCTTATGCAGTAACGCAACGGCTGTGCTGCCCACGCCGCCGCTGGCGCCGGTGACGACAATTTCACCGTCTTGCGGGCGAATACCTGCATCTTCAAGCGCCATAACGCACAGCATAGCGGTAAAGCCGGCGGTACCGATGACCATGGCTTTACGTCCATCCAGTCCTTTTGGCAGCGCAACCAGCCAGTCGCCTTTCACGCGTGCACGCTCAGCCAGTCCACCCCAATGATTTTCACCCACGCCCCAGCCGGTCAGCAACACTTCCTGACCCGCATGAAAACGGGGATCTTCGCTTGCACGTACGGTACCGGCGAAATCGATACCAGGAATCATCGGAAAATTACGAATGATTTTACCCTTGCCAGTGATAGCCAGAGCATCTTTATAGTTCAGGCTTGACCAGTGGATATCCACCGTAACATCGCCTTCAGGTAGCTGATTTTCGTCGAGGGGTTGAACGGATGCGAGGGTTTTTCCGTCCTGCTGTTCTAAGATCAAAGCCTGCATAACCTGTCCTCAATTCGTATAGTGGATTGGAAAATTATTAATGAAGACTATACTCGCTAATCAAAACATGATGCCGATTCTGCGCAATAAATTGCCAGATATACCTGATTTGGTAGTATGCCCACACTGTATGTATAAATGGACGGATTTTGCGTTCAGTTTTGCATTTTTGGGTCGCTTTATCACTTTCAGGCCTGTTTCATAACTGTCGGAGTTAACACAAGGATGCGATTAACGACGAAATTTTCAGCTTTTGTCACGCTGCTTACTGGGTTAACGATCTTCGTGACTCTGATCGGCTGTTCGCTGAGTTTCTATAACGCTATTCAATATAAGTTCACCACGCGCGTGCAGGCGGTCGCGACGGCGATTGATACGCATCTGGTCTCCAGAGATGTCGTTGCGTTAACCCCGCAAATCGATGAGCTGATGGTTTCTGTTGATATCGTGCGCATCGAACTGTTGCAGGGCGAACACGTGGTGTATGACCATTCGCGCACCAGTAGCTACCGACCGGCAGGGACGAACAATCTCTACCGCGAGATCACCGTACCGTTGGTCAAGCATCCGGGCATGTCATTGCGTCTGGTTTATCAGGATCCGATGGGTAACTATTTCCATTCGCTACTGACCACCGCACCGCTCACGATAGCCATTGCTTTCATTATTCTGATGCTCTTTTTGTCTGTGCGCTGGCTTCAGCGCCAGCTTTCGGGTCAGGAGCTGCTGGAGATTCGTTCCACACGTATTCTGAACGGCGAACGTGGACCGAACGTGCGGGGAACGGTCTATGAATGGCCTGCGCGCACCAGCAGTGCGCTCGATATGCTGCTGACTGAAATTCAAAATGCTCGCGAGCAACGCAGCCGCCTGGATACGCTGATTCGTTCCTATGTCGCGCAGGATACAAAAACTGGGCTAAGCAACCGCCTGTTCTTTGATAACCAACTGGCCACGCTGCTGGAAGATCAGGAAAAAGTAGGCTCGCATGGCGTCGTGATGATGGTGCGCCTGCCGGACTTTACGCTGCTGCGCGATAGCTGGGGAATCACCCTCGCGGAAGAACAAATCTCGACGCTGATCAATTTGTTGTCGACTTTTATGACGCGCTATCCGGGCGCGTTGCTGGCGCGTTACCACCGTAGCGATTTTGCCATCCTGCTGCCACACCGCACGTTGAAAGAGGCGGAAAGCATTGCCGGGCAATTATTAAAAGCGGTAGATGCACTTCCGGCTAATAAAATGATCGATCGTGCCGATATGGTTCATATTGGTATTTGCGTTTGCCGCAGCGGTCAGTCGCCGGAGCAAGTGATGGATCATGCTGAAGCAGCCACGCGGAATTCGGTTTTGCAGGGCGGAAATAGCTGGTCGGTCTATGATGACTCGCTGCCGGAAAAAGGTCGGGGCAACGTACGCTGGCGAACGCTGATCGAACAGATGCTCAGCCGGGGTGGGCCGAGAATTTATCAAAAGCCAGCAGTAACCCGTGAAGGGCGAGTGCACCATCGGGAGCTGATGTGCCGTATTTTTGATGGTAACGAAGAGGTCATTTCGGCGGAATATATGCCGATGGTCCTTCAATTTGGCCTGGCTGAAGAGTATGACCGTTTGCAGATAAGCCGTCTGATCCTGCTTTTGGGTTACTGGCCGCAGGAAAATCTGGCGATGCAGATAACGGTTGAATCGCTTATTCGCCCACGTTTTCAGCGCTGGCTGCGTGATACGCTGATGCAGTGCGAAAAATCATTACGCAAACGCATAATTATTGAACTTGCTGAGGCAGATGTCTGTCAACATATCAGCCGGTTACAGCCTGTCATCAGATTGATGAATGCGCTGGGCGTGCGTATTGCCGTTACGCAGGCGGGGTTAACGCTGGTGAGCACCAGTTGGATTAAAGAGCTTAACGTTGAGTTATTGAAGCTGCATCCAAGTCTGGTGAGGAACATTGATAAGCGAACGGAAAATCAGCTTCTGGTTCAAAGCCTGGTGGAGGCCTGTTCGGGAACACCCACGCAGGTTTACGCTACGGGCGTACGTTCGCGTAGTGAGTGGCATACGCTGACAGAACGCGGAGTTGCGGGTGGGCAAGGGGATTTTTTTGCTGCATCACAACCACTTGACACTAACGTGAAAAAATATTCGCAAAGATACTCGGTTTAACCTGCCGTTTAATTTGTTTTCACGTAGAATAACGCGCGCTGTGCCTTCTGGGGGTGTGCTTGCCTGCTCGCCAGGTTGTAACAGCAAACATGCAGGTGAATGACCTTTGACAGGTTGCAAACAAAAGCGAGGAGTGCTGCTGATTTATTCAGCCCTGATGGACTCAGGCCGGTTTTGTAACAAAGGAAACGAACTGCACTAATTTTCACCGTAGCAGATGATTTTTGCGCCTTGTCGCTGCTGCGTGTGGTTGGTAAAGTAAGCGGATTTTGTTTTCCGCCCCAGCTTTCAGGATTATCCCTTAGTATGTTGAAAAAATTTCGTGGCATGTTTTCCAATGACCTGTCCATTGACCTGGGTACCGCGAATACCCTTATTTATGTAAAAGGACAAGGCATCGTATTGAATGAGCCTTCTGTTGTGGCCATTCGTCAGGATCGTGCCGGTTCGCCGAAAAGCGTGGCTGCAGTAGGTCATGATGCGAAGCAGATGCTGGGTCGTACGCCGGGCAATATCGCTGCAATTCGCCCAATGAAAGACGGCGTTATCGCTGACTTCTTCGTGACTGAAAAAATGCTCCAGCACTTTATCAAGCAAGTGCACAGCAATAGCTTCATGCGCCCAAGCCCGCGCGTACTGGTGTGTGTACCGGTTGGAGCAACTCAGGTTGAACGCCGTGCGATCCGTGAATCAGCTCAGGGCGCAGGTGCTCGTGAAGTCTTCCTGATCGAAGAGCCGATGGCGGCTGCGATCGGTGCGGGTCTGCCGGTTTCTGAAGCAACCGGTTCAATGGTTGTTGATATCGGTGGTGGTACCACTGAAGTTGCCGTTATCTCCCTGAACGGCGTGGTTTACTCCTCTTCTGTTCGTATTGGCGGCGACCGCTTTGATGAAGCCATCATTAATTATGTTCGTCGTAACTACGGTTCTCTGATCGGTGAAGCGACCGCAGAACGTATTAAACACGAGATCGGTTCCGCTTATCCGGGCGACGAAGTGCGCGAAATCGAAGTTCGCGGTCGTAACCTGGCTGAAGGCGTTCCGCGCGGCTTTACCCTGAACTCCAACGAGATTCTGGAAGCCCTGCAGGAACCGCTGACCGGTATCGTTAGCGCGGTAATGGTTGCACTGGAACAGTGCCCGCCGGAACTGGCGTCTGACATCTCCGAACGCGGTATGGTGCTGACCGGTGGCGGTGCGCTGCTGCGTAACCTTGACCGTCTGTTAATGGAAGAAACCGGTATTCCAGTTGTTGTTGCTGAAGATCCGCTGACCTGCGTGGCGCGCGGCGGCGGCAAGGCGCTGGAAATGATCGACATGCACGGCGGCGACCTGTTCAGCGAAGAGTAATCGGATGCAGGTTGGGTAGCCCCCGCGGGTTGCCCTTCCGCTCTGATACGAGAATACGCATAGACTATGAAGCCAATTTTTAGCCGTGGCCCTTCGCTACAGATTCGCCTTATTCTGGCGGTGCTGGTGGCGCTCGGCGTTATTATTGCCGACAGCCGCTTGGGTACGTTTAGTCAAATCCGAACGTACATGGATACCGCCGTCAGTCCTTTCTACTTTATCTCAAATGGTCCTCGTGAATTACTTGACGGCGTGTCGCAAACGCTGGCTTCGCGTGACCAACTCGAACTTGAAAACCGGGCATTGCGTCAGGAACTGCTGCTGAAAAATAGCGAACTGCTGATGCTGGGGCAATACAAACAGGAGAACGCGCGTTTGCGTGAGCTGCTGGGATCGCCATTGCGTCAGGACGAACAAAAGATGGTGACGCAAGTCATCTCAACGGTTAATGACCCTTACAGCGATCAGGTGGTGATCGACAAAGGGAGCGTTAACGGCGTCTACGAAGGTCAGCCGGTTATTAGTGACAAAGGCGTTGTGGGTCAGGTCGTGGCGGTGGCTAAACTGACGAGCCGTGTGCTGCTGATTTGCGATGCAACGCATGCGCTGCCCATTCAGGTTCTGCGTAACGATATTCGCGTGATCGCTGCGGGTAACGGCTGCACTGACGATCTTCAGCTCGAACACCTGCCGGCCAATACCGACATTCGCGTTGGCGATGTGCTGGTCACCTCGGGTCTGGGCGGACGTTTCCCAGAAGGTTATCCAGTTGCTGTTGTTTCTTCCGTTAAGCTGGACACTCAGCGCGCTTATACCGTGATTCAGGCTCGCCCGACCGCGGGTCTGCAGCGTTTGCGCTATCTGTTGCTGTTGTGGGGTGCCGATCGTAATGGCGCGAACCCGATGACGCCGGAAGAAGTACACCGCGTTGCCAATGAACGTCTGATGCAAATGATGCCGCAAGTTCTGCCAGCACCAGATGCCATGGGGCCGCCTGCGCCAGTGCCAACTCCTGCAACAGGTGTGACTCCTGCGCCTGTGGATACCACGCCGCCACAACCTGCTCCGCGTAAGCCGGGAGGACAGTAAGTGGCAAGCTATCGTAGCCAGGGACGTTGGGTGATTTGGCTCTCGTTCCTTATTGCACTGTTGCTGCAAGTCATGCCCTGGCCGGATGACATTCTGGTTTTCCGGCCAAACTGGGTACTGCTCATCTTGTTGTATTGGATCCTGGCGCTGCCGCATCGCGTAAATGTGGGCACGGGATTTGTGGTGGGTGCCATACTGGATCTCATCAGCGGCTCCACGCTTGGCGTGCGCGCATTGTCGATGAGTATCATTGCTTATCTGGTCGCGCTGAAATTCCAGCTATTCCGAAACCTCGCGCTCTGGCAACAGGCGCTGGTGGTCATGTTGTTATCACTGGTCGTGGATATTATTGTTTTCTGGGCCGAGTTTTTAGTGATCAACGTCTCTTTCAGACCTGAAGTGTTCTGGAGTAGTGTAGTGAATGGCGTGCTTTGGCCATGGCTATTCTTACTGATGCGTAAAGTCCGTCAGCAGTTTGCGGTGCAATAAGGTTGATATGAATACTCTGTATCTTGCTTCAGGTTCTCCACGTCGTCAGGAGTTGCTTGCTCAGCTTGGTGTTACGTTTGAACGGCTGATCCCTGGGATTGAAGAACAGCGGCACCCGCAGGAAAGTGCGCAGCAGTACGTTTCGCGTCTGGCGCGCGAAAAAGCGCAGGCTGGTGTAGCGCTGGCACCGCGCGATTTGCCGGTATTGGGTGCGGATACCATCGTTATCCTTAATGGCGAAGTGCTGGAAAAACCGCACGACGCTGCCCACGCCGCAGCAATGCTGCGCAAACTGTCGGGCAAAACGCATCAAGTTATGACGGCCGTGGCACTGGCCGATTGCCAGCACAGTCTGGACTGCCTGGTAGTGACGGAAGTGACATTCAGAGCACTAACCGATGAGGACATCGCGGGTTATGTTGCCAGCGGTGAACCAATGGATAAAGCAGGTGCATACGGTATTCAAGGGTTGGGTGGCTGTTTTGTCAGGAAGATAAATGGCAGCTATCACGCCGTAGTCGGCTTACCGCTGGTAGAAACGTATGAGTTGCTGACCAATTTTAACGCACTGCGTGAGAAAAGGGATAAACATGACGGCTGAATTGTTGGTAAACGTAACGCCATCGGAAACTCGGGTGGCTTACATTGATGGCGGTATTCTGCAGGAAATTCATATTGAACGTGAGGCGCGACGCGGAATCGTAGGCAATATCTACAAAGGTCGTGTAAGTCGTGTACTTCCGGGTATGCAGGCGGCTTTTGTAGATATTGGACTGGATAAAGCCGCATTTCTTCACGCTTCTGACATCATGCCGCACACCGAATGCGTGGCGGGTGAAGAACAAAAACAGTTCACGGTACGCGACATTTCTGAACTGGTGCGCCAGGGTCAGGATCTGATGGTGCAGGTGGTAAAAGATCCTTTGGGAACGAAGGGCGCACGCCTGACGACGGACATCACGCTTCCTTCCCGTTATCTCGTTTTTATGCCGGGGGCCTCGCATGTTGGCGTATCCCAACGTATCGAAAGCGAAACGGAACGCGAACGTCTGAAAAAAGTGGTGGCGGATTACTGCGATGAGCAGGGTGGCTTCATCATTCGCACGGCGGCAGAAGGCGTATGCGAAGAGGATTTGGCCTCGGATGCTGCCTACCTGAAGCGCGTCTGGACAAAAGTCATGGAGCGTAAAAAGCGCCCGCAAACGCGCTACCAGATGTACGGTGAACTGGCACTGGCACAGCGCGTGTTGCGTGACTTTGCTGATGCGCAGCTTGACCGCATCCGCGTCGACTCCCGTCTGACCTATGAGGCGTTACTGGAATTTACGGCGGAATATATCCCCGAGATGACCAGCAAGCTGGAACATTACAGCGGGCGTCAGCCTATTTTTGATCTCTTTGACGTAGAGAATGAAATCCAGCGCGCGCTGGAACGCAAAGTTGAGCTGAAGTCCGGCGGTTATCTGATCATCGATCAAACTGAAGCGATGACCACCGTCGACATCAATACCGGCGCGTTTGTTGGGCATCGTAATCTCGACGACACTATCTTTAATACTAATATTGAAGCAACGCAGGCCATTGCTCGTCAGCTGCGTCTGCGTAACCTCGGCGGCATTATCATTATCGATTTTATCGACATGAATAATGAAGATCACCGTCGCCGGGTACTGCACTCCCTGGAGCAGGCTCTGAGCAAGGATCGCGTAAAAACAAGCATTAACGGTTTTTCACAGCTGGGCCTGGTGGAGATGACGCGCAAACGCACACGTGAAAGCGTGGAACATGTACTGTGCAACGAGTGTCCAACCTGCCATGGGCGTGGTACGGTGAAAACGGTGGAAACCGTATGCTATGAAATCATGCGCGAAATCGTGCGGGTACATCATGCATATGACTCCGATCGTTTCCTGGTTTATGCCTCTCCGGCAGTGGCTGAAACCCTGAAAGGTGAAGAGTCACATGCGCTGGCGGAGGTTGAGATCTTTGTCGGCAAACAGGTCAAAGTACAAATCGAACCGCTGTATAACCAGGAGCAGTTCGACGTCGTCATGATGTAAATCGTGTAGTGGCACCCGCGCATGTAGGCCGGATAAGGCGCAAGCGCCGTCATCCGGCAATATTCACTCAAGGGGTGTGAGTCATATTTTTTGGTAGACAAGGAGAGGTGCGTGAGGCGATTGCCGGGGATATTACTGCTCACTGGAGCCGCATTCGTTGTCATCGCAGCGCTGCTGGTCAGTGGACTGCGCCTTGCGTTACCTCATCTTGATAGCTGGCGTCCAGCCATTCTTGGCAAGATTGAATCCGCTACAGGTCTACCTGTTTCCGCCAGTCAGCTTTCTGCCAGTTGGCAAAATTTCGGTCCTACGCTTGAAGCGCGTAATATCCATGCGCAGCTAAAAGATGGGGGAGAATTTTCGGTAAAACGCGTCACGCTGGCGCTGGATGTCTGGCAAAGTTTGCTGCACATGCGTTGGCAGTTTCGCGATCTCACCTTTTGGCAACTGCAGTTGCGCACCAATACTCCTATCCAGCGTAGTGAAGGCGGAGATGGAATTGAAACCGACCATCTCAGCAATCTCTTCCTGCGTCAGTTTGATCATTTCGATCTACGCGACAGTTATATCAGCTTTATAACCCTCTCAGGTCAACGTGCTGAACTGGCGATCCCACAGCTTACCTGGCTGAATGGTAAAAATCGGCATCGCGCCGAAGGTCAGGTCAGCCTCTCCAGCCTGACCGGACAGCACGGCGTTATGCAGGTGCGTATGGATCTGCGTGATGACGAAGGGCTGTTGAATAATGGTCGAGTCTGGCTGCAGGCAGACGACATCGACGTCAAACCATGGCTGGGCAAATGGATGCAGGATAATGTCGCGCTACAAACCGCGCGTTTTAGCCTGGAAGCATGGATGACGATCAGCAAAGGCGTCGTTTCTGGTGGCGATGTCTGGCTGAAAAAAGGTGGAGCAAGTTGGCTGGGTGAAAATCGTACGCACACGCTCTCCGTCGATAATCTGACGGCGCACATCAGCCGTGAAGAGGCGGGCTGGCAATTCTCTATTCCCGATACTCGTATTACCATGGATGATAAACCCTGGCCGAGCGGTGCATTAACGCTGGCATGGATCCCTGAGCAGGAAGTCGGTGGCGAGAATAACAAACGCAGCGACGAGTTACGCATTCGCGCCAGCAATCTGGAACTGGCCGGGTTAGAAGGGCTACGTCCGATGGCGTCCAGGTTATCACCAGCGTTGGGTGATATCTGGCGGGCCACGCAACCAAGTGGCAAGATCGATGTGTTGGCGCTGGATATCCCGTTACAGGCGACAGAAAAAACCCGCTTCCTGTCCTCGTGGACCGATTTGGCCTGGAAACAGTGGAAGCTGCTGCCGGGGGCAGAACATTTCTCCGGTACGCTTGCGGGCAGCGTTGAAAATGGGACGCTCACCGCCTCCATGAAGCAAGCCAAAATGCCGTATGAAACTGTCTTCCGCGCGCCGCTGGAAATAGAGAACGGCGTGGCGACGCTAAGCTGGCTGAAAAATGATAAAGGTTTTCAGTTAGATGGGCGCAACATCGATGTTAAAGCGAAAGCGGTACGCGCACGCGGTGGTTTTCGCTATCTGCAGCCCACTGGAGATGAACCGTGGTTAGGCATTCTGGCTGGCATTAGCACCGACGACGGCTCTCAGGCCTGGCGCTATTTTCCGGAAAACTTGATGGGCAAAGAGCTGGTTGACTACCTCAGCGGCGCTATTCAGGGCGGCGAAGCGGATAACGCCACGCTGGTGTATGGCGGAAACCCGCATCTGTTCCCGTATCTGCACAACGAAGGGCAATTTCAGGTCCTGGTGCCGCTACGCAACGCGAAATTTGCTTTCCAGCCCGACTGGCCTGCGCTAACCGATCTCAATATTGAACTGAACTTCATTAACGATGGTCTGTGGATGAAGACGGATAGCGTCAATTTAGGCGGCGTGAAGGCCAGTAACCTGACGGCTAATATTCCCGACTATGCTAAAGAAAAACTGCTGATTGATGCCGATATCAACGGGCCGGGCAAGTCGGTCGGACCTTATTTTGATGAGACGCCGTTGAAGGACTCCCTCGGCGCTACGCTTGAGCAGTTGCAGATTGACGGCGATGTGAATGCTCGCTTACATCTGGATATCCCGCTAGACGGCTCGCTGGTTACCGCCAAAGGCGATGTCAACCTGCGTAATAACAGCCTGTTTATTAAACCGCTCGACAGCACGCTGAAGAATTTGAATGGTAAATTCAGCTTTATCAACGGCGATCTGAAGAGCGAGCCGATGACGGCGAACTGGTTTAATCAGCCGCTGAACGTCGACTTCTCCACCACCGAAGGGGCGAAAGCCTATCAGGTAGCCGTGAACCTGCAAGGCGACTGGCAGCCAACCCGCATGGGGATTTTACCGGCGCAGGTCAACGATGCCTTAAGCGGCAGCATGGCGTGGAATGGCAAGGTGGGTATCGATCTTCCGTATCATGCCGGACCGACCTACGACATTGAGCTAAAAGGCGACCTGAAGAATGTAAGTAGTCACTTACCTGCTCCGCTGAATAAGGCAGCCGGTGAGGCATTACCGGTGAACGTTAAGGCCAACGGCAATCTGCGCAGTTTTGAACTGACCGGCAACGCGGGCAGTAAGAACCACTTTAACAGCCGCTGGTTGCTGAATCAGAAACTGACGCTTGACCGCGCAATCTGGACGTCGGAAAGCCGCACCGTGCCCGCGTTACCCGATCAGCAAGGTATTGAGCTTAACCTTCCCCCTATGGATGGCGTGCAATGGCTGGCGTTGTTCCAGAAAGGTGCAGCAGATAACGTTGGCACCAACGCCAACTTCCCGCAGCGCATCACGGTGCGTACGCCATCGTTATCCCTGGGCGGTCAGCAGTGGAATAACTTGAGTATCGTGTCTGAGCCTGCGAGCAATGGCTCCATCGCGCAGGCGCAGGGACGTGAAATAAATGCCACGCTGGCTATGCGCAATAATGCGCCGTGGCTGGCCAATATTAAGTATCTTTATTACAACCCCAGCGCGGCGAAAGCGTCGCCGACGAAAGCACCACTGAATAGTACTCCAGCCTCGCCGTTTTCCGCCGTGGGCAACGTCAGCTTCCACGGCTGGCCGGATGTTCAGTTACGCTGTGCCGAGTGCTGGATGTGGGGACAGAAATACGGGCGCATTGACGCCGATGTGGCGATTAAAGGCGACACGCTAACGCTGAGTAACGGTCTGTTGGATACAGGCTTTGCCAGACTGACCACCGATGGTGTGTGGGTGAACGCGCCGGGCAAAGAACGAACGTCACTGAAGGGTAAACTGAGCGGCAGTAAAATTGACTCCGCTGCCAGTTTCTTTGGCGTATCGACCCCGATTCGTAACTCTTCGTTCAACGTGGAGTATGACCTGCACTGGCGTAACCCGCCATGGGATCCAGATGAAGCTTCGCTGAATGGGATTTTGCGTACCCGGTTGGGCAAAGGTGAGCTTACTGAACTCAGCACCGGACATGCGGGGCAACTATTGCGACTGCTAAGCTTTGATGCGTTGCTGCGTAAACTGCGTTTTGATTTCAGCGACACCTTCAGCGAAGGTTTCTATTTCGACTCGATTCGCAGCACGGCCTGGATCAAAGATGGCGTGATGCATACCGATGACACGCTGGTGGACGGTCTGGAGGCAGACATTGCGATGAAAGGCTCGGTGAACCTGGTACGCCGGGAGCTGGATATGGAAGCCATTGTCGCGCCGGAAATTTCTGCCACCGTAGGCGTTGCCGCTGCGTTTGCTGTCAATCCGATTGTCGGCGCGGCGGTGTTTGCTGCCAGTAAGGTTCTGGGACCATTGTGGAGCAAAGTGTCGATTCTGCGCTATCGCATCACCGGTCCGGTCGATAAGCCGCAGATTAACGAAGTTCTGCGTCAGCCGCGCAAAGAAAGCCAGCAATAATTTGACGGGGGCGAGTAATTGCCCCAATCTCAACATAGATCCTCTACCGCAGTCCGTAGGCCGGATAAGGCGTTCACGCCGCCATCCGGCATTGAAGTGCCTGATGGCGACGCTGGCGCGTTTTATCAGGCCTACAACAGTAACTAATGAGTAGCAAAACGATGAGTCTGAACCTGGTAAGTGAACAATTGCTAGCGGCAAATGGCCTGAAACATCAGGATCTGTTTGCCATCCTGGGCCAACTGGCCGAACGCCGTCTTGATTACGGCGATCTCTATTTTCAGTCGAGCTATCACGAATCCTGGGTTTTAGAAGACCGCATCATTAAAGATGGTTCTTACAATATCGATCAGGGCGTTGGCGTGCGCGCCATCAGCGGCGAAAAAACAGGGTTTGCCTATGCAGACCAGATTAGCCTGCTGGCTCTGGAGCAGAGTGCTCATGCTGCCCGTACTATCGTGCGTGACAGCGGTGACGGCAAAGTAAAAACGCTGGGAGCTGTGGAGCATCAGGCGCTTTACACCTCGGTTGATCCCCTGCAGAGCATGAGCCGCGAAGAGAAACTGGATATTCTGCGCCGCGTAGACAGCGTGGCGCGTGCCGCCGACAAGCGCGTCCAGGAAGTAACCGCCAGCCTGACCGGTGTTTATGAACTGATCCTGGTAGCAGCGACCGACGGTACGCTGGCCGCTGACGTTCGCCCGCTGGTACGCCTGTCCGTAAGCGTACAGGTGGAAGAGGACGGTAAGCGCGAGCGCGGCGCCAGCGGTGGCGGCGGTCGTTTTGGCTATGACTATTTCCTGGGCGACCTTGATGGTGAAGTTCGTGCTGACGCATGGGCGAAAGAAGCCGTACGCATGGCGCTGGTTAATCTCTCTGCGGTAGCTGCGCCTGCTGGTACGCTGCCGGTAGTACTCGGCGCTGGCTGGCCTGGCGTTCTGCTGCATGAAGCGGTCGGTCATGGTCTGGAAGGTGACTTTAACCGCCGTGGTACCTCGGTATTCAGCGGTCACATGGGTGAGCTGGTAGCGTCAGAACTGTGCACCGTGGTGGATGACGGCACAATGGCGGACCGTCGTGGCTCTGTGGCTATTGATGATGAAGGCACACCGGGTCAGTACAACGTGCTGATCGAAAAAGGTATTCTGAAAGGCTACATGCAGGACAAACTGAATGCGCGCCTGATGGGCGTCGCGCCAACGGGTAACGGTCGCCGCGAATCTTACGCGCACCTGCCGATGCCACGTATGACCAACACCTATATGCTGCCGGGGAAATCTACGCCGCAGGAAATCATCGAATCCGTTGAATACGGTATTTATGCGCCTAACTTCGGCGGCGGCCAGGTGGATATCACCTCCGGAAAATTTGTGTTCTCTACGTCTGAAGCATATCTGATTGAAAACGGTAGAGTCACCAAACCGGTGAAAGGCGCGACGCTGATTGGCTCTGGTATCGAAGCGATGCAGCAGATTTCGATGGTGGGTAACGACCTGAAACTGGATAACGGGGTTGGCGTGTGCGGTAAAGAAGGGCAGAGCCTGCCGGTGGGCGTGGGCCAGCCCACGCTGAAGGTGGATAACCTGACCGTGGGTGGCACCGCATAACATCATGATGTATGCCCGATAAGCACCAGTGCCATCGGGCATCTTTCCGGATGCGGCGTCAATGCCTTATCCGGCCTACACTTTTTTTATTTCTCTTTTCCCCGACCGTACATTCCCTGAAACAGCTGCGCTACATCGACAAAATAGTCTGTCAGATAGTTAATCACCACCTGCACCTTGAGCGGCAATTTGTCTTTTTCGGTATACAGCGCATAGACCGGACGCGGATCCGACTGGTAGCGGGGAAGCAGAATCTCCACTTCGCCACGATTGATCTCATTGATCACCCACATCAGCGGTACATAGGCAATGCCCGCGCCTGCGGCCAGCCAGCGCACCAATGTCATCGGATCGTTAGTCACAAAACGACCCTCTGGGATCAGGCGGGTGGAAATTCCTTCCGGAGCGATAAGCTCGAATTCATTATCCGGGCGCACGCTGTATTCCAGCCACGAGTGGTTGCTGAGATCGGCAGGTTTCTCTGGGGTGCCAAACTGTGCGAGATAGCTTTTCGCCGCGCAGACCACCATCGGCATAGCTCCCAAACGGCGTGAAAACAGGCTGGAGTCCTGCAACGCGCCGACGCGGATAACCACGTCCAGACCATCAGCGATTAAATCCGGGGCCGGGATGCCGGTCACCAGATTTACCGTCAATCCCGGATACTCTTTCAGCATCGTGGCGGTTAATCCGGCGAGGACATTTTGTGCCATAGTTGAAGAACAGCCAATGCGCAGAGTGCCGATGGGCGTGTTGTTAAAGGCATAGAGTTGCTCGTGAACATCCTGCGCTTCGTGCAGCATTCTCCGGCAGCCCTGATAATAAATTTTACCGGCTTCAGTTAGCCCAATGCTACGCGTGCTGCGGTTTAGCAGCTTGACTTGTAGCTCATCTTCCAGTTTTGAGACCGTCTGGCTTATCGATGAAACGCTCATTTGTAGCTGTCTTGCGGCGGCGGTGAAGGAGCCCATTTCGACAACTTTGGCGAACACCGACATACGTTTTAATCGTTCCATTGTTCACTCTGGCTTAAAAGTGATTTAGATCACATAATATAGATAACAGCATAACAGTTACGTTAATATATTATTATTCAAATAACGGCTATGTCGCTCTCGCCTGGCTCATCCTTGCCCTTCTCTGCGGTGACATACGCTAGAAAATCTATCATCTGCACTCTCTTACGTTACCAAGGTCAACATGAGTCTGTTTCCCGTTATCGTGGTGTTTGGTCTGTCCTTCCCACCGATTTTTTTCGAATTACTTTTGTCACTGGCGATTTTCTGGCTGGTGCGCCGGGTGCTTGTTCCGACTGGCATCTATGATTTTGTCTGGCATCCGGCTCTGTTTAACACCGCGCTGTATTGCTGTCTGTTCTATTTAATAACGCGCCTGTTCGTTTGAGGTTGAAGTGAAAACACTAACAAGAAAACTCTCCCGCACGGCCATTACCGTGATACTGGTCATTCTGGCTTTCATCGCTATTTTCCGCGCATGGGTGTTCTACACCGAGTCGCCGTGGACGCGTGATGCGCGTTTCAGCGCCGATGTCGTCGCGATTGCGCCGGATGTTGCGGGCCTTATTACCAACGTTAACATCCATGATAACCAACTGGTGAAAAAGGATCAGATCCTGTTCACTATCGACCAGCCACGCTATAAGAAAGCCCTCGAGCAGGCCGAAGCTGACGTGGCCTATTATCAGGTACTGGCGCAGGAAAAACGCCAGGAGGCCGGTCGTCGTAACCGATTGGGCGTGCAGGCTATGTCTCGTGAAGAGATTGACCAATCAAACAACGTCCTGCAAACCGTATTACACCAGCTTGCGAAGGCGCAAGCGACCCGCGATCTGGCGAAATTAGATCTGGAACGTACCGTTATCCGCGCGCCAGCAGACGGCTGGGTGACTAACCTGAACGTCTATAGCGGCGAATTTATCACGCGCGGTTCCACGGCGGTGGCATTGGTCAAACAGCATTCTTTCTATGTGCTGGCGTATATGGAAGAAACCAAACTGGAAGGCGTCCGCCCTGGGTATCGCGCTGAAATCACCCCGCTTGGCAGTAATAATGTGCTGAAGGGCACGGTTGATAGTGTGGCGGCTGGCGTAACGAATGCCAGCAGCACGCGGGACGCCAAGGGTATGGCGACCATTGATTCCAATCTTGAATGGGTGCGCCTGGCGCAGCGTGTGCCGGTGCGAATTCGTCTTGATGAGCAGCAGGGAACCTTGTGGCCTGCCGGGACGACTGCGACCGTCGTCATTACCGGCAAGCAGGATCGCGATGCCAGCCAGGAATCTTTCTTCCGTAAAATGGCGCACCGCCTGCGCGAGTTTGGTTAATCGCGATGGGTATTTTCTCCATTGCCAACCAGCATATCCGCTTTGCGGTAAAACTGGCCTGCGCGATTGTACTGGCGCTGTTCGTTGGCTTTCACTTCCAGCTTGAGACCCCGCGCTGGGCGGTGCTGACCGCGGCCATTGTGGCTGCAGGTCCGGCCTTTGCCGCTGGCGGAGAACCTTATTCAGGTGCTATCCGCTATCGAGGCATGTTGCGTATTGTCGGGACATTTATCGGCTGTATTGCCGCCCTGATCATTATCATCAGCATGATCCGCGCCCCGCTATTGATGATCCTGGTGTGTTGTATCTGGGCCGGTTTTTGTACCTGGATCTCGTCGTTAGTGAAGATCGAAAACTCTTATGCCTGGGGGCTTTCAGGCTATACGGCGCTGATCATCGTCATTACTATCCAGGCTGAACCGCTGCTGACGCCGCAATTTGCGCTCGAACGCTGTAGTGAAATTGTGATGGGTATTGTCTGTGCCATTGTTGCCGACCTGCTCTTTTCGCCCCGTTCGGTGAAACAGGAGATTGATGTCGAACTGGATAGCCTGCTGGTGGCGCAATATCAGCTTATGCAGCTGTGCATTAAGCATGGCGACAGTGAGGAAGTGGACAAAGCCTGGGGAGATTTAGTCCGGCGTACGGCGGCGCTGGAAGGCATGCGTAGTAACCTGAATATGGAGTCCTCGCGCTGGGTGCGGGCTAACCGCAGACTCAAGGCATTGAATACGCTGTCGCTTACGCTTATCACACAATCCTGCGAAACCTATCTTATTCAGAATACCCGACCAGAACTGATCACCGATACCTTCCGCGAGTTGTTCGATACGCCGGTTGAAACGGTACAGGATGTCCATAAACAGCTGAAGCGGATGCGTCGGGTGATTGCATGGACCGGTGAACGTGACACACCTGTCACAATTTACACCTGGGCCGGGGCGGCAACGCGCTATCTGTTACTTAAACGTGGAGTTGTCAGCAACACCAAAATTAGCGCTATCGAAGAAGAGATCCTGCAAGGTGAACCGGTGGTGAAAGTGGAATCTGCCGAGCGTCACCATGCGATGGTTAACTTTTGGCGCACCACGCTTTCTTGTGTGCTGGGAACCTTATTCTGGCTGTGGACCGGCTGGACATCCGGCAGCGGCGCAATGGTGATGATTGCGGTCGTCACCTCGCTGGCAATGCGTTTGCCCAACCCGCGCATGGTGGCGATAGATTTTATCTACGGTACGTTGGCGGCGTTACCGCTCGGGGCACTCTATTTCCTGGTGATTATCCCTAATACGCAGCAAAGCATGTTGTTGCTGTGCCTGAGCCTGGCAGTGCTGGGATTCTTTCTGGGGATTGAAGTACAGAAACGACGGCTGGGTTCGATGGGGGCGCTGGCCAGCACCATTAATATCATCGTGCTGGATAACCCGATGACCTTCCACTTTAGCCAGTTCCTGGACAGTGCGCTGGGGCAGATTGTTGGCTGCATGTTGGCGTTTATCGTTATTCTGCTGGTGCGTGATAACTCTCGTGACAGAACGGGTCGTGTGTTGCTCAACCAGTTTGTCTCGGCGGCGGTTTCAGCGATGACCACCAACGTGGTACGTCGTAAAGAAAACCACCTCCCGGCGCTTTATCAGCAGCTGTTTTTGCTGATGAACAAATTTCCGGGCGACCTGGCGAAGTTTCGCCTGGCGCTGACCATGATCATCGCGCATCAGCGCCTGCGCGATGCGCCGGTGCCGGTAAACGAAGATCTCTCCGCATTCCATCGCCAGCTTCGACGCACTGCCGATCGCGTGATTTCTGCAGGAAATGACGACAAGCGCCGACGCTACTTTAGCCAGTTGCTGGAAGAGCTTGAGATCTATCAGGAGAAATTAATCATCTGGCAAGCACCACCACAGGTGACCGAGCCGGTAAAACGACTCAGTGGGATGTTGCACAAATACCAGCATGCGCTGGTCAGTAATTAAGAGTTGAAAACCGACGCTAAAAGCGTCGGTTTTTTTATGGCTATACTTACCTGAAAATGCGAGAGACCCCCACATATTGGCGGTCTGTAGAGTGGCTGGCGTTGGGATGGTGGCTATAGATGAATATCTATACATTTGATTTTGACGAGATAGAAGACCAGGGTGATTTCTATCGCGAGTTTACGCGCACGTTCGGTCTCGCCAGGGAAAAGGTGGTTGATTTAGATTCTCTGTGGGAGGTGGTTATCGGGGAAGTTTTACCGTTGCCGCTGGAGATTGAATTTGTCCATTTACCGGACAAGCTGCGCAGGCGATACGGCGCGCTGATTTTACTGTTCGATGAAGCGGAAGAAGAGCTGGAAGGGCAGTTGCGTTTTAACGTTCGTCACTCAATGTAAGACATAAAAAAGCCCCCGGCAGGCGGGGGCAAGTCGTCGGACTTAGACGACGAGGGTTTATTTGTAGAGTTCTGCAGTAGCGTGCCAGTGAGCACCTTCACGGAGTTCGGTGACGCGATAGCTGCTGGCGCCTGCTTTTTCAGCCTTAGCGGCGATGGCCTGACGCATGTCCATTGGTGAACTACCGATTTGAGATACGGAGATGCTACCCATAGATTGCAGATTCTGTGCTTCTTGTGAGTTCACCTGAGTAACTGCGGCGCTTGCACCGAAGGAGAGAACAGAAAGAAGGCTTAAGGTTGCAATAGTAGTTTTGATTTTCATGATATTTACCTCGTCGAATTCTTTTATAGGGGTCTACGTTTCGTGACCCTCATCACAAAATCAAGTATACACTAATAACCTAATAAATTAATACCACGCTAATTGTTTCCATGGGTGGTAAGTGTTAAGAAAAATATTTTTTATAACCAAATGGAATTAAAAAGAGCGTTTCGAACATTTTAAAAGAAATAAATTAAATAAAATCAATTGGATATGGCTTTTTGCAAAATGTGCGTTTTTAAACCTTCATATTCACTATGTGAATGGTTTTTGACGGTTAAACGCACCATTTGTTAAATGCATAGCAGTTAAAAATAGACGGAAGGGGGTAGAAAGAGAGTGTTTTCCCCCGCCGCGTGGCGACGGGGAGGCGGTATTACAGTTCTTGTTCGAACAGTTCCAGAATGGCTTCGTACAGATCTTTTACCGTAAAACCCTTAGCTGGGGTGGTGAAGATGGTATCGTCACCTGCAATCGTACCCAGGATACCTTCCGCTTTCCCCAATGAGTCCAGCAGACGTGCAATCAACTGAGCAGCGCCAGGACTGGTATGAATAACCACGACCGCATCGTTATAGTCGATATCCAGCACCAGATTTTTCAGCGGACTGGAGGTCGTAGGCACGCCCAGCTCCGCCGGAAGACAGTACACCATTTCCATTTTCGCATTGCGGGTACGCACGGCGCCAAATTTGGTCAGCATGCGTGAAACCTTGGACTGATTGATATTATCAAAGCCCTGATCCTGCAATGCGAGGACGATTTCGCCTTGAGAGCTGAACTTTTCTTCTTTAAGCAGCGCTTTAAACGCCTTTACTAATTCTTCTTGTTTTGCCGAGCTTCGCATAAGTCACCCGTAATATGGCGGTAGAAACAACATTATTGTGCATACAGATGAATTTTTATGCAAACAGTCTGCCTTGTTCAAGGCTGAAATAATGTTATGAAAGAGCGGAATTTTATCAAATTTCGTTATCAAGAAACATGCCTGTGTCACGGCTCGCAAATAAGGTTAAAAGTAAATTAAATGTTATCAAATTGATGTTGTTTTGAGAGGTGGGTAGGGTATATTGTCAGCACCTGTTGGAAAGTTGCTCTACTGTGCGGGTGGTTTTGAATTACGTAACTTAGGTTTTATTTTACGTAAGTTAAATGCATAAAAGCCAAATTTGCGTGACTACGCATTCTTGACGCGTGGTTGTTGTATTCGTTGGATTTGTGAATTAAGGTCGCCGCCGCGGAGCAATAGACATTTTGCTTATCAATATAATAAGGAGTTTAGGATGAAAGTTGCAGTCCTCGGCGCTGCTGGTGGTATCGGTCAGGCGCTAGCATTACTGTTAAAAACCCAACTGCCTTCAGGTTCAGAACTCTCCCTGTACGACATCGCTCCAGTAACACCTGGTGTGGCCGTTGATTTGAGCCATATCCCTACTGCTGTGAAAATCAAAGGCTTCAGCGGCGAAGACGCTACCCCTGCACTGGAAGGTGCTGATGTGGTACTGATCTCTGCGGGCGTCGCACGTAAACCGGGTATGGATCGTTCCGACCTGTTCAACGTCAACGCCGGTATCGTGAAGAATCTGGTGCAGCAGGTTGCTAAAACCTGTCCGAAAGCATGTATCGGTATCATCACCAACCCGGTGAACACGACCGTTGCTATCGCTGCAGAAGTCCTGAAAAAAGCAGGCGTATACGATAAGAACAAACTGTTTGGCGTGACCACGCTGGACATCATCCGCTCCAACACCTTTGTTGCGGAACTGAAAGGCAAGCAGCCTGGCGACGTTGAAGTCCCGGTTATTGGCGGCCACTCTGGCGTGACCATTCTGCCGCTGCTGTCACAAATTCCTGGCGTAAGCTTCACCGAGCAAGAAGCAGCTGACCTGACCAAACGTATCCAGAATGCGGGTACTGAAGTTGTGGAAGCTAAAGCCGGTGGCGGATCTGCAACCCTGTCTATGGGTCAGGCCGCAGCACGTTTCGGACTGTCACTGGTTCGCGCACTGAGCGGCGAAAAAGGTGTGGTTGAATGTGCTTACGTTGAAGGCGATGGCCAGTATGCTCGCTTCTTCTCTCAGCCGCTGCTGCTGGGCAAAAACGGCGTAGAAGAGCGTCAGTCTATCGGCAAGCTGAGCGCGTTTGAACAAGCTGCGCTGGAAGGTATGCTGGATACGCTGAAGAAAGATATCACTCTGGGCGAAGAGTTCGTTAAGTAACGAACTGCCCAAAAGTAAAAAACCGGAGCACTTGCTCCGGTTTTTTTATATCCGTATTAGTTGGTCGCCGGATATTCCTGAATCGTGACCTGCAGCGTCAACTGCTTGTCATCGCGCATCACGACCACGGAGATAACTGAACCTGGTCGAATCTCTGCCACCTGGTCCATCGTTTCCAGTGCAGATACCGCCGGTTTGTTATTGACCGAGATAATCAGATCGTTAACCTGAATACCTGCCTGCGCTGCCGGACCGTCCGGGGCTACTTCGTTAACCACAATCCCCTGAATTTGATCCATTCCGCCGCCCTGGGCGTGCAGTGGCGCAATTTCTCGGCCGCTGATGCCGATATAGCCGCGAATCACGCGCCCGTCACGAATCAGCTTATCCATGATTTTGGTTGCCAGCTGAAAAGGAATAGCAAAGCCGATCCCTTCCGGGGTTTCGCCATCGTTGCTCTTATCAAATGACAGGGTGTTAATACCCATCAACTCGCCCAGCGAGTTGACCAGCGCGCCGCCGGAGTTACCGTGGTTGATGGAGGCATCGGTTTGCAGGAAGTTTTGCCGCCCCGTCGGGTTCAGGCCAATACGACCGGTGGCACTGATAATCCCCTGAGTGATGGTTTGCCCGAGGTTGTACGGGTTCCCGATTGCGAGAACCACATCGCCGATGTGCGGTACGCGTTTGTTATTAATTGGAATTGTCGGCAGTCCACCAGTGGCGTTGATTTTCAGCACCGCAAGGTCGGTTAACGTATCAGACCCCACAAGCAGCGCTTCAAATACGCGACCGTCCTGCAATGCGACGATGATTTGGTCGGCATCGTTAATGACGTGCTTATTGGTAATGATGTAGCCGCGCTGATCCATGATAACGCCTGAGCCGAGCGTGCGGATCTCAAGCTGGTTATGCGCTGTGCTGTTCATACTGCGGTTATAAACGTTAACGACGGCAGGTGCTGCACGGCGAACCGCCGGGTTATAGCTGGCGGGCGTTTCATCTGCACTGTCGAACTGCGGTGCGGTAAGCGTATTAATTTTGCGCAGCGAGGGCATCGCGGCCAGCAGAATAGCGCCGACGATTAAACCAATCGCGACCGAACGTAAAAGCTTCACAAACATGATGGCGGCGTCATTAATAAAGGGAACGGCTGCAGCATATCACGAGTTTACCGGACATCACACGAGGGGCTGATGTCCGGTTGCATGCGTTAACGCAGGAGCAGGTAAATACTCTCGTTACCGCGCACCACCTGCAGGGCAATGATCGACGGTTTCGCTTCCAGCACTTTACGCATTTCAGCGATCGAGTTTACGCGATCGCGGTTAACGCCAATAATAACGTCATCTTTATGCAGTCCGGCCTGTGCGGCAGGGCTGCTTTTTTCAACGTTATCAATTCTGATGCCTTTGGTACCGTCTTTTAACTGACCGTCGCTGAGCGTGGCCCCTTGCAACGCAGGCGCAATCATCTCTGCGCTGGCGGACGATGATGTGCTGGTATCGAGGGTGACTTCAACCTCCAGCGGTTTACCGTTACGTAGCAGGCCCAGTTTGACTTTGGTCCCTGGTTCGGTTGTCGCAATACGTGAACGAAGTTCGGCGAAGCTGTTAAGCGGTTTACCGTTGAGACTGGTAATGACGTCACCTGATTTCACCCCCGCTTTTGCGGAGCCGGAGTTAGGCAGAACCTCACTGACAAACGCGCCACGCTGTACGTCCAGTTTGAACGCTTTGGCGATATCGGAAGTCATCTCGGTGCCTTTGATGCCCAACAGACCGCGTTTGATTTCACCAAACTGCATCAGCTGCTGTGCCAGCGTGCGCGCCATGTTGCTCGGGATTGCAAAACCAATACCGATGCTGCCGCCACCGGGGGCCAGAATCGCGGTGTTAATACCGATCAGCTCACCGTTGAGGTTAAGCAATGCGCCGCCGGAGTTACCGCGGTTGATAGAGGCGTCAGTCTGAATAAAGTTTTCCAGACCTTCCAGGTTCAACCCACTGCGACCCAAAGCCGATACAATGCCGGAGGTGGCTGTTTGACCCAAACCGAACGGGTTACCCACAGCCACCGCGAAATCACCCACGCGGAGTTTATCAGAGTCAGCAATGGCAATTTGCGTCAGGTTGCTGGGGTGTTGAATTTGTAGCAGTGCGATATCGCTCTGATCGTCGCTGCCAATAAGCTTTGCGTCGAACTCACGACCATCATTAAGCTGAACGCTGATTTTTTGCGCCTGATTAATAACGTGGTTATTGGTCAGGACGTAGCCTTTGGCGGCATCAATAATGACACCTGAACCCAGTCCTTCAAAAGGTTGGGAAGGTTGATCGGGAAGTTCATCACCAAAAAACTTTTTGAACTCTTCCGGGACTTTCTGCCCCTGAGTGGCGGTGCCTTCGACCCTTACACTCACCACGGCTGGCAACACTTTCTCCAGCATCGGGGCGAGGCTGGGGAGCGCAGCCTGACCGGGAACCTGGCCGGGAATCGACGCAACGGCCGGGAATGGCGCCGAGAGAGTTAACCCGACACTTAACGCTAATGCACTCAACAGCTGGGTTTGTTTTTTCATGGATCCTGCTCTCGTACCTTGAGTAAACGGAAGATGATTCAAAACAGTTTGATGTTATTGAATTTTCGGTTTGGTCACAATGAGGCTAACGACTAAATAATAGCTGGGACGGGAAGAGAAGCGGAGGGCGCAATTGCTGCGCCCAATAAATTTCTTAACGATGTGCGGTTAGTCGCGCTTTGCGCCACTACGCAGCAGGCCAGATGCCCCTTCAGAATAGTCACGTGGCATCTGAACCGGCGCCTGATCGTTGCCTGCTTCAGACTCTGCCAGACGATTACGGAACGGGTTGTTTTCCGGCGACATACCCGGCAGCAGGTTGCTGGAGCTTTTCGCCATGTGCTGGTAAATCTGACGATAATCGTCCGCCATGTTATCCAGCAATTCAGCGCTGCGGGCAAAGTGGCTCACCAGTTCTTCACGGTACTCTTCCAGCTCAGCTTTATTTTTTTCCAGTTCGTACTGCAATGCCTGCTGTTGGCGTAATTTCCGATTACCAAAACGCATGGCTACAGCACCAATAATGATACCGACGACTAACCCAATTAGCGCATATTCCCAGGTCATGAACATCTCCCGTTGTCTTGTGTTTCCGTAGGGTGTTGGCTTTAGGCTCCATGCCTGCGCCTGATTATGCCACTATAACCGCTAATCCCGTAGAAGTGGAATCCCGTGTTTATATCACGTAATGTAGAACGGCCTTTTTTTCGTCAACCGTGAGCGACGGCACATCGATTCTCAAGGAATAACAATAACATCATGCAAAGCCTTTCCCCGACATCGCGTTACCAGCAAGCCCTCAACGACGGCAGTCATCAGCCCGACAATGTACAACAAGAAGCCGTGAATCGACTGGAAACAATTTTCCAGGCACTTACGACGCCAGCGCGACCTGCGCCGCAGGAGAGCGGACTGATGGCGCGTTTTGGCAAATTGCTGGGCAAGCGTGAGTCGCCGATCAACACACCGGTGCGTGGTTTATATATGTGGGGCGGAGTTGGGCGCGGAAAAACCTGGCTGATGGATCTGTTCTACCATAGTCTGCCGGGCGAACGTAAACAGCGTTTGCACTTTCACCGTTTTATGCTGCGTGTGCATGAAGAGCTTACTGCCTTACAGGGGCAGAGCGATCCGCTGGAAATCATCGCCGATCGCTTTAAGGCCGAAACGGACGTGCTGTGCTTTGACGAATTTTTTGTTTCTGATATTACCGACGCCATGCTACTCGGCGGCCTGATGAAGGCACTGTTTGCCCGTGGCATTACGCTGGTGGCGACCTCCAATATTCCGCCAGACGAGCTGTATCGCAACGGTTTACAACGCGCGCGTTTTCTTCCGGCCATTGATGCTATCAAACAGCATTGCGACATCATGAATGTTGATGCTGGCGTCGATTATCGTCTGCGCACCTTAACGCAGGCGCATTTGTGGCTGTCGCCACTGAATGAGGAAACCCGCCAACAGATGGATAAACTCTGGCTGGCATTAGCGGGAACCAAAGGTGAACATGCGCCGACGCTGGAGATCAATCATCGTCCGATGCAGACGCTGGCCGTCGAAAACCAAACGCTGGCGGTGTCATTTACCACGCTCTGTGTCGATGCGCGTAGCCAGCATGACTACATTGCGCTGTCGCGTTTGTTTCACACGGTACTGTTGTCTGATGTGCCGGTCATGACTCCGCTGATGGAGAGTGAAGCGCGGCGCTTTATCGCATTGGTGGATGAGTTCTACGAACGCCACGTCAAGCTGGTGGTCAGCGCGGCATCGCCACTCTATGAAATTTATCAGGGCGAGCGTCTGAAGTTTGAATTTCAGCGCTGTTTGTCGCGTTTGCAGGAGATGCAAAGCGAAGAGTATCTGAAGCGGGAACATTTAGCCGGTTAAACCTGCCGCAAATCACATAAAGGGGTCGATCTTTGACCCTGACTTCTCTATAATCTTGCGACCCCACGTTACGAGAGAGTTTTTTTCCCAAAACTTTCTATGCGCCGGCATAGGCTATTCGAAGGGGTAGGTTTGCTGGACAATGTCGTGTGAACCTCAACTGACAAAACGTTTGGGTGTTCACCAACGTGTAACTTATTTATTTGGGTAAGCTTTTAATGAAAACTTTTACAGCTAAACCAGAAACCGTAAAACGCGACTGGTATGTTGTTGACGCGACCGGTAAAACTCTGGGCCGTCTGGCTTCCGAACTGGCTCTGCGCCTGCGCGGTAAGCACAAAGCGGAATACACTCCGCACGTAGATACCGGTGATTACATCATCGTTCTGAACGCTGACAAAGTTGCTGTAACCGGCAACAAGCGTACTGACAAAGTGTACTATCACCACACCGGCCACATCGGTGGTATCAAACAAGCGACCTTTGAAGAGATGATTGCTCGCCGTCCTGAGCGTGTGCTTGAAATCGCGGTTAAAGGCATGCTGCCAAAAGGCCCGCTGGGTCGTGCTATGTTCCGTAAACTGAAAGTTTACGCTGGCAACGAGCACAACCACGCGGCACAGCAACCGCAAGTTCTTGACATCTAATCGGGATTATAGGCAATGGCTGAAAATCAATACTACGGCACTGGTCGCCGCAAAAGTTCCGCAGCTCGCGTTTTCATCAAACCGGGCAGTGGTAAAATCGTAATCAACCAACGTTCTCTGGAACAGTACTTCGGTCGTGAAACTGCCCGCATGGTAGTTCGTCAGCCGCTGGAACTGGTCGACATGGTTGAGAAACTGGATCTGTACATCACTGTTAAAGGTGGTGGTATCTCTGGTCAGGCTGGTGCGATCCGTCACGGTATCACCCGCGCTCTGATGGAGTACGACGAGTCCCTGCGTGGCGAACTGCGTAAAGCTGGCTTCGTTACCCGTGATGCTCGTCAGGTTGAACGTAAGAAAGTCGGTCTGCGTAAAGCACGTCGTCGTCCTCAGTTCTCCAAACGTTAATTGTACTCTGCTTCGGCAGACGACAATTTGCGAAAAAACCCGCTTTGGCGGGTTTTTTTATCGTTATTTTTCGCCTCAGATCCACGGTAATCCGCTGATTGCCACCTCTTTTTCCCCATTTCAAGAATCGACTCACCACAAAGGTCACAAAATCTGGTAAACTATCATCCAATTTTCTGCCCAAATGTCCGGTATCGTTCATTTTTTGTTTGTATTTTGAACAGCAATGACTTTCCCGAGTCTGGGTGACATCACTTCTGGCTGGCCACTGAGTGGCTGGTAGCAGTAAAAATTCTGAATATACCTGGAGGTTTTCATGGCTGTCGCTGCCAACAAACGTTCGGTAATGACGCTGTTTTCTGGTCCTACTGACATCTATAGCCATCAGGTCCGCATTGTGCTGGCTGAGAAAGGTGTTAGTTTCGAGATTGAGCACGTGGAGAAGGACAATCCACCTCAGGATCTGATCGACCTCAACCCGAATCAGAGCGTACCGACACTGGTGGATCGTGAGCTGACCCTGTGGGAATCTCGCATCATTATGGAATACCTGGATGAGCGCTTCCCGCATCCGCCGCTGATGCCGGTTTACCCGGTTGCGCGTGGTGAAAGCCGCCTGTACATGCAGCGTATTGAAAAAGACTGGTACACGCTGATGAATGTCATCGTGAACGGTTCTGCATCTGAAGCCGAAGTCGCGCGTAAGCGTCTGCGCGAAGAACTGCTGGCAATTGCGCCAGTATTTGGCCAGAAACCTTACTTCCTGAGCGATGAGTTCAGCCTGGTAGACTGTTACCTGGCGCCGCTGCTGTGGCGTTTACCGCAGCTGGGTATTGAATTCAACGGTGCAGGTTCGAAAGAACTGAAAGGGTACATGACTCGCGTCTTCGAACGTGACTCTTTCCTGGCTTCTCTGACTGAGCCTGAACGTGAAATGCGTCTGGGCCGGGGTTAACCTGTATGGATTTGCCACAGCTAACACCACGCCGTCCGTATCTGCTGCGCGCATTCTATGAGTGGTTGCTAGACAACCAGCTCACGCCGCATCTGGTGGTGGATGTGACGCTCCAGGACGTGCAGGTTCCAATGGAATATGCGCGTGACGGGCAAATTGTTCTGAATATTGCACCGCGTGCGGTGGGCAACCTGGAACTGGCTAACGATGAAGTGCGCTTTAACGCGCGCTTCGGTGGTGTGCCGCGTCAGGTGTCTGTGCCGTTGGCTGCTGTTCTGGCAATTTATGCACGTGAAAATGGCGCTGGTACGATGTTCGAACCGGAAGCCGCCTACGATGAAGATGTCGCCAGCTTAAATGATGACGACAACGACGCGTCTGGTTTTGAGAGTGAAACAGTCATGTCGGTCATTGATGGCGATAAGCCTGACAATGGCGACGACAACGATCCTGATGACACTCCGCCGCCACCTCGCGGTGGGCGTCCAGCGCTGCGCGTAGTGAAATAAATAGTGAAATAAAAAAACAGGCCCTTTCGGGCCTGTTCTGTTTTCTGGCTTCGGGATCAGTAAAACAGCGCGATGGTGGCTACCATATTCACCACAAATCCTACTGCCATCGGGATTGCTGTACGTTTTACTACTTCAAAGGGCGACACGCCGGCAATACCTGATGTCACGACAATTACAGCGGTTATGGGTGACACCGCGCGGGCAAGCGTAGTGGCAAAATGCATCGGCATAATCATCACTACTGCAGGCATATGCAGCCCGGCGGCAATATCCGGAATGAGGCTGGCAAAAGACATAAACGGTGCGTTGCCTGACCCCATGACAATCGCACAGGCGGCGATGACCATCGCCATGATGATCATCACGCCAATGCCGCCAAGACCGGAATGCTCTGCGCCTTTTATTACGGCGTCGACAGTCCCGATAGTCGTCAACCCTTTCGCAAAGATTTCACCGGCGACCACCAGCGTGACAACGTTGGCAAACTGCGTCCCCATGCCGTCAAAAAAAGCCTGCACATCATCCATCGTTTCGCGCAGATTATGTTTATGCAGGAATTCAACAAACATAGTCAGCGTCATGCTCATCAACATCACCACCACCAGATTCAACTCTGCTTTCATTAGCCCCATTTGCGCAAGGGCAAGCGAGCCCAGCATCAGGATCAGCGGCATGACGGGTAGAATGGCGTAATAGAGCGGAGGTACGTTTTCCAGCGTCTTTTGTTCAGCAAATCCGTTGCTTTCCGGTGCGGCTTTTTTATCAAACTGACGCTGAACGAAAAAATGCGCAATGGCGACGGCGACAATGACACACGACGCGACGGGCAACTGGTATTGAAAGAAATAAGTGGCGATTTTCATACCCGCGACCTGCGCGGCAAAAATAGAGTTGGTTTCCAGAATGCCCCATTCAATCGACATCGAAGTGGCAATGACCGCAACAGCGGATAAACGGCTCACGCCAAGACTGACCAGCGTTGGGAATAGCGTCACCATCAGCAACATACCTAACCCGGATGCGCTGGTAATAAATTGCGCCATGATCTGACCAATAACATAGGTGGCGGCAAGCACAACATAGGGTGAGCGGATTAGCTTGAGCGGGCGGCTTAACAGGCTAACCATCGCTCTGCTGGCTCCCATTCTGTCCATATAGCGGGCATAACCACCCACTGCCATGATTGATAACCCCAGCCCGGCCGCGCGGTTGGAGAGCATACGCAAAATTTCGTTGTAAATATCGACCAGTAGATAGCCACTGCTCTTATCGTCAGCGACCAACACGCCGTAGCCCAGCCAGACGCCGCAGATCATCAGGAAGATCCCGGCGGCGGCCAGCACGACCTGCGGTTTGTAGTTTTTGAGGATCAGGTAACCCATCGTTAATAAAACGATGACAGAGATAATGATGCCGAACATTGTTTCACTCCATGCCAGAGAAGAAGATAAATCCGGTAATAACGCTGTTATCCCAACGGATGTTATATTTTTCTGGGCATTTTTTATGGAGTGAATATCTTATTTTTAATTCAAGGGTTTAATTATTTATCGTTATAAAATAGATGGTTATGATAAATTATCACGTTAATGTTCATAAATTTCATGAAGATGATATAACTCTATTAAATTAAAAATAGGCGGAAGATACTCGCTTAAAATAATATTGCTGTTACGTATATTATCAATAAGCCAGCGGGGGCGGATCGACCATCATTTCACCCTGCTTTCGATCCTGTGTTAGGATAAACCCGCTGTTGTTTGTCACCACGACTTAGCTGAATGGACCCTATGAACGCATTTGATTCGCAAGCTGAAGACTCTCCATCCACCATTGGCCGTAGCTTACGCAATCGCCCGCTGGCGCGTAAAAAACTGTCTGAAATGGTTGAGGAAGAACTGGAGCAGATGATTCGTCGTCGGGAATTTGGCGAGGGCGAACAGTTGCCGTCTGAACGGGAGCTGATGGCCTTCTTTAACGTGGGCCGTCCTTCTGTACGAGAAGCGCTGGCCGCGTTAAAACGCAAAGGTCTGGTACAAATCAACAACGGCGAGCGCGCCCGCGTTTCGCGTCCTTCAGCTGATACCATCATCAGCGAGCTGTCTGGTATGGCGAAAGATTTCCTCGCACATCCCGGCGGCATTGCCCACTTCGAGCAGTTGCGACTGTTCTTTGAATCAAGCCTGGTTCGATACGCCGCCGAACATGCGACAGATGAGCAAATCGACAGGCTGGCGAAAGCGTTGGAGATCAACAGCCAGTCGCTCGATGACAATACGTTGTTCATCCGTTCGGACGTTGATTTTCACCGCGTACTGGCGGAGATCCCGGGCAATCCCATCTTTATGGCGATCCACGTTGCGCTGTTAGACTGGTTAATTGCTGCCCGTCCGGCCGTTGCCGATCAAGAATTGTATGAACACAATAACGTGAGTTATCAGCAGCATATCGCCATTGTCGAGGCGATTCGTCAGCGTGATCCTGAAGAAGCAGACCGCGCACTGCAAGAACATCTCAATAGCGTTTCCGCAACCTGGCACGCCTTCAGCAAAAGTAAAAAATTGCGTAAGTAATCGCGATCCTGACGATCTTTTAGTGAAGCAGATCGCACTATAAGCGTTCTGTATTGTATTGCTGCTTATTTGATCTGGTATAACAGGTATAAAGGTATGCAGTCAGATAACACTAATCATCGTCAGAGGTCGTTATGGCAAGAAATTTAAAAGGCGTAATGCCAGCGTTATTAACTCCATTCGATAACCAACAGAAACTGGACATCGAGAGCCTGCGCCGTCTGGTGCGTTTCAATATTGGGCAGGGGATCGATGGGCTCTACGTTGGTGGCTCAACGGGTGAGGCTTTTGTCCAGAACCGCGCTGAAAGAGAGCAGGTTCTGGAAATTGTTGCTGAAGAAGCAAAAGGCAAGGTGACGCTGATCGCCCATGTTGGCACGGTGAGCACCGAAGAGAGCCAACAGCTGGCGAGCGCTGCGCATCGATACGGATTTGATGCGGTTTCGGCCGTCACGCCGTTTTACTATCCGTTCAGCTTTGAAGAGCACTGCGATCACTACCGCGCAATTATCGATTCCGCCGGTGGCTTACCGATGGTGGTCTATAACATCCCGGCACTGAGCGGCGTAAAACTGACGCTGGATCAGATCAACACGCTGGTGACGTTGCCGGGCGTTGGCGCACTGAAGCAAACTTCTGGCGATCTCTATCAGATGGAACAGATCCGCCGCGCTCATCCCGATCTGGTGCTTTATAACGGTTATGACGAGATCTTCGCTTCTGGACTGCTAGCAGGCGCAGATGGTGGTATCGGTAGCACTTACAACATCATGGGATGGCGTTATCAGGGAATTGTGAAAGCGCTCAAAGAAGGTGACATTCGCACGGCGCAAAAGCTGCAAACCGAGTGCAATAAGGTTATCGATCTGCTTATTAAGGTTGGCGTGTTCCGCGGCCTGAAAACAGTACTGCACTATATGGATGTGGTTTCTATTCCACTGTGCCGTAAACCCTTTGCTCCGGTAGATGAACGCTATCTGCCGGAACTGAAAGCGCTGGCAAACCAACTGCTGGCGGAAAAGGCGTAATCGCGGGTCGCCGGGGGCGCTTCGCTTGCCCGGCCTGGATTTTTCGACCGTAAGCCGGGTAAGGCAAAGCCACCACCCGGCACAACAACAAAGATCGTCGGGAGAGTAAAATGAGTATTTCTACCCAGAGCATCCCGTGGTATCGCCATCTCAATCGGGCACAATGGCGGGCATTTTCCGCCGCCTGGCTGGGATATTTGCTTGATGGTTTCGATTTTGTGTTAATCGCCCTGGTGCTGACAGAAGTGCAGGGCGAATTCGGACTGACGACGGTGCAGGCCGCCAGCCTGATCTCGGCCGCCTTTATCTCCCGTTGGTTTGGCGGGTTAGTGCTGGGGGCAATGGGCGACCGTTACGGACGCCGTCTGGCAATGGTCACCAGCATCATTCTGTTCTCCGTGGGGACGCTGGCCTGCGGCTTCGCGCCGGGCTACACCACCATGTTTATCGCCCGTCTGGTTATCGGTATGGGAATGGCGGGTGAGTACGGCTCCAGTGCAACCTATGTTATTGAAAGTTGGCCTAAACACCTGCGAAATAAAGCCAGTGGCTTCCTGATTTCCGGTTTCTCTGTTGGCGCGGTGATCGCCGCGCAGGTCTACAGCCTGGTGGTTCCGGTCTGGGGGTGGCGCGCGCTGTTCTTCATCGGCATTCTGCCAATTATCTTCGCCCTCTGGCTGCGTAAAAATATTCCGGAAGCGGAAGACTGGAAAGAGAAACACGAAGGCAAAGCGCCAGTGCGCACGATGGTGGATATTCTCTACCGGGGCGATCATCGGGTAATTAATATTCTGATGACGATCGCCGCTGCAACCGCGCTGTGGTTCTGCTTTGCTGGCGACCTGCAAAATGCGGCTATCGTGGCGGTCCTCGGCCTGATATGTGCGTTTATTTTCATTAGCTTTATGGTGCAAAGCAGCGGGAAGCGCTGGCCGACGGGCGTCATGCTGATGGTGGTCGTACTATTCGCCTTCCTCTATTCATGGCCCATTCAGGCGCTGCTGCCAACCTATCTGAAAACCGAGCTGGCCTATGATCCGCACACGGTTGCCAATGTCCTGTTCTTTAGCGGATTTGGCGCGGCGGTCGGTTGTTGCGTCGGCGGTTTTCTTGGCGACTGGCTGGGCACGCGCAAGGCCTATGTCTGCAGTCTGCTGGCCTCGCAGTTGCTGATTATTCCGGTATTTGCGATTGGCGGCTCAAACGTCTGGGTGCTGGGTTTGCTGCTGTTTTTCCAGCAAATGCTCGGCCAGGGGATCTCCGGGATCTTACCAAAACTGATTGGCGGCTATTTCGATACCGACCAGCGTGCGGCGGGCCTGGGCTTCACCTATAACGTGGGCGCACTGGGTGGGGCTCTGGCACCGATCATCGGCGCGCTGATTGCCCAACGTCTGGATCTGGGCACCGCGCTGGGATCGCTCTCTTTCGGCCTGACATTTGTGGTGATCCTGCTGATTGGTCTCGATATGCCGTCCCGCGTACAGCGCTGGCTGCGTCCTGAAGCGTTACGTACGCATGATGCCATTGATGGTCGACCGTTTAGCGGGGCTGTGCCGTTCGGCGGTGACAAAAGCACCATGGTGAAATCCAAAAGTTAATCCCATTGCCCGGTGTTGAACCGGGCAATTAGCGTAAGGGAAGAAGTATGTCGTTACTTGAGCAACGGGATAAAAAGCGTATCACCGCGATGCAGAAGGCGGTGTCATGACCACATTGGCAATGGATATCGGCGGTACCAAACTGGCTGCCGCGCTGTTAGACAGTAATCTGCAAATTCGCGAGCGGCGTGAATTGCCGACGCCCTCCAGCAAAACGCCGGAGGCGCTGCGCGCTGCGCTGCAAGCACTGGTTGCACCGCTACAGGGGCGTGCTAATCGGGTGGCGATCGCCTCGACGGGGATTATCCGTGAGGGGGCTTTACTGGCGCTGAATCCGCATAACCTTGGCGGGTTGATGCATTTTCCGCTAACACAAACGCTGGAACAAATCACCGGCCTGCCGACGCTGGCAGTCAATGACGCACAGGCGGCGGCCTGGGCGGAATACCACGCTATGGCAGATGAGATAAGCGACATGGTGTTTATCACCGTGTCGACAGGCGTCGGCGGCGGCGTGATCAGCAGCGGCAAGTTACTCACCGGGTCTGGTGGTCTGGCTGGGCACTTAGGACATACGCTGGCGGATCCCAATGGACCGGCCTGCGGCTGCGGACGTGTGGGCTGCGTCGAGGCGATTGCTTCCGGTCGAGGGATCGCGGCTGCAGCCGAAGGTACGCTTGCTGGATGCGACGCCAAAACCATTTTTAGCCGCGCCGGGCAAGGAGATGAGCAGGCAAGCAGGTTGATCCATCGCTCGGCGCGTACTTTGGCAAGGCTTATCGGCGATGTGAAGGCCACGACCGATTGCCAGATTGTGGTGATTGGCGGCAGCGTTGGGCTGGCTGAAGGATATATGGCGCTGGTTGAACATTATCTGGCACAAGAGCCCTTGGCCTATCACGTGGAATTACTGGCGGCGCATTACCGCCATGACGCTGGATTACTGGGGGCCGCGCTGTTGGCCCAGGGAGAATGATGATGATATCAGATGAGTTGCGTTCACTGCCTTCTGCCGGATTACATCCGGTCTTACAGCAGGCATTAACGCTTGCCATTGCGGCGAATCCGCAGGAGAAAACGCCAGGGCGCTACGCGTTGCAGGGCGATACTATTTTTATGAATGTCATGCAGTTTGCGACGCAGAGCCCAGAGCAAAAGAAAGCGGAACTGCATCAGCAGTACATTGATATTCAGGTGCTGTTGTCCGGCGAAGAACGCATTCTGTTCGGGATGACCGATTCTGCTCGCCAGTGCGATGAGATGCATGTTGAGGATGACTATCAGCTGTGCAGCGAGATTGCCGATGAGCAGGCGATCGTACTGAAACCGGGAAGATTTGCGATTTTTATGCCGGGCGAGCCGCATAAACCGGGCTGTATGGTGGGGGGGCCGGGGGAAATCAAAAAGGTCGTGATCAAGGTGCGCGCCAGCTTATTACAAGCCTGACGATGAGAGACCGTGTCGGATGGCAAGGCTTGCGCCATCCGACACTGGATAGAACAACTTAGCGCTTAAACGTCACCGCTTCCGGCTGCGCCAGATGCAGCGTGGTCTGGCTTGGCACTGTCTCAGCAATGACTCGCCCGTGACGAATGGAATAACGTGCAGGCGTCTGGCGACGAACCGCGTCAAATCCATTTTCTGCCGCTAAAATCACCAGATTTCCGGAGTTTCCCACGTTCAGACCGTAATCCTGCAGGTGCAGGGTTTTCGCACTGTGGGTGGTAACCAGGTTCAGCCCATCGTTGATTTGTCCGTATCCCATCAGCTGACACACATGTAATCCCATATGCAGTACCTGCAGCATATTGGCGGTGCCCAGCGGATACCACGGGTCGAAGACGTCATCATGGCCGAAGCAGACGTTGATCTCCGCTTCCAGCATCTCTTTGACGCGCGTTACGCCGCGACGTTTAGGATACGTATCAAAGCGCCCTTGCAGGTGAATATTTACCAGTGGGTTCGCGACAAAGTTAATGCCGGACATTTTCAACAGGCGAAAGAGGCGGGAAGCATACGCGCCGTTATAGGAATGCATTGCCGTGGTATGGCTGGCGGTCACGCGTTCGCCCATATTGTCACGATGCGCCAGCGCCGCGACGGTTTCAACAAAGCGTGATTGCTCATCGTCAATTTCGTCGCAGTGCACATCGATAAGCCGATCGTATTTCTGCGCCAGAGCGAAAATTTTGTGCAGCGACTCAACGCCATATTCACGCGTAAATTCAAAGTGGGGGATCGCGCCAATGACGTCTGCGCCCAAACGCACGGCTTCCTCTAATAGCGCTTCACCGTTGGGGTAAGAAAGAATGCCCTCTTGCGGGAAGGCGACAATTTGCAGCTCTACCCACGGCGCGACTTCTTGCTTCACCTCCAGCATGGCTTTCAGTGCAGTCAGCGTCGGATCGGAAACGTCAACGTGCGTGCGGACATACTGGATGCCGTTGGCCATCTGCCACTTCAGCGTCTGCATGGCGCGCGCTTTGACGTCTTCGTGCGTGAGCATTGCCTTACGTTCGGCCCAACGCTCAATGCCTTCAAATAACGTACCAGACTGGTTCCAGCTCGGCTCGCCTGCGGTTTGCGTGGTGTCCAGATGGATATGTGGCTCAACGAACGGTGGAATGGCCAGGCCGCCTTCGGCATCAAGCACTTCGCCCTGCGGTAACGTGGCGGTGTCCTGTGGCTCAATCCGGCTGAAGCGCCCGTTTTCAATCGTGAGCTGCCACAATCCTTCGCGTCCCTGTAAACGTGCCTGACGAAGGGTGATGTTATTATTCTGCATGGCTGACCTCTGGTGATTTAGCAAGGCTGCGATTAAAAAGTGGATTCAGCAGGATATAGCTGAATACGCCGCCAAGTACGGCGTTGACGGGCACAATACCGGGAATATAGTGACCTGCGGCAATGCCCAATGCAACGGACAGGATCGCTATCCAGTTTACGGAAATAAATTGCGCTTTGCTGAAGTCGGCATAGCGACGATGGTTCAGCAGATAGTCGGCGATGATCACCCCGCCAATCGGGGGAATTGCTGCCGACAGAAAAGTCAGCCAACCGACAAAGTTATTGTAAAGCCATAGCGCGCACAATGTGCCGATAATACCGTTAGCCACCGACAGCGTACGGCTGGAAAGGCCGGTAATATTGGCAAATCCCAGACCTGAGGCATACAGCGCATTGTCGTTAGTCGTCCAGATGTTCAGACCGAGCACTACAATCGCGGGCAGCAGCAGTCCCTGGGCAATCATCACATCAGAGATATCCGCCTGTCCAACCGCAGCCGCGCCCGCAGCGCCGAAGATGAACATCAAGGAGTTGCCAAGGAAAAACGCCACCATGGCAATCAGCACCGCGCCTTTGGCGTTGCGACCAAAGCGCACGAAGTCGGCGGTTAATGTTCCTGCGCTGACAAACGAACCGACCACCAGCGCCAGGGCGGTGGAGAAATTCAGCGGCGTCTGCGGCACTATCGCTTTTAAATGGTCTAAACCGCCGACATCACTCACCGCCAGCCAGACGGAGTAGCTGCCAAGAACGACGATGGCAGGCACGGCGATGATAGATAAAACGGTCAGCGCCGAGATGCCAAAAAAGATGGTCAGGGTCATCAACAGACCGGAAACCGCAATCAGGATATTGACGTCAATTCCTGTCGCTTTGCCCACCGGGATAGCAAACATAGCCACACCCACGCCAAACCAGCCTACCTGCGTACCGCCTAACAACAGTGAGGGAAGCCATGAACCTTTCAAACCAAATGAGTAACGCGCCAGAAGGTGGGTTGAGAGCCCTGTTTTTGCGCCGATAAAACCGAGAAATGCAGTGTAAATACCGAGGAGAAGATTACCGAAGAGAACTGCCAGGAAGAAATCATTATAGGAAAGACCGGTACCGAGTGTGCCACCGGTCCACATACTGGCGGAAAAAAATGTAAGCCCCAACATGACAAATGTTAGTGGAACCACGCCTTTCCGCGCCGCCAGAGGGACGGGGCCCTGGCTATAATTGTTGTCCTGCGACACAACGCCTCCATGAATTTTGCCCAAAAAATCCGCCGCATAATATACAGTTCTCAGAATAAAGCAAACGATTACGTATAATCTTTACATGGTTATTATTTATGGTGTTGATGATTGCGTTGATTTTCCTTGGTCGACAGTTAACCCGCGTCTGTGAGTTGAGTTCCCAGCATGGTTTGTGAACGAATGAGCTCGTCTGCAAGTAATTTTTCATCAGGTAGCTGTACTTTGTACTCGCTCGCCTGGATGGTATTCGGTAGGCCGTTCAACGCGTAGTGCGCTTCCCCCGCCCCTTTTCCTGCGCACAGAATCAGCCCGACTGGCGGATTTTCCCCCGGTATCGTCCAATGTTCTTTGGCATAGTTCAGATACATATTCATCTGCCCGGCATCCGCATAGCTGAATTTGCCTACTTTTAGATCAACGAGCAACAGGCAGCGTAAACGACGATGAAAGAACAGCAGATCGACGCGGAACCAGTTATCGTCAATGCGCAATCGACGCTGACGGCCAACAAAAGCAAAATCGTCGCCGAGCTCCAGCATAAAGTCCATCAGGTGATTGATCAGCGCCTCTTCAAGATCCGATTCTGAATACTCATCCTTGAGGCCAAGAAACTCCAGAATGAACGGATCGCGGATGGCCTTTTCAGGCAAGACTTCAGGCTCCGTCGGGACTGCCTTCTGCAACATGGCGGATTTGTCGCGGGACAACAGCGTCCGCTCATAAAACTGAGTGGCAATTTGTCGATTGAGCTGCCGTACTGACCAGCCGTTACGGAGAGTCTCTTTCTCATAAAAAGTGCGGGCATCGGCATTTTTAACAGACAAGAGGCGGACATACGCCGACCAGGGTAGTGGGAATGTTTTGGCGAGTTGTATGAGATTTTGAGATTCACCAGACAGTGTCTGCTGAATCTCAATTTGTTGAAAATAAAGATAAAACATACGCATTTGCCGTATGTTTACCATGGAAAACCCCCGTTTATAGCGTTGGTTTAGATCCACTGACAGCCGTTCAATAAGCTGAGCGCCATAGGCTGCCCGGGATTCACCACCTTGCTCAAATTCAACAATTCGTCGACCAATTTCCCAGTAGGTCGCCGTCATTAGTGCATTGATACTACGGACAGTTTCTGTCCGCGCGGTGTCCAGTAGTCGAACAATTCCGTTATGGATTTGCTGATAGTCATCTGCATCCTGAAGTGACGTCGGCGTGGTCATACTTCATCCCTTTCGTGAAAGTTACGGTGTAAAAATATTCCGCGATCAATACGCCCGGGTGCTGAAGTGGTCAATCCACATTCTACTAATTACAAAGACTTGCAGTCTTAATTGCGAGTAGCTTTCAAAGAATGGTGGAGAAATACGGAGAAAAAAAGCCCCTGTCGACAAACGTGAACAGGGGCCAGAGAAGGCTCTTTTACACTTCCAGGTAATTCAGAATCCCGTCTGCCGCTTTACGACCTTCGGCAATCGCGGTGACCACCAGATCCGAACCGCGTACGATGTCGCCGCCTGCGAAGATTTTCGGGTTGCTGGTCTGGAAAGCGTTGTCGCTACGTTCCGGGGCAATAATGCGCCCCTGTGAATCCAGTTCGACGCTGTGCTCTTTCAACCATTCCATGCTATGTGGGCGGAAACCAAACGCCAGGACCACGGCATCAGCCGGAACAACGTGCTCGGAGCCAGCGACGATCTCCGCACGGCGACGTCCCTTCGCATCCGGTTCGCCCATTTCAGTGCGCGCCATTTTCACGCCGCACACTTTCCCGTTGGCATTCACTTCCACACCTAAAGGCTGGACGTTGAACTGGAACTCGACGCCTTCTTCGCGCGCGTTTTTCACTTCGCGTTTCGAACCCGGCATGTTCTCTTCATCGCGACGATAGGCGCAGATAACGTGTGATGCTTCCTGACGTACGGAGGTGCGCACGCAGTCCATCGCGGTATCGCCACCGCCGAGCACGACGACACGTTTGCCTTCCATGCTGATGTATGGCTCATTGCTGCTTTCGCCAAAGCCCATCAACTGTTTGGTATTGGCAATCAGGAACGGCAGGGCATCAAACACGCCATCAGCGTCTTCGTTTTCCAGCCCGCCGCGCATCGACTGATAGGTTCCTACGCCAAGGAACACGGCGTCGTAATCCTTCAGCAAATCGTTGAGCTGTACGTCACGGCCTACTTCCACGTTCAGTTTGAACTCAATGCCCATGCCGGTGAAGATTTCACGGCGACGGGTCATGACCTCTTTTTCCAGCTTGAAGGCTGGGATACCGAAGGTCAGCAAGCCGCCGATTTCCGGGTGACGGTCAAAGACCACCGCCTTCACGCCGTTGCGGGTCAGCACATCAGCACAGGCCAGACCTGCAGGACCGGCACCGATAATGGCGACGCGCTTGTCCGTCTGGCGAACACCGGTCATATCCGGACGCCAGCCCATCTCAAACGCTTTGTCGTTGATATAGCGTTCAATATTGCCGATGGTCACCGCGCCGAACTCATCGTTCAGCGTACAGGAACCCTCACACAGACGGTCCTGCGGACACACGCGCCCGCAGACTTCCGGCAGGGTGTTGGTCTGATGTGACAGCTCAGCCGCTTCAAAAATACGTCCCTCATTCGCCAACTTCAGCCAGTTCGGGATGTAGTTATGCACCGGGCACTTCCACTCGCAGTACGGGTTACCGCAGGACAGGCAGCGATCTGCCTGTGCTTTGGCTTGGCCTTCGGAAAACGGCTCGTAAATCTCGATAAACTCGATCTTGCGGATCTTCAGCGGCTTCTTCGGCGGATCAACACGCTGCAGGTCGATAAATTGGTATACGTTCTGACTCATTGCTGCTACCCCTTACTGCGCCTGCACACGCAGCTCTGCTGCGCTACGACTACGGTGACCCAACAGTGCTTTCACATCACTGGATTTTGGTTTTACCAGCGCGAATTTCGCCGAGAATGCTGGCCAGTTCGCCAGGATCTCTTCGCCGTGAGAAGAGCCGGTATGCTGTACGTGCTCGGTAATCAGGCCACGCAGGTGCTCTTCGTGGATCGCCAGCGAGTCCACGCTCAGCACTTCGACCAGTTCCGGGTTTACGCGTTTGCGGAATTCACCGTCTTCATCGAGCACGTAGGCGAATCCGCCGGTCATGCCCGCGCCAAAGTTAACGCCGGTTTTGCCGAGAATACAGACGATGCCGCCGGTCATGTATTCACAGCCGTTGTCGCCAATACCTTCAACCACGGTGATTGCGCCGGAGTTACGTACTGCAAAGCGCTCACCCGCACGACCCGCAGCAAACAGGCGACCACCGGTGGCGCCATACAGGCAGGTGTTACCGATGATGCTCGCTTCATGGCTACGGAAAGCAGAGCCAACCGGAGGACGCACTGCCAGCAGGCCACCCGCCATGCCTTTACCGACATAGTCGTTGGCATCGCCGGTCAGATACAGCTCCACGCCGCCCGCGTTCCACACGCCAAAGCTCTGGCCTGCAGTACCGCTGAAGTGCGCTTTGATCGGGTCAGACGCCAGCCCCTGATCGCCATGCGTCTGAGCGATATAGCCCGACAGCGATGCGCCGACGGAACGGTCGGTGTTGCGGATATCGAACCAGAAGGTTTTGCTCTGGCGCTCGTCGACGAACGGCTTCGCCTGCTGCAACAGCTGGGCGTTCAGCACGCCATTATCAAACGGCGGGTTGTTCTCGGTGCAATGCAGCGCTTTACCAGGATGCGGTTCGGCTGTTTCCAGCAGACGAGACAGCTCCAGCTTTTGCTGCTTGGCGGTAAACCCTTCCAGCTCTTTGAGCAGATCGGTGCGGCCAATCAGGTCGACCAGGCGGGTGACGCCCAGCTCGGCCATCAGCTCGCGCACTTCACGGGCGATAAATTCAAAGTAGTTGGTCACTTTGAACGGCAGGCCGTGATAGTGGTTCTTACGCAGTTTCTCATCCTGAGTTGCAACACCGGTTGCGCAGTTGTTCAGGTGGCAAATACGCAGATATTTACAGCCCAGCGCCACCATCGGGCCGGTACCGAAGCCAAAGCTTTCTGCACCCAGAATTGCCGCTTTAATGATATCGACGCCGGTTTTCAGACCGCCATCGACCTGCAGACGAATCTTGTGACGCAGACCGTTAGCCACCAGCGCCTGCTGGGTTTCCACCAGGCCGAGTTCCCACGGGCAGCCCGCATATTTCACTGATGAGAGCGGGCTTGCGCCTGTGCCGCCATCGTAGCCAGCAATGGTGATCAGATCCGCATAGGCTTTCGCTACGCCAGTGGCGATGGTACCAACGCCTGGTTCGGAAACCAGCTTCACCGAGATCATCGCCTTCGGGTTGACCTGTTTCAGGTCGAAAATCAGCTGCGCTAAATCCTCGATAGAGTAGATATCGTGGTGCGGCGGCGGGGAGATCAGCGTCACGCCCGGTACGGAATAGCGTAGTTTGGCGATGTACGGGGTGACTTTATCACCCGGTAACTGACCACCTTCGCCAGGTTTCGCGCCCTGAGCGACTTTAATCTGAATGACATCGGCATTGACCAGGTATGCCGGGGTTACGCCAAATCGACCGGAAGCAACCTGCTTAATCCGTGACACTTTATTGGTGCCATAGCGCGCCGGGTCTTCGCCGCCTTCACCGGAGTTCGAATTGCCGCCGATGCTGTTCATGGCTTCGGCCAGCGCTTCGTGTGCTTCCGGGCTTAATGCGCCGATAGACATGGCGGCGGTATCAAAGCGTTTAAACAGTTCGGTCGCGGGTTCTACTTCGCTAATGCTTACGGCTTCATCGCCAGGCGTAATCGCCAGCAGATCGCGCAGCGTGGCCGCCGGACGCTCATTAACCAGCTTGGCGTATTCCTGATAGTCGCTGTACTCGCCGCTTTGTACCGCCTGCTGCAGAGTGCGTACCACGTCCGGGTTGTAGGCGTGGTATTCGCCGCCGTGGACGTACTTCAGCAAACCGCCCTGGCTGATAGGTTTACGCGCCAGCCATGCATGTTTGGAGAGGTTCAGCAGATCCTGCTGGAAGTCGGTAAACCCTGCACCGCTAATACGGCTGACCACGCCCTGGAAGCACAACGCAACCACATCATCGTGCAGACCAACGGCTTCAAACAGCTTCGAGCAGCGGTAGGAGGCAATGGTCGAGATGCCCATTTTGGACATGATTTTGTACAGACCTTTGTTGATGCCGTTACGGTAGTTCAGCATCACGGTCCGGTAATCTTTGGCAATCGCCTGAGTGTCGATCAGACGTCCCAATGTTTCATACGCGAGATACGGATAGATTGCCGTCGCGCCAAAACCGAGCAGGACGGCAAAATGGTGCGGATCGCGGGCACTGGCGGTTTCAACGATGATGTTGGCGTCGCAGCGCAGGCTTTGTTCTACCAGACGCGTTTGCACTGCGCCCACGGCCATCGGCGCCGGAACCGGCAGACGATTTTTAGCGATGTTGCGGTCAGAGAGTACCAGCAGTACCGTGCCGTTGCGCACCATCTGTTCCGCCTTATCGCACAATGCTTTGACGGTCTCTTCGAGCGTAGTTTCGGTCGCGTCGAAGGTGATATCCAGACGGTCAGCGCGATAATGCTCCTCTTTCATGGTGGTAAGCTGGGTGAAATCGGAGTACAGCAGGATCGGCGATTTAAAGCTCAGGCGGTGTGCCTGACCTTCGGCTTCGCAGAAGACGTTCATCTCACGACCGATGCTGGTGGCCAGCGACATAACGTGCGCTTCACGCAGCGGATCGATCGGCGGGTTAGTCACCTGCGCGAACTGCTGGCGGAAGTAGTCATAAATGATGCGCGGCTGGCTGGAGAGTACGGCAAACGGGGTATCGTCACCCATTGAACCGACCGCTTCCTGGCCATTTTCGCCGAGCACGCGGATCACGGAATCCAGCTCTTCAGCGCTGTAGTTAAACTGTTTCTGATAGCTGGCGAGGGTGTCATCGTCCAGTTCACGGCTGCCGACCTGATCGTCAGCCAGGTCTTCGAACGGCACCAGACGGCGGACGTTTTTCTCCATCCACTCTTTGTATGGGTGACGGCTTTTCAGGTCATCATCGGTTTCGGCGGAGTGGAGAATGCGCCCGCTGCGGGTATCGATAACCATCAGCTCGCCAGGGCCGACGCGGCCTTTCTCTACCACTTCATCCGGCTGATAATCCCAGATCCCGACTTCAGAGGCGCAGGTAATCAGCTTGTCTTTGGTGATGACGTAGCGTGCCGGACGCAAGCCGTTACGGTCAAGGTTACAGGCGGCAAAGCGGCCGTCGGACATGACGATGCCCGCCGGGCCGTCCCACGGTTCCATGTGCATGGAGTTAAAGTCAAAGAACGCGCGCAGCTCCGGATCCATATCCGGGTTGTTCTGCCATGCCGGTGGAACCAGTAAGCGCATGGCACGGATGATGTCCATCCCGCCTGCCAGCAGCAGTTCCAGCATGTTGTCCATCGAACTGGAGTCTGAGCCGGTTTCGTTAACAAACGGCGCGGCGTCGTGCAGATCCGGGATCAACGGGGTCTGGAACTTATAGGTACGGGCGCGCGCCCATTGGCGGTTGCCGGTGATGGTGTTGATTTCACCGTTGTGCGCCAGATAGCGGAACGGCTGCGCCAGCGGCCAGCGCGGTACGGTGTTGGTAGAGAAGCGCTGGTGGAACAGGCAGATGGCCGATTCCAGACGCAGGTCTGCCAGGTCCAGGTAGAAGCGCGGCAGATCGGCCGGCATACACAGACCTTTATAGATATTGACCAGGTTCGACAAGCTACAGACGTAGAAATCTTTGTCTTGCAGGAGGCGTTTTTCGATACGACGACGCGCGATGAACAGGCGACGCTCCATATCACGCGGACGCCAGCCTGCAGGGGCGTTAACAAAAATTTGCTCGATACGAGGCAGGGAGGAGAGCGCAATTTCACCGAGAACACCTTCGTTGGTCGGCACGTCGCGCCAGCCGACAATCGACAGGGTCTCCTGCTGTAATTCTTCTTCAACAATGCGACGAGAAGCTGCAGCCAGCTCAGGGTCTTTATTTAAAAAGATCATGCCGACGGCGTAGTTTTTGGCTAAACGCCAGCCGCGCTCTTGCGCCACGATGCGGAAAAAGCGGTCAGGTTTTTGTAACAGCAGGCCGCAACCATCGCCGGTTTTTCCATCGGCAAGAATTGCGCCACGGTGCTGCATACGGGCCAGTGCGTGTATGGCGGTACGCACTACCTTGTGGCTAGGTTCGCCTTCTATGTGGGCGATCAGGCCGAAACCACAGTTATCCCTCTCAAGGGATTTATCGTACAACATATCAGTGAACCTCCCCAGGCTCTGAGGGATTCCCATCTGGACCGTTGCGCACGGGCACACCAAGAGCATGGCGACGGGGTTTGCGTGTCATACGCTTACCTCGCATTCGCCCTCTTTATCCTTTTCGCACAGGTCAAACAAGTTTGAGGACTTGCTTCAGAGGGAATCTCAATTACTGCATAAATATGATGAGCAGACTGCTCATCCAGAAAGCTTCCAGCGGATTTCCAAGTTATCGGGAATCCACACACAGGTCAAATGGCAATCTTATTTATGCAAAAATGTGCTATAGGGCAATTAACTTTATGAAAATATTGAAATAAAAGGGTTTTTTACATTGATTTAACCTAAGAGGAATCCCCCTGGAAGTGTGATCTGTCTCACTGTCAGAAAGGCTGGATATCCCCCGTCTTCCCTTTATTTATCGAGATGACTGGCATTTTATGCTGGTTTTTAGAGTTCAGGCGTCTTAAAGATACTGTTTTTACGCTCAGAGTATAAGAAGATAAAAAAAACCGCTGAATATAAGGAAAAGTAATTAGATTTTGAGTGAATGAAATTTCAATTATTTTGATTTATTATGCAATAAATAAAGGCTCGCCAGGGCGATTGATCCAGGTCATCGCCGACTGGGGCAAAAAATGGCAGGCTTTGGCCTCTTTTCAAGGCGCGGTCTACCAGATTATGCAGTTACAGAAATTAGTCAATATGTTTGGTGGGGATCTTTCTCGCCGTTATGGGCAAAAGGTTCATAAACTCACGCTGCACGGCGGCTTTAGCTGTCCAAATCGTGATGGCACCATCGGACGTGGCGGATGTACTTTCTGTAATGTCGCCTCGTTTGCCGATGAAACTCAGCAGCATCATTCCATTGCCGAGCAACTTGAGCATCAGGCGCAGTTGGTCAATCGCGCCAGACGCTATCTGGCCTATTTCCAGGCCTATACCAGCACCTTTGCTGAAGTACAGGTGCTGCGTTCGATGTATCAGCAGGCGGTCAGCCAGGCCAGTATCGTCGGGTTATGCGTTGGGACGCGCCCCGACTGCGTGCCGGATGCGGTACTCGATCTGCTTTGCGAGTATAAAGACCTGGGTTATGAGGTATGGCTGGAACTTGGTCTGCAAACCGCACATGACAAAACCCTGCACCGTATTAACCGCGGTCATGATTTTGCCTGCTACCAGAACACCACGCGGCTGGCGCGTGAACGCGGGCTGAAAGTATGTTCGCACCTGATTGTCGGTCTGCCGGGAGAAGGGCAGGCAGAATGCCTGCAAACCATGGAACGTGTGGTGGAGACGGGTGTCGACGGTATTAAGCTGCATCCGCTGCATATTGTGAAAGGCAGTACGATGGCGAAAGCCTGGGAGGCTGGGCGGCTGAACGGAATTGAACTGGACGATTATACGGTTACCGCCGGGGAGATGATCCGCCATACGCCGCCAGAGGTGATTTATCATCGCATTTCCGCCAGCGCGCGTCGCCCAACGTTGTTAGCACCGCTATGGTGTGAAAATCGCTGGACTGGGATGGTTGAACTGGATAAGTACCTTAACGAGCACGGCGTGCAAGGCTCGGCGCTGGGTACGCCATGGGTGCAGCCGGTGATCTAACCCTCGTAGGCCGGATAAGGCAAAGCCGACATCCGGCAATCTGCGCCTGCTTGCCTGATGGCGCTTAGCTTATCAGGCCTACGATTAACCTCTCTACGGTCATTTCACTGATAACCTCCGCATTTCTTGCACATTCTCAAACGTCACGCCAAGAATTGAGTATTATTGTGCCAAGTTGTCGTGAAGGAACCCTCTATGAAGCAAATCCGTATGCTGGCGCAATATTACGTCGACCTAATGATGAAGTTGGGTCTGGTGCGCTTTTCGCTGCTATTAGCGCTGGCTCTGGTCGTGTTGGCAATTGTGGTGCAGATGGCTGTCACCATGGTGCTGCATGGCCAGGTAGAAAGCATTGATGTTATCCGTTCTATCTTTTTTGGTCTGTTAATTACCCCTTGGGCTGTCTATTTCCTGTCAGTGGTGGTGGAGCAACTGGAAGAGTCCCGGCAACGCCTGTCACGACTGGTACAAAAGCTGGAAGAGATGCGCGAGCGCGATCTCAAGCTCAATGTGCAATTGAAAGATAATATAGCCCAGCTCAATCAGGAAATTGTTGAGCGCGAAAAAGCCGAAGCGGAGCGCCAGGAAACGTTCGAGCAACTGAAGGTTGAAATCAAAGAGCGCGAAGAAGCGCAGATCCAGCTCGAGCAACAGTCTTCCTTTTTACGCTCTTTCCTTGATGCCTCGCCGGATCTGGTTTTTTATCGCAATGAAGATAAAGAATTTTCTGGCTGTAACCGTGCCATGGAGCTGCTGACTGGCAAAAGCGAAAAGCAGCTGGTGAACTTAAAACCGGCTGACGTTTACTCTCCTGAAGCGGCTGAAAAGGTAATTGAAACCGACGAGAAGGTATTCCGTCATAACGTCTCACTCACCTACGAACAGTGGCTGGACTACCCGGACGGGCGCAAAGCCTGCTTTGAAATTCGTAAAGTGCCGTACTATGACCGCGTAGGTAAGCGACATGGCCTGATGGGCTTTGGGCGCGATATTACCGAGCGTAAGCGCTATCAGGACGCGCTTGAACGTGCCAGCCGCGATAAGACCACCTTCATTTCCACCATCAGCCACGAGCTGCGCACTCCGCTTAACGGCATTGTCGGCTTAAGCCGAATCCTGTTGGATACAGACCTGACCGCTGAGCAGGAAAAATACCTGAAAACCATCCATGTCTCTGCCGTGACGCTGGGTAATATTTTCAACGATATCATAGATATGGATAAGATGGAGCGACGTAAAGTCCAGCTCGATAACCAGCCTGTTGATTTCACCAGTTTTATGGCGGATCTGGAAAACCTTTCTGGCCTGCAGGCGCAGCAAAAAGGGCTGCGTTTTGTACTTGAGCCAACGTTACCGCTACCGCATAAGGTCATTACCGACGGCACGCGTTTGCGCCAGATTCTGTGGAATCTGATCAGCAACGCCGTGAAGTTCACTCAGCAGGGACAGGTGACCGTGCGGGCGCGCTATGACCAGGGCGATATGCTGCATTTCGAGGTTGAAGATTCTGGGATCGGCATTCCGCAGGATGAGCAGGATAAAATCTTCGCCATGTATTATCAGGTGAAGGACAGCAACGGCGGTAAACCGGCCACAGGAACCGGGATTGGTTTGGCCGTGTCGAAGCGTCTGGCGAAAAATATGGGCGGCGATATTACGGTTTCCAGCCAGGCAGGTAAAGGCTCCATCTTTACGCTGACCGTACATGCGCCTGCGGTAGCGGAAGAGATTGAAGACGCCTTTGAAGACGATGACATGCCGCTGCCAGCCCTGAATGTGCTGCTGGTGGAAGACATTGAACTAAACGTTATTGTTGCGCGTTCCGTGCTGGAAAAATTAGGCAACAGCGTGGATGTCGCGATGACCGGGAAAGCCGCGCTGGAAATGTTTAAGCCGGGTGAATATGACCTGGTGCTGCTGGATATTCAGCTACCGGATATGACCGGTCTGGATATCTCGCGGGAGCTCACGCAAAAATACGCTCGTGAGGACCTTCCGCCGCTGGTTGCACTCACCGCCAACGTACTGAAAGATAAAAAAGAGTATTTGGACGCGGGAATGGATGACGTGTTGAGTAAGCCGCTGTCGGTTCCGGCGCTAACCGCCATGATCAAAAAATACTGGGATACCAGAAACGAAGAGGAGAGCACTGTGACATCTGAAGAAAGCAGTAAATCGCAAGCGCTGTTAGATATTCCTATGTTGGAACAATACCTCGAGCTGGTGGGACCGAAGTTAATTACCGACGGGCTGGCGGTGTTTGAGAAGATGATGCCGGGATATTTGAGCGTGCTGGAGTCAAACTTGACCGCACGGGATAAAAAAGGTGTGGTTGAGGAAGGTCATAAAATTAAAGGCGCAGCAGGTTCAGTGGGGCTGCGTCACCTGCAACAGTTAGGTCAGCAAATCCAGTCGCCGGACCTTCCCGCCTGGGAAGATAACGTTGCTGAATGGATTGAAGAGATGAAGCAGGAGTGGCAGCACGACGTGGCGGTATTAAAAGCCTGGGTGGCGAGCGTGGAAAAAAAATGACCCCGGCTTGACCGGGGTGCGCGAATACTGCGCCAACACCAGGGAAATCGTGGCTGCGCCGTAAATTATTATCATTGTTTACAAGGGCGCAGCCCTAATTTTCAGGCCGCACGCAGTTAAGATAGCAAATCTTAAATAATTTGTTACATGAATCAGTTAAATGTGTGAAGCGTAGCATTTAAATCATAATAACTAATATGTTTCAGCCAGTTGAGAAAGGAGTATCACGATGAAAAAAGTGGGTGTAGTGCTCAGCGGATGCGGCGTGTATGACGGTGCAGAGATCCATGAAACTGTTCTCACGCTTCTGGCCATTGCCCGCAACGGCGCTCAGGCCGTCTGCTTTGCTCCGGATAAACAGCAAGCGGATGTGATTAATCATCTGACCGGCGAGCCGATGCTGGAAACGCGTAATGTACTGATTGAAGCCGCACGTATAACACGCGGTGAAATTCGCCCGCTCGCTCAGGCAGTCTCAACGGAACTGGATGCGTTGATCGTGCCGGGTGGGTTTGGTGCGGCCAAAAATCTGAGCAATTTTGCCAGTCAGGGCAGCGAATGCCGGGTTGACAGCGATTTAGCCGCGCTGGCGGTGGCTATGCATCAGGCGGGTAAGCCGCTGGGATTTATGTGCATTGCGCCCGCTATGTTACCTAAAATTTTTGATTTCCCTCTGCGTCTGACCATTGGTACTGATATCGATACGGCAGAGGTGCTGGAAGAGATGGGCGCTGAGCATGTGCCTTGTCCGGTTGATGACATTGTCGTCGATGAGGACAACAAAATTGTCACCACGCCCGCCTATATGCTGGCGCAGGATATCGCTCAGGCTGCGAGTGGCATCGATAAACTGGTATCACGTGTGCTGGTGCTGGCTGAATGAGAACAGGAGTTACCGCCTTTCTGCGACGTATCTTTCTGCGGGCGGTCATTGTCCTCGGCGTATTCTGGGGCGGAGGCATCGCACTTTTCAGCGTGATGCCTGTACCTTTCTCGGCGGTGATGGTTGAACGGCAACTGGGAGCATGGCTGTCCGGTGATTTTGGTTATGTGGCGCACTCAGACTGGGTGAGCATGGACGAGATCTCACCGTGGATGGGACTGGCCGTCATTGCCGCGGAGGACCAGAAGTTTCCCGAGCACTGGGGATTCGATGTCTCCGCCATAGAGAAAGCGCTGGCGCACAATGAACGCAATGAAAACCGTATTCGCGGGGCGTCGACGTTATCGCAACAGACGGCGAAAAATCTCTTTCTGTGGGATGGGCGTAGCTGGGTACGTAAAGGTCTTGAAGCCGGGCTAACGCTGGGTATGGAAACCGTCTGGAGCAAGAAACGTATTCTGACCGTTTACCTGAATATCGCTGAGTTTGGCGATGGGGTTTTCGGCGTGGAGGCGGCGGCGCAGCGCTATTTCCATAAACCTGCCAGTCGGTTGAGTCTGTCTGAAGCGGCCTTGCTGGCGGCGGTATTACCCAATCCTTTGCGTTTTAAAGCGAATGCGCCTTCTGGTTATGTGCGTAGCCGTCAGGCGTGGATCATGCGTCAAATGCGCCAGTTAGGCGGTGAGTCGTTTATGCGGGAAAATAAGCTGTATTAATTGCTGCTGTCGCTGTTTTTGTAGGCCTGATTTAAGTGCAGCGCATCAGACACAATACGACACAATGGCATTGCCGGATACGGCGTAAACGCCTTATCCGACCTACTGGCTACGTGTTAAAACCACTTGACTAATCTTCATCAAAACCTGAATTAAACAGGGCAACCACTGCGGCAAGGGCTTCAACTTCCTGCGGACCCGTGGCTTCAACTTCTATCTGACGCCCTTTGGCTGAATCCAGCATCAGCAGAGCGATAACGCTGTTGGCCTCGGCTTCCGTACCTTCATCATTACGCAGCAAAACTTCTGCTTCGAAACCCTGCATCAATTCAAACAGTTTCATAGCTGGACGGGCATGCATGCCCAGCTTATTAGTGATTTCAACAGTTTGCTTCACGGTCATGATTTACGTTTTTCCAGCGTACGATGGCGTGACTGCACGTTTTTACCGCGTGAGCGGAAGTAGTCTGCCAGCTGCTCTGCAATATACACCGAACGGTGCTTCCCGCCGGTACAACCGATGGCTACGGTGAGGTAGCTGCGGTTGTTGGTCTCCAGCATGGGTAACCATAGCTCAAGATAGCTGCGCGTCTGGTAGATAAAATTGTGTACTTCTGTGTGCCTGTCGAGGAACGCGGCGACGGGGCGGTCAAGACCGGTCATTGGGCGCAGCTTCGGATCCCAGTGCGGGTTAGGCAGGAAGCGCACGTCAAAGACGTAATCCGCATCAATCGGGATACCGTGTTTGAAACCAAAGGATTCGAAAACCATCGTCAATTCACGTTCACGTTTGCCCAACAGTCGGGTACGCAACATTTCCGCCAGTTCGTGCACGGACATTTCGGAGGTATCAACGATCAGGTCAGCGCGAGAGCGCAAAGGCTCAAGCAAATCGCTTTCCTTATCGATAGCGCTTTCCAGAGACAAGTTCTTGCTGGAGAGTGGGTGCAGGCGACGCGTGTCACTGTAGCGACGAATCAGCGTGTTACGGTCAGCATCAAGGAACAGCAGTTGTGGTGAGAAACCTTCAGGCAGATTGTTCATGGCCTGCTCGAAAATCTCCGGGGACTCAGGCATGTTGCGCACATCAATGCTGACGGCCGCAGAAATCTGGCGATCGGCCAGAGTACGAGCCAGATCGGGCAACAGCACTACGGGAAGGTTATCCACGCAGTAAAAACCCATATCTTCCAGCGCACGCAGAGCGACAGATTTACCTGACCCTGAACGGCCGCTGACGATCATCAGTACCATGTACTGTTTCTCCTCACAACGACAAAAAAGGATGCCATTGGGTTGTTATGCTTCATCCTGTCCACCTTCGGTGTCCGTGATGATTTGATACAACTCCTGGTCACTCTGTGCGGCGCGCAGACGACGACAGATGGTTTTATCCGCCAGACGTTTTGCGACCAGTGACAACGTATGCAAATGCGTCTTGGTTTGGTCCGCCGGAACCAGCAGGGCGAACAGCAGATCGACTGGCTGATTATCAATAGCGTCGAAGGCGATAGGCGTTTCAAGTTGCACAAACACACCAACCGCGCGCATCGTGTCTTCTTCCAGCTTTCCATGCGGGATAGCAATACCATTACCGATGCCGGTACTGCCCATTTTTTCACGCGTCAGAATGGCCTCAAATACCACCTGAGAAGGCAAGCTGAGCTGTTTTGCCGCCAGTTCACTGATGATTTCCAGTGCGCGTTTCTTGCTTTGGCAGTGAACGCCTGCGCGTGTACATTCCTGGTTAAGAACAGTGCTCAGTTGTAGAGTCGTATCGTTATTTGTCATAATTTCACCTAAGCGCTAACTGTACAAATGGCCCGTTGTGCTACACAACAGGCCGTCCTGCACCCGCTAACTGCCCGGACAAGTTAGTGCTGTTTCAGTTTATCTTTATGTTTTGTTAACTGCCGAGCCAGTTTATCAATTAAACCGTCAATGGCGGCGTACATATCCTGACCTTCCGCGCTGGCATGAATTTCGCCACCGTTCACATGCAGCGTTGCATCCGAGATATGTGTAACCTTCTCCACTTTCAACACAATATAGACCTGATTAATCCGGTCGAAATATTGTTCAAGCTTGGCAAATTTTGTATTAACAAAATCGCGCAGGGCTTCAGTGATTTCGACGTTGTTTCCAGTGATGTTGAGCTGCATAGTGTCTTCCTTATCGGTTGGGTCAGACCAGCTGTTTGCGCTGGTTAGACGGCGGAATGGATAAAGACTCTCGGTACTTCGCAACGGTGCGGCGTGCCACCATGATACCCTGTTCTGACAGCATAGAGGTTAACTTGCTGTCACTCAGTGGTTTCGCGGGGTTTTCCGCAGCAATTAATTTCTTCACCAGCGCACGGATCGCCGTGGATGAGGCTTCGCCTCCACCTTCAGTGTTAACGTGACTGGAAAAGAAATACTTCAATTCAAAAATGCCGCGCGGACTGTGCAGATACTTTTGCGTGGTCACACGGGAAATGGTCGATTCGTGCATCTCGACGGCCTGGGCGATATCCGCCAGCACCATCGGTTTCATAAACTCTTCGCCTTGCTCAAAGAAGGCTTGCTGTTGTTCAACGATGCAACGGCTTACGCGCAGCAGTGTATCATTGCGGCTTTCCAGGCTTTTAATCAGCCACTTCGCATCCTGTAGATTGCTACGGATAAACTGACTGTCGGCATCGTTGCGCGCGCTATTGCACATAGCGGCGTAGTGCTGGTTAATCTGCAGTCGTGGGATGCTGTCGCTGTTGAGTTCGACCACCCAGCGATCATTATGCTTACGCACCAGCACATCCGGAATAACGTATTCTGGTTCGCCAGTCTGGATCGACTGCCCAGGCCTTGGATCCAGTGACTGAATAAGATTGACGGCTTCTTTTAGCACGTCTTCTTTTAGTCGGGTCACGCGCATCAGCGTGCGGAAGTCATGGTTGGCTAACAGATCGAGATGATCGCTGATGATCAGGCGCGCTTCTTCCAGCCACGGTGTGGCTTTATCAAACTGCGAAAGTTGGATCAGTAAGCAGTCGCGGAGATCTTTAGCGGCCACGCCTACGGGATCAAAGCGCTGAACGCGTTTAAGCACGGCTTCGATTTCGTCCATACCGACGTCGTCATCGCCCATGCTTTCGAGAATATCGTCCAGGGTCACGGTGAGATAACCGGTTTCGTCTACCGCATCCACAATGGATGTCGCAATGGCGCGATCGGTATCCGAGAACGGGGTCAGTTCCACTTGCCACATCAGGTAATCCTGTAGTGATTGCGTGGTCTCACCTTGATACACAGGCAGCTCGTCGTCGATGTAATCTCCGCTGGTGCCCGAAGGCGTCCCGGCGGTATAAATTTCATCCCAACTGGCATCGAGTGGCAGCTCCTCAGGCATCTCTTTTTGTTCGAGAGCATCAGCGGTGTCGAGGGTTTCGCTGTCCTGTTTTTCCTGGGTATCAATTTCGTCGTGAAGATCGGTTTGCTCGAGCAGTGGGTTACTTTCCAGCGCTTGCTGAAGTTCTTGCTGAAGTTCCAGCGTGGACAGCTGCAACAGACGGATAGCCTGTTGTAGCTGAGGCGTCATCGCCAGTTGTTGGCTAAGCCTGAGTTGCAAACCTTGCTTCATGTTCAGAGTTGTTTTCTCCTGCGGTGACGTGAAGTCTTCTACCCTATCAGAGTCTGAAGTCTTCCCCAAGGTATACGCGCTTAACGTGCTCATCCTGCAGTATTTCTGTTGGCGTGCCGTGCGCGATCAGGTGCCCCTGACTCACGATATAGGCGCGCTCACACACTGCCAGCGTTTCGCGGACGTTATGGTCGGTAATCAGCACGCCAAGGCCGCTGTCGCGCAGGTGTTCGATGATCCGTTTGATATCAATAACGGAAATCGGGTCAACACCGGCAAACGGTTCATCCAGCAGGATAAATTTCGGATTAGCGGCCAGTGCGCGGGCGATCTCCACGCGGCGTCGTTCACCACCGGAGAGCGACTGCCCCATACTGTCACGCAGGTGCTCGATGTGGAATTCTTCCATCAGCTCGTTGGCGCGATCTTCCCGCTGCTCGCTGGTCAGATCGTCACGAATTTGCAGTACCGCCATCAGGTTATCAAACACGCTCAGGCGACGGAAAATCGATGCTTCCTGCGGTAAGTAGCCGATGCCGCGACGCGCGCGCGCATGCAGAGGCAGCAGGCTGATGTCTTCGTCATCAATGATAATGTTACCCGCATCGCGCGGGACAATGCCGACCACCATGTAAAAGGTTGTTGTCTTGCCTGCACCGTTAGGACCGAGCAGACCGACGATCTCCCCGGAGTTGACGGTCAGACTGACATCTTCCACCACACGACGGCCTTTATAGGCTTTTGCAAGGTTCTTTGCAGTTAATGTTGCCATAACGAATCAGTTACCTTTTTTCTCTGCCGGAGCCTTGTTTTTGTCCTGCAACTGCGACGGAACCAGAACGGTGGTGACGCGTTTGCCTTTATCGCTGAAGGCCTGCATTTTCTGCTCTTTTACCAGATAGGTGATCTTATCGCCCGTGATGTTGCTATCGAGCTGTTCCAGATACGCCTTGCCGGTTAGCACGACAAAATCTTTCGCCAGTTCATAGTGCATCTGCGAGGCGCGGCCTTTAACCGGTTTACCGTTGTCCTGCATCTGGTAAAACGTCGCTGGATTGCCATAGCCGTCAATCACTTCTTTGCCGTCTTCGCCGCCAGGACGGGTCACGACGACTTTATCGGCGTTAATTTTGATGGTGCCCTGAGTCACAATCACGTTGCCAGTAAACGTTACCACGTTGCCCTGCATATCCAGGGACTGCTGGTCCGACTCAATGTGAATCGGCTGCTCGGTATCGCCGGTGACGGCAAATGCCGGAATGCTGGCGGCCAGAAGTGAGCTGGCAAGTACAAGATTAAGGCTGAGTTTGTTTGTTTTGGATTTCATATGAGGTTCTAACCTTTTCAATCAGCTCGGCGTTCTTGCTGCGTAAGTTGCCGCGCATCTTCAGTCCGCTGGAGTTAAATGTTGTGCCATACAACGTCACCAGATCATCGGAAGTGACATCTTGTGTCACCAGGTTAATCTGCGCGTTATCGGTCGTAATTCTGCGTAGTTGAGAGTCAGGCACCAGGGCGTTAACCTCAACATGGCCGTACAGATACAGCATCCGATCGTTGGTCAATTTGGCTTTATCGGCCTTGATCGTCCAGGTCGGTACTTTATCCTTATCAAATGTGGTTAATACTGGTTGAGTAAACCACGAAACCGCTTGTTCCGAATAATATTCAACGTGTTGTGCGATCAAGTGATAGCTCAGCGCGCCTTCCGGACTATACACGACGGTATCAGTATGTTCGCTCTTATAGGTTGGCTCGTTGTTATTGACGACGACCTGAGCGGTGTCCTCTTTGTCTGCCAGATTAATACCAATCATCACAAGGACAGCCAGCGACAGTAGAATGATAACCCAACGTCTGGTTTTGCTCATATCGATTGCCCTTTGGCCTCGTCCAGTTTGCCCTGCGCCAGGAGTAATAAATCGCAGACTTCACGCACAGCGCCACGTCCCCCATTAATACGGGTGACATAATCGGCCCGCGGGATCAGCAAAGGGTGGGCATCTGCCACCGCGACGCTCAATCCCACTTGTGCCATCACCGGCCAGTCGATCAGGTCATCGCCAACGTAGGCGACATTCTCCGGCGCGATCGCCAGTTTGCTAAGGAGATCGCCAAAAGCAACCAGTTTGTCTGACTGTCCCTGATACAGGTGGGTGATCCCCAAAGTGGCACAGCGATCTTCTACAAGTTTAGCCTTTCGTCCGGTAATAATGGCAACCTCAATACCGGAAGTGAGCGCACAGCGAATTCCGTAACCATCGCGGACGTTAAAAGCCTTCAGCTCTTCACCGTTGTTGCCCATATAAATCAGACCATCAGACAGTACGCCATCCACATCCAGGATCAGCAAACGGATGTTTTCTGCCCGGGTGATAACGTCTGCGCTGACGGGTCCATAACAGGTCGCAAGCGACGCACCTGCTTTACTCATTTTCGTTATCCTTGAGTTTCTTACACTACACCTGCACGTAGCAGATCATGCATATGTAACACACCGAGTAACTGGTCGCCATCAGCAACCATTACCGAGGTGATATGGCGGGACTGCATTAAGTTCAGGGCATCGACGGCAAGAATACCCGGACGCACGCGAATGCCTCCAGGGGTCATCACATCGGCAATGCCTAACTGGCGTACATCAACGCCCATATCGAAGACACGACGTAAATCACCATCGGTGAAAATACCGTCAATCTTCATGGCATCATCGCAAATGACGGTCATGCCGAGATTTTTACGCGTGATCTCAATTAAGGCGTCACGCAGGCTGGCGTTTTTGGTTACATGCGGGATCTCGTCGCCCGTATGCATAATATCGTTAACGCGCAGTAAAAGCTTACGGCCCAGTGCGCCACCGGGATGAGACAATGCAAAATCTTCCGCGGTAAAGCCGCGCGCTTTTAATAATGCCACCGCAAGGGCATCGCCCATCACCAGTGTTGCTGTCGTGCTGCTGGTCGGCGCCAGGCCTAACGGACAAGCTTCCTTGGGCACTTTAACACACAGATGCACATCTGCTGCACGCGCCATACTGCTTTCCGGACGACCGGTCATGCATATAAGCGGTACATGAAGACGTTTTAATACCGGGATCAGCGCCGCTATCTCATTGGATTCACCGGAGTTAGAGATGGCGATGACCACATCCTGCGGCGAGACCATACCCAGATCGCCATGTGCAGCTTCGCCTGGGTGTACAAAAAATGAGGGGGTGCCGGTGCTGGCAAATGTGGCTGCCATTTTCCGCCCGATATGGCCGGATTTCCCCATTCCCATCACCACGACTTTGCCCGGGCAACTGAATATTTTCTCGCATGCCAGGGTAAAATTTTGGTTGATGTACTGATCAAGCTCCGCCAGGCCTTCACGTTCAATTGCCAGGACTTCCTTGCCTGCTTGCTGAAAGTCAAAACCCGGTTGCAACTCTAAGTGCGACATAATGCGTTTCCAGTTATCCAACGAGAAGTGGCGATAACCAATACAGCATCGCCAGCCATATGATAAAACCGCCGGTCAGCAGCGCGCCCGCGCCGCGACCAATCTGGCGCGGACGTCGCCAGCAGAGTAATGCAAAAATAACGCTCACCAGCAGCATGACGCTGTAGTCCCGGACGAAGGCCATCGGATTGACTTCGCCCGGCGTAATCAACGCCGGTAGCCCGAGGACGATAACAATATTAAAAATGTTCGCGCCGATAATGTTACCGACGGCAATATCGTTTTCACCTTTACGCAGACCCGCAATCGCCGTTGCCAGTTCCGGCAGGCTGGTACCAATGGCGACCACCGTCAACCCGATGGTGAGTTCGCTCATGGCGAAATAGTTCGCCAGTACGGTAGCGTTATCTACCACCATACGCGTAGCCATAGGCATAATAATCAGCGCAATACCCAACCACAAAAATGCGACGGGTAACCCGCCTTCGCGCGGCAGCTCAGCTATCTGCTCGCGTGTCAGGCTGTCATTGCCTTGTCGCTCGGCCAGACGAGCGATTTTAACAATGAATAGCAGCCATAGCACGGCCAGGAGTAGAAGAAAGAAACCGTCGCTGCGGCTCAACTGCCCGTCATACAGTACGGATGCAGCTAAAATACTTACCAGCAACATTAGCGGTAATTCACGACGCAGAACATCAGAATGCACGGTAAAAGGATGAATCAGCGCCGACAGGCCCAAAATAAGCAGAATGTTGGTGATGTTAGAACCTATGGCGGTCCCGACAGCCAGATCGAGTTGCCCATTCATCGATGCGGCAACGGAGACAATGATCTCGGGTAACGACGTACCAATGCTGACCACGGTCATTCCGATGATAATGGGGGGAATACCGACGTTTCGACATAAAATGGATGCGGCAAATACCAGACGGTCGGCACCGTAGACCACCAGAAGTAAACCAATTATTAACAGCGCCGTCGCTAAAAGCATCTAAAGTCCTTTCTTCAGGTATACTCGCCGGTCCTCTTGAAGGATCTTCTGGAAGCCGTAACGAAGTCTTAATTTTGACTTTATGCGGCTAAAAAGTAAAACAAATGCCAGCTTTCGCTAACCAGGACAGGCAATAATCTGTAAATATGTTGAGTTCAGGGCTAAATTGAGCGCCAAACTCTTCGATCAACGAGGCAATAGTAAAGGATGAATCAATGGGGCAGTCTGTGGCGAATCTAGTCGATATGCGCGATGTCAGCTTTTCCCGGGGTGACCGCTGCATCTTTGATAATATTTCCCTGACGGTACCGCGCGGTAAGGTGACGGCAATCATGGGGCCATCAGGCATCGGCAAAACGACGCTGTTGCGTCTGATTGGCGGACAGATCTCACCGGATAAGGGCGAGATTCTGTTTGACGGTGAGAACGTCCCGGCCATGTCCCGTTCACGTTTATTTACCGTGCGTAAGCGCATGAGTATGCTGTTTCAGTCAGGTGCGCTATTTACCGACATGAATGTGTTTGACAACGTTGCGTACCCTCTGCGCGAGCATACGACGTTGCCAGCGCCGTTGCTGAAGAGCACGGTGATGATGAAGCTCGAGGCCGTCGGCCTGCGGGGTGCGGCCAAATTAATGCCTTCTGAATTATCCGGTGGGATGGCGCGCCGCGCTGCGTTAGCGCGTGCTATCGCGCTAGAGCCTGACCTCATTATGTTTGATGAGCCGTTCGTCGGTCAGGATCCCATCACCATGGGCGTGCTGGTGAAGTTGATTTCAGAACTGAACAGCGCGCTGGGTGTCACCTGTGTGGTGGTATCCCATGATGTGCCTGAAGTACTGAGTATTGCGGATTACGCCTATATAATGGCGGACAAAAAAATAGTGGCCTACGGTAGTGCTCAGGCGCTACAAGAAAATGCCGATCCGCGCGTACGCCAGTTCCTTGACGGCATTGCCGATGGACCGGTTCCGTTCCGTTACCCGGCGGGTGACTACCATATCGATTTACTCTAAACAGGGAGTTAAGCCACCCATGTTGTTAAATGCGCTGGCATCACTCGGACACCGAGGAATAAAAACCCTCAGGACGTTCGGGCGAGCCGGATTAATGTTGTTCAATGCGGTTGTCGGCAAACCGGAGTTTCGCAAACATGCGCCGCTGCTGATACGCCAGCTCTATAATGTCGGTGTCTTATCGATGCTGATCATTATTGTTTCTGGCGTGTTCATCGGTATGGTGTTGGGGTTGCAAGGATACCTGGTGCTGACGACCTACAGTGCGGAAACCAGCCTCGGTATGCTGGTGGCGCTGTCATTGTTACGTGAGCTGGGGCCGGTTGTTGCGGCGCTGCTGTTTGCCGGGCGAGCCGGATCGGCCTTAACCGCAGAGATTGGTCTGATGAGAGCGACCGAGCAGCTTTCCAGCCTGGAAATGATGGCCGTCGATCCACTGCGCCGAGTGATCTCTCCGCGTTTTTGGGCCGGTGTCATTTCATTGCCGCTGCTAACGATTATATTTGTCGCCGTGGGGATCTGGGGTGGTTCACTGGTTGGCGTAAGCTGGAAGGGTATTGATGCGGGCTTTTTCTGGTCGGCTATGCAAAATGCCGTCGACTGGCGTCTGGACCTGGTCAACTGTCTGATTAAGAGCGTGGTGTTCGCCATTACGGTCACCTGGATTGCATTGTTCAATGGTTATGATGCGATCCCGACCTCTGCCGGGATTAGCCGGGCAACGACACGCACCGTTGTGCACGCCTCTCTTGCCGTTCTGGGGCTGGATTTTGTGCTGACCGCACTGATGTTTGGGAATTGAGTTCATGCAAACGAAAAAAAATGAAATTTGGGTCGGGTTATTCCTGCTGGTTGCGCTGCTGGCTGCGCTGTTTGTCTGCCTGAAGGCGGCGAACGTTACCTCAATGCGTACTGAACCGACTTACACGATTTATGCGACCTTTGATAATATCGGCGGCCTGAGAGAGCGTTCTCCGGTGCGGATTGGCGGGGTGGTAGTTGGACGCGTATCGGACATCTCGTTAGATCCGAAAACGTACCTGCCGCGCGTGACGCTGGAAATCGAATCGCGTTTTAACCATATTCCTGACACCAGTTCTCTGAGCATCCGTACTTCCGGTCTGCTGGGCGAACAGTATCTGGCATTGAACGTGGGTTTTGAAGATCCTGAGCTGGGAACGTCTATCCTCAAAGATGGCGGTACGATTCAGGACACGAAATCCGCGATGGTGCTGGAAGATATGATTGGTCAGTTCCTTTACAACAGCAACAGCAAAGGTGATGACAATAAGAATTCTGGCGATGCGCCAGCCGCAACTGAAGGCAATAATGAAGCCACTACGCCTGCGGGCGCAACGAAATAATATCAGGAGAATCGACGTATGTTTAAACGATTGATGATGGTGGCTATGCTGGTGATTGCTCCACTTAGCGCGGCAACCGCAGCAGACCAGACTAACCCGTACAAACTGATGGATGAGGCGGCGCAAAAGACCTTTGACCGTCTGAAAAACGAGCAACCAAAAATCCGTTCCAACCCCGATTACCTGCGTCAGGTCGTCGATCAGGAACTGCTGCCTTATGTGCAGGTTAAGTATGCCGGTGCGCTGGTGCTGGGTCGTTACTACAAAGATGCGACTCCTGCCCAACGTGAAGCCTATTTTGCTGCATTCCGTGAATATCTGAAGCAGGCTTACGGCCAGGCACTGGCGATGTACCACGGCCAGACCTATCAGATTGCCCCTGAGCAGCCGTTGGGTGATGCGACCATCGTACCTATCCGCGTAACCATCATCGATCCAAACGGTCGTCCTCCGGTACGTCTGGATTTCCAGTGGCGTAAAAACTCCCAGACCGGTAACTGGCAGGCGTATGACATGATCGCCGAAGGCGTAAGTATGATCACCACCAAACAAAATGAGTGGAGCGACCTGCTGCGTACCAAAGGTATTGATGGCCTGACGGCACAGCTGAAATCTATTTCTCAGCAGAAAATCACTCTGGAAGAGAAAAAATAATGACGCAGTCACTCACCTGGACGCGCGAAGGCGACAAGCTGGTGCTGGTGGGAGAGCTGGATCAGGACGTGTTAAATCCCTTATGGGATGCGCGAATTGAGGCGATGAAAGGGGTATCCTGCATCGATCTGAACCAGGTATCCCGGGTAGATACCGGCGGTCTGGCGTTACTGTTGCATCTGATTAATCAAGGCAAGCAGCAGGGAAACAGCGTTTCGCTCACTGGTGTTAACGATAAAGTGTACACGCTGGCGCAGCTTTACAATCTGCCTGACGACGTCCTTCCGCGTTAATTTTTCCAGGCCGGATAAGGTCTTGTGCCGCTATCCGGCAAAACCCCCGAGGGGGATCTGCCACTAAAGCCTTGTCTGATTTATCAGCGAGGCTTTTTGCTTATTTATGACAGCGCCACTTTGCTCTAAGATGTTGGGCTGTTTTCACTATCTGACGAATGAAGAGCCCATGGAAAATAATGAAATTCAGAGCGTGCTGATGAATGCACTCTCCCTCCAGGAAGTCCACGTTTCTGGCGACGGCAGTCACTTTCAGGTTATTGCCGTGGGTGAGATGTTTGAAGGCATGAGCCGGGTCAAGAAGCAGCAATCGGTCTATGGCCCGTTGATGGAGTACATTGCGGACAACCGCATTCATGCCGTGTCGATTAAGGCGTTTACCCCAGCGGAATGGGCGCGCGATCGCAAACTTAACGGTTTTTGAGCTACGGGTGATGTGCCGGTAGCGAAGATAAATTCTTAACAGAGAACAGAATAATGGATAAATTTCGTGTTCAGGGGCCAACCAAGCTCCAGGGCGAAGTCACAATTTCAGGCGCTAAAAACGCCGCACTGCCGATCCTGTTTGCGGCGCTGCTGGCTGAAGAACCTGTAGAGATCCAAAACGTCCCGAAACTGAAGGACGTTGACACATCAATGAAGCTGTTGAGCCAGCTGGGTGCGAAAGTTGAGCGTAATGGTTCCGTGCACATTGATGCGCGTGATGTGAACGTCTTCTGTGCGCCGTACGATCTGGTGAAAACCATGCGTGCATCCATTTGGGCGCTCGGGCCGCTGGTTGCTCGCTTTGGTCAGGGCCAGGTTTCACTGCCGGGCGGCTGCACCATCGGCGCGCGTCCGGTTGACCTGCACATTACCGGTCTGGAGCAGTTAGGCGCGACTATCAAGCTGGAAGAAGGCTATGTGAAAGCGTCCGTTGATGGCCGTCTGAAAGGCGCGCATATTGTCATGGACAAAGTGAGCGTCGGTGCGACTGTCACCATCATGTGTGCAGCAACGCTTGCCGAAGGCACCACCATCATCGAAAATGCCGCGCGCGAGCCGGAGATTGTGGATACCGCGAACTTCCTGATTGCGCTGGGCGCGAAGATCACTGGCCAGGGCACAGATCGTATTACGATCGAAGGCGTTGAGCGTCTCGGCGGTGGTGTGTATCGCGTTCTGCCAGACCGTATCGAAACCGGTACCTTCCTGGTGGCGGCGGCAATTTCTCGTGGCAAAATTATCTGCCGTAATGCACAACCGGACACACTGGATGCCGTTCTGGCGAAGCTGCGTGATGCGGGTGCAGATATTGAAGTGGGTGATGACTGGATCAGCCTTGATATGCACGGCAAACGTCCGAAAGCGGTCAATGTGCGTACTGCGCCGCATCCGGCGTTCCCTACCGATATGCAGGCCCAGTTCACGCTGCTGAACCTGGTGGCAGAAGGGACCGGCTTCATCACGGAAACCGTGTTTGAGAACCGCTTTATGCACGTGCCTGAGCTGAGCCGTATGGGCGCTCACGCAGAAATCGAAAGCAATACCGTGATTTGCCACGGCGTGGAAACACTCTCAGGCGCACAGGTTATGGCGACCGATCTGCGTGCATCTGCAAGTTTAGTGCTGGCAGGTTGTATTGCTGAAGGTACAACAGTGGTCGATCGTATTTATCACATCGATCGCGGCTATGAGCGCATCGAAGATAAACTGCGTGCGCTGGGCGCAAACATTGAGCGCGTGAAAGGCGAGTAATCGTCAACGTCTCTTGTAACCCCCAGTTCAGTTGGCCGGGGGTTACAGCTCAATGTTCATTCCGGATTCTTTTTCTCTCTGCGACTCCTCATCATCCGCGTTCTGTCGATGAACTCATGCGTTTTGGCATCGTGATAGCGTGACGGCCAAATCACCCAGGGATCAGTTCCCAGTGCCCGGGCGATAATCAACTCACCTTTTGGCCATGGTCTCGTTAACGCATTTGCCAGCGTTGATGAACTCAATCCATTTTTACGTGATTCAGCGGCCATTGAGGTCCCTTTCTTGCGCAGTCCGGCGATGATGTCGGCCGGATGCCAGTCAATCAGCTTGTTTTCCATAAATTCATCTCTCCTTTGGTTAACGACTTACGGTTCCACGATCGGTTGTGGCGACACTATAACGCCCGAAGAACGAATGTTCTAAAATGTTCATGTAAAGTGTGTATATATTCAGAATATGCCAAGGTTCTGCGTAATTATCCGGAGGAGGGTGGGGGGATTACTAGAACTTATAAAAAAATCCCGTGCAGAGCACGGGATGAGGGAGGATGCTGTAGGGAATTAACGGTCGCGCTGTACGGCGATATGCGCCAGACCAATCAGCGCTTCTCTCCACGGCGTATCAGGCAGCACCTGCAACGCAGCGATGGCCTTATCAGCCTCTTCTTCTGCACGTTGGCGCGTCCACTCCAGGGAACCACAGGCGTTCATCGCTTCCAGAACCGGCTCCAGAAGGTGACGACCATTACCTTGCTCAATGGCCTGGCGGATCATTTGCGCTTGTTCTGGAGTACCGTGGCGCATGGCATGCAGCAGCGGCAGCGTAGGTTTACCCTCGTTGAGGTCATCACCGACGTTTTTACCCAGCTGCTCGCCATCCGCGCTGTAATCCAGCAAATCGTCAATTAACTGGAAAGCTGTACCGAGATAACGGCCATAATCCTGCAACCCTTTTTCTTGTTCTTCGCTACAGCCAGCCAGAATGCCTGAACATTGGGCTGCCGCTTCAAACAACCGCGCCGTCTTACTGTAGATGACGCGCATATAGTTTTCTTCGGTGATGTCTGGGTCGTTGACGTTCATCAGCTGCAAGACTTCACCTTCGGCGATGACGTTGACTGCTTTCGACATGACTTCCAGCACTTTCAACGAGCCAAGGCTGGTCATCATCTGAAATGCGCGGGTATAGATAAAATCGCCAACCAGCACGCTGGCCGCATTACCAAACGCCGCATTTGCCGTAGCTTTCCCACGGCGCATGTCTGACTCATCCACAACATCATCGTGCAGCAGGGTCGCTGTGTGGATAAACTCGATGAGGGCCGCGATCGTAACGTGCGCATTTTCCTGGTAACCAACGGCCCGCGCTGCGAGGACGGCGATCATTGGGCGAATGCGTTTTCCGCCGCCGCTAACGATGTAGTACCCCAGTTGATTGATCAACTGAACGTCAGAATTGAGCTGTTCAAGGATTGTCGCATTGACCCCCGCCATATCTTGCGCGGTTAACTCATTGATTTTTTCTAAATTCATCGCAAAAGCCGGGCTTCTCGCCCCGATTACCTTACTGTATGAGAAGGTAACGTCGGGTTTAGGGTTATAAATATATGCTGATTGTACTGAAAAAACGCCGTAGATAAACGTTACCGTACGTGTTGTGTTTTTTTTCTTCATGTATTGACGGTAGCACTTGTCAAAGGCTCGCGTTTTGCGTAATATTCGCGCCCTATTGTGAATATTTATAGCGCGCTCTGAATCATCAAAAAGGTGTGCGCGGAAGCGGAGTTTTTTATGTACGCGGTTTTCCAAAGTGGTGGTAAACAACACCGAGTAAGCGAAGGTCAGACCGTTCGCCTGGAAAAGCTGGACATCGCAACTGGCGAATCTGTTGAATTCGCAGAAGTTCTGATGATCGCAAACGGTGAAGAAGTCAAAATCGGCGTTCCTTTCGTTGATGGCGGCGTTATCAAAGCTGAAGTTGTTGCTCACGGTCGTGGCGAGAAAGTTAAAATTGTTAAGTTTCGTCGTCGTAAACACTACCGTAAGCAGCAGGGCCATCGTCAGTGGTTTACTGATGTGAAAATCACTGGCATCAGCGCTTAAGTTAAGAGGAGCAGATTAAATGGCACATAAAAAGGCTGGCGGCTCGACTCGTAACGGTCGCGATTCAGAAGCTAAACGTCTGGGCGTAAAACGCTTCGGCGGTGAAACAGTTTTGGCTGGTAGCATCATCGTTCGTCAACGTGGCACTAAATTCCACGCTGGTTCCAACGTTGGTTGCGGCAAAGACCACACTCTGTTTGCTAAAGCAGACGGTAAAGTGAAATTTGAAGTGAAAGGTCCGAAAAACCGTAAATTCATCAGCATCGTTGCTGAATAAGTTTTCGCGTCCCGGTAACGGATAAAAGCCCCGCAACACGTTGCGGGGCTTTTTACATTCGACGGCCGGTAAATACGCTCGTCACGCCGTGACAACCCGGAAACGAGCCCTTGCAGGGAATACGGCATGAAGCAACAGGCAGGCATTGGTATTCTGTTAGCACTCACAACGGCAGTATGTTGGGGGGCTTTGCCAATAGCAATGAAGCAAGTGCTGGAGGTGATGGAGCCTCCTACCGTGGTGTTCTACCGTTTTTTAATGGCAAGCGTTGGCCTTGGCGCTATTCTTGCGGTTAAAAAAAAGCTCCCTCCATTGCGTATTTTTCGCAAAGCGCGTTGGCTGGTGTTGCTGGCTATCGCAACCGGTGGGCTGTTCGGTAACTTCATTCTGTTTAGTTCATCCTTGCAGTATTTGAGCCCAACGGCTTCGCAGGTTATCGGTCAGCTGTCACCGGTTGGTATGATGATCGCCAGCGTCTTTATCCTGAAAGAAAAGATGCGCGGCACGCAGGTGATTGGCGCCATTATGCTTCTGAGCGGCCTGGTCCTGTTTTTTAATACCAGTCTGATCGAAATTTTTACCCGACTCACCGATTACACCTGGGGCGTTATCTTTGGTGTCGGTGCGGCGATGGTCTGGGTGAGCTATGGGGTCGCGCAAAAGGTGTTATTGCGCCGTCTGGCATCACCGCAGATCCTGTTTTTACTGTACACTTTATGTACGATTGCGTTGTTGCCGCTGGCTAAACCCGGTGTCATCACGCAGCTCAGCGACTGGCAGCTGGCATGCCTGGTATTCTGCGGCCTGAATACGCTGGTAGGATACGGCGCTCTTGCGGAAGCGATGGCGCGTTGGCAGGCGGCGCAGGTGAGCGCTATTATCACGCTCACACCGCTGTTTACGTTGTTATTTTCAGATTTATTATCACTGGCCTGGCCCGATTTCTTCGCCAGACCGATGCTAAACCTATTAGGTTATCTCGGTGCGTTTATCGTGGTTGCGGGCGCGATGTATTCCGCCATTGGTCATCGAATTTGGGGCGGTTTACGTAAGCATGAAACGGTGGTTTCGCAACCCCGCTCAGGCGAATGATTTACGGAGAGTAAAATGAAGTTTGTTGATGAAGCATCGATTCTGGTCGTTGCAGGTGATGGCGGTAATGGTTGCGTCAGCTTCCGCCGCGAAAAGTACATCCCAAAAGGCGGTCCGGACGGTGGTGATGGTGGTGACGGTGGTGACGTTTGGCTGGAAGCCGACGAAAACCTGAACACACTAATCGATTACCGTTTTGAAAAATCATTCCGTGCGGAACGTGGTCAGAATGGCGCGAGCCGTGATTGCACCGGTAAGCGTGGCAAAGACGTCACGATCAAAGTGCCTGTTGGTACGCGTGTTATCGATCAGGGCACGGGCGAAACTATGGGCGACATGACCAAACACGGTCAGCGTCTGATGGTCGCTAAAGGCGGCTGGCATGGTCTGGGCAACACCCGTTTCAAATCATCGGTTAACCGTACTCCGCGTCAGAAAACAATGGGTACGCCGGGTGATAAGCGCGATCTGATGCTGGAGCTGATGCTGCTGGCAGACGTGGGTATGCTGGGTATGCCAAACGCCGGGAAATCGACGTTTATCCGTGCAGTATCTGCGGCGAAGCCGAAAGTCGCTGATTATCCGTTCACCACCCTGGTGCCGAGCCTGGGCGTGGTGCGTATGGACAACGAAAAGAGCTTCGTGGTTGCCGACATTCCGGGTCTGATTGAAGGTGCGGCTGAAGGCGCAGGCCTGGGTATCCGCTTCCTGAAGCATCTGGAACGTTGCCGCGTGTTGCTGCACCTCATCGATATCGATCCGATTGACGGTTCCGATCCGGTAGAAAACGCCCGTATCATTATTGGCGAACTGGAAAAATACAGTCAGGATCTGGCATCTAAACCGCGCTGGTTAGTTTTCAACAAAATTGATTTGATGGACAAGGCTGAAGCGGAAGAGAAAGCGAAAGCGATCGCCGAAGCGCTGGGCTGGGAAGGTAAATATTACCTGATCTCTGCCGCCAGCCAGCTGGGCGTGAAGGATCTTTGCTGGGATGTGATGACCTTTATCATCGAGAACCCGATTGTTCAGGCTGAAGAAGCGAAACAGCCAGAGAAAGTTGAGTTCATGTGGGATGATTATCACCGCCAGCAGCTCGCTGAAGTCGAAGACGAAGCGGAAGATGACTGGGATGACGATTGGGACGAAGAAGACGACGAAGGCGTCGAGTTCATCTACAAGCGTTAATCGCATGAAAAACCCCGGCCATGTTGCCGGGGTTATTGTTTTCAGGTTTCTCTGTAGGCCGGATAAGGCACGTTAGTGCCGCCATCCGGCAATCAAACTACCCATCTAATTGTTCTGATAAATATCCTTGTACAACCGGCTCTCGAAGCGCACCAACGGAATACGGCGATTACGCTGGTCAGCCGGCTCTACCGCATAACCAGACAAATACTGCACGAATGCCATGCGTTGGCCGCTTGCCGTGGTAATGAAGCCGGCAAGGTTATAGACTCCTTGCAGCGAGCCTGTCTTCGCCGATACTTTGCCATCCACACCAGCCTGATGCAGACCCGCACGGTATTGCAGGGAGCCGTCGTGCCCCGCCAGAGGCAGCATAGTGATAAAGTTCAGCTCGTTATCGTGTTGAGCGATATATTGCAGCACCTGCATCATGGTCGCCGGAGCAATCAGGTTATGCCGGGAGAGGCCTGAACCGTCGGCAATAATGGTGTTGCCGATATCAACGCCCGCCTGCTGACGCAAAATCTGGCGTACGGCATCAGAACCCGCCCGCCAGGTGCCTGGCACGTTAAATCGGGCATGACCAATCATACGGAAAACGGTATCGGCAATCATGTTGTCCGATTTTTTCAGCATAATCTTAAGCAGGTCATGCAGTGGCGCTGACTGCTTACTGGCGACCACCGTTCCCGGCTCGTTGACCAGCGTCTGGCGCAGCAGCGTACCGCTGTAGGTGATACCTGCTTGTTTTAGCTCATCTTTGATAATCGCCCCGGCATAGCTGGCTCCGTCCTGAATGGCGAACGCCAGCGGCAGCGGATCGGCTCGTTGGGGCAGGCATCCGGTCAGCGTATAGCGGTTGAGATCGCCGGGAACCACATCCAGTTCACAATATTGCGCTTCCGCAGAACCTCGGGCGAGAGTACGCACCTGACTGAACATGGTGACCGGGTAATAAGATGCCACGCGAATAAAGGCGAGATCGTTGGGTTTTTGCGCGCTGTAGAGTGAAACCGAGAAACAGTTTCTATCGACAATAGCCGCTGCGGGCGGTGCGCTAAAACACTGCGTCATGTCGTTCCAGGGCCAACCGGGCGCTTTATCATGACTGGCGAAAATAGAGGTGTCGATCAGGACATTTCCGGCAATTTGCGTCACGCCTGATTTTTTCAGGGTTGCCACCATATTGCGAATATCCTGGCGTTTTAGCGTCGGATCAGCACCAAATCGTGCCACTAAGTCACCTTTCAATACGCCGCCTTCCACGTTGCCTTTAGTCTCAAGCGTAGTGGTAAAACGAAAGTCAGGCCCGAGCTGAATCAATGCCGCCAGCGCGGTGATCACTTTCTGGGTACTGGCCGGCAGCGCCATCTGTTGGCTATGAAAATCAATAGCGGGTGCAGGTGCGCCAACCTTCTGTACCATAAGGGCGAGGTTGGCCCCGGCAGGGAGCTGATTGATATACTCGTCGACGTTCGCAGCCTGAACACTGAACGCTATACTGGCAGTCAATCCGATGGTAAATCTGGAAAATCGCATAATCTCGCGCTAACAACCTGGAAACAGGCCGTCATACTACGGCGCAACGCCCCAAAAAGTAAACGATGACCCATAAGGAACTCCAGGGTAAAATGATCATCAAATAGAGAATTGTAGCTGACCTGGGACCTTGAGCCCCGGGTCGGTATTTTTTTGCTTCTGACTCTGGCATGACATTCGCCAGGGTGGGCTTAGCAGCCGGGGTGAGAGCAACTGCCCCCTACAGGAATGTTCAAGAGGTATAACAAATGCAAGCTATCCCGATGACCTTACGTGGTGCTGAAAAACTGCGCGAAGAGCTGGATTTTCTGAAATCTGTGCGCCGTCCTGAAATTATTGCCGCTATCGCTGAAGCGCGTGAGCACGGTGACCTGAAAGAGAACGCGGAGTATCACGCGGCGCGCGAACAGCAGGGTTTCTGCGAAGGACGCATTAAAGATATCGAGGCTAAACTGTCCAACGCGCAGGTAATCGACGTTACTAAAATGCCGAACAATGGCCGCGTTGTTTTCGGCGCGACGGTTACCGTGTTGAATCTCGATAACGATGAAGAGCAGACTTGGCGTATTGTCGGCGATGATGAAGCCGATTTTAAACAGAACCTGATTTCAGTGAACTCGCCTATCGCTCGTGGCCTTATCGGTAAAGAGCAGGATGACGTCGTGGTTATCAAAACGCCGGGCGGCGAAGTGGAATATGAAGTGACGAAGGTAGAATACCTGTAATTCGCATCTTGGTTAAGATGTTGATACATTGTAAAGAAAGGAAAAAGGCCGCATAGCGGCCTTTTATCAACGAAGAGAGCGTGGCATTTTGCTCTCCTGCTAGCGGAAAACCCCGCGTTTTACACAAACTTCGTGTGCAACTTTGGGATATTCTTAGCGTGGCAGCGAGATTTTACGTTCTTTAGTCGGGCGATACAGTACCAGCGTTTTGCCGATGACCTGCACATTACAGGCGCCGGTTTCGCGTACGATAGCTTCCACGATCAAGGTTTTAGTATCGCGATCTTCCGAGGCGATTTTCACCTTGATAAGTTCATGGTGCTCTAACGCTTGTTCAATCTCGGCCAGTACCCCTTCGGTCAAACCATTGTTGCCAAGCATAACTACAGGCTTGAGCGGATGTGCCAGACCTTTCAGGTGCTGTTTTTGTTTAGTACTCAGATTCATCGTATATTTTTGCTTACGTTGGGATTGAAAACGGGTCATTCTACCGCCATCTCCCATATATCACCAAATAGCTGTGTAGAAATTTACACCATTGGTTACGATGAACTGCCCTTTGGGAATGTGAAATGACAGGTAAAAAGCGTTCTGCCAGCTCGAGTCGCTGGCTTCAGGAACACTTTAGCGATAAATATGTTCAACAGGCGCAGAAAAAGGGGTTACGTTCCCGTGCCTGGTTTAAACTTGATGAAATACAGCAAAGTGACAAAATTTTTAAACCGGGGATGACGATAGTTGATCTCGGTGCTGCACCCGGTGGCTGGTCGCAATATGCAGTTACGCAGATCGGCAACACCGGCCGCATTATCGCTTGCGATCTTTTACCTATGGATCCAATCGTTGGTGTGGACTTCCTTCAGGGCGACTTTCGTGATGAATTAGTCCTGAAAGCGTTACTTGAACGCGTAGGTGACAGTAAAGTACAAGTTGTCATGTCTGATATGGCGCCAAATATGTGTGGAACACCGGCGGTGGATATTCCCCGGGCCATGTATCTGGTAGAGCTGGCGCTTGGAATGGCTCGTGATGTATTAGCGCCAGGTGGTAGTTTTGTAGTGAAGGTGTTCCAGGGCGAAGGCTTCGATGAGTATCTAAGAGAGATTCGCTCCCTGTTTACGAAGGTCAAAGTTCGTAAGCCGGACTCTTCTCGCGCCCGTTCGCGTGAAGTGTATATTGTAGCGACCGGGCGTAAACCATAACCGGCAGATTTCAAACGAAAGTTTGAAAGAAACTGGATATAGAGTATCCTGACGCTGTTTTTAACACAGTTGTAATATGAGGTTAATCCCTTGAGTGACATGGCGAAAAACCTAATTCTCTGGCTGGTCATTGCCGTTGTGCTGATGTCAGTATTCCAGAGCTTTGGGCCCAGCGAGTCTAATGGCCGTAAGGTTGATTACTCTACCTTCCTGCAAGAGGTCAATCAGGACCAGGTTCGTGAAGCGAAGATCAACGGACGTGAGATTAACGTTACCAAGAAAGATAGTAACCGTTACACGACCTACATCCCGGTTAACGATCCGAAGCTGCTTGATAACCTGCTGACCAAAAACGTCAAGGTTGTTGGCGAACCACCTGAAGAGCCGAGCCTGCTGGCTTCTATCTTCATTTCCTGGTTCCCAATGCTGCTGCTGATTGGTGTCTGGATCTTCTTCATGCGTCAGATGCAGGGCGGTGGTGGCAAAGGTGCCATGTCGTTCGGCAAGAGCAAAGCGCGCATGCTGACGGAAGATCAGATCAAAACGACTTTTGCTGACGTTGCGGGTTGTGACGAAGCAAAAGAAGAAGTCGCTGAGCTGGTTGAGTATCTGCGCGAACCGAGCCGTTTCCAGAAACTGGGCGGTAAAATCCCGAAAGGCGTCCTGATGGTCGGTCCTCCGGGTACGGGTAAAACCCTGCTGGCGAAAGCTATCGCAGGTGAAGCGAAGGTTCCATTCTTCACAATTTCCGGTTCTGATTTCGTGGAAATGTTCGTGGGTGTCGGTGCATCTCGTGTGCGTGACATGTTCGAACAAGCCAAAAAAGCGGCACCGTGCATCATCTTCATCGATGAAATCGACGCCGTAGGCCGCCAGCGTGGCGCAGGTCTGGGCGGTGGTCACGATGAACGTGAACAGACGCTGAACCAGATGCTGGTTGAGATGGACGGCTTCGAAGGTAACGAAGGTATTATCGTTATCGCAGCGACTAACCGTCCGGACGTTCTTGACCCTGCGCTGCTTCGTCCAGGCCGTTTCGACCGTCAGGTTGTGGTTGGTCTGCCGGACGTTCGCGGTCGTGAACAGATCCTGAAAGTGCATATGCGTCGCGTGCCGCTGTCTCCGGATATCGATGCGGCAATCATTGCACGTGGTACGCCTGGCTTCTCCGGTGCGGACCTCGCGAACCTGGTCAACGAAGCGGCACTGTTTGCTGCTCGTGGCAACAAGCGCGTAGTGTCGATGGTTGAGTTCGAAAAAGCGAAAGACAAAATCATGATGGGTGCGGAACGTCGCTCCATGGTGATGACGGAAGCGCAGAAAGAATCTACCGCGTATCACGAAGCTGGCCACGCGATTATCGGTCGCCTGGTGCCGGAACACGATCCGGTGCACAAAGTGACGATTATCCCGCGCGGTCGTGCGCTGGGTGTGACCTTCTTCCTGCCTGAAGGCGATGCAATCAGCGCCAGCCGTCAGAAACTGGAAAGTCAGATCTCCACATTGTACGGTGGCCGTCTGGCGGAAGAGATCATCTACGGTGCTGAACATGTTTCTACCGGTGCGTCGAACGACATTAAAGTCGCGACTAACCTGGCGCGTAACATGGTTACTCAGTGGGGCTTCTCCGATAAACTCGGTCCGTTGCTGTACGCTGAAGAAGAAGGCGAAGTGTTCCTGGGACGTTCTGTGGCGAAAGCGAAACACATGTCCGATGAAACCGCTCGCATTATCGATCAGGAAGTTAAACTGCTGATTGAGCGTAACTATGACCGTGCACGTCGTTTGCTGAACGAAAACATGGACATTCTGCACTCGATGAAAGATGCGCTCATGAAATATGAGACTATCGATGCGCCGCAGATTGACGATCTGATGGCTCGCCGCGATGTGCGTCCGCCTGCGGGTTGGGAAGAACCGGGTTCTTCTAACAACAACTCTGGCAGCACCGGCAAGCCGAGTGCACCGCGTCCGGTTGATGAACCGCGTGCGCCGGACTCTGGCACTATGTCAGAGCAGCTGGGCGACAAATAAGTTATCGTTGATGATGACCGTGTTTTAATTGAAAACCCTGGGGCTTGCTCCGGGGTTTTTCTTATCTGCATATTCAAGATTTTACCAGGGATAAAACTATGAAACTCTTTGCTCAGGGGTCTTCACTGGATCTCAGCCATCCGCACGTCATGGGGATTTTGAACGTCACGCCAGACTCATTTTCCGATGGTGGAGCGCACAACTCTTTGGTTGAGGCGGTAAAACACGCAAACCTGATGATTAACGCCGGGGCGACTATCATTGATGTGGGTGGTGAGTCCACGCGTCCGGGCGCGGCTGATGTGAGTGTTGAAGAAGAGTTGCAGCGAGTGATCCCTGTGGTGGAGGCGATTGCTCAGCGTTTTGAAGTGTGGATTTCGGTTGATACCTCAAAGCCCGAAGTGATCCGCGAATGCGCCAGAGTTGGCGCGCATATCATCAATGACATTCGCTCACTCTCGGAGCCTGGAGCGTTGGAAGCCGCAGCGGAGACCGGATTGCCGGTTTGCCTGATGCATATGCAGGGGCAGCCGAAAACCATGCAGGAAGCGCCAAAGTATGAGGATGTTTTTGCTGAGGTAGATCGTTACTTTGTTGAGCAAATAGCACGTTGCGAGCGGGCTGGAATCACAAAAGATAAATTGTTGCTCGACCCCGGGTTCGGATTCGGTAAAAATCTCACTCACAACTACACATTACTGGCACGTCTGGCGGAGTTTCATCATTTTAATCTGCCGCTGCTGGTTGGGATGTCACGAAAATCAATGGTTGGCCAGTTGCTGAATGTGGGGCCATCCGAACGCCTGAGCGGCAGTCTGGCGTGCGCGGTGATTGCCGCAATGCAGGGGGCGCAGATCGTTCGTGTCCATGACGTCAAAGAAACCGTAGAAGCGATGCGTGTGGTGGAAGCCACATTGTCTGCAAAGGAAAAAAAACGCTATGAGTAATCGTAAATATTTTGGCACTGATGGGATCCGCGGTCGCGTAGGTGATGCCCCAATTACTCCTGACTTTGTGCTCAAGCTGGGCTGGGCTGCAGGGAAAGTGCTGGCTCGTCATGGTTCACGTAAAATTATTATCGGTAAAGATACGCGTATTTCCGGCTATATGCTGGAGTCCGCGCTGGAAGCGGGCCTGGCAGCCGCCGGACTCTCAGCCTCATTCACAGGGCCAATGCCAACACCTGCCGTTGCTTATTTGACGCGTGCTTTCCGTGCTGAGGCCGGGATTGTTATCTCCGCTTCGCACAACCCATTCTATGACAATGGGATTAAATTCTTCTCCATCGATGGGACCAAACTGCCGGATGCGGTTGAAGAAGCTATCGAAGCCGAAATGGAAAAAGCGATCACCTGCGTGGACTCGGCTGAACTGGGTAAAGCTACCCGTATCGTTGATGCTGCCGGTCGCTATATCGAGTTTTGCAAAGGCACCTTCCCGAACGAACTGAGTCTGAGTGAGCTTAAAATTGTGGTGGATTGCGCTAACGGTGCAACGTACCACATTGCACCAAATGTACTGCGTGAGCTGGGTGCAAACGTGATTGCCATTGGCTGTGAGCCAAACGGTGTGAACATCAATGAAGAAGTCGGCGCCACTGACGTCCGTGCCCTGCAGGCGCGCGTGATTGCGGAAAAAGCCGATCTGGGTATTGCGCTGGACGGCGATGGCGACCGCGTTATTATGGTTGACCACGAAGGCAATAAGGTCGATGGCGATCAGATCATGTACATCATCGCCCGTGAAGCCCTGCGTCAGGGACAGCTGCGTGGTGGTGCGGTAGGTACGCTGATGAGCAACATGGGCCTCGAGCTGGCGCTGAAACAGCTGGGTATTCCTTTTGCTCGGGCGAAAGTTGGCGACCGCTATGTGCTGGAAAAAATGCAGGAAAAAGGCTGGCGTATCGGTGCCGAAAACTCTGGTCATGTGATCCTGCTGGACAAAACCACCACTGGTGACGGCATCGTGGCGGGCCTGCAGGTGCTGGCGGCGATGGTGCGTAACCATATGAGTTTGCACGACCTGTGCAGCGGCATGAAAATGTTCCCACAGCTGCTGGTTAACGTACGTTACACCGCAGGTAGCGGCGATCCGCTGGAACATGAAAATGTGAAAGCGGTGATGGCGGAAGTGGAAGCGGCACTGGGTAACCGTGGACGCGTCCTGCTGCGTAAGTCTGGTACCGAACCGTTAATTCGTGTGATGGTTGAAGGTGAAGACGAAGCGCAGGTGACTGAATTCGCCCACCGTATTGCCGATGCTGTGAAAGCGGCGTAATCCCGAAGAAAGTGAGAGCCGGAGTCTGAGACTCCGGCTTTTTTTTACTGTACGGCAAGCGGCTGTTTACGTCGGCGCTGCCAGAAGTAACCACCGACCATCAGTAGTACAAGGACTGCCAGCCACGGCAGAACCGCCAGCAAATGCCCAGACCGGGCAAAGGTTAGCGCAATCATCAGTAGCCAACCGCCCAGCATCGGAATCGCGGTGCGCTTAACAATATCCACAGGCGAGACGCCTGCAATCCCTGCGATAGCAATGATGACGCCGGCAATCGGCGATAACGTACGACCAATACCCGCCGATATCTGGATAGGCAACATCATGACTGCGATATCGCTACCGATATGACGGCTGATCTCCGGCACCATGGGTGCGAAGGAGAAAAATGCCGCATTCCCGGAGCCCATCAGCGCTGAAATAGCGAAGGTGATCAGGGTCATCAGCAGGATAATAGAGGCGGCGCTGAGGCCAAATTCGCGAGAAAGCGACAGCAGCGCGTCGACGGCGCCAATGGCTTTCAGCCCGGCGGAAAAAACTTCACCGGCGATAATCAGCGTCACGACGGTGGCAAAAACGCTGCCCATGCTGTCGAAAACCTTTTGTACGCCAGCCATCACCTCGCGCGCTTTGCGATGACGGCAGTACTCACAAACCAGCGTAATAGCGAGGCTTATCAGTACGGCGGTATCCAGCGTAATCTTAAGCGAGCTAAATACTAAATCGCTACACACCAACATCAATACCAGCGGCAGCATGGGCAGAAACAGCCAGGCGATAGGTGCGTCGGCTTCATCAGTTGCCGTTAATGTCTGCATCTGCTGAGCTGCATTGTCGCCACTTTCCCGACGGTCAAAAAAGCGTTGCACAACAATATGCAACAGGGCGATGAAAAGGATGACGGGCACAACGATCGGCAACTGATCCTGCACAAAATAGTTCACCACCTCAATACCTGCGGTTTTGGCGGCGAGAACCGAGTTGCCGGATCCTGGGCCAAACTCAACCGCACAGGTACTGGCGATAACTGCGGCAACTGCGGCGCGGCTACAGCCAAGACGGGTAAGCAATGGGTAAAGCGTCGCCATCAACAGCAGACCCAATCCGGTGGCGCTGCTGATAAACAGCGACAGGAATTGGCCTAATAGCAGTGCCAGTCCCAGCAGCAGATAAGGCGAGTTCAGCCGTTGTAGAGGACGAGATGTTACCCGAACCAGTACCTGGCTTGCGCCAATGGCTGACATGTACGTGGCGAAACCACCAATCAGCATAATTTGCAGCCCGAGGCCGCCGAGACGCACGCTCAGGGTATCGCGGATAAACTCAAAGGCGTCAAAGGGGCCAAATCCGGTGCTCTTTTTCACCAGACCACTGAGTGAGGTCATTCCGCTAAAATGCGCGATAAGCAACAGCACAATCCCGGTCAATAACAGTACCGACTGGGGGTGATATTTTTTGAGGATCAGACGTCCGGCAAAAATGATGGCGATTAGCGCCAGTAGTAATGACATTCTTGCCCCCTTACTCGAAGTTGCCGGTAACCAGGCACTCGCCATCCCGCAGCAACGGTTTACCCGCGGCAAACAGATGGGCCAGCGAGAGGTCATCATTGAGTACACAGATATCGGCACGTTCTCCGGCGCAGAGCACACCCCCGGAAATACCCAGCGAGCGTGCAACGTTTGCCGTCAGCATTGCGATGGCCTGCGGCACCGGAATACCGACATCAATCAGGCGAGGAAGTAGGTTAAGATTGCCTGCGACCGGTGCCGCGCTTAAACCTTCAACGATACCCTGAGCGTTAAAGCGCGGAACGCTGCCATTGCCGTCAGAACTGATCGTGATGCGCTCCGCCGGAACCTGTGCTTCGAGTGCGTGGAGAATCGCTTGCTCCTGAGGCATAAAACGACTGCCACCAGACGTAACATCGATATGGCCGCCACGATGGGCGAAAGCAATAGCCTGTTCGAACAAGGGCTCTGTTCTTGCAACATGGGTCGGTGAAATATGGTGAATCGGAATACCCGCATCACACAACTCAATAAGTTGCGACATCCCTTCCGGCAGATTCCCCAGGTGCACATGCAGCAAGCCTTTTTTCCCTGCCAGCAGGGAAGCGACGCGAATATCGCTCACTATCCTCAGCAACTCCTGGAAAGAGGGGTAAGAGCCGCGGTGATCGGCGAGGGCGATTTTTACACCAAGAATTGCCGGAATGAAGGCCATATCATCGCGGATGGATCGCGTAATGGTTGGGCTGGGAACGGCGTAGGCTCCCGTATGCATAAACGCGCGTAATCCCTCAAGGTTGAGAGACTGCATTTTAGCGTAGAGGTCTTTGGGCGAACGAGAAATGGCATCGGTGCCTAACACGCCAACCACCGTGGTAATACCCGCCTGAATCAGATCGCGCAGCTTGACGGCGGGTGTCCGGCTGGCAAATCCGGCTTCGCCACCGCCACCGGTAAGATGAACATGCTGATCGATGATGCCAGGGATAACCCATTTACCCCGACAATCGATGACCTCGTTGACGCCATCAAACAATGAAATATCTTTTTCTACCGCCACAATTCGGTCGGCATGAATGAGCAGGGAGCAGAGGCCTAAATCCTCAGGAGAAAAAACACGGGCATTGGTCAATAAAGTAAACATAGCGGTCCTGTCAAACGTCGAAGGTGAGAGTCGGCAGGTGAAACGGAATATTGTTGTTATGATGCCCACCATAAAGCCATTACTATAACTATGACTATTACCGATTTGTTATTGGAGGATGCGGTTATGGCATGGCGGAGAGCACAACGTGGATTGTAAGTGGCTGGAAGATTTTCTGGCCTTGAGCCAGCATGGAAACTACTCTCAGGCCGCGGCGCAGCGACATATTACTCAACCTGCGCTGAGTCGGCGTATAAAGGCGCTTGAAGAGGTGCTGGGCGTGCCTTTGTTTGATCGGACAACGACCCCCGTCACGCTGACGCGCTATGGTGAACGCTTTGAACCTTATGCCCGGCACGTCCTCAGTACGTTAACAGAGGCACGCCATGAGCTGTCGGCGATGACGCCAGCAACGGATAACACGCTGGTGATGGTCAGCCTGCATACGCTGTCGGTGAATATCCTGCCGGATATGATCAACTACCTGCGACAGAGTGAGCCGCAGTTAAACTTTACGGTAAACGCCAGTATCCAGGGGATAGACAACCACTTCAATGCCCTGATAAACCGGCAAATTGATATGCTGGTGACTTACGATTTACCCTCTTCACAACCAGGGCTGGAGATTGCCGGAGGGTTAAAACGTTCACTATGGCGGTATGAGCGATTTATTCCTGTGATTTCTGCACAGTTGGTGGATACGCTTGACGATCCGCATACCCCGATCCCCTGGCTATGTTACAGCGACTATACCTTTGTCAGACGTATTATTGATCTGGCAGAACAACGAGTGCGACCACGATTGAAAAAAGTGTTTGAGAGTGGTTTAAGCGAAACGATACGAGAAATGGTGTTGCGCCATATGGGAATGGCCTGGTTACCTGAATCGATGGTGGCGGAAGAGTTGGTGAATCAGCAAATTATTCACTGCTGGCCACAAAATGCAGATCTGATTTGTGAAATCCCCGTTGTGGTATGGGCGAATCTTGACGATCAACGCGCCGTCATGCAGAGATGCTGGGAGAAGTTGCTGCGTTTTTGATTGATATGGCGATTTTTTCCGCAGTTGATACAATGCTAACAAATTGCCCTTGCGAAGGTTATTCGCTTTGGTTAGTATTCACACCCGCTTCAGTGGGAAACAGTAAATATTCCCGCTTTAATGGTCGAAGCATTGTACGCGGCAACTCCGCAAGGAACAGGTTGATTATGCACGAAGCTCTTTTAGTAGTTTTCCTTATTGTGGCAATTGGCCTGGTAGGCTTGATCATGCTGCAGCAAGGCAAAGGCGCTGATATGGGAGCCTCTTTTGGCGCAGGCGCTTCTGGTACTCTGTTTGGTTCAAGTGGTTCTGGTAACTTCATGACCCGTATGACAGCTGTATTGGGAACCTTGTTCTTCATCATCAGTCTGGTGCTGGGTAACATGAACAGCAATAAGACCAATAAAGGAAGTGAGTGGGAAAATCTGAGTGCACCGGCGAAAACCGAGCAAACTCAGCCAGCTGCTCCGGCTCAGCCGACCAGCGATATCCCACGCTAAGTATTCTGTACCGAGGTGGTGGAATTGGTAGACACGCTACCTTGAGGTGGTAGTGCCCTAACGGGCTTGTGGGTTCGAGTCCCATCCTCGGTACCAAATTCCAAAAAAAAGACGCTGCAAAGCGTCTTTTTTTTCGTCTGTTATTTTTGGCTGTCCTGTAGGTCGGATAAGCATAGCGCCATCAGGCGTTGTAATAATGTCGGATGGCGGCGTAAACGCCTTATCCGACCTACTGGGCCGCAGAGCTACATTCCGCACATAAAAAAGGCCGCTTTCGCGGCCTTAAGATGGTGTATCTTTACTTCGCCTTATTTTCCAGATTCTCAACCTGCGGCAGGCCGGTTGTGGAAGAAGCGGTCAGCAGACCAGACTGCGCATAGCCGAACAGCTTCTCACGGGTATCGGTGATATCCAGATTACGCATGGTCAACTGACCGATACGGTCGTCCGGAGAGAATACGGAATCGCCTTTTTCCATCGTCAGACGTTCTGGTTTATAAGTCAGATTGTCAGATACGGTGTTGAGGATCGAGTAGTCATTACCACGGCGCAGTTCCAGCGTCACTTCACCGGTAATCTGGCTGGCAACCCAACGCTGCAGACCGTCACGCAGCATCAGCGCCTGAGAGTCGAACCAGCGACCCTGATACAGCAGACGACCAAGCTGGCGACCATGTGCGTGATACTGCTCGATGGTATCCTCGTTGTGAATACCGGTCAGCAGACGCTCGTATGCGATATGTAACAATGCCATCCCCGGGGCTTCGTAGATGCCACGGCTCTTCGCTTCAATGATGCGGTTTTCAATCTGATCGCTCATACCCAGACCGTGACGGCCGCCGATACGGTTGGCTTCCAGCATCATCTCAACGTCGTCGCTGAAGGTTTTACCGTTCAGTGCAACCGGATGACCCTGTTCAAAACGCACGGTCACTTCTTCTGCCGGGATCTTCACGCTCTCATCCCAGAACTTCACGCCCATAATTGGGTTGACGATTTTGACGCTTGAGTTCAGGAATTCCAGATCTTTTGCTTCGTGGGTCGCCCCGAGCATATTGGAGTCTGTTGAGTACGCTTTCTCAACGGACATCTTGTAGTCGAAACCACAGGCAATCATAAATTCGGACATCTCATGGCGACCGCCGAGTTCATCGATAAAATCGGTATCCAGCCATGGTTTATAAATCTGCAGTTCGGCGTTGGTCAGCAGACCGTAACGATAGAAACGTTCAATATCGTTACCTTTATAGGTGCTACCGTCACCCCAGATATTTACGCCATCTTCTTTCATGGCGGCAACCAGCATGGTGCCGGTCACGGCACGGCCCAGCGGGGTGGTATTGAAGTAGGTCAGTCCGCCAGTGGTGTTGTGGAATGCACCGCACTGAATGGCAGCGATCCCTTCGGCAACGAGCTGCTTACGGCAATCTACCAGGCGAGCATTCTCAGCACCATATTCCATTGCACGGCGAGGAATGGCGTCATAGTCATCCTCATCCGGCTGGCCCAAATTCGCAGTATATGCATATGGGACAGCCCCTTTTTGTCGCATCCACAGCAGTGCTGCACTGGTGTCCAGGCCGCCGGAAAAAGCGATACCAATACGTTGACCTACCGGGAGATGCTTGAGAATCGTCGTCATAAAATAAAACCCTGCTTGATAGACTGGTGAAGAGGTCGCTTATTATGCTAATTGCATTTTTATGCAAAATAAATGAGTTTTCATTTAATCATCTTTTCTGGATGACAGGAAGAGTTTAGTGATAATTTCGTTAAATAACGGCGTGGGTGGCATATTTATCTTGCTGGGCTAGCGCTGGGCAGCATTCATTGATTTGCATAGTCGTAACAAGGTTGACATAACGCATAGTGAATCAATATACTGTGCGCAGATTTTACGTCCCGTCCTCGGTACCAAATCCCAGCAGTATTTGCATTTTTTACCCAAAACGAGTAAAATTTGCCACGTTTCAGGCGCGGGGTGGAGCAGCCTGGTAGCTCGTCGGGCTCATAACCCGAAGGTCGTCGGTTCAAATCCGGCCCCCGCAACCACTTTCCCTTAGAGTTCTTTTTCAAATATACTGTGAAGACTTAGGCCTTCGTAGCTGGATTTGAAAAAAATTCTTTCGGAAGGTTCTCCGAACCGCAGGTGCGGTTATAGGGTTCAGTTATCTAAAGCCCCGATTTATCGGGGTTTTTTGTTATCTGACTACAGAATAACTGGGCTTTAGGCCCTTTTTTTATGTCTTGGGGGTGGGCTTGTCCACATTAGAGCAAAAATTAACAGAGATGATTACAGCGCCAGTTGAAGCCCTGGGCTACGAACTGGTCGGCATCGAATTTATTCGTGGTCGCACATCCACACTGCGCATCTATATTGATAGTGAAGATGGCATCAATGTTGATGATTGTGCTGATGTGAGCCATCAGGTAAGCGCCGTGATGGATGTCGAAGACCCAATCACCGTTGCCTATAACCTGGAAGTCTCCTCTCCGGGTCTCGACCGTCCTCTGTTCACAGCTGAACACTACGTGCGTTTCCTGGGTGAAGAAGTCACGCTGGTTCTTCGTATGGCGGTACAAAACCGTCGTAAATGGCAGGGCGTTATCAAAGCGGTGGACGGTGAGATGATCACGGTCACAGTCGAAGGCAAAGATGAAGTGTTCGCGCTGAGTAATATCCAGAAGGCGAACCTGGTTCCCCACTTTTAACAGTCTGGATTGAGGTGAAAAGCCCGCGATGAACAAAGAAATTTTGGCTGTTGTTGAAGCCGTATCCAACGAAAAAGCGCTGCCACGCGAGAAAATTTTTGAAGCACTGGAAAGTGCGCTGGCTACAGCAACAAAGAAAAAATATGAGCAAGAGATCGACGTTCGCGTAGAAATCGATCGTAAAAGCGGTGATTTCGATACCTTCCGTCGTTGGGTAATCGTAGAAGAAGTTACTCAGCCGACCAAAGAAATTACGCTGGAAGCGGCACGCTTCGAAGACGAAAGTCTGAACGTGGGCGAATATGTTGAAGATCAGATTGAATCTGTCACCTTTGACCGTATCACCACCCAGACCGCGAAACAGGTTATCGTACAGAAAGTACGTGAAGCTGAACGCGCAATGGTTGTCGATCAGTTCCGCGAACACGAAGGCGAAATCGTCACCGGTGTGGTAAAGAAAGTAAACCGCGACAACATTTCTCTGGATCTGGGCAGCAATGCTGAAGCTGTTATCCTGCGTGAAGACATGCTCCCGCGTGAAAACTTCCGCCCAGGTGACCGTATTCGTGGCGTTCTGTACTCTGTACGCCCGGAAGCGCGCGGTGCGCAGCTGTTTGTAACCCGTTCCAAACCGGAAATGCTGATTGAGCTGTTCCGCATTGAAGTACCGGAAATTGGCGAAGAAGTTATCGAAATTAAAGCGGCTGCCCGTGATCCGGGATCGCGTGCGAAAATCGCCGTTAAGACCAACGACAAGCGTATTGATCCGGTCGGCGCCTGTGTTGGTATGCGCGGTGCGCGCGTTCAGGCGGTTTCTACCGAACTGGGCGGCGAGCGTATCGATATCGTCCTGTGGGATGATAACCCGGCGCAGTTCGTGATTAACGCAATGGCGCCAGCAGACGTTGCTTCTATCGTGGTGGATGAAGACAAGCACACCATGGATATCGCGGTTGAAGCCGGTAACCTGGCTCAGGCGATTGGACGTAATGGTCAGAACGTCCGCCTGGCTTCACAACTGAGCGGTTGGGAACTCAACGTGATGACCGTTGATGACCTGCAGGCGAAGCATCAGGCTGAAGCACATGCAGCCATCGATACCTTCACCAAATATCTCGATATCGATGAAGATTTCGCGACCGTTCTGGTGGAAGAAGGTTTTGCGACGCTGGAAGAACTGGCCTACGTGCCAATGAAAGAGCTGCTGGAAATTGACGGCCTGGATGAACAGACCGTTGAAGCGCTGCGCGAGCGTGCTAAAAACGCACTGACCACTCTGGCACTGGCCCAGGAAGAAAGCCTCGGTGATAACAAACCGGCTGACGATCTGCTGAATCTGGAAGGATTGGATCGTGAGATGGCCTTCAAACTGGCGGCCCGTGGTGTTTGTACGCTGGAAGATCTCGCTGAACAGGGCATTGATGATCTGGCTGATATCGAAGGGTTGACCGACGAAAAAGCCGGTGAGCTGATTATGGCTGCCCGTAATATTTGCTGGTTCGGCGACGAAGCGTAATAAACTGTAGCAGGAAGGAACAGTATGACAGATGTAACCGTAAAAACGCTGGCTGCAGAGATACAGACTTCCGTGGATCGCCTGGTACAGCAATTTGCTGATGCCGGTATCCCGAAGTCTGCTGACGACTCTGTGTCCGCACAAGAGAAACAAACCTTACTGGCGCATTTGAACCGTGAAAACGGCTCAGCGCCGGATAAGTTGACATTGCAGCGTAAAACGCGCAGTACTCTCAATATTCCAGGTACCGGTGGAAAAAGCAAATCGGTACAAATCGAAGTCCGCAAGACACGCACCTTTGTGAAACGCGATCCGCAAGAGGCTGAACGCCTTGCCGCGGAAGAGCAGGCGCAGCGTGAAGCGGAAGAGCAAGCCCGTCGTGAGGCAGAAGAAGCTGCCAAACGCGAGGCGCAACAAAAAGCCGAACGTGAGGCCGCAGAACAAGCTAAGCGTGAAGCCGCTGATAAAGCGAAACGTGAAGCTGCGGAAAAAGACAAAGTGAGCAATCAACAGACCGACGATATGACTAAAACCGCCCAGGCCGAAAAAGCCCGCCGTGAAAATGAAGCCGCAGAACTGAAGCGTAAAGCGGAAGAAGAAGCACGTCGCAAGCTTGAAGAAGAAGCGCGCCGCGTAGCGGAAGAAGCTCGCCGTATGGCGGAAGAAAACGAGAAAAATGGTGTGAATAACGTTGAACCTGTCGAAGACACCAGCGATTATCACGTCACCACTTCTCAGCATGCTCGCCAGGCTGAAGACGAGAACGATCGTGAAGTCGAAGGCGGTCGTGGTCGTACTCGCAGCACTAAAGCAGCGCGTCCGGCGAAGAAAGGCAACAAACACGCTGAATCTAAAGCTGACCGTGAGGAAGCACGTGCAGCGGTTCGCGGCGGTAAAGGCGGTAAGCAGCGTAAAGGTTCCGCTCTGCAGCAGGGCTTCCAGAAGCCAGCTCAGGCCGTTAACCGTGACGTTGTGATCGGCGAAACCATCACCGTTGGCGATCTGGCGAACAAAATGGCAGTTAAAGGCTCTCAGGTCATCAAAGCGATGATGAAACTGGGCGCAATGGCTACCATTAACCAGGTCATCGACCAGGAAACCGCACAGCTGGTTGCCGAAGAGATGGGCCACAAAGTTATCCTGCGTCGTGAAAACGAGCTGGAAGAAGCGGTAATGAGCGACCGTGACACCGGTGCTGCGGCTGAACCGCGCGCACCAGTTGTGACCATCATGGGTCACGTTGACCACGGTAAAACCTCCCTGCTGGACTACATTCGTTCCACGAAAGTGGCTTCTGGTGAAGCGGGCGGCATTACTCAGCACATCGGTGCGTACCACGTTGAAACTGACAACGGTATGATCACCTTCCTGGATACCCCGGGTCACGCCGCGTTTACCTCCATGCGTGCTCGTGGTGCTCAGGCAACGGATATCGTTGTTCTGGTTGTTGCAGCAGACGACGGCGTGATGCCACAGACCATCGAAGCTATCCAGCACGCGAAAGCGGCGGGTGTGCCGGTGGTGGTTGCAGTCAACAAAATCGATAAGCCAGAAGCGGATCCGGATCGCGTTAAAAACGAACTGTCCCAGTACGGCATCATGCCGGAAGAGTGGGGCGGCGAGAGCCAATTCGTTCACGTTTCTGCGAAAGCGGGTACCGGTATCGACGAGCTGCTGGACGCTATCCTGCTGCAGGCCGAAGTACTGGAGCTGAAAGCTGTGCGTAAAGGTATGGCGAGCGGTGCGGTTATCGAATCCTTCCTGGATAAAGGTCGTGGTCCGGTTGCTACCGTACTGGTGCGTGAAGGTACGCTGCACAAAGGCGACATCGTACTGTGTGGCTTCGAATACGGTCGCGTTCGTGCTATGCGTAACGAACTGGGTCAGGAAGTACTGGAAGCAGGTCCGTCCATTCCGGTGGAAATCCTCGGTCTGTCCGGTGTTCCGGCTGCAGGTGACGAAGTTACTGTCGTTCGTGACGAGAAGAAAGCCCGTGAAGTTGCACTGTATCGTCAGGGCAAATTCCGTGAAGTTAAACTGGCTCGTCAGCAGAAATCTAAACTCGAGAACATGTTCGCTAACATGACCGAAGGCGAAGTTCACGAAGTGAACGTCGTCCTGAAGGCTGACGTTCAGGGTTCTGTAGAAGCGATTTCCGACTCTTTACTGAAACTGTCTACCGACGAAGTCAAAGTGAAGATCATCGGTTCTGGCGTAGGTGGTATCACCGAAACCGACGCGACCCTGGCTGCGGCATCCAACGCGATTCTGGTTGGCTTCAACGTCCGTGCTGATGCCTCTGCACGTAAAGTTATCGAATCTGAAAGCCTGGATCTGCGTTACTACTCCGTCATCTATCATCTGATCGACGAAGTGAAAGCAGCGATGAGCGGCATGCTGTCTCCGGAGCTGAAACAGCAGATCATTGGTCTGGCTGAAGTTCGTGATGTGTTCAAATCACCGAAATTCGGCGCTATCGCAGGCTGTATGGTTACCGAAGGCACGATTAAACGTCACAACCCAATCCGCGTTCTGCGCGACAACGTGGTTATCTATGAAGGCGAGCTGGAATCCCTGCGTCGCTTCAAAGATGACGTTAACGAAGTCCGTAACGGCATGGAATGTGGTATCGGCGTTAAGAACTACAACGACGTTCGCGTTGGCGATATGATCGAAGTGTTCGAGATCATCGAGATCCAACGTACTATCGCTTAATCTTCGTCGTCTTTTGGGCCGCAATTTGCAGCCCAAAATCCTTAGAAGATGATTAGGTGTAGGCCGGGTAAGCGAAGCGCCACCCGGCAAGAAATTTAAAAAGGGGCTTATGGCCCCTTTTTTGTCTTTATTCTGGAGAATTTATTATGGCGAAAGAATTTGGTCGCCCGCAGCGTGTCGCGCAAGAGATGCAGAAAGAGATCGCACTCATCCTGCAACGCGAAATCAAAGACCCGCGTGTTGGTATGATGACCACCGTATCGGGCGTTGAGATGTCTCGTGATCTGGCATATGCCAAAGTATTCGTGACTTTCCTCAACGATCAGGACGAAGCTGCTGTGAAAAACGGCATCAAAGCACTGCAGGAAGCCTCTGGTTTTATCCGTTCTCTGCTGGGTAAAGCCATGCGTCTGCGTATCGTGCCTGAGCTGACCTTCTTCTACGACAACTCGTTGGTTGAAGGGATGCGCATGTCCAACCTGGTGACCAGCGTGGTGAAACATGACGATGAGCGTCGTGTGAACCCAGCGGACGACAGCAAGGAGGACTGATGAGTCGTCCTCGTCGTCGTGGTCGCGACATTCACGGTGTCCTGCTGCTGGATAAGCCGCAGGGCATGTCCAGCAATGATGTACTGCAAAAAGTAAAACGCATCTACAATGCCAACCGCGCGGGACATACCGGCGCACTGGATCCGCTGGCGACAGGCATGCTGCCAATCTGCCTCGGTGAAGCGACTAAGTTTTCACAGTATTTGCTGGATTCTGACAAACGCTATCGTGTGGTTGCCCGTCTGGGCCAGCGTACAGACACTTCCGATGCCGATGGGCAAATCGTGCAGGAACGTCCGGTAACCTTCACCGCAGAACAACTGGCGAGCGCGCTGGAGACTTTCCGTGGCGATATCGAGCAGATCCCGTCAATGTATTCGGCGCTGAAGTATCAGGGTAAGAAGCTGTACGAATATGCGCGCCAGGGTATTGAAGTGCCGCGTGAAGCGCGACCGATTACCGTCTATGAGCTGCTGTTTATCCGTCACGAAGGTAACGAACTGGAGCTGGAAGTTCACTGTTCCAAAGGCACCTATATTCGCACCATTGTTGACGATCTTGGTGAGAAGTTGGGCTGCGGCGCGCACGTCACGTATCTGCGTCGTTTGACGGTCAGCAAGTATCCGGTGGATCGAATGGTGACGCTGGAACATCTGCGTGAGCTGGTTGAACAGGCCGAGCTGCAGAACATTCCGGCGGCACAGCTGCTTGATCCTTTGCTGATGCCAATGGACAGTCCAGCATCGGACTATCCTGTTGTTAATTTGCCTTTAACATCCTCGGTTTACTTTAAAAATGGTAACCCGGTACGGACATCAGGCGCGCCGCTGGAAGGGCTGGTCCGCGTGACGGAAGGCGATGACGGCAAGTTTATTGGCATGGGGGAGATGGACGATGAAGGTCGTGTCGCCCCCCGTCGCCTGGTGGTTGAGTATCCTGCATAGCGCTCTCTGTCTTGCGATAAAAGGGCGCTGCGAGTAGAATACTGCCGCTTAACGTCGCGTAAATTGTTTAACAATCTACGCGACGTATACACAAAATCATTCGAGCTGCATCAAGGCGGCAAGTCTGAGAATCCTCAGTCACTTACTTAAGTAAGTGACTGAGGTGAGCGGACGCAGCCAACGCAGAGTCAGTTTGAAGGATAAAGTGTATACACTGGGATAGCTGAATTAGAGATCGGCATCCTTTCATTCTTATCACTTTGGAGTTTTAAAATGTCTCTAAGTACTGAAGCTACCGCTAAAATCGTTTCTGAGTTTGGTCGTGATGCAAACGACACCGGTTCTACCGATGTTCAGGTTGCTCTGTTGACTGCACAGATTAACCACCTGCAGGGTCACTTTGCAGAGCACAAAAAAGATCACCACAGCCGTCGTGGTCTGCTGCGCATGGTTTCTCAGCGTCGTAAACTGCTCGACTACCTGAAACGTAAAGATGTTGCACGTTACACCGCGCTGATCGAGCGTCTGGGCCTGCGTCGCTAATTCTTTCGAGTTTCAGAAAGAGGGGGCCTTCATGGCCCCTTTTTTCCAGCAGATGGCAGCAATTCGCTGGAAACTAATGTATTGTTGCTAAGAATGATCTTCCGTTGCAGAGGTTCGCGCGGCTAATGAGAGGCTTTACTCATGCTTATGGGTTAGGGTTGTCATTAGTCGCGAGGATGCGCAGAAGATCGGGTATTAACGATGGCGCAAAAATGTGCCGTCAAAAAATAGAGAAAGGATATTATTTTGCTTAATCCGATCGTTCGTAAATTCCAGTACGGTCAGCATACCGTTACGCTGGAAACCGGCATGATGGCGCGTCAGGCGACTGCCGCTGTTATGGTTAGCATGGATGACACCGCGGTATTCGTTACCGTTGTTGGCCAGAAAAAAGCGAAACCAGGCCAGGACTTTTTCCCGCTGACCGTTAACTATCAGGAGCGTACCTACGCTGCTGGCCGTATCCCGGGTAGCTTCTTCCGTCGTGAAGGCCGTCCGAGCGAAGGCGAAACCCTGATCGCGCGTCTGATTGACCGCCCGGTTCGCCCGCTGTTCCCGGAAGGCTTCGTTAACGAAGTTCAGGTTATCGCGACCGTTGTTTCCGTTAACCCGCAGGTTAACCCGGACATCGTGGCAATGATTGGTGCATCTGCTGCGCTGACTCTGTCTGGTATTCCATTCAACGGCCCGATCGGTGCTGCACGTGTTGGTTACATCAATGACCAGTACGTACTGAACCCGACTCAGGACGAACTGAAAGAAAGCAAGCTGGACCTGGTTGTTGCGGGTACTGAAGCAGCCGTACTGATGGTTGAATCCGAAGCAGAACTGCTGAGCGAAGATCAGATGCTGGGTGCTGTTGTGTTCGGTCACGAACAGCAGCAGGTTGTGATTCAGGCTATCAACGAGCTGGCGAAAGAAGCTGGCAAACCGCGTTGGGACTGGCAGCCAGAAGCCGTCAACGAAGCGCTGAACGCACGCGTTGCCGCACTGGCAGAAGCTCGCCTGAGCGATGCTTACCGCATCACCGACAAACAAGAGCGTTATGCTCAGGTTGACGTAATCAAATCTGAAACCATCGCGACTCTGGTGGCTGAAGACGAAACCTTGGACGCTAACGAACTGGGTGAAATCCTGCACGCTATCGAGAAAAACGTTGTTCGTAGCCGCGTACTGGCAGGCGAGCCGCGCATCGATGGCCGTGAAAAAGACATGATCCGTGGTCTGGACGTGCGTACTGGCGTTCTGCCGCGTACCCACGGCTCCGCACTGTTCACCCGTGGCGAAACTCAGGCGCTGGTTACTGCGACCCTGGGCACCACTCGTGATGCGCAGAACCTTGACGAATTGATGGGCGAGCGCACTGACAACTTCCTGTTCCACTACAACTTCCCTCCGTACTGCGTAGGTGAAACCGGTATGGTCGGTTCTCCGAAGCGTCGTGAGATTGGTCACGGCCGTCTGGCGAAACGTGGCGTACTGGCAGTAATGCCGGAACTGGATAAATTCCCGTACACCGTGCGTGTGGTTTCTGAAATCACCGAATCTAACGGTTCTTCTTCCATGGCTTCCGTATGTGGTGCTTCCCTGGCGCTGATGGATGCAGGCGTGCCGATCAAAGCCGCCGTTGCGGGTATCGCGATGGGTCTGGTGAAAGAAGGCGACAACTTTGTTGTTCTGTCTGACATCCTGGGCGACGAAGACCACCTGGGCGATATGGACTTCAAAGTGGCGGGTTCCCGCGACGGTATCTCTGCACTGCAGATGGATATCAAAATTGAAGGTATCACCAAAGAGATCATGCAGGTTGCTCTGAACCAGGCTAAAGGTGCGCGTCTGCACATCCTGGGTGTGATGGAACAAGCGATCAACGCACCGCGTGGCGATATCTCTGAATTTGCTCCGCGTATCCACACCATCAAGATCAGCCCGGACAAGATCAAAGACGTTATCGGTAAAGGCGGTTCTGTTATCCGTGCTCTGACCGAAGAAACCGGCACCACCATTGAAATCGAAGATGATGGTACCGTGAAGATTGCTGCGACTGACGGCGAAAAAGCGAAATATGCTATCCGTCGTATCGAAGAGATCACCGCAGAGATCGAAGTAGGCCGTATCTACAATGGTAAAGTGACCCGTATCGTTGACTTTGGCGCATTCGTTGCCATCGGTGGCGGTAAAGAAGGTCTGGTACACATCTCTCAGATCGCTGATAAGCGCGTTGAGAAAGTGACCGACTACCTGCAGATGGGCCAGGAAGTACCGGTCAAAGTTCTGGAAGTTGATCGCCAGGGCCGTGTACGTCTGAGCATTAAAGAAGCAACTGAGCAGTCTCAGCCTGCAGGCGAACCGGAAGCTCCGGCAAGCCAGGGCGAGTAAGGTTGCCATTGCCCTCCGTGAAAGCGGAGGGCCTTTAACCCGGCAGGATGCCTTGTTAGCAACCGGGGAACCTGGACGTTCATTCAATCGTTGTCTTCGGGAGTGGGAAATGAAGCCTTTTTTGCGCTGGTGTTTCGTTGCGACAGCACTCACGCTGGCTGGATGCAGTAATTCCGCCTGGCGAAAGAGTGAAGTCCTCGCAGTACCATTGCAACCGACTTTGCAGCAGGAAGTGATTCTGGCACGTATGGAACAAATTCTTGCCAGTCGGGCTTTAACCGATGACGAACGCGCACAGCTTTTATATGAGCGCGGAGTGTTGTATGATAGTCTCGGTCTGAGGGCACTGGCGCGAAATGATTTTTCACAAGCGCTGGCAATCCGACCAGATATGCCTGAAGTATTCAATTACTTAGGTATATATTTAACGCAGGCAGGCAATTTTGATGCTGCCTATGAAGCGTTTGATTCTGTACTTGAGCTTGATCCAACTTACAACTACGCGCACTTAAATCGCGGTATCGCATTGTATTACGGCGGTCGCGACAAGTTAGCGCAAGATGATCTGCTAGCGTTTTATCAAGACGATCCCAATGATCCTTTCCGTAGTCTGTGGCTTTATCTTGCCGAGCAGAAGCTCGATGAGAAGCAGGCTAAAGAAGCGTTGAAGCAACGCTTTGAGAAATCGGATAAAGAGCAATGGGGATGGAACATTGTCGAGTTCTACCTGGGCAACATTAGCGAAGCAACGCTGATGGAACGCCTGAAGGCGGACGCAACGGATAACACCTCGCTCGCTGAGCATCTCAGTGAAACCAACTTCTATTTAGGTAAGTACTACCTAAGTCTGGGGGATTTGGACAACGCTACGGCATTGTTCAAACTGGCGGTGGCTAACAACGTTCATAACTTTGTTGAGCACCGATACGCATTGTTGGAATTATCGCTCCTGGGCCAGGACCAAGATGACCTGGCAGAATCGGACCAGCAATAGCTGACGTACACATCAGCCCGTAATCTTTTTTGATTGCCATCACCTTCACGGGTGAGGGCGTTGTTGTTCGTTAATACACCTACTTTGAGCCGGTTCACACTTTTCAATGAAAATTGCAGATCAATTTCATGATGAGTTATGTAGACTGGCCGCCATTAATTTTGAGGCACACGTACTACATGGCTGAATTCGAAACCACTTTTGCAGATCTGGGCCTGAAGGCTCCTATCCTTGAAGCCCTTAACGATCTGGGTTACGAAAAACCATCTCCAATCCAGGCAGAGTGCATTCCGCATCTGCTGGGCGGCCGCGATGTTCTGGGTATGGCCCAGACAGGTAGCGGCAAAACTGCAGCGTTCTCTTTACCGCTGCTCAACAATCTTGATCCTGAGCTGAAGGCACCTCAGATTCTGGTGCTGGCACCGACCCGCGAACTGGCGGTTCAGGTAGCAGAAGCCATGACGGATTTCTCTAAACACATGCGCGGCGTGAACGTGGTTGCCCTGTACGGCGGCCAGCGTTATGACGTGCAATTACGTGCCCTGCGTCAGGGACCACAGATCGTCGTCGGTACGCCGGGCCGTCTGCTGGATCACCTGAAGCGCGGTACTCTGGACCTCTCCAAACTGAGCGGTCTGGTACTGGACGAAGCTGACGAAATGCTGCGTATGGGCTTCATCGAAGACGTTGAAACCATCATGGCGCAGATCCCGGAAGGTCATCAGACCGCTCTGTTCTCTGCAACCATGCCGGAAGCGATTCGTCGTATTACCCGTCGCTTTATGAAAGAGCCGCAGGAAGTACGCATTCAGTCCAGCGTTACCACGCGTCCTGACATCAGCCAGAGCTACTGGACTGTCTGGGGCATGCGTAAAAATGAAGCGCTGGTGCGTTTCCTGGAAGCAGAAGATTTTGATGCGGCGATTATCTTCGTTCGTACCAAAAATGCGACCCTGGAAGTGGCAGAAGCGCTGGAGCGTAGCGGTTATAGCAGCGCTGCACTGAACGGTGACATGAACCAGTCCCTGCGTGAGCAGACTCTGGAACGTCTGAAAGATGGCCGCCTGGATATCCTGATTGCTACCGACGTTGCGGCCCGTGGCCTGGACGTTGAGCGTATCAGCCTGGTTGTTAACTACGACATCCCGATGGATTCCGAGTCTTACGTTCACCGTATCGGCCGTACCGGTCGTGCGGGTCGTGCTGGCCGTGCGCTGCTGTTCGTTGAGAACCGCGAGCGTCGTCTGCTGCGTAACATCGAACGCACCATGAAGCTGACTATTCCGGAAGTAGAACTGCCGAACGCAGACCTGCTGAGCAAACGCCGTCTGGAAAAATTCGCCGCTAAAGTACAGCAGCAGCTGGAAAGCAGCGATCTGGATCAGTACCGTGCTCTGCTGGCAAAAATGCAGCCGGAAGAAGAGCTGGATATCGAAACGCTGGCAGCCGCACTGCTGAAAATGGCTCAGGGCGAACGTCCGCTGATCCTGCCGCCAGATGCACCAATGCGTCCGAAACGCGAATTCCGCGATCGTGATGACCGTGGTCCGCGCGATCGTAACGATCGTGGCCCTCGTGACCGTAATGACCGTGGTGGTGAAGATCGTCCGCGTCGTGAACGTCGTGACGTTGGTGACATGCAGCTGTACCGCATTGAAGTGGGCCGTGATGACGGTGTTGAAGTTCGTCATATCGTTGGCGCGATTGCTAACGAAGGCGATATCAGCAGCCGTTACATCGGTAACATCAAGCTGTTTGCTTCCCACTCCACCATTGAGCTGCCGAAAGGTATGCCGGGCGACGTGCTGCAGCACTTTACCCGTACTCGCATCCTGAACAAGCCGATGAACATGCAGCTGGTTGGCGATGCAGTTCCGCACACCGGTGGTGAGCGTCGTGGTGGTGGCCGTTTCAGCGGCGAGCGTCGTGAAGGCGGTCGTGGCGAAGGTCGTAATTTCAGCGGTGAGCGTCGTGAAGGCGGTCGTGGCGATGGTCGTCGTTTCAGCGGCGAACGTCGTGAAGGCAACCGTGGTCCGCGTCGTGACGATTCTTCTGCTCCGCGTCGTGATGACTCCGCTGGTCGTCGTCGTTTCGGCGGTGACGCATAAGCCTCACGGTATAAAAGCGTAAAGTAATATATACAGCCCCGATCTCAACAATCGGGGCTTTTTTTATTTCATTTGTACTCGTGTACTGGTACAGTGCAGCACATTGAGATGTAGTCACAATATAAATGACTGGAGAGATGGCTAAATGGCAACACTAACCACCACCCAAACGTCACCTTCGCTGCTCGGCGGCGTGGTGATTATCGGCGGCACCATTATTGGCGCGGGGATGTTTTCTCTGCCAGTGGTCATGTCCGGGGCGTGGTTTTTCTGGTCAATGGCGGCGCTGATCTTCACCTGGTTCTGCATGCTGCATTCCGGACTGATGATCCTCGAAGCTAACCTCAATTACCGCATTGGTTCCAGCTTTGACACCATCACGAAAGATCTGCTGGGTAAAGGCTGGAACGTAGTGAACGGCATCTCGATCGCCTTCGTTCTCTATATCCTGACCTACGCCTATATCTCAGCGAGCGGGTCGATTCTGCATCACACTTTCTCCGAGATGTCGCTGAATGTTCCGGCACGCGCGGCAGGTCTTGGCTTTGCGCTGCTGGTGGCATTTGTGGTGTGGTTAAGCACCAAAGCGGTTAGCCGCATGACGGCGATTGTGCTGGGCGCAAAGGTGATTACCTTTTTCCTGACCTTCGGCAGCCTGCTGGGGCACGTGCAGCCCGCAACACTGTTTAACGTGGCGCAGAGCAACGCTTCGTATACGCCGTACCTGCTGATGACGCTGCCGTTTTGTCTGGCTTCATTCGGCTATCACGGCAACGTCCCGAGCCTGATGAAGTACTACGGCAAAGATCCGAAGACCATCGTTAAGTGTCTGGTGTACGGCACGCTGCTGGCGCTGGTGCTGTACACCGTATGGTTGCTGGGAACGATGGGCAACATTCCGCGTCCAGAGTTTATCGGTATTGCGCAACAGGGCGGTAACATTGATGTGCTGGTACAGGCGCTGAGCGGCGTACTAAACAGCCGCAGTCTGGATCTGCTGCTGGTGGTGTTCTCCAACTTTGCGGTGGCGAGTTCATTCCTCGGCGTTACGCTCGGTCTGTTTGACTATCTGGCGGATCTGTTTGGCTTTGATGACTCGGCAATGGGACGTTTCAAAACGGCATTGCTGACGTTTGTCCCGCCAATTATCGGTGGCCTGCTGTGGCCGAACGGTTTCCTGTACGCCATTGGCTATGCAGGACTCGCAGCAACCATCTGGGCTGCCATTGTTCCGGCGCTGCTGGCACGTAAATCCCGCGAGCGTTTCGGTAGCCCGAAATTCCGTGTCTGGGGCGGTAAGCCGATGATTGCGCTGATCCTGGTGTTCGGTATCGGCAACGCGGTTATCCATATTCTGTCGAGCGTGGATCTGTTACCGGTCTATCAGTAAAACCGTTGCCCGGTAGCGCTACGCTTACCGGGCCTACAGTACCGTTTAGGCCGGATAAGGCGTAGCCGCCATCCGGCACAAACCGCGCTACCCCAACAATTCCTGCTTCACATCCATCGCCAAATCAAACGAATGAAGACGTGCCTGATGATCAAAAATCTGGCCGTTAACCATAATTTCATCGGCCTGGGTTTCACGCAAGATAGCCTCCAGCCCGTGTCGCACTTTCGCCTTATCACCAACCAGCGACATGCTCAGCGCCTGTTGTACGCCGTACTGTTCAGAAGCGGACCACAGCTGATGCATATTCTCTACCGGCGGTGGTAGCTGGCCGGTTTCGCCACGACGCAGTTTCACAAACGCCTGCTGCATCGAGGTGAAAAGAAACTCGGCGTCGCGATTGCTGTCAGCGGCAATGATGTTGATGCACACCATCGCATACGGCTTTGCCAGCCGCGCTGAGGGTTTGAACTGGGTGCGATACAGATGCAGCGCCTGATGCAGCATATCCGGAGCAAAATGCGAGGCGAAGGCAAACGGCAGGCCGAGCTGGGCCGCCAACTGTGCGCTGTACAGGCTGGAGCCTAATAACCAGACCGGGATCTGCTCGCCGTAGCCGGGAACCGGGCGTACATGGGGGTTAGGATCGCGGGCGTCGAACCAGTCCACCAGTTCAGCGACGTCGCGAGGGAAGTTATCGATATCACCGCTCATATGGCGGCGCAGCGCACGCATCGTTGGCTGATCGCTCCCCGGCGCGCGGCCAAGCCCAAGATCGATGCGTCCCGGATACAGCGTATTCAGGGTACCGAACTGCTCGGCGATCACCAGCGGCGAATGGTTGGGCAGCATCACGCCGCCAGACCCGAGATGCAGCGTGGTGGTATTGGCAGCCAGATAGCCAATCAGCACTGAAGTTGCCGCGCTGGCGATACCGACCATGTTGTGATGCTCCGCCAGCCAGTAGCGGTGGTAGCCGCGCTTTTCAGCCAGTCGGGCGAGATCAAGCGAGTGCGTGAAGGCCTCTTTTGCCGAAGATCCTTCAGGGATTGGCGCCAGATCCAGCACCGAGAACGGAATAGTTTTGTCAGTCATAACGGCTCACTTTGTTACCGGTTAATCTTTTAATACTGCATTAAAATTTGATTACCGTTGTTAACAAAGTGAGCTTTATGAGACTGACGGCAAAAACAATGCCCGATGGCGCTGCGCTTATCGGGCCTACGGGATCGCTATTTGTAGGCCGGATAAGGCAATTTGCCGCCATCCGGCTAGGCCTGCAGCTCCAGACCAGCCAGTCGCTTCCAGTAGCCGTTGCAGTCACTGTGGGCGGCAAGCGGTAATGGGGCCGTACCATTTTCATTGGCGCGGAATGCATCAAGCATGGCGAATGTTTCGCTGCCCGAGGGGGACAGGCGCACAATATCAACCAGACCCTGCATTGATGTCAGCTCGTTGCCGAGGTTGTAAACATAGCCGCTCATGGTCTGGATCCCGTTGAGCACAAAGACCTGCTGATTCTCCTGCGACAGCACATCGCGTCCGTTCGGGTATTTGATGCAGCAGGTTTCACATTCGTCTTTTGGACGATCTTCAGAGCGTGCGGTAAAGCATCGGGCGGAGTATGCCAGCGGCAGATGCCCATAGCTCAGTACCTCGACTTCAAACTGATTGCGAATACCCAGCTCATCACACTGGTTGAGCAGGTTTACCAGCCAGTCGCGGGATAACTCTACCGGCATACACCAGCGCGTCATGCCCTGCTTGAGCAGTAAACGCAGGGTTACCGCGTTGTAGCAGTTGAGCGCATGCCCGGCGACAAACGGCAGCTTACGCTCGGCGCACATGTTTACCACCCCGAGATCGCTGGCTTCCAGCAGGAAGTCGCCGTTTTCAACATAGCGCTTCAGTTCTCCCAGCTCAGAAGAGGCCTGCACCAGCGCCAGCGTCGACAGCACCACCTGTTTACCGCTGCCAGCGAGTGATTTCGCCATATCCAGCCAGTCGCTTACTTTGGTGGCACGGCGTTTACTGCATACCGCTTCGCCAAGATAGATAATGTCGGCCTGGCTTACGGCGGCCTGCTGATAAAAATCTTCCAACGTTTCTTTCGGCCAGTACCATAGCACCGGCCCTAAGGAATATTTCATTGCTTCTCTCACTGCCATTTACGGTGATACGCGCCAAGCGTGGTCTGTGTGCCTTCGGACATTGAACCGAGCGTTTCCATCCACGCGGCCTGCGGGACGTAGTTTTGCGGGTCGGCCATACAGCGGTCGATTGCCTGACGCCACACTTTCGCCACCTGGCTGACATAGGCCGGGCTGCGCTGACGTCCCTCGATTTTCACCGAGGCAATATTGGCTGCCAGCAGTTCCGGCAGCAGCTCCAGCGTATTCAGGCTGGTGGGTTCTTCCAGCGCATGGTAGCGCTCGCCATCCACCAGGTAGCGCCCTTTACACAGCGTTGGATACCCGGCGTTTTCGCCATCCTGGTAGCGATCGATCAGCACTTCATTAAGACGGGATTCCAGCCCTTGTTGGGTTTGCTGCCAGCGAACAAAACGGGCAGGGGAGCAGGCACCGACGGTATTAGGAGATTCGCCCGTCAGGTAAGACGAAAGATAGCAGCGGCCTTCCGCCATAATGCACAGGCTGCCAAAGGCGAACACTTCCAGGGGAACTGGCGTGACGCGAGCAAGCTGCTTCACCTGATGAATAGACAGCACGCGCGGCAGAACCACGCGGGCGACGTCAAAGTTGCGATGGTAGAAATTAATCGCCTCTTCATTGGTTGCAGATGCCTGAACAGAGACATGGCGCTCAATATGCGGGTAGCGCTCTGCGGCATACTCAAGCATGGCGAGGTCGGCGAGGATCAGCGCGTCTGCACCCAGTTGCGCAGCCATATCAACGGCACGCTGCCAGCGCGCGTAACCATCCGGGTGCGCAAAGGTGTTAATCGCAATGTGCAGCTTACGGCGATGTTGATGAACGAAACTCACCGCTTCCTGCAATTTTTTCTCGGTAAAATTAAGGCCGGCGAAATGACGGGCGTTGGTATCATCTTTCAGCCCGATGTAGACAGCATCAGCGCCGTTCTCGATGGCCGCCTTAAGCGCCGGGAGGTTTCCGGCAGGGCAGAGCAGCTCCATAATTTATCCTGAACGTTGCGCCATGTAGGGCGCAGAAATGTTAACGAAGAGGGATTTTAGTTAACCTTGCTGAGACAATTTTTGATTTGAGGCAGTTAAAGTCGTATTGGTGACACCAATAAAGAGGTAACAATTTCGTAGCGAATTGTTGATTTATGCCGCTATGTCGTTTATTTGATATGGCAAAATAGCAGGACTATTGAAACAGGGAGTAAAGCTCGTGTTGGATAAACTGCGTTCACGCTTAGTACATTTAGGTCCTTCTCTGATGAGTGTACCGGTTAAACTGACGCCCTTTGCGCTGAAGCGCCAGGTTCTGGAGCAGGTCCTGAGCTGGCAGTTTAGTCAGGCGCTGGCCGATGGGGAGCTGGAGTTTCTCGAAGGTCGCTGGCTGAGCATTCATGTGCGTGACATTGACCTCAAATGGTATACCTCTGTTGAAAACGATAAACTTATCGTCAGCCAGAATGCAGATGCGGATGTGAGTTTTAGCGCCGATGCCAGCGATCTCCTGATGATCGTGGCCCGCAAGCAGGATCCGGATACGCTTTTCTTCCAGCGTCGCCTGGTGATTGAAGGTGATACAGAATTAGGGCTATACGTAAAAAATCTGATGGATGCCATCGAACTGGAGCAGATGCCTAAAGCGTTGCGCGTCATGCTGATGCAGTTGGCGGATTTTGTTGAGGCGGGGATGAAAACGTCGCCAGAAACCAAACAGACCTCGGTAGGTGAGCCATGCTGATTCGAGTTGAGATTCCCATTGATGCCCCTGGTATTGATGCGTTGCTGCGCCGTTCATTTGAGAGCGATGCGGAAGCAAAATTAGTGCACGACCTGCGTGAAGATGGTTTCTTAACGCTGGGTTTGGTTGCTACCGATGATGAAGGTCAGGTAGTGGGTTACGTCGCGTTCAGCCCTGTCGATGTTCAGGGTGAAGATCTGCAATGGGTCGGCATGGCGCCGCTCGCGGTGGATGAAAACTACCGGGGGCAGGGCCTGGCGCGTCAACTGGTCTATGAAGGACTCGATTCCCTGAACGAGTTTGGCTACGCCGCGGTGGTTACGCTGGGCGATCCGGCACTGTACAGCCGCTTTGGCTTTGAGCTGGCAGCGCATCATGACCTGCGTTGCCGCTGGCCGGGCACCGAAAGCGCGTTCCAGGTTCATCGCCTGGCGGACGATGCGCTGGAGGGCGTGACGGGCCTGGTGGAATACCACGACCACTTCAATCGTTTTTAACATCCGGGGCTTGCAGGCTGCTCAGTAGAGCCTCAAGCCCTTCGCCTTCTACAAGGCACTCTTTCTGACGCTTTGTGAGCTGTTTGACGCGATACTCTATGCGCAGGGCCAGCGAACGGTCGCCAACTTGCGCCGCAAATGCCAACGTGAGTTCCCCCTTTCCACGTAGCGCCTTCGCGCCTTTCCCACTTTGATGCTGCTTATAGCGGCGCTGCACATCGGTGGTAATTCCGGTGTATAAGGCGTTGTCAGCGGTACGGATCAGGTACAGATACCAGGGTGTCATTGTCACCATCGACGTGATAATTTTCAGGCCTACAGTATAAAAGAGAACAGAAATGGAAACACTGACTGCGGTGTCTCGCTGGCTGGCAAAACAGCACGTCGTGACCTGGTGCGTATACCATGAAGGTGAATTGTGGTGCGCCAATGCGTTTTACCTGTTTGATGCGCAGAAGATGGCATTCTATGTGCTGACCGAAGATAAAACGCGCCATGCGCAGATGTCGGGACCGTGTGCACCGATTGCCGGCACGGTAAATGGTCAGCCCAAAACGGTCGCCCTGATTCGTGGCGTGCAGTTTAAGGGGGAGATTCGCCGTCTTGAAGGGCAGGAGAGTGAAGCCGCGCGTAACGCCTACAACCGCCGTTTCCCCGTCGCCAGAATGTTGCCAGCGCCCGTGTGGGAGATTCGACTGGATGAAGTCAAATTCACGGACAACACGCTGGGCTTCGGTAAAAAGATGCACTGGCTACGTGATCTATAGTTAAAAGAGTGATTGAAGCGTCAGGGGAAAATAAACGATGAGTCAGGTGTTAATAACCGGTGCAACGGGTCTGGTGGGTGGACATTTATTGCGGATGCTACTGAATGAACCCCGGATCAATGCCATTACGGCGCCGACGCGTCGACCGCTGGCTGATACGGTTGGCATCTATAATCCCCACGATCCGCAGCTAACCGATGCTCTGGCGCAGGTTACCGATCCGGTCGATATTGTCTTTTGTTGTCTGGGAACGACCCGACGTGAAGCGGGCAGCAAAGAAGCATTTATCCACGCTGACTATACGCTGGTAGTGGATACAGCTCTGACGGGGCGTCGGCTGGGGGCACAGCATATGCTGGTGGTGAGTTCGATGGGCGCTAATGCCAATTCACCGTTTTTTTATAACCGGGTGAAAGGTGAAATGGAGCAGGCGCTGATCGCGCAGAATTGGCCTCGGCTGACCATTGCCCGGCCTTCAATGCTACTGGGTGATAGGGACAAACAGCGGGCGAATGAGATGTTTTTAGCGCCGTTGTTCAGGCTGCTGCCGGGTAACTGGAAGTCGATTGAAGCGCGCGATGTTGCGCGGGCAATGTTGGCAGAAGCGCTGGCGCCTGGGCATGAAGGGGTTTCGATCCTGACCTCTTCTGAGTTACGCGAAAGGGCTAAATAAAATGCCGGATGGCGCTGACGCTTATCCGACCTACAAACGATAACGTCCTGTAGGCCGGATGAGACGCTCAGGCGTCGCTATCCGGCATCAGTATTACTTAATAAACGTAAAGGCCGTCGTGACGCGTTTCACGCCGCTTACCCGGCTGGCGATGTCTGCCGCCGCCTTCGCTTCGCGTTCGGTCACCAGACCTAACAGGAACACTTCTCCATTCTCGGTCGTGACTTTCACGTTAGAGGATTTCACCTGATCGCTGGTCAGTAACTGGGAACGTACTTTGGTGGTTATCCAGGTATCGTTGGACGCATCGCCCAGACCGATTGGCTGGCCCTGACGGATCTCATTAAAGACCTCAGTCGTACCTTCTACGCCCATCGCAATCTGTTTTGCTCGTGCAGACAGTTCGCTATTTGGCGACTGACCGACCAGCAGCACTTTACCCTGATATGCGCTCACGTTGATTCGCGCTTCTTTCTTGATCTGGGCATCTTTCGACAACGCCGTATTGACGCGTAATTCCAGGGTTCCATCATCTACCTGGGTGCCGACGCTGCGAGGATCCGTCGCGGCTTTGGTGCCGACAGCAGCAGTTCCGACAACGGCAGCAGCGACACAGCCTTGCAGCAGCAGTGCAGCGATAATCACAGCAAGCGGCGAAAATGCCTTCATGTGTACTCCTTAATCATCCTGGTGAGGGAAAAGCGTGTTATCGATGAGATCGCAAAGGCAGTTGACCGTCAGCATGTGCATTTCCTGAACGCGGGCGCTGTGGTGTGAGGGGATACGGATTTCAACATCCTGCGGCCCCAGTAATCCGGCCAGTTCCCCTCCGTCATACCCGGTCAGCGCGACGATTGTCATGTCGCGTGTCACGGCGGCTTCAACGGCTTTTACGATATCGCGGCTATTACCACGCGTAGAGATTGCCAGCAGAACATCTCCTGCATGTCCCAGCGCACGGACTTGTTTTGCATAAACTTCGTCGTGCAGGCGATCGTTGGCAATCGCAGTTAAGACCACATTATCAGTGTTTAGTGCAATCGCAGGTAAACTTGGGCGTTCTGTTTCAAAACGATTGATCATGCTGGCAGCAAAATGCTGTGCGTTGGCAGCGGACGTCCCATTACCACAACAGAGAATTTTGTTGCCATTGAGCAGGGACTGAACCAGCGTCATGGCGGCACGGGAGATCGCATCCGGAAGTGCTTCAGCCGCAGCTATCTGAGTTTGAATGCTTTCTGTAAAGCAGACTTTAATTCTATCTAACACGCTAATCCTTAAGAACCAGGCTCTGAATCTTCAACTATGAGCGGTCGTTGAACGCGTCCTTAAACCACTCAACATCATTTCCGGTGAAGGCTAACACATCGAACCGGCAATCCACAGTATCAAAACTCCCATTGTGGCGCGCAAGCCACAAGCGGGCGGTCTGTAATAATTTGTGTTGTTTGCTCCGGGTCACACTCGCCGCTGCGCCGCCAAACTGGGCCGAGCGCCGATAGCGGACTTCAACAAAGACGGTGGTGCTGCCTTCACGCATTATCAGGTCGATTTCGCCGCCACGTTCACGCACGTTGGCGGCGATAAAATGCAGTCCCTTGCTTTGCAGCCAGTCACGCGCGGTGGATTCCCACGCGTCACCGGTCTGTTTACTCGTTAACTGGCGGGGACGACTTGTCCTTGCTGGTATTTGAGCCATGATAACTTCCTGTTAATCACACAATCCGGCGTTGCGGTTAAGGCCCCGGTGTTGCCGTTAATTTCGAAACCCTGTACCTGACGCATTTGCGAGAAGTGGTTGGCAAGTGACCAGGCATCGACGCCCATCGCATACATACGTGCCAGTGAGTAGTCGTTACGAACCGCGCCAAGCGCCTGCTGCATGAGAGGAGCGTTAGCACCTGCCAGCATCGGTATTTCGCTGTACTGCAAGCCTTCCATCTCCAGACGGAAATCCGGGCCAGCAGTTCCCTGCGCGCTACGGGAGCTGGCGTACAGCGTTGCGCCGCTCTGGCTGCCGTTGCGCATAGCGATCATTGGCTTAATAAAGGCAATTTCTTCCGGCGTCGCCAGAATATACACGGCATCAACACGGCCGCTGCCGCCGGTGATCTGCGCATCTGTAGGCGCAGCCGGAATCGTCAGGCCGCCAATCGTCACGCCAGGTTGCGCAGGTACAGAGGAGGCCACCGGGCTGCCCGTCAGGGAAATTCCCGAACCGCCGTTGACGCCCATTTTCAGCTCGGCGGTGGAGCCAAACTTCTGCTGCAACACTACGCCGCCGCCCAGCTTTTGCCATTCCTGTGCAAAGGCGTTGGCAACGCGATCGCCTAATGAACTCCGAGGGATCAACAACAGCGGCGTCTGTTTTCCTTGATCGCGGATGTGACGCGCGGCGTCGCGCGCTTCATCTTCTGGCGACAAAGCGAAGTAGCAGACGTTCGGCAGGTTTTTCACCGACTCCGGCTGATTAAGTGCCAGCACGTTTAATGGCGTATTGCTTTTCATCAGCTCTTCAACATTGTTCTTCAGCAGTGGGCCAACCACGATGCTGGCGCCATCCTGTTGAACCTGAGTCAGAATTTGGTTCAGAGGCTGTGATGAAGTGTCGTAGATTTTCAGCTCTGCTGATGGATTCGCCGGTGCGCTGGCGGTTGTTGGCTGAGCGGGTGCTGCGGGCTGCGCAGCAGGTGTTTCTGGCTGTGCTGGCGTCTCGTTGGTCAGATCGCTTACTGACGCCTGAGAAGGGCTGGCAACGCCGTCAGTCGTTTGCGGCTGTTCTGTGGTCGTCGCAGATGTTGTATCCACCGCAGGCGCAGCTACAGCAGGGGCCGCTACGGGTTGAGTACCCATATTTTTTGCCGCTTCAAAGCCTTGCTGAATAGTCCGGCCAAATACAGCGGCCTGACCGTTCAGCGGCAGCAGCAGCGCAATTTTGCTGGTGGAGGCGGGCTTAAAGCTCTGGACGTTAACCAACTGCGTTGGCAGTATTTTTGCGCCCGGGTTTTGCGGATAACGTTTCTGCCAGTCCGCAATACCGGCTTTCATCATGTCTGGATCGTTACGGTTATCGAACCAGACGCGCTGGAGATCCAACCAGCCTTGCAGCACGTTTTCATCCGCATTGATGACCAGTGCCTGTGCTTGCTCCTGGGTCATGGATGACAGCGCCTGCCAGGTGGCATCGATGTTTTTCTGCTTAGCATTCGCGGCCAGCAGCGGTTCCTGGGAGATCAGGGCGCGCAGTAGTGTCAACGATGGACGACCCTGGTTGACGTCGATTTGCGCCTGCCAGTATCTGGCCTGCTGGTTTTGATCGAAATCGGCAGGAGTGAGTTTATCCAGCAGGGCCTGAGCGCCAGCGATATCTTTCTGTGCGAGCTTGATCTCGACGGCCAGCAGAGACTGCTCACGACGCTGAGTGTCGTTTAGTTTCTGCGGCAGCTGGTTGAACAGCTCGCTAGCCTGCTGGCTCTTGCCTTCTTTCAGCAGTGCACGAATGGCGAGTAATTGCCAGTTGGTCTTGCTATCATCTGAGCTTTGCTGCATTTGTTGCAGATAAAAGCCGGAATCAGCCTGCGCAGTGCCCTGCATATGGGCTGCACTCTGGTCTGGCGCCTGGGTGCCACAGCCTGCGAAAATCAGTGCTGCCAGAATGACTGGTAGCGCGCGCGCGGCTTTCAAACGAGAAAATGTTGAGGGTACCATACTGTATCCAGTGATATTTTTTTACTCAATGCTCAATATTAAATCGGCAATACGGACGACACAATGAAACAACACGAATCGGCGGATAATTCTCAAGGCCAACTCTTTATTGTACCTACTCCTATAGGAAATTTGGCTGATATTACCCAACGAGCGCTCGAAGTTTTACAAGCCGTTGATTTGATTGCCGCTGAAGACACACGTCATACAGGATTATTGTTACAACACTTCGCGATTAACGCGCGTTTGTTCGCGCTACATGACCACAACGAGCAGCAAAAGGCCGAAACGCTGGTGGCGAAACTCAAAGAAGGGCAAAACATTGCGCTGGTTTCCGATGCCGGAACACCGTTGATTAACGATCCTGGCTACCATCTGGTGCGCACCTGTCGCGAAGCGGGGATCCGCGTTGTTCCTCTGCCGGGCCCTTGCGCGGCGATTGCTGCCCTAAGCGCTGCTGGTTTGCCTTCAGACCGCTTTTGCTATGAAGGTTTTCTGCCTGCCAAATCGAAAGGGCGTCGTGATGCGATGAAAGCCATTGAGGCAGAGCCGCGTACGCTTATTTTTTATGAATCTACCCACCGCTTGCTGGATAGCCTGGAAGACATGGTTGCCGTCTGGGGCGAATCCCGTTACGTGGTGCTGGCGCGCGAGCTGACCAAAACCTGGGAAACCATTCACGGCGCACCGGTCGGCGAACTGCTTGCGTGGGTCAAGGAAGATGAAAACCGTCGTAAAGGTGAAATGGTGCTGATTGTCGAAGGGCATAAAGCGCAGGAAGACGATCTCCCTGCCGATGCGCTGCGGACCCTGGCGCTGCTGCAAGCCGAACTGCCGCTGAAAAAGGCCGCCGCGCTGGCCGCTGAAATCCACGGCGTGAAAAAGAATGCGCTGTATAAGCACGCACTGGAACAACAGGGAGAGTAAGCCCGATTGTTGATGGCCAAACCGACAAGGGTATGGCCATAAGCTAACACAGAGCTTAAGACTGAGCGGCAGTTTCACTGATTAATAAGCGGTTTGCTGACCCGCATACAGTGATTTTACTTCGCACGACTTCTTTCATCGCATCCATACCGACCCGCATGTAATAGCGAGGATCGTTGCCCTGCGGATTTTCCGCAAACCACGCTTTGACCGCATCGGCAAAAGCGATTTTCAGTTCAGTAGCGACGTTAACTTTGCACACGCCAAGCTCGATCGTGCGGCGGACGTATTCGTCAGGAACATCGCTTGCGCCATGTAGTACCAGCGGAATATCCACCACTTCACGAATTTCACCCAGCCGTTGGAAATCGATTTTGGGCGTTTTGGTATACAACCCGTGTGCAGTGCCGATGGCTACGGCAAGGCTGTCTACGCCGGTACGCTCAACAAACTGTTTGGCTTCTTGTGGATCGGTAAGGAAGGCGCTTTCCGCATCCACGCTCATATCATCTTCTACGCCACCGAGGCGGCCCAGCTCAGCTTCCACGCTGCAATCTTTGGCATGGCAAAAATCTACAACGGATTTCACCAGCTTCACGTTTTCTTCAAACGGAAAGTGACTGCCGTCGATCATTGCGCTGCGCACTCCTGCATTCACTTTACGACGGATATCGTCCAGCGACTCATGGTGATCGAGGTGCAGCGCCAGCGGTATACCGTAGCTGGTGGAATAAGCGCTGCACAGCGCGTAGATCTCTTCCAGCGCGATATGCTTAAAGGTGCCCGGTGTTCCGGCAAGGATCACCGGCGATTGCATTTCATAGCACACCTCAAGGATCGCCTGGATCGTCTCGGCGTTATGAATGTTAAAGGCGGGTACGGCATAACCCTTTTTTTGGGCATCCAGCAGGAGGTATTTCGTGGAAATAATGCTCATAAAACGATCCTTTTAGGCGTTCCAGGGATGAATAACAACGCCCTGTACAACGCGGTTCACAGTGCCGCTGGCAGAAGGCGTATCCGGTGTATTGCCGATATTGATGGATTGCGTCAAAGCAAAGACCTGGGCGTAGATCAGGAAGCAGAATGCCAATTCCATATCGATGAAAGAGCGTGCTGGTGGCAGCAGAATATGTGGGCCAGCTTCAATCGTCTCATGGGTTTGTGCGGCAATCGCGACAACCCGCAATGCCTGCCGATCGCGGCGTAACTCTGCCAGCAGATCGAGATCGTATTGACGTGTATAGGGATGGCTGGAAACAAAGACCACTACCAGCGTTTCATTATCAACCAGCGACTTTGGACCGTGACGAAAGCCTGTAGGGGAGTCATAGAATGCGGCCAGTTTGCCTGCTGTCAGTTCCAGGACTTTCAGTGCCGATTCCCGCGCAGCTCCCTGTAATCCACCGCTACCGAGGTAAACGATCCGTTTCCAGGGTTCATTGCCAAATACGCCGTCGCTGAAATCACCCAGTGAAGTCAGAATCGCCTGGCACCGATCGGCCACGTCGCGGAAGGTCTGACTGTTGATTTTTTCCGGGGCGAATACTGCCAGGCAGCTGGCCATCATGGTGGTAATGCTGCTGGTCATGGCGAAACCACGGTCATGTGTCTCTGCGGGCATCAACAGAGCAAAGGCATTGTCGCTTGCGACTGCGTTTTGATAGAGGCTACCTGCTTCGTTGCAGGTGATTGGCAGGTGATAGCACTCAGGTACAAACTGATTAGCCAGTTCCACTGCCGCAACACTTTCAGGGCTGTTTCCTGAGCGAGCGAAAGAAATGAGCAGCAGCGGATGTGCGGGATTCAGGTAATCCATCGGATTAGTGACCAGATCGGTGGTTGGCACAGCACTGATGTTTTTACCGGTATAGCTTGCCAGCCAGGGGGCGATGATGTCGCCAATGAATGCTGATGTTCCGGCCCCGGTCAGTATGATCCGCAGATCGTTTTTGCGCAGTAATGGTGCGAGAAAGCTGTCAATGGCAGAGCGAATGTTGTCGATATTCGTAAGGGAACGGATCCAACTGGCAGGTTGTTGACGGATCTCTTCTTCGGTCCAGGTGCCCGTTACCGCGGTAACAGGGGTATAGGTTTCTGGCATAACTTAAGTCCTTAGTCTTGTAAATTCCACATAAGACGCTGGCAAGAATGTCGCTATCTTTCGTTTCGTTTCACTTGTTCATCTTGTCGATTGATTAAAATCTATATGAAAGAAATCGAAAGAGCAATGATCCAAAATGAAATAAAACGAAATTTGTGATCGTGAGAACGAAAGGAATGATTATCTTATTGATCTATAAGAAGTACGCTTGTTGTATGATGGTTAGGTATTTACTCAAGCGAAAGGAAAAGAAAGGCCTTGCGATCGAAGACCGCAGGCCAACACGAGACAAAATGAAAGGTCAAAGGGGGAGAGCCTGACCCTGAATCCAGATCTGTTGTAAATGCAGCCCGCTATTAAGCGCGATCGCGTCGGCACGTTTTCCCACTGCTAACGATCCCAGGTGGCGATCGATACCCAACAGACGTGCGGGGTGGAGAGAGGCCATATGAATTGCCTCTTCTGCCGTTATCCCGGTGAGCTTGACCATATTACGTACGGCGGCATCAACCGAGAGCGTGCTACCAGCCAGACCACCGGAAGCGGTACGCACAATACCACTGTGCATTTCCACTTCCTCACCGCAGAGCGTATATCGCCCGTCTGGCATTCCTGCAGCCTGCATGGCATCGGTGATCAGCACCAGCCTGTCTTTGGCGCAACAGCAGCAGAGCTTCATGGCCGCTGGGTGGACATGGTGTCCGTCAGCGATAAGTTCCAGCCAGGCGCGAGGGTCGGTTAACCCTGCGCCAACCATTCCTGGATCCCGATGATGTAAGCCGGTCATACCGTTATAGCAGTGCACCAGTCCGTCAGCACCGGCGTCAAAGGCCGCGCGGGTTTGTTCCCAGGTAGCAGCGCTGTGTCCCAGCATCACCCGTACGTTGCGCTGCTTCAGATGTTCGATGGCCTGTAATGCACCGGGTTTTTCTGGTGCCAGCGCAACGACGCGCAATGTTTGCTGGGAAATCGCAATCAGTTCATCCAGTTCACTGAGTTCCAGTTCCCTGAAAAGCTCAGGCGGGTGCGCCCCTTTGTTCTGCGGCGTAAAGTACGGGCCTTCAAGATAACTGCCCAGCACCTGTGCGCCGGGCCCTCCGGAATGGTAACGATGGGCGATACGCTCAAGCGCCTTGCGAATATCTGGTAGTGGAGCGGTGACGGTAGTGGGTAGCCAGTTGGCTACCCCTTCACGTGCTTTGTGCATCGCCAGTTTGTCGAGCGTATCCGGTGCTTCATCCATCACATCGACGCCCGCACCGCCGTGCACGTGGATATCAATGTAAGCCGGACAAAGCAGCTCTGCATCGTGGACCATAACGCCGGAGGGTATTGGCTCTATTTCTGCAATGATGCCGTCTTCAATGTGTATTTGATGATCGTCCAGCCAGCCTCGTTCGGTCAGTAGACGTCTGGCGCGAAGTAGCTGTCTCATATCCCTTCCTCAACGGGCTTTTCCTCACGACAGCGTCCCAGTTCGTCCACCAGGCTAGTTAAACCACGGTGCCCGCACTCCAGCGCCTGCAAGCGAAATGCTTCGCTGGTCAGGCCATCGCGCTCCAGCACCATTTCCAGCAGTAGTTGCAGATTAGTGCCGGTGATCACCTCGGTGCCTTGCCTTTGCATGGCCAGGGTGGAAGCGACGCGAAATGGTGTCCCGCCTAACAGGTCTGTCAGAAACACGATGTCTTGCTGCGCATCCAGTTCACTCACCGCCTGTTCAAGCTGCGATGTGAGTAAGGCGGTGGTTGAGGTTTCCGGAAAGTCGATGGCGATGAACTGTGATTGTTCACCCAGAATCTGTTTCATCGCTTTTTCCATTCCGCTGGCAAACCCGCCATGACCCGTCAAAATAATACCTAACATCTACAACCCCTTATGTTTACAGGAAGTGACAGAACTTACCTACGACGCCGAGCACCACGGTAATGGCGATAAGGCGCAGAGGACTCCAGCCACGGCGGACCAGCCAGAACATGGTTAATGTGTAGACCAGCGATAAAAAAGCAGGCATCAGCTTGTCTATCACATCTGTTTGCAGTTTCACTACTGCATCGCCAGCAGTGATTTCCAGCGTAGTGCTCAGGCGAACATAGGTCGCTACCAGCGCGCCGATCACCGTCATCCCAACGATGGATGCCGCATGTCCAACCTTTTTGGTGTTAGCTTTAATCAGCGGGATGGCAGCAACGCCCATTCGATAAGCATAGTGTGCCAGCCCAAAGCGCAGACCAAGATGAACCACGTTGAACATAACAATAAAGACAACAGCGCCAAGAATAGAGCCTTGCAGCGCCAGGCTGGCCCCGATACCGCCGCAAATAGGCAGTAACGTTAACCAGAACATGGCATCACCGATACCGCCAAGTGGCGCACCCACGGCAATCTTGGTGCTTTGAATACTGTTCACATCCTGCTTGGAGCGTTCCATCGCCAGGATAATCCCGATAACAAACGTGACCAGGAATGGGTGCGTGTTGAAGAAGCCCATATGGCCTTTCATCGAACGCGCCAGATCGCGCTTATTGGTGTGGATCTTTTTCAGAGCAGGTAACAGGCCGTACAGCCATCCTGATGCCTGCATACGTTCGTAGTTAAAAGAGGCCTGCAACAGCATTGAACGCCAGGCAACACGGTTGATATCTTTTTTCGTCAGCTCGGCACCGATATTCTGGTCTTCGTAGACGTTTTCATTGGTGCCGGACAGCAGCGTTTCTTCGGTTTCGGAAACGTTCGGCAGAGCCGTTTGATTAGATGCCATCTTCGAATTCCTCTTTTTGTGCTGCGGGAGCTGTAGGTTCAGGTGATTTACGCAGAAAATCGATCAGCGCCATTGCCAGTGCTGCGGCGGCGATTGCCAGCACAGGGAGTTTGAGCCAGGCTGCGGCGACAAAACCCAGGATGAAGTAGGGGATATAGACGTTTTTCATCATGATTTTCAGCAGTACGGCGAAGCCGATAGCTGGCATGATGCCGCCTGCCACGCCGAGGCCGTCAATCAGACGCGTCGGCAGAACATCTATCGCGGTTTTGGCATGTTCCGCGCCAAAGTAAATTGGCAGGAACGCGCATAAAAAGTAGAAGGTCCCCAGCGCGAGCAACGCCAGATAGTTGACCCGCTCAATTCCGGCTGTATCGGCATTCGCTGCCATGCGATCGCAGCGAGCCATCACCCCGGACATCACAGAGAACAGGAAGGTAATCCCCATCTGTACTGCTACGGCGAACGGTACCGCCACACCTACGGCAACTTCAGGTTTCACTCCGGTCGTTATGGCAAACGTGGTTCCCACGATAGTGCCGATAATCACGTTTGGCGGCTGAGCTCCTGCCAGTGGGGCCAGACCCATCCACACCAGTTCCAGCGTACCACCTGTTAAAATACCGGTATGCAGATCGCCCAGAATCAGGCCGACCAGCGGCCCGAGAACAACTGGGCGGTGCATGTGCGTTAACCCGTTGAACATATCCAGGCCTGCAATAAAGGCGAGAATACCCAACGCAAAAGCCTGCAACAGACTGATTTCCATTGTGAATCCCTCAGAGAAGTTTATAGAGGTCCTGGGCGGGTTCTGTTGGAACGCCCTGAACGAAGCATTCCACCCCAGCGGCTTTTAGCCCGTTGAACGCCGTAATATCGGCAGCGTCTACAGAAACCGTTTTGGCGATTTGTTGCTTGCCGTTGGCGTAGTGCATATTGCCAACGTTGATACGGTTAACAGGAACACCGCCTTCGACTAGACGGAAGAAATCCGCAGGCGATTTGCAGACCAGCAGAATTTTTTGGCGATCGGCGGCACGGTGAATATTGTCGATCACTTTTTGTAGTGACCAGAAGCGTACGGCGATCCCTTCTGCCAGTACCATTTCCATCAGGTTTTGCTGCACTGGATCTTCAGCCACCTCATCATTAGCGACCAGCACCAGGTTTGCCCCCGCAAACCCGACCCATTGCACACCAACCTGACCGTGAATCAGACGTTCATCAATGCGACTTAATACAATGTTTGGCATGGTATTTTTCTCTTTTTTGTTATGCGTTACGAGCTGGAGCACCCAGGCAGGCGCAGTGATATTGCTGCAGTATGTCCTGAATATGGTTAATGATGAGTTCTCGCGGCGTGGCGCTGAGATCTCCCTCGCGCACTTTTACGTACTGCAAGGGTAAATACTGGCTAATCAGCGGCAGTGGAATGGGCTCATCCGCCAGGTTACGTACCAGACGTTCAAATGCTTCATCAATCTGACTGTCCGGCCAGTAGTAACGAACCCGATCGGAGTAGCTATACCCGCGAGCCAAACGGCGTGCATTACCATCGCCGTGATAGTGGCTCTGCCAGTACTCTGGTCGATCAAGCATTACGCTCTCCAGCACATGTCGCAGGCCCGAGCTGGCTTTTGCAGGCAGCAATTCTTCTTCAATGGCGGCTAATGAAAACAGCGCTTCACGCAGGGCGAAGGTCAGTGCGGGTCCTACTTTCAGGATAGCGAAGTGATCTATAACCAGTTGGCGCAAGGACTGTGGCGTTTGGTAATCGGTAGAATGCGCTTCAAAAACCAGCGTGTCGTAGTCTTCCACCATTTTGCGGAGCGCCACGGCTTTCTGCGGTTGATAATCAATGATGTGCGTGTGGTCGAATTCAACGCCAGGTTGCACCACCAGGGCGATAATACGCGGCCAGATACCTTCCAGCCCGCGCTTTTCAAAGGCGTGATAGTGGGCCTGAAGCGTTGCGCGTGCGGCATCGGGCGTTGTTACCGCCAGTTCGGTTAACGCTTCATGGGCACCACCAGGAACCGGAACTTCTGTACCAATCACATAGACCAGGTCAGACTCGCCAAAATGTGCCATACAGGTTTCTTCGGCGACTTTTGCCAGGCGTGCGGCGCGCTCAGCGACAATTTCATCCGTCAGTGGAACCGGGTCGTTAGCACAAGACATGCTGCAATCGAGGTGGATTTTTTTAAAGCCTGCGGCGACATAGCTCTTGATCAGATCGTCTGCATTGGCCATTGCCTGTTCCGCAGGCAGATTTTGCCAACGGTTTGGCCCGAGATGGTCTCCGCCGAGAATCAGCATATCCTGAGAAAAATCAAGCGAGTCGGCTAAACGGCAGACAAAACTGCGAAAATCGGCTGGTGTCATACCCGTATAGCCGCCAAACTGGTCAACCTGATTAGAGGTTGCTTCGATCAACAGCGGTGTATGGTTTGCATGGGCGTAGCGTATTGCGGCTTCCAATACGATTGGATGCGCGGAACAAACGGCATAAATCCCGTTTGCCTTCCCCCGTTTATGCTGCTCGACCATTTTAGTTAGATGTTTCACTTTCCTCTCCAGGTCAGATTACTGCGACATCAATCTTTCGTTTTGTTTCATTTAATACTGCATCATGGTGTTATAAAAATAAAACGAAAGATAATAGTTTTCCGATCTGTTTCACAAAAGAAACACAATGAAAGGTTTCAGCGTAAGTTCGTCCGGCTCTTCCCTGCTTGCGGGGCTTGCATTCGCGCAAAAGAAAGGCGTTAATAGACAAAACGAAATAAAACGAAAGGTTTAACTAAAGGATTTCTTATGAGTAACACCGAGTCCTCTGCAGACAAGCGCGTTATTGGCACCAGCGAAAGACGTGAGCAGATCATCCAGCGGTTACGGCAGCAGGGAAGCGTTCAGGTTAACGATCTTTCCTTATTTTTTGGCGTCTCCACGGTCACTATTCGCAACGACCTCGCCTTTCTGGAAAAGCAGGGGATTGCGGTACGTGCCTATGGCGGAGCGCTAATATGCGAGAGCAATGCGCCTGTTGTGGAGCCTTCTGTAGAAGATAAGAGTTCACTTAATACGGCAGTAAAACGCAGTATTGCCAGAGCCGCCGCAGAGTTAATTCAACCGGGACACCGCGTGATCCTTGACTCCGGCACCACGACCTATGAAATTGCCCGCCTGATGCGCCAGCATACTAATGTCATTGCTATGACCAACGGTATGAATGTCGCCAATGCGTTATTGGAAGCCGAAGGGGTTGAGCTGCTGATGACCGGCGGTCATTTGCGTCGTCAGTCACAATCGTTTTATGGCGATCAGGCTGAGCAGTCGCTACAAAATTATCACTTCGACATGCTGTTTCTTGGCGTTGATGCTATCGATTTAGAGCGTGGTGTTAGCACGCACAACGAAGATGAGGCGCGTCTCAACCGCCGGATGTGTGAAGTGGCTGAACGTATCATTGTCGTTACCGACTCGACGAAGTTTAACCGCTCCAGCCTGCATAAGATCATTGATACCCAGAGGATCCATACCATCATTGTTGATGAAGGCATCCCAGAGGAGAGCTTGCAGGAACTACGCCGCAGCGGTGTTGAAGTGATCATTGTTGAGTAGTCCCGCTCTAAAATTCAAAAATGTGATCCCTTTCAATTAAACAAAAACAAACCATAAGCGAGCTTTTTTAGTAGCTCGCTTTCGTTTTTTCGCATGCTTCCCGCCTCTTTCTCGCATCTTACCCATTTTGAGTCTTTTCATTTTTTCGGTTTTCTTCGTTTCGATTTGCTAAAACGAAAGAAAATAGTCAATTTTTGTTAAATTCAACGCTGGGCCAGTGCGCACAAATTCACCTTATTGCTTCTGATGTAATATATTCAAAAGAAAACGAAAGTGCTAAAGCGCTAAAACAAAACAACATGAATATTTGATGGAGCAATAGAAATGCTGGATAACTTAAGACGTCGCGAGCAAATAATTGATCTGCTATGCGATCAGGGTAGCGTTCGTGTCGAGCCACTGAGCGTCCATTTTGGTGTGTCATCGGTTACGATCCGCAACGACTTACGTTATCTGGAACAGAAGGGATGTGTCATGCGCTCCTACGGCGGGGCGGTTCTCAATCAGCACTTTGCCCTTGACCGGCCTTTGCAGGATAAGGACCGGCTGAATCGCGATGTGAAAACGCGTATTGCCGAAAAAGCGGCCAGCTTTGTGAAAGATGGTGACACGTTAATCCTCGATTCCGGTTCGACCACCACGCTCATTCCTCCTATGTTAAAAAATCGCCGCGATCTGGTGGTGATGACCAATGCGCTCAACATTGCATGGGAACTGGCGAATTTTGAGCGCGTAGACGTCATGATTCTGGGAGGGAATGTCAGGCAAAGCGTCTATTCATTGTATGGCCCTTCAGCAGAACACCAGCTTAGACAATACCGGTTTGATAAGCTTTTCTTAGGCGTTGACGGATTCTGCCTGGAAGCGGGTATTACCACGCCACATCCGGGAGAAGCACATCTGAATCAGGTAATGTGTGAAGTTGCGCAGGAGGTCACGGTGGTCGCTGACTCCAGCAAGTTTGGCCGCAAAAGTTTCTGTATGATTAGCGAAATCAGCGGGATTGACCGGGTGATTACCGACAGCGGGATCCCAGAAAATTATCACCGGACGTTAATCCAGCTTGGGGTGGATGTGGTGATTGCGGATGAATAACTGAAATTGCTGGCGAGATTCCCCCGCCAGCAGTTTTTTAGTGGGTCTGCGTACCCTGTTCAACCAGCAGCAATGCGGCACCGCGAACCCCGCTGGATGCGCCATGGATGGCCGGGAATACGCGGGCAGGTTCTAATCCCGGGAACAAATAACGTGACATGGCCTGCGGCAGCAACGTATAAATTTCTTCGATGTTGGAAACCCCACCGCCGAGAACAAAAGCATCGACATCCAGAATCAACTGCAATTGCGCCAGCGTACAACCCAACATATCAATCCATGCTTCTATGGTAGTAACGGCGCTGGCATTGCCATGACGATAATGCTCCAGCAGGGTCTCCATTTTGAGTTGTTCTCCGCTGAAGTGTTTGTGGAGCCACAGTAAACCGGGGCCGGATTGATAGCGTTCCAGACACCCTTGTAAGCCACAACCGCACTTCAGTTCCGGTAAATGATAACGACGCATAAACGTTGCCGGAAGCGGTAAATGGCCAAACTCACTGGCCATTCGGTTGCGACCCCTATACAGCTGACCGTCAATGACTAACCCTCCACCCATGCCGGTGCCAATAATGGCACCAAAAATTCTGGAGAACTGGCGAGCCTGCTGGGTATGGGCTTCCGAGAGCGCAAAGCAGCAGCAGTCATTGTCCAGCTCAACCGAACGATTGAGGCGGTTAGCTAAATCGTTCATCACCTGGCGTCCGGTCAGGCAGGGCACGTTAGATGACAGTAGTTTTCCGGTATGTCTGTCCATAAGACCGGGCATGCCGATGCCAATTTTTCCTTGCGTTCCTGTCGCCCAGTCGGCGGTATCAATAAGTGAAGTAAAGGTCGAAAGAAAGAGTTCATAATCCTGAACTGGCGTGGCAACGCGCTTACGCCAGCAAACCTGCATTTCCTTATCAAAAGCGACAATTTCAGTTTTGGTTCCACCAATATCAACACCGTAAAACATGCCTCATCTCCTCCGGCTTCACAGCGTAACCAGACTGTTTTCCTTGCGAGCGCGTTCTGCGGCAAAGACCATTAAGTGACTTTCCAGTGACTCATCCGGGCCAGAAAGGATCATATTTTGATCGTTGGCCATCACTGCATGGATAAAGCGATCCATCAGGTAGTAATCGCCACCACCATGTCCCCCCATCTGTGTTTGTGTTCCAGCGGCGATCTCCTCGATCTGATGCACTGTTTCTTTGTCTGTCAGGAAATCAAACACCCGGATCTGCTCGCCATCACCTTCCAGATAACCTCTGGTGCCAAACAGGCGCGTTTTTCGATCTTCCATTTTGGTAAATGCGGTCATGGTAAAGGTCACCGTCTGCTGGTGGGCAAAACGTAAGTTAACAACCTGATGATCCACCACATCATTATCACAACGATAAACGCAGCGACCATAAGGCCCATCGCGCAGCGCCTGGCGGACATTTTCTTCGCTGGGATCTGCAGTCAGCACCCGACGGAAGTGAGGAGTGCATTTGTGGTTTTCACCCAGATAAATTTTGCAGGCAGACCAGGGGCAGGTTGCTTCAACCTGACAATCAAGGCAGCGGTCGGCGGCGCCAGCAGGCTGATTCTCTTTCACAAAGTGGCTCAGGCTGCCAAATGATCCTACGTCCTTGCAGTTGTCGCCCATGATGTAGCGGATCCAGTCCAAATCATGACAGGATTTCTGTAATAACATAAATGACGATTCTGCTTCATTGCGCCAGTTACCACGTACAAACGAGTGCGCCTGATGCCAGTAACCTACGGGTTCGAGATGCTGCATGCTGACAATATCGCCAATTACGCCATCATCAAGCAGTGATTTCAGCTTTTGCGTATAGCGGGTGTACCGCAGGACGTGCGCGACGGCCAGTAATACGTTGTTGCGTTTAACCGCATCAATAATGATCCGGCAATCTTCTGGCGTAGGGGCGAGCGGTTTTTCCAGCAGAATGTGATAGCCGAGATTGGCAAACGCCACGGCAGGATCTTTGTGCATATTATCCTGCGTGCAAATAAGTACTACGTCGGCCATTTTGGGTTGGGCCGCAGCCTCTTGCCAGTCGCAAAATACGTTATTTGGGGCAATCTTATGCTGTGCGACAAACTGCTGGCGATACGCCTCTCTGGGCTCAGCAACGCCTACTACCTGCATTCTGTCTGGATGTTCAAGCGCATAGCGAGCATATATTTCTCCGCGCGCACCAGCTCCTACCACTAATACGGTCACTTTATTCGCACACATATAAACCTCTCATTTTTCACTTAGCCTGAATAACGGTCAGGCCAAATTTTCTTCATGTTTTTTATCAAACAAAAAGGCGGCTTCCAGATTAAATTTCACTTTGATAGATTCGCCGGGAAGAGGGGCCCAGTCGGGTGAGGAGTTAATACGTAAGATCATATGTTGCTCACCAATATCAAAATGCAGAAGGTCTTCGTTGCCCATCCTTTCTACGTTGGTAATGTGCGCATCGAACGCAGAGACGTCATGCTGCGAGGCTAACTGAATGGCCTCTGACCGGATGCCGAACCAGACGCTGGAGTGCGGATATTGCTCCAGTAGGTTACTCAAGCGTGTATTTAATGGCAGGATTAAATTATCAGCCAGGCGCAGACCACGAGTACCGGGTTCAATATCAAGCAGCATAATATTCATTGCCGGATTACCAATAAAACCAGCAACAAATTTATTCCTGGGGTGATGGTAGATATTTCCTGGGGTATCCACCTGCATAATACGACCGCCATTAAGAACGCAAATCCTGTCTCCCATCGTCATCGCTTCAATCTGATCGTGCGTGACGTACACCATGGTTGCGCTCACGCCTTCGTGACGCAGTTGTCGATGCAGTTCTGTCAGCCGCACGCGCATTGAAACACGCAGCTTTGCATCCAGGTTGGAAAGCGGCTCATCAAACAAAAAAACGTCTGGCTTACGCACGATGGCCCTGCCAACGGCAACGCGCTGACATTGACCGCCCGAAAGTTGGCCGGGCTTTTTATCGAGTAATGTCTCTATTTCCAGCTTGTGTGCAGCTTCCCGTACGCGGATATCAATCTCTTCTTTGCTCATTTTCCCTAACAGACTGAATGCCATATTTTTATAAATCGTCATGTGGGGATAGAGGGCATAATTCTGGAAGACCATGGCAACGCCTCGCTCCTTTGGTAGCAGGTCGTTGACGCACTTCTCTCCGATTGCGATATGACCATGAGTGATATCTTCCAGACCTGCAATCATGCGCAGCAGCGTTGATTTGGCGCAGCCTGATGGCCCGACAAACACCATGAATTCGCCATCGTGGATTTCAAGATCAACGCCATGGATCGCCTGGAAGCCATTGGGATAGACTTTGCTTACTGCCTGTAATTGAATACCTGACATAACACTGCCCCTTATCCTTTAATTCCGGCACCAGCGATGCCGCGAATAAAATAGCGCTGGAAGAAGATATAAAGTAACAACATCGGGATAATCGCCAGCAATGCGCCCGCCATTAACATCGGATATTCCACGCCTGAGCGTCCGGAAAGTGAGGCTAACCCCACCGGTAATGTCATTTTATCCATGGAGGTGTTGACGATCAGCGGCCACATTAAGTTATTCCAGCTCCACAATCCGTTAATAATGACGCAGGCAATCAGCCCTGGTTTAATTAATGGCAGCATAATTTTGAAGAAAATAGTCAGATGGTTATACCCATCCATAATGGCTGCCTCTTCCAGTTCTTTAGGTACTGACAGAAAAAACTGACGCAATAAAAAGGCGCTATATATGCTGAATAAACCCGGTAGCACCAGTCCAGGAATTGAGTTCAGCAAACCGATTTTTTCAACGGTTAAAAACTGTGGGATTAAAAAGATCTGACCGGGCACCATCAGAATTGAAATACACAGCATAAACAGGACATCTCGCCCTTTAAAACGCAGTCGGGAGAAACCGTACGCTGCCATTGCCGCAATCAGCGTCTGCAAAATGACGATGACCAACGTGGAGACGATCGAGTTAAAGTAAAAGCTGCCAAAAGGCATTTCATGCAAGATTTTACCGTAAGCCTGAAACCCTGGGTTGGCAGGTAGCAGGATCGGCGGAAAGGCGATGCTTTCTGCCTGGGTTTTAAAAGAGGTGATGATCATCCAGATGAAGGGAACCACAGTTACCAGCGTCGCGAGGATCATCAAGCCGTAAATTAGCCATTTTTCACGTTTAGTCATGAACATCGTGGTTGCCTCACTGTGCTTTAAGTCGTTTACCAATCCATATTTGCAGCAGCGTCAGGACCATCGTGATAACGAAAATCACCACGGCGATCGCTGAGGCATACCCTTTTTCATGGTAGATAAAGGCGTATTTATAGAAGAGATAGGCGATAGTCATCGTCTGATCGTCCACCATGGATGAACTGCCAAACAGCAGATAAACCACATCGAAAATTTGCAGCGTTTCGATAAAAGAGATCACCAGTACGAAAAACAACGTGGGGATCATTAGCGGTAAGGTAATAGACCAGAATCCACGAAATTTGCTGATGCCATCCAGCGACATCGCTTCATAAATTTGTTTGGGGATCCCCTGCAATCCAGCGAGCAGAATGATCATCTTCAGCGCAATAGCCGACCAGATGATAACCAACGAGGCGCTCAGGCGGACGACATCGGGATCGGATAACCAACCGATGGCCGGAAGATCGAAAAAGGCCAGGATCTGATTAATTAAGCCGAAGTTTCGGTTCATCAACCACTGCCAGACCATAGCAATGGCCGCAGGCATAGTGACAGCGGGCAGAAATAACAGCGTGCGAAACAACCACTGACCGCGAATCGCCTGATTCAGGCCAATTGCGAGCAGTAATGACAAAACGGTGATTATTGGTACGCAAATAAAAACATAGGCCAAGGTGTTATATATTGCTGAACGAAACTCATCATCGCTGAATAAATTAATATAGTTATCTAAGCTGATCGTCGTCCAGATCTGAAACTCTCCCAGGTCAGTGAAACTATAAAAAACGTTCTGGAAGAATGGAGTAAAGTAAAAAACAATTAACCCCGCCAGTAACGGCATAATCATTATCCATCCCCAGAAGCGTTCTTCTTTTTCCAGCTTGGTCAGGGATTTTTTTTGCACTTCTCTGGCCGGTAATTGTGGGGATGCAGCTTCATCTGAATAGCTCATACAGACTCCGGGGTGCTCACTGTGCAACCAAAGTATATTGCGCGGGCGAAAGCGAGAGGGAGCATGGCTCCCTCAGGATTATTTCTGCATTTCTCGTTCAACGCGTTTAGCAACACCAGGCATGACTTTCTCTGGGTCAGTACCCGTCCACACTTTTTTCAAGCCATCATTCAGAATGCTGTTCCACTTAGCGGTATTGGAGCCCGCGGTTGGATATTTATGTGAGAAAGCCAACGAATCGATATAGGCTGAAACATCAATATCCTTAAAGCCTTCAGCCCACTCTTTGGCCACTTTTTGGTTAGCGGGGATCACGACTTTTCCCGTAGCCAGAGTCTGCTGCGCATGCTCAGAACTCATGAACTCAATGAACTTCCACGCCGCATCTTTATGCTGACTTTTGGCTGACATAGCAAATGCAAGACTATGGGATACACCTGCCTGCTCTGCCATTTTTGGCATTGGCACTACGCCGATGTGATCTTTAATCAACTCGTTTTGAGAGAAGGGTAATGCCCACCATGAGCCTGCGTAGACCATGGCTACCCGGTTTGACTGGAAGACGTCTGAGGCTTCCATCTCGCCTGGCGGTTGGATTAGTCCCGCGTTCAGCATGCCTTGAACATCGCGATAGACGGCGATAGCTTTGTCATTGGCAACATCCGTTTTGCCCTCAGGTAGTACAATCTTATCCCCGGCCTGTAATAGCAGGTTAAAGTAACTATCCTGTCCGCTGCTGAATTCCATTGCCAGTGGATAAGACTGTTTATCCAGCCCTTTACGTAACTGATCTGATTTTTGTTTTAGATCGTTCCACGTCCAGTTTTTATCGGGATAACTCACACCAGCCTGATCGAACATTTTTTTGTTGTACCAGACGGCAATTGCATCAATATCCCTTGGGATGGCATATTGTTGCGACTGGTATTGGTAGGCATCGACTGAGCTTTTAACAAAATCATCCAGTTTCGGCGCTGATTTATCTTTCAGATAACTACTTAGTGGTTCCAGCATGCCATTTTTCACATATTGCTGGAAATTAGGCATGTTCATCCAGAATACATCCGGTGCTACATTTCCACCGACTGCTGAACTGAGTTTGATAAAATACTGGTCATAAGGAGTTAGTTCAATTTCGACCTTAATTCCGGGGTTGTCTTTTTCAAATTCATTAACGAGCTGTTGTTCGCCAGGGAGTTGATTGCGGTCCCATAACGTGTAGCGTAATTTAACAGGCTTTGCGTCCGACTGGCCTTCAGCACTCGCGAAGACAGGAGTTGCCAGTAAACAGGAAATAAGACAAGCCAATGCGACATTATTTTTATTCAGGGTATACATAACTTCCCTCTTTATTCAGGTCAGAATGCTTATGAGGTAAATTACAGGAGCCTATGAATAATCTGTTTTACACCGGAGAAAGTCAAAGCAGTAAAAAAGAGGGGATTATCGCATTAAAACAAGGTCGTCTTTCGGTAGGTTTCTCTTTTATCAAAACGAAAATATAACGTAAAACAATGGTGGTATTATTTCTTTTAATTTCATGTCGTTAGGTTCATTTGGTAGGTTTGAATCGAAAAAAATAGATGTTTAAAAAAACCTCTTAAAATGCGAACGTTATCACTTTATTTGTTGAAGCATCGACATCAAAAACGGGGACAAATCCCCGTTTTTTCGTTGGCTTTCGTTTCGATAATCAGGTCACTGGCGCCGGGTTAAACACCGCCAGCTGGTTATGCAGTCCCCACTGATCTGAGAAGGTTTTCTTACGTCCGCTGGCGACGTCGAGAATAAACCCGAACAGTTTCAGACCCACGTCTTCAATGGTTTCTTCTCCGGTAGCGATGGTACCGGCGTTAATGTCCATCAGGTCAAACCAACGATTGGCCAGCTCGGTGCGTGTCGCCATTTTAATCACCGGCACGGCCATCAGGCCATACGGCGTACCGCGACCGGTGGTAAAGACTTGTACTGTGATCCCGGAAGCAACCTGTTGCGTACCGCAGACAAAATCGCTGGCGGGGGTGGCAGCGTAAATCAGGCCACGTTTGGTTGGACGCTGGCCCGGCGACAAGACTTCGACAATCGCGCTCTTGCCCGACTTCGCAATAGAACCCAGCGCTTTTTCTACCACGTTTGCCAGACCGCCTTTCTTGTTGCCCGGTGATGGGTTGGCGCTCCGGTCAGTCTTGCCCATATCCAGGTAGTTATCGTACCAGGCCATCTCTTCGAGCAGGCGTTTACCCACCTCTTCGTTAATCGCGCGCGGGGTCAGAAGGTGGATGGCATCGCGTACTTCGGTGACTTCGGAGAACATCACTGTCGCGCCGCAGCGTACTAACAGGTCGGAGGCATAACCTACCGCTGGGTTGGCCGTCACGCCGGAAAACGCATCGCTGCCGCCGCACTGCATGCCGACCACCAGTTCTGATGCCGGGCAGGTTTCACGCTGGCGCTGATTGAGCTTTGCCAGATGGCGTTCGGCCACTTGCAAAATATCGGCAACCATCGATTGAAAGCCGACGTGTTTTTCATCCTGCAGGCTGACGATGCTGGCGCTGTCGACCGGAATGCTTTTTACATCGTGCGTACCTTCCAGCAGGCGCTCTGGCTGCAGTTTTTCACAGCCGAGGCCAATGACCATTACCTCACCGCCAAAGTTAGGGTTCAGCGCAATATTATGAATAGTTCGAATGGGCACGATGGCGGCTGGAGCGTTAATCGCCACGCCGCAACCGTACAGATGATTGAGCCCCACCACACCGTCAACATTCGGGTATTTGGGCAGCAGATCGCGTTCAATGATTTTCACCACATAGTCCACCACGCCCGCCACGCAGTGCACGCTGGTGGAGATGCCGAGCAGATTCTTGGTGCCAACGCTACCGTCAACATTGCGGTAACCTTCGAAGGTATAACCCTCGAGAGGCGGCAGCGGCTCAGGCACTTTAGTTGCCAGCGGCAGCGTCTCCAGCGGCGGAGCCTTGGGCAGCTCAACCATTGATTCATCAATCCAACTGCCGCGGGGGATGTCGCGAACGGCATAGCCTATCACTTCGCCATAACGCACGATTTCACCATGAACAGGAATATCCACGAGCGCCACTTTATGACCCTGGGGAATATGTTCAACAAGTTCCAGTCCGTCCGGAAAACGCGTTCCGGCTTTCAGACCATTGTCATTGACAATTATCGCCACATTATCTGTTTCGTGAACTTTAATATAAAACGCCGTTGGCGATTCTTGTCTAATTTCGATGTCGGCCATTGTCCAGTATTCTCCAACAAGTGGTGATAATAGTGTGGATATTTATATTTTGAATCTCATTGTCAGTAATAAAGATTCGGTATCGTGAAATAAGAATGTCAGGAGTTTATCGTGAAGAATGTGACAATGATCACTTAAACTCAGCAAGACCGCGCCAGCAGGGGGAGCAATACGTAAATGTGTGGATTAGCGCCCATGCATGTGTGCATATGCCCAAAACATTAATTTAATAACGCATATTTAATGAGCGCTTGCACAATGATTAACGTTGCGCTGCTGATTATACTAAATCACGGTTTCATTGCGTCTGATAAATTATTATACGTTTTTATTATCGGTAATTTATCACCAGGGATATCTGCCAAATAATAATAAAACTTTTATGTACCCGAGGTAATTAGAATGATACTGGATACAGTTGTCGAGAAAAAGAAAGGTACGCACACCCGTTACTTAATATTGCTAATAATATTTATTGTTACCGCCGTTAACTACGCGGACCGTGCCACGCTATCTATTGCCGGCACGGAAGTGGCGAAAGAGTTGCAGCTCAGTGCCATTTCAATGGGTTACATTTTCTCCGCCTTCGGTTGGGCTTACCTGTTGATGCAAATCCCTGGCGGCTGGCTGCTGGATAAGTTCGGTTCGAAGAAAGTCTACACTTACAGTCTGTTCTTCTGGTCGCTGTTCACCTTTCTGCAGGGTTTTGTCGATATGTTCCCGCTGGCCTGGGCGGGTATTTCAATGTTCATCATGCGTTTCATGCTGGGCTTCTCGGAAGCGCCGTCCTTCCCGGCGAACGCCCGTATTGTGGCCGCCTGGTTTCCGACGAAAGAGCGCGGTACGGCATCCGCGATTTTTAACTCCGCACAATATTTCTCCCTGGCGCTGTTTTCACCGCTGCTGGGCTGGCTGACCTTTGCCTGGGGCTGGGAGCACGTCTTTACCGTGATGGGCGTGATCGGTTTTGTGCTCACCGGCCTGTGGGTAAAGTTTATTCATAACCCAACCGATCACCCGCGTATGTCGCAGGAAGAGCTGAAGTTTATCTCTGAAAACGGCGCGGTCGTGGATATGGACCATAAAAAGCCCGGCGATGTGAAATCAGGTGGTCCTAAACTGCATTATATCAAGCAGTTGCTGACCAACCGCATGATGCTTGGCGTGTTCTTCGGACAGTATTTTATCAACACCATCACTTGGTTTTTCCTTACCTGGTTCCCGATTTACCTGGTACAGGAAAAAGGCATGTCGATCCTGAAAGTCGGTCTGGTGGCGTCGATTCCTGCGCTGTGCGGATTTGCCGGTGGCGTGCTCGGCGGTGTGTTCTCTGATTATCTGATTAAACGTGGCTTCAGCATCACCCTGGCACGTAAGCTGCCGATTGTGCTCGGAATGTTGCTCGCGTCGACCATTATTCTGTGTAACTACACCGATAACACCACCCTGGTGGTTGCGCTGATGGCGCTGGCGTTCTTCGGCAAAGGCTTCGGCGCGCTGGGTTGGCCGGTGATTTCCGATACCGCGCCGAAAGAAATCGTTGGTCTGTGCGGTGGGGTATTTAACGTATTTGGCAACGTAGCCTCTATCGTCACTCCGCTGGTGATTGGTTATCTGGTGAGCGAGCTGCACTCATTTAATGCTGCGCTGATATTTGTAGGGTGTTCGGCGCTGATGGCAATGGTTTGCTACCTGTTTATTGTCGGTGACATTAAACGTATGGAATTGCAGAAATAAACAAAGGTATAGGCGATGAATAACACGATTTTCCCGAATAAGTTTAAAGCGGCCCTCGCGGCGCAACAGATTCAGATTGGCTGCTGGTCTGCATTGGCCAGCCCAATCAGTACCGAAGTTTTAGGCCTGGCGGGTTTTGACTGGCTGGTACTGGACGGCGAACACGCGCCGAACGATATCTCGACGTTTATCCCGCAATTGATGGCGCTGAAAGGCAGCGCCAGCGCGCCGGTCGTACGCGTACCGACCAACGAGCCGGTGATTATCAAGCGCCTGCTGGATATTGGGTTTTACAACTTCCTGATCCCGTTCGTTGAGACACAAGAAGAGGCGGTAAACGCCGTGGCGTCGACCCGCTATCCGCCTGAAGGTATTCGCGGCGTGTCCGTCTCCCATCGCGCCAATATGTTTGGCACCGTACCGGACTACTTTGCGCAATCGAATAAGAACATCACCATCATCGTGCAGATCGAAAGTCAGCAGGGCGTTGATAACGTTGACGCCATCGCGGCGACCGAAGGCGTAGACGGTGTCTTCGTCGGCCCAAGCGATCTGGCTGCGGCGCTAGGCCACCTCGGCAATGCGTCACATCCTGATGTGCAGAAAGCTATCCAGCACATTTTTGCCCGCGCGAAAGCACATGGCAAACCAAGCGGAATTCTGGCGCCGGTAGAGGCGGATGCGCGTCGTTATCTGGAGTGGGGCGCGACCTTTGTTGCTGTTGGCAGCGACCTTGGCGTGTTCCGTTCAGCCACGCAGAAACTGGCTGATTCTTTTAAGAAATAACCACCATCGACAGTAGAGAGAGATAAAGACATGACAATGAAAGTTGGTTTTATTGGCCTCGGTATCATGGGTAAACCAATGAGTAAAAACCTCCTCAAGGCAGGTTACTCGTTGGTGGTTGCTGACCGTAACCCGGAATCCATTGCGGAAGTCATTGCCGCTGGTGCAGAAACCGCCGCCACGGCGAAAGATATTGCCGAGCAGTGCGATGTGATCATCACCATGCTGCCGAACTCGCCGCATGTTAAGGAAGTGGCGCTGGGTGAAGGCGGAATTATTGAAGGTGCGAAACCGGGCACTGTGCTGATCGACATGAGCTCCATTGCACCGTTGGCCAGCCGTGAAATTAGCGAGGCGCTGAAAGCGAAAGGCGTGGATATGCTGGATGCGCCGGTCAGCGGCGGCGAGCCAAAAGCGATTGATGGCACGTTGTCGGTGATGGTCGGTGGCGATAAAGCGATTTTCGACAAGTATTACGATCTGCTGAAAGCGATGGCTGGTTCAGTGGTACATACCGGCGACATTGGCGCGGGTAACGTCACTAAGCTGGCGAACCAGGTGATTGTGGCGCTGAACATTGCGGCGATGTCTGAAGCGCTGACGCTGGCGACCAAAGCGGGTGTGAACCCGGATCTGGTGTATCAGGCGATCCGTGGCGGACTGGCGGGAAGCACCGTGCTGGACGCGAAAGCGCCGATGGTCATGGACCGCAACTTTAAGCCAGGTTTCCGTATTGACCTGCATATCAAAGATTTGGCGAATGCGCTGGACACTTCTCATGGGGTCGGCGCGCAGTTGCCGCTGACTGCTGCAGTCATGGAGATGATGCAGGCGCTTCGCGCAGATGGGCTGGGCACCGCCGATCACAGCGCGCTCGCGTGCTACTACGAAAAACTGGCGAAAGTGGAAGTCACACGCTAACAAGAAGGGCGCGGATGTGCGCCCTGTATTTCTTGCCTTGCGCGGCACAGTCAGGCTACATAACTATGAAAATCGTAATTGCCCCAGACTCTTATAAAGAAAGTCTATCTGCCACTGAGGTCGCTCAGGCAATAGAAAAAGGATTTCGGGAAATATTTCCCGATGCGCAATATGTTTCAGTTCCGGTGGCCGACGGCGGCGAAGGAACGGTCGAAGCCATGATTGCCGCCACGCAAGGGAGTGAATATTCCGCGTGGGTAACGGGCCCGCTGGGCGAAAAAGTGAATGCCTGCTGGGGCATGTCCGGAGATGGTAAAACTGCGTTTATCGAAATGGCGGCAGCCAGTGGTCTGGCGTTAGTACCTCCTGATAAGCGTAACCCGTTAGTCACCACGTCACGTGGTACCGGGGAATTGATTTTGCAGGCACTGGATAGCGGGGCGCAGAGCATTATTATCGGTATTGGCGGTAGTGCAACCAACGATGGTGGTGCGGGTATGGTGCAGGCTCTGGGCGCGAAACTTTGCGACGCTAACGGGACAGAGATTGGCTACGGGGGCGGCAGTCTGATGAGCCTCAACAGCATCGACATTTCCGGTCTGGATCCGCGATTAAAAACCTGCTCCATTCGCGTGGCCTGCGATGTGACCAATCCGCTCACAGGTGATACTGGCGCTTCGCGCATCTTCGGCCCGCAGAAAGGGGCGACGGAAGAACGCATTCTCGAACTGGACCGAAATTTGTCTCACTATGCCGACATCATTAAAAAATCGCTGCGGGTTGAGGTGAAAGAGGTTCCCGGCGCAGGAGCGGCAGGCGGAATGGGTGCCGCGTTAATGGCTTTTTTAGGCGCGGACCTGCGCAGTGGTATTGAGATTGTGACCCAGGCGCTCAACCTGGAAGAGCATATTCACGACTGTACGCTGGTGGTGACCGGCGAAGGACGCATCGACAGCCAGAGTATTCACGGCAAAGTGCCGGTTGGCGTGGCGAATGTCGCGAAGAAATACCACAAACCGGTAATTGGTATTGGCGGCAGCCTGACGCCCGATGTGGAAGTGGTGCATCAATATGGTATCGATGCGGTGTTTAGCGTATTGACCAGCATCAGCACGCTGGAAGAGGCCTTCCGTGGGGCATTTGATAATATTTATCGCGCCTCAAGAAACATCGCCGCTACGTTGGCGATAGGAATGCGCAGTGCGGGGTGACATTACCCCGCAAACCCTCTATACTGCGCGCCGAAGCTGACCAGACAGTCGCCGCTTCGTCGTCGTCCTCTTCGGGGGAGACGGGCGGAGGGGAGGAAAGTCCGGGCTCCATAGGGCAGGGTGCCAGGTAACGCCTGGGGGGGAAACCCACGACCAGTGCAACAGAGAGCAAACCGCCGATGGCCCACGTAAGTGGGATCAGGTAAGGGTGAAAGGGTGCGGTAAGAGCGCACCGCGCGGCTGGTAACAGTCCGTGGCACGGTAAACTCCACCCGGAGCAAGGCCAAATAGGGGTTCACAAGGTACGGCCCGTACTGAACCCGGGTAGGCTGCTTGAGCCAGTGAGTGATTGCTGGCCTAGATGAATGACTGTCCACGACAGAACCCGGCTTATCGGTCAGCTTCACTCTTTATAAAACCCCGCTTCGGCGGGGTTTTTGCTTTCCGGATAGGCCAGATGAGTGACTGTCCACGACGCTATGCTCAAAAGAACGCGGCTTCTCGGTCAGCTTCACTCTTTATAAAACCCCGCTTCGGCGGGGTTTTTGCTTTCCGGATAGGCCAGATGAATGACTGTCCACGACGCTATGCTCAAAAGAACGCGGCTTATCGGTCAGCTTCACTCTTTATAAAACCCCGCTTTGATGGGTTTTTTGCTTTCTGGGCAGGTTGTTATGCCTGATGGCGCTGCGCTTATCAGGCCTACAGGGATGGCTGGAACGGGTTTTGTAGGCCGGATAAGGTGTTTACACCGCCATCCGGCAGACGTGATATCTGTCGCGTTACGCTTGGTTTAACACGACTCTGGCGTTTATTTTCTCTTCATCTACTCTTTATTTGACCTTTATTTATGCGCTGAATGTCTTTTATTTGAGGGAATGCGTTGTAGGGTATTTTCGTTTTTGTGATGGCTAGCACAAAACGCTGAGCGATACGTTTTTATCGAGAATAATCGAACGCAATCGATCGCCATCACAAAATTACGCGCTAATAAAGTGTACAAAATTAGTGTTAATACAATGTTGCATATGATAATTATTTGTATTGTCTAGATTGAATTTTAATAAACGCAATGTTTCTTTACAAACAAATATGGCGAAAAAATGTGATGCATGGCGTTATTTAATCACCACAAACGGTAAAATATAATTATATTTGATAAATTACTCATTAAATTTAAGTGTCATTCTGCCCGATAATTGCGCTGTAATTGATTGAAATATAGCCTTTCCTGGTTTTTAGAAATAACAGATAAAATGGCGATGTTATAGCCATAAAAAATCGTTATCCCCCCATCTTTTTTTGATTAAAGTCAGGGTAAAGTGAGATGTGTATTTTATATCTATATGATTTATAAGTGGTTTCATTTTTTATAATAGTCTTACAAAATGTAAGTCAAGGGGATTTGTGAGGGGTAGCACATATCCTTGTTTGCTTAATTTGGTACACTTCCTGCCGTCAACAAAGTAATTAACGCAGGTCGATATGAATACTATTACACTCCCTAAAACACAGCACTTAGTGGTCTTTCAGGAAGTCATTAGAAGCGGTTCTATCGGCTCAGCTGCAAAAGAATTAGGTTTAACTCAACCCGCTGTCAGTAAAATCATCAACGATGTTGAGGCTTATTTTGGTATTGAGTTAGTTGTGCGTAAAAATACTGGTGTGACATTGACTCAGGCAGGTCAGGTGATGCTCTCATGGTCTGAATCAATTACCCGTGAAATGAAAAACATGGTTGATGAGATGAACAGCATGACGAGCAATGCGGTCGTTGATGTGTCGTTTGGTTTTCCTTCACTGATTGCCTTCACCATCATGTCCGGCATGATTAAAAAATTCAAAGAGGTATTCCCGAAAGCACAGGTTTCTATGTATGAAGCTCAGCTCTCCTCGTTCTTACCGGCAATCCGTGACGGGCGTCTGGATTTTGCCATCGGTACGCTGAGCGATGAGATGAAACTGCACGATCTGCATGTGGAGCCGCTCTTTGAGTCAGACTTTATCCTGGTTGCCAGCAAGTCCCGAACATGCACCGGCATCACCTCGCTGAGCGCGTTGAAAAACGAACAGTGGGTGTTGCCACAAACGAATATGGGGTACTACAGCGAACTTCTTACTACGTTACAGAATAATGGCATCAGCAGTGAAAACATCGTTAATACTGACTCCGTCGTCACCATTTATAATCTTGTTCTCAATGCTGATTTCTTAACAGTAATTCCCTGCGATATGACCACACCGTTTGGCTCAAACCAGTTTATTACTATCCCGGTACAAGAAACTTTACCCGTCGCGCGTTACGCCGCCGTGTGGTCGAAAAATTATCGAATTAAAAAAGCAGCATCTATTTTGGTGGAATTAGCCAAAGAGTATTCATCATATAATTGTCGGAGACGAAGGCAATTAATTGAAATTGATTAAAGATTGAAATTGTTTTAACAAAAAATAAACGCCATCTGTCTATATCTGACAATGGTCACGGCTATCTATTTACTTTAATACCCTAGTAAGAGGTTCTAATGCACATTACATACGATCTCCCAGTTGCAATTGAAGATATCCTCGAAGCGAAAAAAAGACTGGCGGGGAAAATTTATAAAACGGGAATGCCTCGCTCTAACTATTTTAGTGAACGTTGCAAAGGGGAAATTTTCCTCAAGTTTGAAAACATGCAGCGTACCGGTTCATTTAAAATCCGTGGCGCTTTTAACAAGCTCAGTTCCTTAACAGAAGCAGAAAGAATGAAGGGCGTGGTGGCTTGCTCTGCAGGTAACCATGCGCAAGGGGTTTCTCTCTCCTGCGCTATGCTCGGTATCGACGGCAAAGTGGTAATGCCGAAAGGCGCACCGAAGTCTAAAGTAGCGGCAACCTGCGATTATTCCGCGGAAGTTGTGCTGCATGGCGACAACTTCAACGACACCATCGCTAAGGTTAGCGAGATTGTGGAAACGGAAGGCCGTATCTTTATTCCACCATATGATGACCCGAAAGTTATTGCTGGTCAGGGCACTATTGGTCTGGAAATTCTGGAAGATCTGTACGATGTCGATAACGTGATTGTGCCAATTGGCGGTGGTGGACTGATTGCGGGTATTGCGGTGGCAATTAAATCTATTAACCCGACCATTAAAATTATTGGCGTGCAGTCTGAAAACGTTCACGGCATGGCGGCTTCTTTCCACGCTGGAGAAATAACCACGCACCGAACGACCGGCACCCTGGCAGATGGTTGTGACGTCTCTCGCCCGGGTACTTTAACGTATGAAATCGTTCGTGAGTTGGTGGATGACATTGTCCTGGTCAGCGAAGATGAAATTCGCAACAGCATGGTGGCATTAATTCAGCGAAATAAAGTTGTAACTGAAGGTGCCGGTGCGCTGGCATGCGCAGCATTATTAAGCGGGAAATTAGATAGCTATATCCAGAACAGAAAAACAGTCAGCATTATTTCTGGCGGTAATATCGACCTTTCTCGTGTATCTCAAATTACTGGTTTAGTTGACGCTTAATATACTTCGTTGAGGATAGGATATGAGTACTACTGATAGCATTGTATCCAGCCAGACAAAACAGTCGTCCTGGCGCAAATCGGACACCACCTGGACACTGGGTTTATTTGGTACTGCCATCGGCGCTGGGGTGCTGTTCTTCCCTATCCGCGCAGGTTTTGGCGGACTGATCCCCATTCTGATCATGCTGGTGTTAGCATACCCCATCGCGTTCTATTGCCACCGTGCGCTGGCACGCCTGTGTCTTTCCGGTTCTAATCCTTCCGGTAACATCACAGAAACGGTTGAAGAGCACTTTGGTAAAACGGGCGGCGTGGTTATCACGTTCCTCTACTTCTTTGCGATTTGTCCGCTGCTGTGGATTTATGGCGTCACCATTACCAACACCTTTATGACCTTCTGGGAAAACCAGCTGCAGATGCCAGCATTGAACCGTGGCTTCGTGGCGCTGTTCCTGTTGCTGCTGATGGCATTCGTCATCTGGTTTGGTAAAGATCTGATGGTTAAAGTGATGAGCTACCTGGTATGGCCGTTCATTGCCAGCCTGGTGCTTATCTCTCTGTCACTGATTCCTTACTGGAACTCAGCGGTTATCGATCAGGTTGATATCAGCAATATCGCTCTGACTGGCCATGACGGCATCCTGGTTACCGTATGGCTGGGTATTTCCATCATGGTGTTCTCTTTCAACTTCTCGCCAATCGTTTCTTCCTTCGTGGTCTCTAAACGCGAAGAGTATGAGAAAGATTTCGGTCGCGAATTTACCGAGCAGAAATGTTCTAAAATCATCTCCCGCGCCAGTATGCTGATGGTTGCGGTGGTAATGTTCTTCGCCTTTAGCTGCCTGTTCACGCTGTCTCCGGCAAACATGGCGGATGCGAAAGCGCAGAACATTCCAGTACTGTCTTATCTGGCGAACCACTTCGCTTCACTGTCCGGGACGAAGTCCACCTTCGCGACCGTTCTGGAATACGGTGCTTCTATTATCGCCCTGGTTGCTATCTTCAAATCGTTCTTCGGCCACTACCTGGGTACGCTGGAAGGTCTGAACGGTCTGGTGCTGAAGTTTGGTTACAAAGGCGATAAGACCAAAGTTTCCGCCGGCAAACTGAACACCATCAGCATGATCTTCATCATGGGCTCCACCTGGGTTGTGGCTTACGCCAACCCGAACATCCTGGACCTTATTGAAGCAATGGGCGCGCCGATTATTGCCTCTCTGCTCTGCCTGCTGCCGATGTATGCCATCCGTAAAGCGCCATCACTGGCGAAATACCGTGGCCGTCTGGATAACGTGTTTGTTACCGTGATTGGTCTGCTGACCATCCTGAACATTGTCTACAAACTGTTTTAATCCTTAAGCTCAGGATGAGCGGAGTAGTGAAATGAATGAGTTTCCGGTAGTACTGGTTATTAACTGTGGTTCGTCTTCCATTAAATTCTCAGTGCTGGATGCAGCTAACTGTGAAGTTTTAATGGCGGGAATCGCGGACGGTATTAACTCTGAAAATGCGTTCATAGCAATTAATGGAGGAGAGCCAGCTAAGCTGGCTCACCACAGCTACGAAGACGCATTAAAAGCAATTGCCGTTGAACTAGAGAAACGTAATTTAATGGACAGCGTGGCCTTAATTGGCCACCGCATTGCACACGGCGGAAATATCTTTACCGAATCAGCAATTATTACTGACGAAGTTATTGATAATATCCGCCGGGTATCGCCGCTAGCACCGTTACATAATTATGCGAACCTGAGTGGGATCGAATCTGCTCAGCACCTTTTCCCAGGCGTACAGCAGGTTGCGGTATTTGATACAAGCTTCCACCAGACGATGGCCCCTGAAGCCTATTTGTACGGTTTACCGTGGAAATATTTCGAAGAGTTGGGCGTTCGTCGTTACGGCTTCCACGGCACGTCGCATCGCTATGTTTCTCAGCAAGCGCATGACCTTCTCGACCTGCAGAGTGATGACTCGGGTCTGGTTGTGGCTCACCTGGGGAACGGTGCGTCAATCTGTGCGGTGCGTAACGGGCAGAGCGTTGATACCTCAATGGGCATGACGCCGCTGGAAGGGTTGATGATGGGGACACGCAGCGGCGACGTCGATTTCGGCGCGATGGCGTGGATTGCCAGCGAAACCAACCAGACGCTGAGCGACCTTGAGCGCGTAGTGAATAAAGAGTCCGGTTTACTGGGTATTTCCGGTTTGTCTTCTGACTTACGTACGTTAGAAAAAGCCTGGCACGAGGGACATGAGCGTGCGCAGCTGGCGATTAAAACGTTTGTGCATCGTATCGCGCGTCATATCGCCGGCCATGCTGCATCGCTGCATCGTCTTGATGGGATTATTTTCACCGGTGGCATAGGTGAGAACTCGGTATTAATTCGTCGTCTGGTTATTGAGCACCTTGCTGTTTTAGGCGTGAATATCGACAACGAAATGAATAGTCTGCCAAATTCCCATGGCGAAAGAATTATCTCAAATAAAGATGCTCGTGTTGTTTGTGCGGTAATTCCCACAAACGAAGAGAAAATGATTGCACGTGATGCCATTGCATTAGGCAAAATTAATACATCAGTAGAATTTGCATAATTAATTTTCAGCAGAGAGATTATTTTTCATGAAGGTAAATATCGATACCAGCGATATGCTGTATGCCGAAGCCTGGAATGGCTTTAAAGGTACGGACTGGAAAGAAGAAATTAATGTCCGTGATTTTATTCAGCACAACTATACGCCTTATGAAGGGGATGAATCTTTCCTCGCCGAAGCAACGCCTGCGACCACTGCATTGTGGGAAAAAGTGATGGCGGGCATCCGTATTGAAAACTCGACGCACGCGCCGGTTGATTTCGATACTAATATTGCTACCACGATAACCGCGCATGATGCGGGTTATATTGAACAAGAACTGGAAAAAATCGTTGGTCTGCAAACGGATAAGCCGCTCAAGCGCGCTCTGCATCCGTTTGGTGGCATCAACATGATCAAAAGCTCTTTTGATGCTTATGGTCGTGAGATGGATGCTGATTTTGAATACCAGTTTACTGAACTGCGTAAAACCCATAACCAGGGCGTATTCGACGCCTACTCTCCGGATATGCTGCGCTGCCGTAAATCCGGCGTGCTGACCGGTCTGCCGGACGGCTATGGTCGTGGCCGTATCATCGGTGACTATCGCCGCGTGGCGCTGTACGGTATTCGCTACCTGGTGCGCGAGCGTGAACTGCAGTTTGCCGATCTCCAGTCGAACCTGGAGTGGGGCCAGAATCTTGAAGCCACGATTCGTCTGCGTGAAGAGCTGTCTGAGCACCGTCGCGCTCTGCTGCAAATGCAGGAAATGGCTGCGAAGTATGGCTGCGATATCTCCCGCCCGGCGCGTAATGCGCAAGAAGCGGTGCAGTGGGTGTACTTTGCTTACCTGGCTGCGGTGAAATCGCAGAACGGCGGCGCGATGTCGCTGGGCCGTACCGCATCGTTCCTAGACATCTACATTGAGCGCGATTTCAAAGCGGGGATTTTAAACGAGCAGCAGGCGCAGGAGCTGATCGACCACTTCATTATGAAGATCCGTATGGTGCGCTTCCTGCGTACGCCGGAATTCGACACCCTGTTCTCAGGCGACCCTATCTGGGCGACTGAAGTTATCGGTGGTATGGGGCTTGATGGCCGCACGCTGGTGACGAAAAACTCGTTCCGCTATCTGCATACGCTGCACACCATGGGCCCGGCACCAGAGCCGAACCTGACGGTGCTGTGGTCTGAACAGCTACCAATCGCCTTTAAAAAGTACGCTGCCCAGGTGTCTATCATCACCTCGTCTTTGCAGTATGAAAACGACGATTTGATGCGTGCCGACTTTGACAGCGATGACTATGCCATTGCCTGCTGCGTCAGCCCGATGGTTATCGGCAAACAAATGCAGTTCTTCGGGGCGCGTGCCAACCTCGCTAAAACGTTGCTGTACGCAATCAACGGCGGCGTGGATGAGAAGCTGAAAATCCAGGTCGGGCCGAAAACGGCACCACTGATGGATGACGTGCTGGACTACGACACGGTGATGGAGAGCCTGGACCACTTTATGGACTGGCTGGCCGTGCAGTACATCAGCGCACTGAACATCATCCACTACATGCACGACAAGTACAGCTACGAAGCTTCGCTGATGGCGCTGCACGATCGTGATGTCTATCGCACGATGGCCTGTGGTATAGCGGGTCTGTCCGTGGCGGCGGATTCTCTGTCGGCTATCAAATATGCTCGCGTGAAACCGATTCGCGATGAAAACGGCCTGGCAATTGATTTCGAAATCGAAGGCGACTATCCGCAATACGGCAACAACGACGAGCGCGTAGACAGTATTGCCTGCGATCTGGTCGAACGCTTTATGAAGAAAATTAAAGTGTTGCCAACCTATCGTAATGCGGTGCCGACGCAGTCCATTCTGACCATCACCTCCAACGTGGTGTACGGACAGAAAACTGGTAACACGCCAGACGGACGTCGCGCGGGTACGCCGTTTGCGCCAGGGGCAAACCCGATGCACGGCCGCGATCGTAAAGGTGCGGTGGCGTCGTTAACCTCGGTCGCCAAACTGCCGTTCACCTATGCCAAAGACGGTATCTCGTACACCTTCTCCATTGTACCGGCAGCGCTGGGCAAAGAGGATGGAGTGCGTAAAACCAACCTGGTCGGTCTGCTGGACGGTTACTTCCACCATGAAGCGCATGTGGAAGGTGGGCAGCATCTGAACGTTAACGTTATGAACCGTGAAATGTTGATGGATGCCATTGAGCACCCGGAAAACTATCCGAACCTGACGATCCGCGTATCTGGCTATGCGGTGCGTTTCAACGCGCTGACCCGCGAACAGCAGCAGGATGTTATTTCACGTACTTTCACCCAGGCGCTTTGACGCCGGAGGGACTATGAGAAAAGTTATTGCAACCGAATGTGCGCCAGGGGCGATTGGGCCTTACGTACAGGGTGTGGATCTGGGCAGCATGGTGTTGACGTCAGGTCAAATCCCGGTGTGTCCACAGACCGGTGAAGTGGCTGAAAACGTATCCGATCAGGCGCGTCAAAGCCTGGAAAACGTGAAAGCGATTGTCGAGTCTGCAGGTTTGAAAGTGAGCGATATCGTCAAGACCACCGTTTTCGTTTCCGACCTGAACGACTTCGCCACCATCAATCAGGTGTACCAGCAGTTCTTTGATGAGCATAAGGCAATCTACCCCACGCGCAGCTGCGTGCAGGTCGCCCGCTTACCCAAGGATGTGAAGCTGGAGATTGAAGCCATCGCCGTACGTGGCGACACGCTGTAATCCCTTGCGGGGCGATCTCAGGATCGCCCCGATCCTTAATGAGTGTGAAACCTGGTCTTCACTGAACGGCAATCCGAGGGTGTGGATATGATTAGCGCATTCGATATTTTTAAGATTGGCATTGGACCTTCCAGCTCCCATACCGTGGGGCCAATGAACGCAGGTAAAAGCTTTATCGATCTGTTGGTCAGCAGCGGGGAACTCCCCAAAGCTACGCATATTGTGGTCGATCTTTATGGATCGCTTTCCCTGACCGGAAAAGGTCATGCGACAGATGTCGCCATCATGATGGGACTGGCCGGTAACAGTCCACAAAATGTTAATATAGATTCTATCGCTGGTTTTACTCAGGAAGTGGCCCGTACCGGACGTTTACCGGTTGCAGAGGGCACGCATGTTGTCGATTTTTCCCCAGACGAAAATATTCTCTTTCATACCGAAACGCTGCCGCGCCATGAAAATGGCATGCGTATCACCGCGTGGAACGGTACCGAGACACTATTAAGCAAAACCTATTACTCCGTCGGCGGTGGTTTTATCGTTGAAGAGGAGCAATTTGGTCAGGCGCATGATGTTGAAGCACACGTACCCTACAATTTTCATTCCGCCAGCGAACTGCTGAAACTGTGCGAGCGCAACGGGCTGTCTGTTTCCGGCCTGATGATGCAAAACGAACTGGCGATGCGCAGCAAAGAAGAAATCGATGCTGGCTTTGCTGCCATTTGGGACGTTATGCACGCTGGAATTGAGCGAGGCATGAACACCGAAGGCGTTCTGCCGGGTCCACTGAACGTCCCGCGCCGCGCCGTGGCATTACGTCGGTTGCTGGTTTCCAGCGATAACCTGTCCAGCGACCCAATGAACGTTATCGACTGGATCAACATGTTCGCGCTGGCCGTGAGCGAAGAAAACGCCGCCGGATGCCGGGTTGTGACGGCACCGACCAATGGAGCATGTGGGATTATCCCTGCTGTCCTGGCCTATTACGACAAGTTCCGCCGCCCGGTGAATGCAAACTCCATTGCCCGCTACTTACTGGCCGCGGGGGCGATAGGTGCGCTGTATAAGATGAACGCCTCGATTTCGGGTGCCGAAGTGGGCTGTCAGGGTGAGATTGGCGTTGCTTGTTCAATGGCTGCTGCCGGGCTGACCGAGTTGCTCGGCGGTAGCCCGTCTCAGGTGTGTATTGCGGCGGAAATCGCCATGGAGCATAACCTGGGACTGACCTGCGATCCGGTCGCCGGACAAGTGCAAATACCATGTATTGAGCGCAATGCGATCAACGCGGTAAAAGCCGTCAACGCCGCGCGTATGGCGCTACGTCGAACATCTGAGCCACGCGTTTCGCTCGATAAAGTGATCGAGACCATGTATGAAACGGGCAAAGATATGAACGACAAATACCGTGAAACGTCACGTGGTGGTCTGGCTATCAAAGTGATTTGCACTTAACTAAATTTGTGTTTATTTCTCCTTTGGGCGCACTTGAGTGCGCCCTTTTTTTTGTTGTGATCCGCTTCAAAAAGGGAAATTAATCCCATTTTGTAAATATAAAATAGAAAAATTTTATTAAACATTATGAAATGAGTGGGTATTTATGTGAAGTTTTTCTCTGACCCTCGGCGTATGATTTCTCCATTCTAACGAACTCGCCTGCACGACTCGTACCGCGTATCGCATTGATGCGGAACGGAAAAATAATAAAACCTTACCCTACATTTTGAGCGAGATTTTTATGGAAACGGCAACGAATAACAGCGTAATACTCGACGCATCTGCTCCGGCGCGTCGGGCGGGGATGACCGAAAGTGAATGGCGTGAAGCCATTAAATTCGACAGCATGGACACTGGCTGGGTCATTATGAGTATCGGTATGGCAATTGGCGCGGGGATTGTTTTTCTTCCCGTCCAGGTAGGATTGATGGGGCTGTGGGTGTTCTTACTCTCTTCTATCATCGGCTATCCAGCCATGTATTTGTTCCAGCGCCTGTTTATCAATACGCTGGCTGAGTCCCCGGAATGTAAAGATTACCCAAGCGTGATCAGCGGCTATCTGGGTAAGAACTGGGGCATCCTGTTAGGTGCGTTGTATTTTGTGATGCTGGTTATCTGGATGTTTGTCTATTCCACCGCCATCACCAACGATAGCGCCTCTTATCTGCACACGTTTGGCGTTACTGAAGGTTTACTGTCCGACAGCCCGTTCTATGGCCTGGTGCTGATTTGCATCCTGGTGGCCATCTCGTCACGCGGGGAAAAACTGCTGTTTAAAATCTCCACCGGCATGGTGCTGACCAAGCTGCTGGTAGTGGCAGCGCTTGGCGTATCGATGGTTGGGATGTGGCATTTGTATAACGTAGGTTTACTGCCGCCGATGGCGCTGCTGATCAAAAACGCGATCATAACGTTGCCATTTACGCTGACCTCAATTCTGTTTATTCAGACATTAAGCCCGATGGTTATCTCGTATCGTTCTCGCAACAAATCCATTGAAGTGGCGCGCCATAAAGCCCTGCGAGCGATGAATATCGCGTTCGGTATTCTGTTCGTGACCGTCTTTTTCTACGCCGTTTCCTTCACGTTGGCGATGGGCCATGACGAAGCGGTTAAAGCTTATGAGCAGAATATTTCCGCTCTGGCGATTGCCGCGCAGTTTATCAGCGGTGCGGGTGCTGGTTGGGTGAAAATCGTCAGCGTAGTTTTGAACATCTTTGCCGTTATGACCGCTTTCTTCGGCGTCTACTTAGGTTTCCGTGAAGCGACTCAGGGGATCGTAATGAACGTGCTGCGCCGCAAAATGCCAGCCGAGAAAATCAACGAAACCCTGGTTCAGCGCGGCATTATGATTTTTGCCATCCTGCTGGCCTGGAGTGCAATTGTGCTCAATGCGCCAGTACTGAGCTTCACCTCTATTTGTAGTCCTATCTTCGGCATGGTGGGTTGTCTGATCCCGGCCTGGCTGGTCTACAAAGTTCCTTCACTGCACAAATACAAAGGCGCTTCCCTGTATCTGATTATTATCACGGGCCTGCTGCTGTGCGTTTCTCCGTTCCTGGCATTTTCCTGAGTTATCTGAGCAAAGGTTGTTGTTATGTTTGAGACTACATTGAATCCATTATGGGATAGTTTTATCCGCGCGGTACAGGAAGAGGTTAAGCCTGCGCTGGGTTGTACGGAACCTATCTCTCTGGCGCTGGCGGCAGCGGTCGCATCCTCTGAGCTGGACGGCGCGGTTGAACGTATCGATGCGTGGGTCTCACCGAACCTGATGAAAAACGGCATGGGCGTTACCGTGCCGGGTACCGGAATGGTCGGGTTACCTGTCGCGGCGGCGCTGGGTGCGCTGGGGGGAAATGCCCGTGCTGGTTTAGAGGTACTGAAAGATGCGTCGCCCCAAGCAATCGCTGATGCGAAAGCGATGTTGAGCGCTGGCAAGGTTGCGGTGATGCTGCAGGAACCTTGCGAGGATATCCTCTTTTCCCGCGCGAAGGTTTACAGCGCTGAAGGATGGGCGTGCGTGACGATTGTGGGCGGTCATACCAACATCGTCCACATCGAGACCAATAAGGGTGTAGTGTTCACCACAGAACAGAATACTCAGGAAGAGGAGCTGGAGTCGCCGCTGGCGGTATTGTCTCACACATCGCTGGAAGAGATTCTGGCGTTCGTGAACGCGGTACCGTTTGAGTCGATCCGCTTTATTCTTGATGCGGCAAAGCTGAACGGTGCGCTGTCTCAGGAAGGGCTGCGCGGTAACTGGGGCTTGCACATCGGAACCACGCTTGAGAAGCAGTGCGCGCGTGGCCTGCTGGCGAACGATCTCTCCACCTCTATTTTGATCCGTACCAGTGCGGCATCGGATGCGCGAATGGGCGGGGCGACGCTGCCGGCCATGAGCAACTCCGGATCCGGCAATCAGGGTATTACCGCGACTGTTCCGGTCATGGTGGTGGCCGAGCACTTTGGCGCGGATGAGGAGAAACTGGCGCGGGCGCTGATGTTGTCTCACCTGAGCGCTATTTACATCCATCATCAGCTTCCGCGTTTGTCTGCGCTATGCGCGGCAACCACGGCGGCGATGGGCGCAGCAGCGGGGATGGCATGGATCGTGGATGGCCGCTACAACACCATCGCGATGGCGATCAGCAGCATGATTGGCGACGTGAGCGGAATGATTTGCGATGGCGCTTCAAACAGCTGCGCGATGAAAGTCTCAACCAGCGCATCTGCGGCGTGGAAAGCGGTACTGATGGCACTGGATGATACTGCCGTAACCGGAAACGAAGGGATTGTGGCGCATAACGTGGAACAATCTATCGCTAACCTGTGTGCACTGGCGTGTCGGTCGATGCAGGAAACCGACAAGCAGATCATTGAGATCATGGCCAGTAAGGCGCATTAATCTCCAGGTCGGGTAAGGCGTTGCCGCCACCCGGCATAAGTCTAAGCCGCCTTTTCAGGCGGCTTCTTCGTCTTCCAGCCGTAGCTCGGCATCGGCCACAATCGCTTCCAGCTCAGTCAGCATTTCTTCATAGCCGAAGGGAACCGTTTCCCGTTTTTTCAGCTCAACCTGTGGCTGGCGTTTTTTTGATGATTTCTTGCTCAATAGTCGTACTCCATTGTTTTCCCTGACTATACGGGCAAATCTATCAGCAAAGCGCGCAGCGGGGTATCGGCGACTAACGTTATGTTAGTTTCGTCACGAATAAATGCCCCATCGCCACAGGTGAGCGCTTCTTTTTCGGCGCCAGACGTCACCGCATGGAATCTGCCGTGAATCGACTGTAAATAAGCGCGTGGCCCATGTAACTGAAAACTCAGTGATTCACCTTGCTGCAGTTCAACGTGGTGCACCCATACCTGTTGGCGCAGATGCAGGCTGCCTTGTTCACCGTCCGGCGAGGCCAGCAGCTGATGCTTACCGGTACCCAGCGTGGCTTTCTGTACGCAGGCGTTTTCACGCTGCGGGCAGGCGTCCAGCCAGAGCTGCATCCGCGTTAACGGTTTGTCTTTGCTGATATTGTGTTCGCTATAGCTAATCCCGGGCTGTGTCGCGAGCAGTAAAACTTCGCCTGCTTTGGCCTTGATATGGTTGCCTTCGCTGTCTCGGTACTCTGCTTCCCCTTCAAGGATCAGATTGACGATATCCACCTTCGGATAGGTCCGCGGCTGGAAAGAGGCCCCCGGTGCCAGAACTTCCTGGTTCAGAACACGCAGCGAGGCATAACCCAGCAGTTTAGGATCAAAATAGTGTCCAAAGGAGAAGGTATAACGGGCCTGCAGCCAGCCGTAGTCTGCTTGCCCGCATTGTTTGGCTGTACGGGTAGTAATCATAGTTCTTGACCTCTCTTTACTTCCTTTTATGTTAAATGGCTAGACGCTGCATTGTTAGCCAGATATTCTGCCCGGTATGTTCAAATTTCCTGAATGAGAACGAGATGGCTAAAGAAAGGGCTTTAACGCTTGAGGCGTTACGCGTCATGGACGCAATAGACAGGCGCGGCAGCTTTGCCGCCGCCGCAGACGAACTGGGGCGCGTGCCTTCCGCACTTAGCTATACCATGCAGAAGCTGGAGGAAGAGCTGGACGTAGTGCTGTTTGACCGTTCAGGCCACCGCACAAAATTCACTAACGTCGGGCGTATGCTGCTGGAGCGTGGGCGCGTACTGCTGGAAGCTGCGGATAAACTGACTACCGATGCCGAAGCGCTGGCTCGCGGATGGGAAACGCATTTGACTATCGTTACCGAAGCACTGGTGCCAACGGCGGCGTTTTTCCCGCTGATCGACAGACTGGCCGGGAAGGCCAATACCCAGCTTTCCGTTATTACCGAAGTTCTGGCCGGGGCGTGGGAGCGTCTTGAGCAGGGGCGGGCGGATATCGTGATTGCGCCGGATATGCATTTTCGCTCATCTTCCGAAATCAACTCGCGCAAGCTGTACTCGCTGATGAACGTGTATGTGGCGGCACCGGATCATCCTATCCACCAGGAGCCGGAACCGTTATCGGAAGTCACCCGTGTGAAATACCGTGGGATCGCTGTGGCGGATACCGCACGTGAACGTCCGGTGCTGACCGTTCAACTGCTGGATAAACAGCCGCGTCTGACGGTGAGTACGATAGAAGATAAACGTCAGGCGCTGCTGGCCGGATTGGGCGTAGCGACAATGCCGTACCCGCTGGTGGAAGAGGATATTGCAGCTGGTCGACTGCGGGTCGTTAGTCCGGAATCGACAAGCGAGATAGATATTATTATGGCCTGGCGTCGTGACAGCATGGGCGAGGCGAAATCCTGGTGTCTGCGAGAAATTCCCAAGCTGTTTGCGGGTAAATAAGAAATACGCCCCTCCAACGGAAGGGGCGTATTTAAATTCAGGACAACTGTTTGGGGTCAGCGCCGAAGCGGTTACTCCCCGGAGTGCCGTTTTGACAGTTGAAAATGATGATCACCAACCAGCCGACGATCGGGATCAGCAGCACCAGCAGCCACCAGGCTGAACGGTCGGTGTCATGTAAACGCCGGAACTGTACCGCCCACCACGGGATAAAGACCAGAACCCCGTAAATCGTCGTTAATATGCCTTCTCCTCCGGCGCGTTCCCAGCCAAGCATTCTGTCCAGAATGCCCAGCACGAACGTGAAGATGATGTTGACCAGCACAAACATCCAGTATTCTTTACGACGCGCGCGGCCACCAAACCCAAAGTAGTTCTTTAATACGTTTAAATACCAATCCATTTTTGCCTCGTTCTGCGTTCAATTACTTGTTTTTAAAGCAATCAAATTAAGAATAGCTGCGAATGGAATGCTGGTAAATATTTGTGTTGTTAATTATTTGGCCTCCAAACGGGCAATGCCGATCAGTTAAGCATGTATGGTGAACATGTGATTCTTGCTCAGGGTTCCGTTCACCTCATGTGCGTTGCTTCTCTGATATCTTTATACCCGTGAACGGGCAAGGGAGGCTCACCGCCGCCTCCCTTGCAACCCAGGCTCCCGGCGGGAAAATCGTCGCTGCGCGATGTATTCGTCTTATTCCGTCTGCCTGTCGGGTCGGAGCCGAGCCTGCGTCCATGCAGGCCGTCCCCTCTGCCCGCATGGATGCGGGTTCAGGGCGCGTTTTACAGGGACGTTTCCTCGCGCCCGACCCGGTAGCCTGGAGGAATAAGCGGAGGGTATTGCATAGCAACAATTTTCCTGCCGGGAGCCGGGATTGTAAAGGGCGTGGCGGAGAACGCCCTTTACACGTTCACAGGAATCGGTGCTTCAGAGAAACGATGAACATGAGGTGAACGGAACCCTTTCCCTGAAATAGCATATTCATTACCTCCGCCAGCACATGTTGATGCCTTTCGAAACTGAGGCGTTAACTGAACAGCATTACCCAAACGGAGGCCAGTGTAAATCAGGCGAAACGCTCGTCACGCCCATGAGGTTCGCTGAGATCCTGCCACGGGCCGATTGAAATAATACCGGTCGGGTTGATTGTTTTGTGGCTACGGAAGTAGTGATGACGGATATGGTCAAAGTTGACGGTCTCCGCAATGCCCGGCATCTGGTAGATATCGCGCAGAAAACCGTACAGATTCAGGTAATCACTGATGCGGTGTTTGTCGCACTTGAAGTGGGTGACATAAACCGGATCAAAGCGCACCAGCGTGGTCCACAGGCGAATATCGGCCTCAGTTAGCTGGTCACCGGTCAGGAAGCGATGCTGACCAAGGATCTGCTCCAGTCGTGCCAGAGATTGAAAGACTTTTTCCACGGCATCGTCGTAGGCTTCCTGGCTGGTGGCAAATCCCGCTTTATACACGCCGTTATTGACGTTGTCATAAATCCAGCCGTTCAGCTCGTCGATTTTGCTATGCAGGGCAGGTGGATAGTAATCCCCGGCTTTCGCACCCAGCGCATCAAACGCAGTGTTAAACATGCGGATGATTTCTGCAGATTCGTTGCTGACAATAGTGTGGTTTTTTTTGTCCCACAGTACCGGAACGGTCACCCGACCGCTGTAGTGCGGATCGGCGTGTAAATAGAGCTGATAAAGAAATTCGTGCTGATACAGGGTATCGCCGGTTGCCGCTGGGAAGTTGTCGTCAAAGGTCCAGCCGTTTTCCAGCATTAGCGGATGCACAACGGAAACGGAAATAAACGGTTCCAGCCCTTTAAGTTTACGCAAAATCAGTGTGCGATGTGCCCACGGACAGGCCAGAGAAACGTACAGATGATAACGGTCTTTTTCGGCAGCAAAGCCACCTTCACCGGTCTGGCCAGGCGTGCCATCTGCGGTGAGCCAGTTACGGAAAGCCGATGCAGAACGTTGAAATTTCCCACCGGTTGATTTGGTATCGTACCAGGTGTCATGCCAGACGCCGTCAATCAGTTGTCCCATTTTATCGTCTCCTCAGATAGCAAAAGCGAGGAGATATCTCCTCGCTTTTTGATGTGTTCAGTATAGTTTGCTTACCACTTTTTATTCAGTACGCGGTCAATACTGAATGCGCCCGGACCGGTGATAGCCAGCAGCAGGAAGCCGCCTGCGATGGTCAGGTTTTTCATAAACATCAGAGAGTTCACACCTTCCGCAAAGTTACTGTGGAAGAGGAACGCCGTCAGCAGCGTGAAGCCTGCGGTGAACAGCGCGGTAGTACGGGTCAGGAAACCGAACAGAATTGCCAGGCCGCCGCCAAACTCAAGCAGAATCACCAGCGGCAGCATAAATCCAGGGACGCCCATGGCTTCCATGTACTGTTGGGTACCTGCATATCCGGTGATTTTTCCCCAACCTGCGGTAATAAACAGGATTGGCATCAGAATGCGCGCTACCAGTACACCAACATCTTCTAATTTCTTCATCATACTCTCCAGGAAACCACTCAGGCGGCTTATTGTGTTTTTTTGTGCACCGGCGCTGCAGAGCGCGTCGTTGCTGTCGATGGAGAGAATCATAAACGTGCTTAGTGACAATTGTTAGCAAGGAAAACTGTCAGAAATTATCAAAAAATTTGAGGTTAGGTGGGAGTAGGGGGATTAGCCGCGCAACTGCTGCTGCCTGATGGTCGATTTCACCAGACGCCAGATGCTCCAGACGCTAAAGCCGCGTTTGGCCCAGCGTACCAGCAGATTTGGGTTACGGATGGTGCGAACCGCCATAATACTGCTCCCGACTAACACCCAGCCGCGCAGGTTCAACAGCGTCTTCCAGCCACGATCGTAGACCTCGATGGCTTCCAGCCAGTCGCGGCGAGTAGCAGACAGATCCAGCCGTTGCTGCTGGATCTGTCCAAGCAGTTGCGCCTTACGTTGTTGACGTTCGACTTTACTGCTCATTATGCGTCATCCTCCAGAGCCCGCCTGTCGTTCGCGAGTTCATTGCGCGTATGGCGTAGCAGCGTTGTTTTACGCGCTTTACGCAGCGTCCATATCCCGCCAATCAGCGCTAACAGCAACAGCACTACGGTGGTGGCAATCATGGCGTTCAGGCGGTATTGAGGGTCAATGGCCCAGATGATAAGTACCATCAGGCTCATCAGGCCAAACGCCGCGAACAGCATAGTCAGCCCAAGCATCAGCAGGATCTGGATGAGGTTGGCTTTTTCCTCTTCCAGCTCAACGACGGCCAGCCGCAGCCGCGTCTCTACGATCTCAACGAGAATCGTCAGGATCCGCTGTCCAATACCCAGTACGCCTTTGCCTGGACCTTGTGCGTGTTGAGAATCAGCCATTGTTAACGGCGCGACAGCAGTACACCAAGCACCACACCGACTGCAGCGCCAATGCCGACGCCTGTCCATGGGTTTTCGCGCACGTAGTTATCGGCTTTAGCCGCGGCCTCACGGGTCTGTTTGGCAATCACATCGCTGGTTTCACTCAGACGATGGCGGCTCTCGCGCAGCGCATGTTCGGCTTTGCTGCGAATTTTACTCATCTCTTCCTTCGACTTATCGCCAGAAGAGCTAAGTACTTCTTCAAGCGTATCCGCAAGAGATTTCAGCTCAGCGCGCAGGTTTTCCGTAGCATTATCTTTCGACATAGTTTTCTCCAGTTGAGTGGCTAGTTACCGTACTTAGTAATCGCGGGTCTCGAGTTCTTTTAGCTCTTTCTGAGCTTCAGCAAGCTTGTGTTCGCGCTTAGCTACCTTATCCGCATCGCCTTTTTGCTTAGCTTCGGCTAAGTCACGTTGACGCTCGGCAATCTCATTTTTCTGCTCGGCGATTTTTTTCTGATGGTTGGCGCGCAGTTTGCTGTCAGTACAGTTTGCCCTGACTTCGCTCAGCGCTTTGTTCAGTCCATTGATGCGGCTCTGATTATTGTGTTTTTCGGCATAGCTAATCTCCCGCTGAATGTCTTGTTCTTTTTCCTGACAGAGGGTGTTGGCGTAGCTGCCGGCACTTAGAGCGAAAAGGCTAATTGCCAAAGCGATGCGGTATTTCATTCTTGAACCTTCCATTGTGATTCGACCTTGTCGTTTAGGGTCGATGCTCCAGAATAATAAAACGTTGGGTCATAAGCCCAGTTTATTAATCATAGGCGCTAAACGGTGAAATCACCAAAGTGAGTGATCTAATTCAGATTCCTGGAAATTAACCAAAGCGGTGTGGAGTATCACGTAAGCGGGATAACCACTGCACCGCCTGATTATCATCATCCTGCTGAGCGATAACGAAACCGTGCGGTAACGTTCGATCAAGTACGACCTTTGCCGCTGCGCTCTGCGCGCTGGAATCAAAGGTAATCAGCAGTGCGTCATTTTGCGGAGTGATGCTTTTAAAACGAATGCCGTTGGCATCCAGGTGATGCCAGATAGAGAAGCCATCAGGCATGCTGGCTCCCTGGTTTACGGCACGAATGGCAAGCGTTGATTCCTGCTGGCGAATGACAGACCAGGTCAGGAGCAACGCGCCAATGAACAACATAAAAGTGGTGGACCAGGCAAGTCGTCGGAGCGTTATGCATGATTTCAGCATAATTTACCCTCGGTTCCCGTATTTCTTCTTCCAAAGAACAACCAGTGAACCTGCCAGACCAAACACCAGTAACACCACAGGAAGCAGCATCAGACAAGACATCAGCTGATCTTCATACTTGAGAAACACCGGCGTTTTGCCCAGCAGATAACCAAGTGTTGTGAGAATCAGAACCCAAAGCAGTCCGCTCATCCAGTTGAAGAACTGAAAGCGCGCATTATTCAGGCCGGACAATCCTGCGATGGTTGGCAGTAATGTTCTGACAAACGCGATGAAGCGACCGACCAGCAGCGCAGACAAGCCATGCTTATGGAACAGATGATGCGCGCGCTGATGGTAATGCGCGGGCAGATGAGATAGCCAGTTTTGTACTGTGCGGGTATTCCCCAGCCATCGCCCCTGGATATAGCTAAGCCAGCAACCCAGGCTGGCTGCGGTAGTGAGCAGCAGCACCGTTTGCGGGAAACCCATCGCGCCTTTGGCGATAAGTACGCCGACCAGCACCAGTAGACTGTCGCCAGGTAAAAAGGCCGCTGGCAGCAGTCCGTTTTCCAGAAACAAAATGGTAAATAGTACGAAATAGAGCATGCCAATCATGGAAGGATTGGCCAGCGTTTCAAAATCCTGAGCCCATAAAGCATTCAGTAATTGAGTCAGTAGTTCCATTCAATATTCCTGGAGAATCGGTTGTCGTCATGCCGGTTTTCTGGAGTTTGTAACGCCGCAATTTTATTGGTGTTTTTTACATGGATCGCGGTCTGACACAAATTCACGGCCTGAACTATTCCCTGTAAAGTTGTGAAGTAAGCAAGCTCTCAAACACAAAAATTCAAATAGCATCTAATTGTAACAAAGGTCAACGTTGTCCGTTATAGAAATTACGGTTGTTGAACTGTGATTTTGCTTATCGCAATGGAGGGAGGCGAGAGGATTTACACAGGCTGACACTTTATACCTAATGCTTACCAAGCAGGAGAAACAGGCGCTTTGTCGCGCCTGCATCGAAAAGATTGCTTATTTAGCGCTGTTAACTGCCGTATCGAGATGAACGACCGGATTTTCTGCAAAAAGATAACGATCGGCGTTGAACTCAAAATCATCGCTGGTCTCGTTGAATAACATGATTTTGGTATTCTCCAGGTGCTGCCACATCGCCAATTTTGCCGCATTGGGATCTTTACGGATCAGTGCTTTGAGAATTTGATCATGGTCATCACACCAGTTATCGACGGTACGTGCGTCGATATGCTCGTGCAGTTTTTTCCAGTACGGGTTGTGGCTGCGCTGGGTCCACATTTTTTCCACGATGGCGGCCAGCGCTGAGTTCTGCGTGGCTAGCGCGACCTGAATATGAAACTGCAGATCCCATTCGGAATCGCGGAAGCATTTTTCATTCCGCGCATGCTCTTGAATGTCCATCAGTTTCATGATGTCTTGCTTGGTAACCTGCGTAGCAGCAAATTCAGCGATATTGCTTTCAATCAACTGACGAGCCTGAAGCAGCTCGAAAGGACCATAATTGGCGAATTCAAGCGATTCGTCGGTGGCCTGCTGGTGACGGGCCTGGTTCGAAATGACATGAATGCCAGAACCTTTGCGCACTTCTACATAGCCCTCAACTTCGAGCATGATAATCGCTTCACGAACCACGGTACGGCTGACATTTTTTTCATCGGCGATAAAGCGCTCTGCGGGGAGTTTTTCACCCACCAGATAGACGCCCTGCTCAATGCGTTCTTTCAGATCAGCGGCAAGTTGTTGGTACAAACGTCGTGGTTCAGTGATTTCCATATGCGCTCCAGGCATGATACGGCAGACTCTATTTGTTATACCACTTTTACGATTACGGCTCCACTCGCGACGTCAAAAAAGCCGCCAGATAACTGGCGGCTTAGCATGACAAAACCTTGTTAAATCTTGTCCGGTTAACTTTGCGCAGCGGGATCGCCAGTTTGCGACTCTGACTCTACCTCGCTGGCCGATTTGTTCTGCAATACTGTCCAGATGACTAACGCGCCGAGGAGGTCGAATACCGCCAGTACGGCAAACAGTGGGCTAAAGCCGATGGTGTCAGCCAGTGCGCCGACGACCAGCGCAAACAGCGTACTTGCAAGCCAGGCGGACATACCGGTCAGACCGTTCGCCGTTGCCACTTCATTACGACCAAACACGTCAGAAGAGAGTGTGATCAGCGCACCGGACAGCGCCTGGTGAGCAAAGCCACCGACGCACAGCAGGGCGATAGCAATGTATGGGCTGGTGAACAGACCGATCATCCCTGGGCCAATCATCAGCAATGCACCCATGGTGACGACCATTTTACGCGAAACGATCAGGTTAACGCCGAACCAGCGCTGGAACAGCGGCGGTAAGTAACCCCCAACGATACAGCCCAGGTCAGCAAACAGCATCGGCATCCAGGCAAACATCGCAATTTCTTTCAGGTTAAAGCCGTAGACTTTAAACATGAACAGCGGGATCCAGGCGTTGAAGGTCCCCCATGCCGGTTCTGCCAGGAAACGCGGCAGCGCGATGCCCCAGAACTGGCGGTTACGCAGGATCTGACCGAGCGACATTTTTTTCGAGGTCGCGTTTTTATGCTGTGATTCCTGACCATTCAGAATGTAATCACGTTCTTCATCAGACAGTTTTTTCTGGTCGCGCGGGTGTTTGTAGAACACAAGCCAGCACATCGCCCAGATGAAGCTCAGCGCACCGGAAATAATGAATGCCATCTGCCAGCTGTGCATGACGATGGCCCAGACCACCAGCGGTGGAGCAATCATCGCGCCGATAGAAGAGCCGACGTTAAAGTAACCTACGGCAATTGAACGCTCTTTTGCCGGGAACCATTCAGAACTGGCTTTCAGACCCGCAGGGATCATTGCGGCTTCAGCGGCACCTACCGCGCCACGCGCCAGTGCCAGTCCACCCCAACTGCCAGCCAGTGCGGTCGCGCCACAGAAGACGGCCCACAGAACGGCGAACATCGCATAACCCACTTTTGTGCCGAGCACATCGAGCACGTAGCCGGCAACGGGTTGCATTACGGTGTAAGCAGCAGAATACGCTGCGATGATATAGGAATACTGTTGAGTGGAGATGTGTAACTCTTCCATCAGAGTTGGCGCAGCTGCCGCCACAGTGTTACGTGTCAGGTAACCCAGCACGGTGCCAAGTGTCACCAGTGCAATCATGTACCAACGTAACCCTTTAATTTTACGCATGTAAAACCTCATCGTTTTGTTATGTCCGCGAACGAGCGGTCATCTTCCAGTTCAGGGCGGAGGATGTTCTTTTACGAGGGGGGACCGAAAAAAAGCCGGTACTCCCCGAACTTTGCCATGTCAATAATTGTGCTAATTCGGTTTCCGTACCGGTCAATCCGATGGATATCCATCGGTAATTTGCATTCCGTCGGCTTATGTATCGCGACGGCCAAAAGATAACTTGTCATACAGCTTTAAAAGGTGAGTGCCATCACAAAAGTGTGAATCTTCGTGTGGTCATTATTTCGATTCAGCAAAGCCAGAACTGGCGCGGCTTGACGCGTGATTTACCTCTTTGAGAGTAATTTTTTTGTCACCATTTGTTGATCTAACTCACGAAAATATCTTCAGCGTATAGAAATTGGTGTGATAACTTTGTCAACATCAAAACATAAGCAATCTGACGCACTCGTTGAGAGGAAGACGATAATGACCCCGTTTATGACTGAAGATTTCCTGCTGGACACCGAATTTGCCCGCCGTCTGTACCATGATTACGCCAAAGACCAGCCGATTTTCGATTACCACTGCCATTTACCACCGCAACAAATCGCTGAAAACTACCGTTTTAATAACCTGTATGACATCTGGCTGAAGGGTGATCACTACAAATGGCGTGCGATGCGTACCAATGGCGTCGCTGAGCGCTTGTGTACCGGCGATGCGTCCGATCGCGAGAAGTTTGACGCATGGGCCGCCACGGTTCCGCACACTATCGGTAACCCGCTGTACCACTGGACCCACCTCGAATTACGTCGTCCGTTTGGTATTACAGGTAAGCTGCTGTCTCCGGCAACGGCTGACGAAATCTGGAACCAGTGCAATGAGCTGCTGGCGCAGGACAAATTCTCCGCGCGCGGAATCATGCAGCAGATGAATGTGAAAATGGTCGGCACTACCGATGATCCGATCGACTCTCTGGAGCACCATGCGGCCGTTGCTAAAGACGGAAGCTTTGATGTGAAAGTGCTGCCGAGCTGGCGTCCGGATAAAGCCTTTAACATTGAGCTGGCGACCTTTAATGACTACATGGCGAAGCTCGGTGAAGTGTCTGACACGGATATCCGCCGCTTCAGCGACCTGCAAGCTGCACTGACCAAACGTCTTGATCACTTCGCAGCTCACGGCTGTAAAGTCTCTGACCACGCGCTGGACGTGGTGCTGTTTGCCGAATCTAACGAATCTGAACTGGATAGCATTCTGGCGCGTCGCCTGGCGGGTGAAACCCTGAGTGAACATGAAGTGGCGCAGTTCAAAACCGCCGTTCTGGTGTTCCTCGGCGCTGAATACGCCCGTCGCGAATGGGTACAGCAATACCACATCGGCGCGCTGCGTAATAACAACCTGCGTCAGTTCAAACTGCTCGGCGCGGACGTCGGCTTCGACTCCATCAATGATCGTCCGATGGCGGAAGAACTGTCCAAACTGCTGAGCAAGCAGAATGAACAAAACCTGCTGCCGAAAACCATTCTGTACTGCCTGAACCCGCGTGATAACGAAGTGCTGGGCACTATGATCGGTAACTTCCAGGGCGAAGGTATGCCGGGCAAAATGCAGTTCGGTTCCGGCTGGTGGTTCAACGATCAGAAAGACGGGATGGAACGTCAGATGACGCAGCTGGCCCAGCTCGGTTTGCTGAGCCGTTTCGTCGGCATGCTGACCGATAGCCGTAGCTTCCTGTCATACACGCGCCATGAATACTTCCGTCGTATTCTGTGCCAGATGATTGGCCGTTGGGTTGCTGCAGGTGAAGCACCGGCAGATATCCAGCTGCTGGGTGAAATGGTCAGAAATATTTGCTTCAACAATGCGCGCGATTATTTCGCCATTGAACTGAACTAAGGCCTGGGTGAAGGTATGCAATACATCAAGATCCATGCGCTGGATAACGTCGCGGTTGCGCTTGCTGATTTGGCTGAAGGAAACGAAGTCACCGTTGATGGGCAGGCGGTAATCCTGCGTCAGGCGGTCTCTCGTGGCCATAAATTCGCCTTATGCGATATTGCGAAAGGCGAAAACGTCATTAAATACGGTTTGCCAATTGGCCATACGCTGGTGGATGTTGCGGCGGGTGAGCATATTCATGCTCACAACACGCGTACCAATCTGAGCGACCTGGATACGTATCGCTACCAACCTGATTTTCAGGCGGAAGTTGCACAACCGGCGGATCGCGATGTGCAGATCTACCGTCGTGCCAACGGCGATGTTGGCGTGCGCAACGAACTGTGGATCCTACCAACGGTAGGCTGCGTTAACGCGATGGCACGCCAGATGCAGAACCGTTTTCTGAAAGAGACTAACGACGCCGAAGGAATCGACGGCGTGCATCTCTTCAGCCACACCTACGGCTGTTCACAGCTCGGCGACGACCACATTAATACCCGCACCATGCTGCAAAACATGGTGCGTCACCCGAATGCGGGTGCGGTGCTGGTGGTTGGTCTGGGCTGTGAAAACAATCAGGTGGATGCCTTCCGCGAAACCTTAGGCGAGTACGATCCTGATCGCGTTCACTTCATGGTCTGCCAACATCAGGAAGACGAAGTGGAAGCGGGGATTGAACATCTTCACCAGCTGTACAACGTGATGCGTAACGATAAGCGTGAACCGGGTAAGCTGGGCGAGCTGAAGTTTGGTCTGGAATGCGGCGGCTCTGACGGCCTCTCCGGTATTACCGCCAACCCGATGCTGGGCCGTTTCTCCGACTACGTGATTGCTAACGGCGGAACTACAGTGCTGACCGAAGTGCCGGAAATGTTCGGCGCCGAACAGCTGCTGATGGACCACTGCCGCGATGAAGAAACGTTTGGCAAGCTGGTCACCATGGTCAATGACTTCAAGCAGTATTTCATTGCCCACGATCAGCCGATCTACGAGAACCCATCGCCGGGCAACAAAGCGGGTGGTATCACCACGCTGGAAGATAAATCGCTGGGCTGTACGCAAAAAGCAGGCTCCAGTCAGGTGGTGGACGTACTGCGCTACGGCGAGCGTCTGAAAACCCACGGCCTGAACCTGCTGAGCGCACCGGGCAACGATGCCGTCGCCACCAGCGCGCTGGCGGGCGCGGGCTGTCATATGGTGTTGTTCAGTACCGGTCGCGGTACGCCGTACGGTGGTTTTGTACCGACGGTGAAAATTGCCACCAACAGCGAGCTGGCAGCGAAGAAAAAGCACTGGATCGATTTTGACGCTGGACAGTTGATCCACGGTAAAGCGATGCCTCAACTGCTGAGCGAGTTTGTCGATACGATCGTTGAGTTCGCCAACGGTAAGCAAACCTGCAACGAGCGCAACGATTTCCGGGAACTGGCTATCTTTAAAAGCGGCGTAACGTTGTAATTACCCTTCATCTTTTGCACCACAGCTGTGTTGGCTGCGTTCGCCCACCCCGGTCACTTACTCATGTAAGCTCTCGGGGATGTGCGAACTTGCCACCTTGCTGTAGCACAAAATCTTTTGGGTAAGTTTGTTTATGGTGGAATCTAAAAACGGCGTTTCATAATATGGAGCGCCGTTTGTTTTTGCATTACCTGACAAGGATCATTCATGACCGCGTATTGGCTGGCCCAGGGCGTAGGTGTCATCGCCTTTCTGATCGGCATTACCACCTTTTTCAATCGCGATGAGCGCCGCTTCCGGCTGCAACTTGCTGTCTATAGCGCCACCATTGGCGTGCATTTTTTTCTGATGGGCGCCTGGCCCGCGGGAATGAGCGCAGAACTCAACACCATCCGCACACTTGTCTCAATGCATACCCGCAAACTGTGGGTGATGACCGTTTTTATTATCCTCACCCTGGTTCTCGGTCTGGCGAAATTACAGCATGCGATGGAGCTGTTACCGGTAATTGGCACGCTGGCCAGCACCTGGGCGCTGTTTCGCTGCAAAGGGTTAACCGTGCGTTGCGTAATGTGGTGCGCAACCGCCTGTTGGGTTATCCATAATTTCTGGCTGGGATCGATTGGCGGGACGATGATCGAAGGGAGTTTTCTGGTGATGAATGGCCTGAACATTATTCGCTTCCGGCGGATGCAAAAACGCGGAATTGATCCGTTCAAAATTGAAAAAAGCGTACAAGAAAAGAGCCCCTCTGCCCGATAACGGAGGGGCGCAGGGATTAGCCGCGCAGAGCGTTATTTGCCAGACGCTCGTCTTCAGCCTGGCAGGCTGCCGCGGTAAACAAGACATCTGTAGAAGAGTTCAGCGCCGTTTCACAGGAATCCTGCAATACGCCGATGATAAAGCCGACGGCAACTACCTGCATGGCGATATCATTCGGGATACCGAACATATTACACGCCAGTGGGATCAGCAGCAGAGATCCACCCGCCACGCCAGATGCGCCACAGGCGCAAAGCGAAGCCACCACGCTCAGTAACAGCGCCGTCGGTAAATCGACCGGAATACCCAGCGTATTCACCGCCGCCAGCGTCAGCACGGTAATGGTGATCGCCGCACCCGCCATATTGATGGTGGCGCCCAGCGGGATAGATACCGAGTAGGTATCACGATCCAGATTCAGCTTCTCACATAGCGCCATATTCACCGGAATGTTGGCGGCAGAACTGCGGGTAAAGAAAGCGTACACGCCGCTTTCGCGCAGACAGGCCAGCACCAGCGGATACGGGTTACGGCGAATTTTCCAGAAGACCAGCAGTGGGTTGACCACAAACGCCACCAGCAGCATACAGCCTACCAGTACGGTCAGCAGTTGGGCGTAGCCCCAAAGCGTTGCGAAACCGGTGGTTGCCAGCGTGGATGAGACCAGACCAAAGATACCGATTGGCGCGAAACGAATCACCAGCTTTACCATAAAGGTGACGGCGTTGGACATATCATTGACCAGATTTTTGGTCGTTTCATTACCGTGGCGCAGTGCAAAGCCCAGACCAACGGCCCAGACCAGAATACCGATATAGTTAGCGTTAAGCAGGGCATCAATTGGGTTAGAAACCATGCTCATCAGCAGGCTACGCATTACTTCAACGATGCCGGACGGCGGCACGATATCGCCAGCGCTGCTGGAAAGGTGCAGTGTCGACGGGAAGGCGAAGCTGAAGACAACGGCGGCTAATGCCGCTGAAAATGTTCCGAGCAGGTAAAGGAACAGAATGGGGCGGATATTGGTTTTTTGCCCGTGTTGGTGGTTGGCGATAGAGGCCATGACCAGCATCAGAACCAGAATTGGCGCGACGGCTTTTAATGCGCCGACGAACAGCGTACCCAGTAAACCAACGGCTTCTGCCGCAGGTTTTGACACCAGTGCCAGTAAAATCCCCAGTACCAAACCGATCAAAATTTGTTTAACCAGGCTCCCTTGCGCCAAACGCGAGAGTAGCCCCGATGAACGTTGCGTAGTCATGTCGTGATCCTTTCATTGTGTTGTTGCCTTACCTTTGTGCGTTCTGTTGACGCATCTTTCAGGATGGGGCAAATGTTTGCATGGCTGAGTATAAGGAAAGAACGGGGTTCTGGAAGCGAAATATACTGGATTCCGCGCTGAGATCATATTTTATAACTTTGAGTTAACATTATTTTGACATGATAGACAAAAAGCCCGACGCACGCAGTGTGCTGTCGGGCTTTTCAGCTAGCAGATGAAACTTACTGTATTTGCTGCTTTTTATCGTGCTGGTGGTTGACCCATGCGTTAACAATCAGCGTCACAAACAGAATGCCAAATACCACGCCTAACGAGATAGCGATCGGGATATGGTAGAAATCGACGATCAGCATCTTAATACCGATAAACACCAGAATGACTGACAAGCCGTACTTCAGCATGGAGAAACGTTCTGCCACGCCCGCCAGCAGGAAGTACATCGCACGCAGCCCCAAAATAGCAAACAGGTTCGAGGTCAGCACGATGAACGGGTCGGTGGTAACGGCAAAAATAGCCGGAATACTGTCGACGGCGAAAATCACGTCGCTCAGCTCAACCAGAATCAACACCAGCATCAACGGCGTGACAAACAGCAGACCGTTTTTACGCACGAAGAATTTTTCATCTTCGATGGTATCGGTCATGCGTAAATGGCCGCGCAGCCAGCGTACTAACGGTCTGTCACCGATACCGGAGGCATCTTCTTTCGCCAGCGCCATCTTCACGCCGGTAAACAGCAGGAACGCGCCGAACACGTACAGCAGCCACTCAAACTGGGTGATAAGCCAGCTGCCGGCGAAGATCATGATCGTACGCAGAACAATTGCTCCCAGCACGCCATACACCAATACCCGGCGCTGCAACGCAGGCGGCACTGAGAAGTAACTGAAGAGCATCAACCAGACAAAGACGTTATCTACTGCCAGCGATTTTTCGATCAGATAGCCGGTCAGGAACGCCAGTGCCTGTGGGTCGGCAACGGCGCGGCCCTGGGTTTCCGCCAGGTACCACCAGAAGGCGGCGTTAAACAGTAGCGACAGCGTTACCCAGACGATTGACCAGGCCGCAGCCTGTTTCATCGACATCGTATGTGCGCCACGACGACCCTGCAACAGCAGGTCGATGGCCAGCATAATTACCACTACGACAGCGAAGCCACCCCATAACAACGGTGTGCCGACAGTATTCATTGTATTTCCCCATGCATAAAAAAACGGCCAACGCCGAATGACGTTAGCCGCTGCTTTTTATGCATAGACCTTGCCATTCGGCAAGGTCTCACTTACAACAACAAAGGAATACGATGGCGTATTCCTTTGTTATCGCCCGGTGACCGGATGTGATTTTTCACACATCGTAATGACGATCAACCGACAACGAAGTTACTCCCCTTTGCGGGTTACAAAATATTACAGGCCATGCATTCAGTCAATGGCCTGCAACATTCCATTTACACACTTTTACGCAGTCAGCGAGGTTACCGTTTCGTCTGCAGGGAAAACCACGCCGGTCTGGCGGCGAATCTCCGTTTGCAGTTTAGCGGTGATACGGCTGACGGCCAGTGCCGGGTGATCCACTTCGCCGGATTCAACCAAATGGGCAAAAGCCTCTGCCTCATACAGCATAGTATTGATGTGTTGAGGCGTCGTCAGATCCTGCGTTTTCCCCCCGCGTGGAACGAAGCACACCTTTTGGCATTCGGAAATATGCTCGATGACCAGCGATCCCGACTCGCCCTGAATTTCACTGGCTAATACCGAGTCGCTTACTTTTGAGTGCTGGAGCGTAACGCTGAAATCACCGTAATTCAGCACCACCACACCGTGAGCATCCACGCCGCTTTCCAGCAGGCTGGCGCTGGCCTGAACGCTCTGTGGTTCGCCCCACAGCGCAACCGCCGAGGCCAGGCAGTAAAAACCGATATCCATAATCGAGCCATTGGAGAACGCCGGATTAAACGTGTTCGGATTTTCACCATCCAGATAGCGCTGGTAACGCGAGGAGTACTGGCAGTAATTGATAAATGCCTTCCTGATTTTTCCAACTTTTGGGAGCGATTGTTGTAACAGCAGGAAGTTAGGCAGGCTGGCGGTTTTAAACGCTTCAAACAGCACGACCTGGTTTTCACGTGCGCAGGCGATAGCGGCTTCGGCTTGCGCCAGGTTGGAGGCCAGTGGCTTTTCGCAAATAACATGCTTTTTGTGCCGCAAAAACAGCTCGGTCTGCGGGAAGTGCAGGGAGTTTGGACTGGCGATGTAGACGGCGTCGATCGCCTCGCTTTGCGCCATCGCTTCCAGCGAAGTAAACAGATGTTCGACGGGATAATCGTTGGCGAAGGTCTGTGCCTGCTCAAGGCTACGAGAATAGACTGCGGTTAACTTATACTTGCCGGTTTCATGGGCGGCATCGACAAACTGGCGGGTGATCCAGTTTGTGCCAATTACTGCGAAACGTATCATAAAGGCCTTCAGGCTGCGAAAAGGGATTCTTTCGTCAATTTAGCATGCCCTGAAGACAAAGCCAGTGCGCGACTACGCAGTTTGCTTTAACGATTGTTGCGTTAACCACAGGCGGGTATCGAACTCCAGTTGGTGATACTGAGGCTCCATATGACAGCACAGCTGGTAAAACGCTTTGTCGTGTTCTTTTTCTTTCAGATGCGCTAGTTCATGAACGACAATCATACGCAAAAAGGGTTCGGGGGCATTGCGAAAAACGGTCGCCACGCGGATCTCCGCTTTAGCCTTGAGCTTTCCGCCCTGCACGCGAGATACGGCGGTATGCAGTCCCAGCGCATTCTTCAGAACGTGGATCTTGCTGTCATACATGACTTTATTCAGCGGCGGGGCGTTACGCAGAAACTGATTTTTCAGATCCTGAGTATATTGCCAGAGCGCTTTGTCGGTCGCGAAGTCATGCGTACCCGGATAGCGCTTCTCCAGCACTGCGCCCAGGCGTTGCTCAGCAATCAGCGTTCTCACCTGGGAAAGTAAATTCTCCGGATATCCTTGCAGATAGATCAACTGACTCATTAGTGCCCCATATAAAGTATAAAAAGTGTATACTCACGCACCCTTTTCAGGGATACGCCGAAATTTTACCATTCAGGAGGGCCGATGAGCCACATAGACAACGGTTTCCGTTCGCTGTCACTTAAACGTTTCCCGGAAACGGATGACGTTAACCCGCTGCTGGCGTGGGAAGCTGCAGATGAATATCTGCTGCAACAGCTGGACGATACCGAGATTAGCGGCCCGGTGCTGATCCTGAATGATACCTTCGGTGCGCTGGGCTGTGCGCTGGCGGAACATACGCCGTACAGCATTGGCGACTCCTATCTCAGCGAGCTTGCCACACGTGAGAACCTGCGTCACAACGATATTGCCGAGTCGAGCGTCAAGTTCCTCGACAGTACCGCTGACTATCCGCAGGCGCCGGGCGTGGTGCTGATTAAGCTGCCAAAAACCATGGCGCTGCTGGAGCAGCAACTGCGCGCCCTGCGTGAAGTGGTCACGCCTCAGACGCGTATCATCGCCGGTGCAAAAGCGCGTGATATCCACACCTCTACGCTGGAGCTGTTTGAGAAAGTGCTGGGACCAACCACCACCACGCTGGCATGGAAAAAGGCGCGCCTGATCAACGGCACCTTTACCAAACCGGCGCTGGCCGATACCGCCCAGACCCTGAGCTGGAAGCTGGAAGGCACCGACTGGACCATCCACAACCACGCCAACGTCTTCTCCCGTACCGGGCTGGACATCGGCGCACGTTTCTTTATGGAACATCTGCCGGAAAACCTGGAAGGCGAGATTGTCGATCTCGGCTGCGGTAACGGCGTGCTGGGCATGACGCTGCTGGCGAAGAACCCAGAAGCCAGCGTGGTGTTTGTTGATGAATCACCGATGGCGGTCGCTTCCAGCCGTCTGAACGTGGAAACCAACCTGCCGGACGCGCTGGATCGCAGCGAATTTATGATTAATAACGCGCTCTCCGGCGTAGAACCGTTCCGCTTCAACGCGGTGTTCTGCAACCCTCCGTTCCACCAGAAGCATGCGCTGACCGATAATATCGCCTGGGAGATGTTCCACCACGCCCGCCGCTGCCTGAAAATCAACGGTGAGCTGTACATTGTGGCTAACCGTCACCTCGACTACTTCCACAAGTTGAAGAAGATTTTCGGCAACTGCGTAACCATCGCCACCAATAATAAATTCGTGGTGCTAAAAGCGGTCAAAACCGGTCGCCGTCGTTAAGCCCTTGTGCCGGATAGCGGTTAACGCCTTATCCGGCCTACACGAGCTGCATCGTAGGCCTGATAAGCGTAGCGCCATCAGGCAAAGATGTGCGCAGTTGCCTTATCCGACCTACGGGATACAACGTGTTAAATCTCCAGCGCTAAGCGGGTCCCCTGCGCAATAGCGCGTCGGGCATCCAGTTCCATCGCCACATCGCAGCCGCCGATCAGATGCACCGTTTTACCTGCCGCGTGCAGCGGATCGACCAGTTCACGGCGTGGCTCTTGTCCGGCGCAAATCACCACGTTATCCACGTTAAAGATCACCGGTTCGCCATTCAACACGACGTGTAACCCATCATCATCAATCTTCTGGTAGCTGACTGCCGGGATCATTTTCACGCCGCGTGAGAGCAGGGTGGCGCGATGGATCCAGCCCGTCGTTTTACCTAAACCTTGCCCCGGTTTGCTGGCTTTACGCTGCAACATCACTATCTGGCGCGGGCTGCGGGATAAGTGCGGACCTTCCGGGCGTAAGCCGCCAGGCTGTTGCAGGCTGGTGTCGATCCCCCATTCCACGCAGAACTCCGCAATGTTCTGGCTGGTGGCTTCACCGGGTTGACTCAGATACATGGCTGTATCGAAACCAATCCCGCCGCAGCCAACGATCGCTACGCGTTTGCCCACTGGCGTTTTATCGCGCAGAACGTCGAGATAGCTCAGCACTTTTGGATGTTCGATCCCCTCGATCGGCGGCATACGTGGCTCGATCCCGCTGGCAAGGATCACTTCGTCGAAAGTGTGCAGATCGTGTGCGCTGACAAAATGATTCAGCTTCAGGGTCACGCCAGTCACGTCGATCATCCGGCGGTAGTAGCGCAGGGTTTCATAGAATTCTTCTTTGCCGGGGATCTGTTTGGCGATATTAAACTGCCCGCCAATTTCGCCATGTGCGTCAAACAGCGTGACGTGATGTCCGCGTGCAGCGGCATTAATGGCGAAGGCGAGGCCCGCAGGACCCGCACCGACAACCGCCAGATTCTTCGGCACAGCTGCCGCAACGATCGGCATTTTGGTTTCATGGCATGCGCGCGGATTCACCAGGCAAGAGGTGACTTTGCCGACAAAGATCTGATCCAGACAGGCCTGGTTACAGCCGATACAGGTGTTAATCTCATCCGCTCGTCCGGTTTGCGCTTTTGACAGCAGTTCGGCATCGGCGAGGAACGGACGGGCCATCGACACCATATCGGCATCGCCACGGGCCAGAATGTCATCGGCGACCTGGGGATCGTTAATGCGGTTGGTGGTGACCAGTGGGATCGTCACATGCCCTTTCAGCTTACGCGTCACCCAACTAAACGCGCCGCGCGGTACCGGGGTCGCGATAGTGGGAATACGCGCCTCATGCCAGCCAATACCGGTGTTAATAATGGTGGCCCCGGCGGCTTCTATAGCCTGCGCCAACTGGACGGTTTCGTCGAAGGTTCCGCCGTTTTCTACCAGATCGAGCATCGACAGGCGGAAGATAATAATAAAGTCATTACCGGCACGCTGACGTACCGCTCGCACCACCTCAACGGCAAAACGCATGCGGTTGGCATACTCACCACCCCATTGGTCATCGCGCTGGTTGGTACGCAGAGTCAGGAATTCGTTGATGAGATACCCTTCCGACCCCATCACTTCTACGCCATCGTAGCCCGCTTCCCGCGCCAGTTGGGCGCAATGGGCAAAATCTTCAATCAACTGCTGCACTTCATCGTGCGTCAGCTCATGTGGCGTAAAGCGGTTAATGGGGGCCTGAATAGCAGATGGTGCCACCAGATGCGGCTGGTAGCTGTAACGCCCGGTGTGTAGGATTTGCAGGGCGATTTTGCCGCCTTCGTCATGCACGGCATCGGTAATGACGCGATGGTGTGCAAGCTGGCTGCTGTCGTTGAGCATCGCGCCGCCTTCCATCCCCACGCCGGAAAGCGCAGGCGCAATGCCTCCGCTCACAATTAACGCGACCCCGTGGCGAGCGCGCTCGGCGTAGAACGCGGCCAGTCGTTCTGCACCGTCGGGATACTCCTCCAGCCCGGTATGCATTGAACCCATCAGCACGCGGTTTTTAAGCGTGGTGAAGCCTAAATCGAGCGGGGCGAACAGCGACGGATAGCTCATAAAGGTGTCCAGTATGTAAAATTATTGTTATGTGGTCGGATGAGTTCTAATTTAGCCGTCGCCACGTAAAAGGGAAAAGGGGAATGCCGTGATTGTGATGGGATTCAAAAAAGGAGTGGGGCCAGAGAATGAATATGCCGGATATCGGTGCAAGCACCTAATCCGGCCTGTGAAAATGTGTCTTTGTAGACCGGATAAACGAAGCGCCATCCGGCGGTATGTCACAGATTACTGTTTTTTAAGAAAATCGTTGTACAGCATATAGAGATGCGCCGCGCTCCAGGAGAAGTTTGGCGCGCCCTGCTGTGCACCGGTCAATGGGTTATAGTTTTCCTGAATCGGACCGTCAGCGGTGAGGCCTTTGGCGTGGCTGAAGAAGGTATCCGCCAGTTTTAACGCTTCATCGCGATAGCCGTAACGCTCCATCCCTTTTAGTCCGAACCAGAACTGATCCACCCAGACGCGCCCGCGCCAGTAGATGTCCGCGCCGAAGGCGGGGTTGGTCAGCGCTGCAGTACCAAGTGGGACAAAGGTGTTGAACTCGTTGGGATCGAGCATCACCTTAACCACCGCATCCGCATGGGGCTGCGTTGCCGCCCCGTTAAACAGCGGCGACCAGCCTTCCGGCCCTTTGCCACGTTCGACGATTGGTTTACCCGCACAGCCGTTGGTCAACGGGGTATCTTCGATCCTCACGTCATAGAAGAATCGGGTGTCTGGGTCGAACATGCAGGTATTGATGTAATCCGCCAGTTTTTGCGCCAACTGGCGGTAGCGCTGCGCTTCTTTGTGTTTACCGAGCAGGGTCGCCATCTCCGCCAGATAATGGTTGTCGCTGTACATATAGCTGGCCTGATCGACCGATTCCTGCAGCAGCGAGTAACCCAGCAACTTACCGTCGTTACTGCGGTTTTCGGCAAATTTCACCACCCAGTCGCTGCGTTTCCCACCGTTAGCGACGTATTTATCCAGTTGCTCTTTGTCGATAAAACCAAAGACTGCCGCATCGTCACGCCCGGATTCCCAGGAAGCAGCAACCTGTGCTGGGATCTCGAGGCTGTCATACTGGCCTTTACTGGTGATGTTGGCGTAGTTTTTCAGTCCGGATAGGGTTTCTTCCTTGTCGCCATTTTTCACCGTAAACAGCATTTCACCGCTGTCGGTATTGTGGGCTTTATCGCGAGTCGCGCCGTATTCCGGTACGCCGTTGCCGTTATGATCGCGGTTTCGCAGCCACCAGTCGTGATATGCAACCAGCTTTGGATACATCTCTTCGAGCCAGGCCTTATCCTTGGTGACGTTGTAGACTTCCATTACCGACCAGGCCGCGAGGCTTGGCTTGGTGTTACGCTCGTTCCAGTTGCCGCCGTCGCCGCCGCGCTCGGGGCTAAGGTTCCAGGCAATCAGGTCGGGAATGAATCCGGCGTCTTGCGGGCGAACGGGATCGCCGGGTTTAATCTGCCATGAAAAGACGGCGCGGATGTTCTCTTTGGCGATCTCCGGGTTAAAGTGCGCCATGGCGAAGGCCTGCTTCCAGGTATCCCACGGCCAGGTCTGGTTGCCGGAGAACCAACGGCCGGTAACCGACGGTGTCACGGTATTGTGTTTTACCGCGCCGCCCGGCGATCGCCAGTTACCGTTCAGCGTTTCGATCGCCTTCACCGCCACTCGGGTTTGTTCTGGCGTGGCGTCCGGGTTGTTTAAGCCTTTCTTGAGATAGTCGTCCCAGCGCTGCTGCGAGGCGAGCATGTAAGAAGAAGGACGCGCCAGAATATCGCGGATCTGCGGTTGCTCTTTTGCCACATCTTCGGCGGTAAGCAGATGAGACCAGGTGGTGTAAATCGTCGTCGAACCGTTGATATGGGTCTTCCCCGTGAAGCGATGACCATTAACCGTGGTTTTCATGGCGACAGATTTATGCACCTGATACTCCGACTCGCCGGAGGTGAGCAGATCCCAGGTTGAACGCACCTTGCCGAAGGTGACTTTCAGGCCGTCGTGCGTGGCGGTGATTTTGCGCTGATAGCCAGGGAACTCGCCATCAATGGTTTTATCCGACAGGGCTTTTCCCTCTTTTGCCTCCAGTTTTTCCAGCAGTTCGCCGTCCCAAACCAGATCCAGCGGCGAGTTGCTGGTGATTTTGGTTTCCAGCAGCGAAGTGCGCGGACTGGCGAAGCGTAGCGTCATCTCTACCTGTACATCTTTTGATGACAATTTCTGTACCAGCGCCCCGGGAATGCTGTAAGCCTCGAGGGCAAAATCGACCTTTTTACCGTGCTGATACACCGTCAGCCGGTCAAAATTATTGGCCATAAAGTTGATGTACTCTTCGGTCAGCAGTGCGACGCCAGGAAAGCCGCCCATTGTTGCGGGGCCATCTGGCAACAGATGCCCATGCCATGAGCCGAGGTCGAAAAAGGGATTAAAACGCTGGTGGTCGTCGTGATCGTAGTCATGCATGTAGTCCGGCGCACCGGTGCGATTAATGATGTTTTTGAAGTCATTAACGCTGGCGGCATGCGCAGAGACGTTCATCAGCAGGAGGCAGGCCAGCGGCGTAAGAAGAGGTTTGATATTCATGGGTTCCGGTCCTTGTTACCAATAGAAATATTGCATCAGGAAGATTTGGTCGCTCGGATCACCAGATGCATTCTGCATATAGAACCGGCTGTCGAAGGCGGTAGCGAAACGTCCGCCGCCGTATTCATACCAGATACCGAACTGCATAAAGGACGTGGTTTCTTCCTCGGCGCGATCCGGTCGGTGTTTGGCGTAGCTATATGCGGTGGAGAGGTAAACGCCTTTTAGCGCTTCATACATCGCGCTGACCATATAGCCGGTCTCGGTGCCGGATACATCCAGCCCGTCGGCGCGACCCGTGTGGTGCCACGCGCGGGCGGCGAAGTTGGGCGAGAGGATGCCGGTCAGGAACAGCTGTCCGGTACCGTCCGTTATCTCCAGACCGTTCATCCAGGTTACGCCTTCAGTCAGGTCGTACTGGATGTAGCCATTCATCATAGCCGGATAGGTATATTTATCGTCGTAGCGATCGTATTTACCAAAGTGCAACCAGGCTTTGCTTTCATCGTGATGTCCGGCGGGTGTAGCGGTCACGCTATAGCGCAAAGGGCCGGTCAGGTTTTGTACCTTAATGGCGGTCATGATGTCTCGGGTATTCGGAATAACGTAGCCCAGGTCTGGCGTGAAATCCCCCCACCATTGCAGGTCATCCAGCGAGGAGTCCTGGCGCAGGCTGAGCATCACCTCTGTTCCAGCATCGGTACGGTAACCACCGTAAAAGCGGTTGATCCCGCCTTCGAATCCGCCCCAGCTATGGTCAGGAACCCAGGCATTGCCTTGATGGTCGGCCTGCACGGTCCAGCCCTCGCCGTAGATCAGACCAAACCATGAACCGTGTTTTATCTCCAGGCCACCTTCAATGTAAGTACCGTCGCTGTATTTATGCTTATCTTTTCCTTCTAAATCCATATATCCACCCATGCCCAATTCGCCATAAAAACGAAAAGAGGGGGAGGTTATGGCAGGTGTTTTCGTATCGTCGTGTTCAGCAGGGCGAACTTCTTCTGCACCCAGAGAAGAGACGCAGAAAAAGGGCAGGGCAATAATTGCCCTGCAATAATGGCTAATGTTATTCATGCTTCGATCCTAAGCAAATAAAATATAATTTTTATTGTTATATACCCTTCATACTTCAAGCTGCATGTGCATTAGCTACGTTCGTTCACCCCAGTCACATAGTTATCTATGCTCCTGGGAATTCACTCACTTGCCGCCTTCATGCAACTCGAATTATTTTGGTTATAGCCTTGGAGAATATTGTTTATTGTTATTATGTTTTAGTCATTAATTGATATTTGAAGCGGGAGCAGCCTCAATAGCTTTTTCTTCTTTAGTTAGCCCTTTGATGTATTTACTGTATTTCCACCAGGCAAAACCGAGGAAAATAACAATCCCACCGACGTTATAGAAAATAATGGTTATGATATTTCCGCCGCTCGGGAAGGTAGAGGCAATAAATCCGATAGTGAACAGGACGATCAGCATTGATACCACAATAATGCCGGTTTTTTGCGAACCCATACGGAAGTCGCGCGGTAAGTGGTCCAGTTTTGCGCGCAGATTCAGGTAGGCCAGCATAATAAACAGCGGCGGCAGCATCGATGCGGCGGCGGTCATGTTGATGATGGTGTTCATTAAGTCTTGCACGGTATTGGAACCGAGCGTTGGGATAATCATCAGCGGGATAACGATCAGAAACTGGATCCACGCTGCGCGGGCCGGTACGCCGTTTTCATTCAGTTCGACGGTTTTTTTACCGAAAATACCCGCCGGAATTTCAGAGAAGAAGATCTTCACCGGCGTTGCGGTCCACATCAGCAGAGAGCCGAACATCGCGGTAAAGGAGACCAGGCCGACAAAGCGGTTAACGATGAGTTCCGGCAGACCAAAGTATGCCGCCAGACCGTGGAATACCTGCACCGATCCACCGGTAAACTTCAGCTCTTTGCTGCTGACGAAGACGTTGATCAGCACCGAGGAGATGGAATAAAGCACGCCGATAAAAATCCCGGCAATGATAATAACCTTCACGAACGATTTTGACCCGCCCTTGACGTCGTTGACATATACCGCCACGGACTCCGCGCCGCCTGCCGCCATGAATATCCAGGTGGTAATACCGAGGAATGCCCAGTTAAAATTCGGGATCATTGCATCAACGGTGATGGGGTCAGCAGGCTGCACGCCGCCCACCAACGCAGTACCCGCCAGTAAAATGTAGGACAGCGTCAGCAGCAGCATTAACGTGGAGGTGACGGAGGTAATCGGCCCCAGCATTTTTGCACCGTTGGTCGAAACCCAGGTCGAGAAGGCAAACAGCACCATACTTAACACGGTTGTGGCGAACGGCGTCAGAATGTATTCGTAGCCTAAAAATGCGTACGAGGCATAGGCGATAACGCGCGGGAGTAACGAGGTAAAAAAGAACAGGTTAACGAACCAGTAGGTGTAGGCGGTAATAAAGGCCCAGCGCCCGCCCAGCGAGCTTTTCACCCATGCGTAGACACCGGCTTCGGAGTTTTTATTCAGCGAAACAAATTCGGCGATGATTAAGCAGAATGGAATAAAGTAGAAAATTGTCGCGAGGAAAAACATCGGTGCGGATGCCAGACCAAGCTCAATATTATTGTTGATAACGTTATTAAAACTATAAACCGCGGCAAAGGTGAGTGAAAGTAAGCCGAACTTGCCGATGGTATTACGTTTGGTATCAGACATAGCACATCTCCGATTCCTGATTATTATAGGGTACTGGCGGCGCAACGTCGGCGCCGCCTGTGCTTTTTATTTGTTATGAAAATAACCATCTTCGATGGTGACTTTGAGTACGACTTTCTTCACTACGCTATTACAGATAAAACGATAGGCTTCATGGTTGTCACAAATAACCATTTGTCCTTCGTGCACTTCTACGGTTTTTCCGCAGCCTTTCAAATATTCGCGGTCGGTTTCATCGCGATAATATTCAACCACCTGGAGATCCTCTTTGGCGGCATACTCTATTTTTTGCTGTCCTTGCAGGTAGTAATGGATCTCAAAATAACGACGATGACCGGTAAACAGCGCATCGGTTGCAGAGTCTGTCTCTACACGGTAGCTCAGAGAATCACCGATAGAGTGAGCGACGCCTGGCTGAATATTGTCAATATTTTCAATGGCCTCGACGCAGCGTTGCCATTTCCGACCCGAAGCATAGCGTTGCTGGAACTGCTCTAAGTTGTCGATGATCCTCATTTTGTATTCTCGCTGTGCATATTCGTGGAAAAGAATCCGGTGCCAAAAGCACGGTTGGCGGTGGTTTGAGCGCCAGACTCACTGCCGGAAACCGGCAACAACGTGAAGCCGTAGCTGAATGACGTAAACCAGACGCGCCAGGAATCAAGTACCTCGCTTCCCCACGAGTTAGAACCTAAGCCCAGTAGCTGATGGTCCAGATTAAGGGTGATGTCATCGCTGTGCTGCAGCTCATTACAGTGCTGTGCGGCAAAGATATTTTCTGGCGTATAGCGCCAGGCGCTCAGGTTGACAGGGCGCTGCGGAATCACTAGCAAACCGTTACCGTGACGACTGGTTAGCGTTGCCCAACGCACGTCCTGACGATTGCCGTTGTTTTGCGGGAACGGATAATTCTCGAACATCTCATCCACGCTGCTGCGCCAAATGTCGATGATGTTGGCCTGCTGACTATCGGCATAGTTTTCACCAGGACCACGTCCGTACCAGGCCACCTGTCCCAAATCACCGCTGATGCCCATCGTGAAGCCGATACACGGAATAATGTCCCGGTACTCGCCGTAAGGCTGGCCGGAAAGCTCCACATTCAACTGACCGTCTGCGGCAATCCGCCAGCGATAGGTGCAGCGCATACCGAAATCAAATACCGGCGGGGCGATAATCGTTTGGCTGGTGATGAGCAGCGCATCTTCGGTTTGCTCAAAGGTAAAGTCGCGCAGATGCTCCTGCATTATCTGTATATGATTTGGCTGCCAGAGGCCTTCGAACTCTTGCTTGTGGTTATCTATGGTTGGTTTGAAGAAATTAATCTTCGGCTCGCGGGTAATCAGCTCTTCACCATTGACGTTCCAGCTAATGGGTTTACCGGTCAGCTTTGAGAACGTCAGATGGAAGTTATAACCGCGAACGGTGCAGCTCTGGCGGTTCTCTTCCAGCGTCAAAGGGGTGGCGTTTTGCAGACTGAACGGTACGGCAGTCACCGTTCTGGCCTTCAGCGGGAACTGATAAGTCGCGATGTGATGCCCGGCTTCGCTGTATAACGTGCGGGAATCTTTCGTCACGGTGACGTTGAGGAACGTCTCGCGCGCATCCAGCTCCGGCAACGTGCATTGCAGCAGCGTATCGCTGTTGGGAGGAACGTCGCGCAGTTTTATCTGCTGAGCAGAGAGCGTATCTCCTTCGGCGCGAACCTCAATATGCAAGGTGTAGTCGTCAAGCGTGGTAAACCACAGTTTGTTTTCTACCCGCAGCTCGCCGCGAGCCAGATCCTGCGCGCGCACTTTCACTGGTGCAATTACCTGCTTGTACTCTTGCAGACCCGGGCCTGGGGTTTGATCGGAATAAATTAGGCCATCAAGGCAGAAGTTGTAGTTGTTCGGGTAGTCGCCGTAGTCACCGCCATAGTTGTACCAGACGTTACCGTCGGTATCTTTGGCCTGAATCCCATGATCGCACCACTCCCAGACATAGTGTCCCTGAATGCAATCATGCTGATAGAAGACGTTCTGATATTCCGTTAGCCCGCCGGGGCCGTTGCCCATTGCGTGAGCATATTCGCAGATGATGCGCGGTTTAGGATGTGGGTATTCACCAAACTCATTCATCAACGGTACGCGGGTGTACATGGTGGAAATGATATCCACCACTTCGGCGTCACGATCTTCTTCGTAGTGGATCAGACGCGTGTCATCCAGCGCTTTTGCCGCGTGGTACATGGCGCGAATATTACAGCCGTAGCCGGATTCATTGCCGAGCGACCAGATGACGATCGACGGGTGGTTTTTCTGCGCGTGGACGTGGCGTACGATGCGCTCAACGTAGACATTTTCCCACAGCGGATCGTCGGTGATCCGGCTGATATCGCCGATATTAGCGAAGCCGTGAGATTCAACGTCGGTTTCGGCCATGACGAACAAACCGTAGATATCGCACAATTCATAGAAACGTGGATCGTTCGGGTAATGGGCGGTGCGTACGGAGTTGATGTTGTGCTGCTTCATTAACAGCAGATCTTTTTCCACGCGATCCATACCGACCGCGCGACCCTTGAGATGATCGTTATCATGACGGTTGACGCCATGCAGCATGACATAGCGGTTATTGATGTAAAACAGACCGTTGCGAACGTTGATATCGCGGAATCCGACGCGCTGCGGCACAACCTCAAGGATGTTGCCGCTGGCATCTTTCAGGGTCATCACCAGATGATAGAGATACGGCGATTCCGCCGACCACTGCTGTGGTGCGCTGACCTTGAAATTGAACGCGGTGCGGGTGAGTTTATCCACCGTCAGAGCGTTAATCACGCCGCTATGCAGCGTCTGCTCACCGTCAAACAAAGTGTATTCGAGCGATGCCATCGTTGGCGTGGAGGCGATGTTTTCCAGCACGATGTCGCAGGAGAGGGTGGCATCGCGATAGTCATCATCGAAATCGGTACGAACGGTAAAATCCTGGATATGGGTCGCCTGTTTGCCGACCAGATAGACGTCGCGGAAAATTCCCGCCGACCACCACATATCCTGGTCTTCAACGTAGGTGGAATCAGCCCATTGCATGACGCGAACGCACAGCAGGTTGTCACCGGTTTTCACCACTGCGCTGATATCAAACTCGGCCGTCAGGCGACTGCCTTTGCTGAAGCCAACATACTGACCATTCACGTAAACTTCGAAGTAGGTTTCTACGCCATCAAATTTAATCAGCGTCTGTTTGCCCTGCCAGCCTTCGCTGAGAGAGAAAATACGCTGGTAGGCTCCGGTGGGGTTATTGGTCGGCACGTAGGGGACATCAATCGGGAAAGGAAAACCTTCGTCGGTATACTGCAGCTTGCCGTGCCCTTCCATCTGCCACATACCGGGGACGGTGATGTTGCCCCAGTCGCTCATAAACTGCGACGTAAAGGCTTCCGGCACCTGCAGCGGATGCTCAAAGAACTGGAAATTCCACTGACCGCTCAGCAACTGAAAGAGGCTGCTGGTTTCGCGGGCAAACGAGCGAGCCTGCGCAACGGAGTCGTAAGAGAAAAAATATGCGCGTGGCGCCAGTCGATTTTCGTGGGTGAGCTGAATGTTTTCCCAGCGATTCATAAGGCCTCCCGGTGGAGAAAAATCGGAACCATTCATTTTAATGGTGAGTAAGTGTAATTGATGGTGATTTTAGTAAAAGTTTTACTAAAATATAGCGAGTGAGGTGATTTACTTTAACTGGATCACGAAAATAATTCGGGCGCAGAAAAAAATGCATGACAATGCGCGCCCGGCTTCAGCAGAAACCGGACGGATTAACGGGGGATTTTAGCGGGTGGTGCCGCGCAGTTTCAGCTTGCTGGGAACAAAAACCAGCAGGGGAAGTGCACGTCCGTCGCGGGCTTTCTCAAACAGCAGGTTGACGCCCTGACTGCCCATCATTTCTGAATGGATGCGTACGGTGGAAAGCGGAGGAAAGGTGAAGCGCGCCGTCGGGATATCATTAACGCTAATCAGCGAAATATCCTGCGGAATGTTCAGTCCACGCTCGTGAATGGCGCGCAGAACGCCAATAGCAATCGAGTCAGAAGCTACAAACAGGGCGCTGGGATAGTCGGCTTTCGCCAGCATTTTTTTGGCCAGTTCATAGCCTGATGAACTGGAGAAGCCACCGCGATAAATATCTTGTTCTGAAACGACCTGCTGCAGGCGACCGTATTCGACAAACGCGGCTTCGCGGATATCAGCCTTGCCAGGCTGATCTTCGCCGCCGATGAAGCCAATGCGGGTCACGCCCTGGGCGATGAAGTAGTCGATGCTCTCTTTACTGATGCGGGCCAGATCGATATCGACAGCGTCATATTCACTGCCGGGTTCATGAAAATCGATAAAGCAGATGTTGTCGGTAAGCGCTGTTGCCGCCTCGCGCAGCGCAGGAGAAGGCTTGCCGACAATAAGAATGCCGGTAATGTTTTTGCTCTCCGGCAACCCACTGTGCTCATAGCAGTTGGTCAGTTCAATCCCCAGCTTCTCGCACTGGGTTTCAATCCCATGGCGGATCGCGAGATAGTAAGGATCGTTGATTTCCAAATCCTGCTGATAGCTGTAGAGCGCCAGAATATGCTGGGGGCCGAGTGCGCTGGTCTGGTTCTTACGGGCGCTGCTGGTTTTGTACTCCAGCTTTTCCGCGATCTCCAGAATGCGATGCTTGGTCTCTTCTTTTACATTCAGCGTGGGGTCATCGTTTAAAACCCGGGACACTGTCGCCAGGGACACGCCAGCTTCGATTGCGATGTCTTTAAGTGTTGCCATGTTTGCCTTTTCCCTGAGTTACCTGCGCATTGTAAATGAAGTGCTTATCTATTCATCTGTTTTCAGTAAAAAAAGCACGTTTAATTGACATGCTCGGGGTAAAACTGGGCTTGCAGAGTGTGATGGATACGTCATTTCCCCGCTTTTGAGAACAATGCCCGGAAAATAGTTTGCTAGTATTTAGTAAAATTTTACCAAAGGAGAAAACAATGGATACTGTCGCATTTGCTGATTTTGCCCGCATGGAAATACGTGTTGGAAAAATCGCACAGGTTAAGCGCCATGACAATGCCGATAAGCTGTATATCGTACAGGTTGATGTGGGAGAGCGTACGCTGCAAACCGTGACCAGCCTGGTGCCTTATTACAGCGAAGAGGAGCTGATGGGGAAAACGGTGGTGGTGCTGTGTAATCTGCAAAAGGCCAAAATGCGCGGTGAAACATCAGAGTGTATGCTGCTGTGCGCTGAGACGGACGATGGCAGCGAAAGCGTGCTGTTAACGCCAGAACGGGTGATGCCTGCAGGCGTACGGATTGTTTAAATTGTGCTGATGCCGGATGGCGGCTACGCCTTATCCGGCCTACGTTTGCTCACGCAGGCCGGACAGACATCTGTTACATCTGCTCCACGCTCACCCGTAATGCTGCCAGGGCTTTGCGTGTTGATCGCAACACCAGATCGCATTGCTCGATCGTTAACGTTAGCGGCGGTTCGATGCGGATCGTCTTGGCATTGTTCAGCGTCCCAGCGACCAGCACCCGCTGGCGGAACATCTCACTGGCAAAGTTATAGCCGATTTCATTATCGACAAACTCAATCGCCATCAGCATGCCTTTGCCGCGTACATCATGTACCAGGTCCGGGTATTCCCGCGCAAGCTGACGGAAACCATCCAACAACATGTCGCCTTTCTGCTCCGCCTGAGCCGGTAAATTTTGCTCCAGCAGGACGTTAATGGTGGCCAGCGCAGCCGCACAAGCGAGCGGGTTGCCGCCAAACGTGGTGGTATGCAGGAAAGGATTGTCGAACAGGACGGAGAACACCTCTTCGGTGGCAATGGTTGCGCCAATGGGCATCACGCCGCCGCCTAACGCTTTGGCCAGACACATAATGTCGGGCTGCACATTTTCGTGCTCACAGGCGAACATCTTGCCGGTACGCCCCATCCCGGTCTGCACTTCGTCAAGGATCATCAGTGCGCCGAACTCATCGCAAAGTTTACGAACAGCGGTTAAATAGCCTTGTGGCGGCAGGATCACCCCCCCTTCACCCTGGATGGGTTCGAGGATCACGGCTGCGACATCGTCACCGGTCTTTTTACACTCGCTGAGCATGGTGCGCATCGCGTTAACATCGCCAAACGGCACATGACGGAAGCCCGGCAGCAGCGGCATAAAGGGTTTGCGGAAGGTAGATTTAGCCGTGGCGGACAGCGCGCCCAGTGATTTACCGTGGAATGCGCCGCTGGTGGCAATAAACGTAAATTTACCGCGCGGTGATTGATACGCTTTCGCCAGCTTCAGGGCGGCTTCAACCGACTCGGTCCCGCTGTTACAGAAGAAACTGTATTTCAGTTTACCGGGCGCCAGTGCGGCGAGAGTTTTTGCCAGCATGGCCCGCAGAGGGTCAAGTAACTCCTGGCTGTGCAGAGGTTGTTTCGCGAGTTGATTCTGTACGGCGGAAACCACGACTGGATTACGGTGCCCCACGTTGAAAATTCCAAAACCACCCAGGCAATCGACGAACTCCTGCCCTTGGGTGTCGACAAGCGTATTCAGGCTTCCCGCTTGCCACTCTACGGCTCCGTAATCCCCGCCTGCAGTTACAGATTTTCGATACTCTAAGAACCCCGGATTGACATGCTCCTTGAAGTACTCAATCACCTCTCGGTTTAACGATTTCATTTCCTCATGATCAAGCGTGCGCTTTTCGATGAGATTCAGTGCGTGTGCGCTGCAGGCCAGGGCCGATGCGCTGGAAGGTAACCTGTTCAAAATATGCTCCCGGAGCTCGCGTATCACATGATACTGATTTAAGTATTGCAGGGATTGCGCCATTCCGGCGCGCTTAGCAAAAATCGGGATAAACACCAGGAAACATCTTATTTGCGCAACATTTAATGCCATTATTTAACATTTGCTGGCATTTTGCCCAAGTCAGGAGCCTGAAAACAGATCGAATAAACGCAAATTTGCTCTAAAAATGGGCAATATTTGCACTGTGACAGTGCGCTGGTAGAAGTAATATTGAATAGTTACTGGATGAAAGTATTTTAAATCAATGGATTAGAATGCGTACAGTTTTTGAGGTTTAATCGCAAATTGCGATCTAAATCAAATTTAACAACTAAAGATAAAAAAATTATCGCCGAAATAACATAAGCCGAAAGAGTTAACAACCAGATAACCTGCACAGGACGCAATCATGTCTTCTCATCCCTACGTTAGTCAGCAAAATACACCGCTGGATGATGATATCACCCTCATGTCGACCACCGATTTGCAAAGCTATATCACCCATGCGAACGACACCTTCGTTCAGGTCAGCGGCTATCAACTGAATGAGTTGCTTGAAAAGCCGCACAATCTGGTTCGTCATCCGGACATGCCAAAAGCGGCGTTTGCGGATATGTGGTACACGCTGAAGCAGGGCGAGCCATGGAGCGGGATTGTGAAAAACCGGCGTAAGAATGGCGATCACTACTGGGTGAGGGCCAATGCGGTGCCGATGGTGCGGGAAGGACGCGTGACCGGGTATATGTCGATTCGTACCCGGGCAACTGACGAGGAAATTGCAGCGGTAGAGCCTTTATATAAAGCGCTGAACGAAGGACGTTGCAACCGGCGTATCCATAAGGGGTTGGTGGTACGCAAAGGCTGGCTGGGTAGACTGCCGGCGATGCCGATTCGCTGGCGGGTACGCAGCGTGATGGCATTCATGTTTGTCCTGCTAGCGGTCGCATTGCAGCAAATGGGTGCTGAATGGCCATTACTGTTGATGAGTGCATTGGTGATGCTTTTAGGAACGGCTATTTTCGAATGGCAGATTGTGCGTCCTATTGAGAATGTCACCCGTCAGGCGCTGAAAGTGGCGACCGGTGAGCGGAACAGCGTGTCGCATCTTAACCGCAGCGATGAACTGGGACTGATGCTGCGAGCAGTGGGCCAACTGGGATTAATGTGTCGCTGGCTTATTCATGATGTCTCCAGCCAGGTGAGTTGCGTGCGCAGCGACAGCGAAACGCTGGCAAAAGGTAGCGATGATTTAAATAAGCATACGCAGCAGACCGTTGAGAACGTGCAGGAAACGGTGACCACCATGAATCAGATGGCGGCATCGGTAAAACAAAACTCAGAGACCGCCGCGGCGGCTGATAAGCTCTCTATTGCCGCCAGCAGCGCGGCAACGCACGGCGGTGAGGCGATGGATACCGTCATCAAAACCATGGACGATATCGCCAACAGCACCCAGCGGATAGGCACTATTACCACGCTGATTAACGATATTGCCTTCCAGACCAACATTCTGGCTTTGAACGCCGCTGTTGAAGCCGCGCGGGCGGGCGAGCAGGGGAAAGGGTTCGCCGTGGTGGCGGGAGAAGTGCGTCATCTTGCCAGCCGCAGCGCCAGTGCGGCCAATGATATCCGCAAGCTGATTGATGCCAGCGCCGACAAAGTGCAGTCCGGATCCGACCAGGTTCACGCCGCAGGACGCACGATGGACGATATTGTGGCGCAGGTGCAAAACGTCACTCAGCTGATCGCCCAAATCAGCCACTCAACGCTGGAACAGTCGGATGGTCTTTCCAGCCTGACCCGCGCGGTGAATGAGCTGAGCAACATTACGCAGAAAAACGCCGAACTGGTTGAAGAGAGTGCGCAGATTTCCGCAATGGTGAAGCATCGCGCGGGTCGTCTGGAAGATGCGGTCACGGTGCTGCATTAATACTAATAATACAGGCGAAACGTCGGGCAAACGGGTTCCGCCTGCTGTGCAGATTAATCCAGCTGAGTAATATCCAGCGCAGCGCGATCGATAATACCGATGATTTTTTTGATCTGCGCATCGCTGGTATCACCATGATTAACGCGTAGATCCAACACGGCTTTGAAGTTTTCCAGCGCGCGTTTCATCTGTGGATTTTTGCGTAATTCAAAACCCACGCAGCGGGCTTTGATCCGTTCGTGGATATGTTCCAGATGCTCACGGTTTTCATCTAGCCATTGCTGGCCCTGAGTCGTGATCGCAATCTGTTTACGCCCACCTTCCTCGTCGCTGACGGTGATCAGTGCCTGATCCTGCAAGAAATCCAACGTCGGATAGATAACGCCCGGGCTCGGGGTATAGTTACCCTGAGTCAGGGTTTCAATCGCTTTTATCAGCTCATAGCCGTGGCTGGCGTCGCGGGTCAAGATATCCAGAATGACCAGGCGTAATTCTCCGTGACCGAAGAAGCGTTGGCGACGACCACCGCCGCCGCGACCGTGGCGGTGCCCGCAGCCGTGCTCGTGGTGGTGATCTTTGTTACAGCCTTCATGGCGATGTTCTTCACCTTTGCAGCAACCTGCATGGTGCTCGTTGTGGCGGCCTTCGTGGTGATGTCCTTCACCCTTGCAGCAGCCTTCGTGTTGGTGCTCTGTATTTTTGCAGCAACCTTCATGATGGTTTTGCATCATCGTCTCCTGATGTTGTTTAGATATATCTAATTTATATCTAAAAACTGGTGTTTTGCAAGTCTACAAATTAAATGCTATTTAAGGTTATGATTATTAAATGTTTTTATTGGTTTTTGATAGCTGTTTAATCAGACGGTGACTATATCAAAAAAGTGCTTGCAATCTTCTTGATTAGCAATCATTATCATTTAAAAATGAATTTAGATATATCTTATTATTTTCACGAAGGCGAAAACATGACAAAAAACACCTCACGCTACCCGCAGCGCGTTCGTAATGAACTGCGTTTTCGAGAACTTACCGTCCTGCGCGTAGAGCGTATTAGTGCGGGCTTTCAGCGCATTGTACTGGGCGGGGACGCTCTGGACGGTTTTAGCTCACACGGCTTTGACGACCATACCAAGGTCTTTTTCCCTGAACCGGGCAGCCACTTTGTGCCGCCTGTCGTCACCGATGAAGGCATTGTCTGGGCTGACGGTGTGCGTCCGCTTTCCCGTGACTACACACCGTTGTATGACGAAGCGCGCCATGAGCTGGCGCTCGATTTCTATATTCATGATGGCGGCGTGGCGAGTACATGGGCGATGAATGCCCGCGAGGGCGACAAGCTGACAATCGGCGGGCCGCGCGGTTCTTTGGTGGTGCCAGAGGATTATGCGTATCAGGTTTATGTGTGCGATGAGTCGGGAATGCCTGCGCTACGCCGACGCCTGGAGTCGCTCAGCCGTTTAGCGGTACGTCCAAACGTCACGGCGCTGGTCAGCGTGCAGGATGCGGCGTACCAGGATTATCTTGCCCATCTCGACGGGTTTACTATTGAGTGGTTTATCGGCCATGACGCGCAGGCGGTGAATGAACGCTTATCGCGACTAACCGTGCCCGCAGATGATTATTACGTCTGGATTACTGGCGAAGGCAAGGTGGTAAAAAACCTGAGTGCTCGCTTTGAAACCGAGGCGTTTGACCCTCAACGGGTGCGTGCGGCAGCCTACTGGCATCAGCATAAAGCGGCAGATTAATAATTAGATGGCGGAACGCCAAACGCCTGGCGGAAGGCATAGCTAAATGCCGCGGTGCTTGAATATCCTACGTCGAGCGCCACGGCGGTCACGCTTTTATTTTTTTTCAGCATTAATACGGATTCCAGAATACGCATTTTTTGCTTCCAGACGCTGAAAGGCAATCCGGTTTCTTTTTTGAAATGGCGTGAAAAGGTACGGGCAGACATACCCAGATGATGCGCCCAGTATTCAACTGAATGCTCCAGGGCGGGGGATTCTTGTATGGTTCGGCATACTTTGGTTAATTCGCGATCCTGCGGCCAGGGTAATACAAAGGCGACTTCCGGGAGTTGCAGAATAATATCGACCAGTACGCTAACCAGTTTGCCCTCTTTTGACTGGCTATCATAATGACCTGAAATTGAATTCGTGGCGTAATGAATAAACTCTCTGGCGAAATCACTGATAGCCACAACTTTGCATTCATTGATGCTCTCTTCAAGAAAGCCCGGTTTAATATCCAGATTTTCTAAATACACATCATCCAATGCCCAAACTGCATGCTCAGTATTATTGGGGATCCAGATGCCATAATGCGCCGGGATTATCCAGCACTTACCGGCAACATCAATGCGCATGCTGCCTTTGCGGGCGAAATGAAATTGCATAAAAGAGTGTGAATGCTGCGGTACATGGTGGTTGGCTTCCAGGACATAAGAGCGAAAGAATACATCCTGCGGCAGTTCGGTCATGGAGTTATCCGGGAAGGAGTTCCACTGTTTTTGCGCCAGAGTTTCCATAAATGAATCGTCAATGCTCCCGATGATGTGTCCGCTGCTCGATAGATCTTGTCCGCGGATCATAATACATACACTCTTTTTTCCATAATAATCTTGCGTAATAATTTTTAGCCCACTTTTGGTAAATACCATGAACTCGCTTTGTTCAGATGCTGTCATCGTCAATGAAACAAATGATAACTGGACCCGAATGGGAAAAGAGCTGCTTTCACAAGCGGATATCAGAATTAATGGCTCACGCGCCTGGGACATTCAACTTCATCATACCGGTTTCTTTAAACGAGTATTGCAGCAAGGCTCATTAGGGCTTGGCGAAAGCTATATGGAAGGCTGGTGGGACTGCGAACGGCTCGATATTCTGTTCTGCAAAATCCTGAAAGCAAAACTCGACCAGCAGATGCCAGGTAATCTGAAAGATATTTTACGCATTGCCAGCGCGCGCCTGTTTAATTTGCAGTCACGTAGCCGTGCATGGATCGTCGGTAAAGAGCATTATGATATTGGTAACGATCTCTTTGCGCTGATGCTTGATCCGCATATGCAATATTCCTGCGGTTACTGGAAAGATGCAACCACATTAAACGATGCGCAAAATGCCAAATTAAAAATGATCTGCGAGAAGCTGCAGCTTAAACCGGGTATGCGTTTACTCGATATCGGTTGTGGCTGGGGCGGGTTGGCGGAATATGCGGCGCGTCATTATGGCGTGGCAGTAGAAGGCGTTACCATTTCCAAAGAGCAGCAGAAAATGGCGCAGCAGCGCTGTGAAGGGTTGGACGTTAACATTCTGCTGCAGGATTATCGCGATCTTAATAAACACTACGATCGCATTGTCTCCGTGGGGATGTTTGAACATGTCGGGCCGAAAAACTACGACACCTATTTCAGTATCGCCGACCGTTGTTTAAAACCAGACGGACTGTTCCTGCTGCATACCATTGGTAGCAATAAAAAAGGGATGAGCGTCGATCCGTGGATCAATAAATACATTTTCCCAAATGGCTGCTTACCGGCGATTTCCCATATTGCCGAGGCCAGCGAATCACGGTTTGTGATGGAAGACTGGCATAACTTCGGCAGCGATTACGATAAAACGCTGATGGCCTGGCATGAGCGCTTTAATCAGGCATGGCCGGAGCTGTCATCACGTTATTCCGCCACCTTCAGAAGAATGTTTAATTACTATTTATGCGCGTGCGCAGGGGCTTTCCGCGCCAGAGATATTGAGCTTTGGCAGGTGCTGTTTAGCCGCGGCGTAGAGGGCGGGATCCGCGTTTATCGTTAACGTCCGCCGGATGTCGGTGTTGCCTTATCCGGCCTACAAAGCTTTGCACTCGTAGGCCTGATAAGCGCAGCGCATCAGGCACTTATGGCTTATCCCAACTCACTCTCTGCCAGCGCTTTAAACACCATCGCTACGGCGTGCGCGCCGGGGTCCATATTTCCGAGCAGGCTTTCGCTGCTGAGATACGATGCGCGACCGGCATTGGCTTTGCTCGACAAACAGGTTCGTTCGGCTCCCGCTTGCGCGGCGTCGAATGCGGCCTGCAGATTTTGCGGCTGCGTGAGCAGCGAAGTCAGGGCTGGTTGCAGCGCATCAATCATGGTGCGATCGCCTTCGTCTGCGCCGCCGTAGAACTTCATCTGCGCCAGTCCCGTATTCAGGGATTCGGCAACGCTAGCTCCCTGTTCCAGTTTCTGCCCCGCAGCGGTAAAGAAAATAGACATCAGCACACCGCTGGAACCACCCATCACTACGGTCAGACGTTCGCCAATCAGCGCGAACAGCGTGGCAAGGTTATCCAGCGGCAACTGCTGGCGATGCAACAGACTGGCAATTTCACGCGCGCCAGCGGCAAAGGTCGAACCGGTATCGCCATCGCCGACTTTGGCGTCCAGCGCATTAAGATGAGTCTCCAGATCGGAAAGGGTTGTGGTGACAAGTTCCACAATCCCGGCCACCATGGCGTTCGCCGAAGGCTGGAATTCCACGCGTGCGCTACGCTGAGATGATGGTACACAACTGATTTCACGCGGCGGGACCGGCGTCGGCCAGTTGCTGGTTTCCACCTCGGTGAGTAACGCTTTTTCGATGCTCTCTTCCAGCACGATGGCCGTCAGTGAAAAGCCTTTCATATCCAGAGCGGTGACCAGTGAGGCCGGGCCAATCAGCCAGTCGATACGTGGGTGCAGCGGGCTGCTGGCCAGTTCGCGGGTAATGATGGCCATTTCGGCAACAGAAACGCCGCCAAGATTGTTAATCATCACCGCCAGACGGCCGGTTTCAGGCAGGGCTGCCATCAGTTTATCCACCATCAGGTTCACCACCTGCGCACTGTTCTGGGTGTCGATAACCGATGCGCCTGGTTCGCCGTGAATGCCCATGCCCAGTTCCGCGTGGCCCGGATGATGACGCGGGGCGGCGTCGGCTTCTTGCGGCAGATGACAGCTGGAAAGCGCAACGCCCAGGCTGAAGGTGTTATTGGCCGCGTACTGCGCTTCACGCAGGACGGTGGCGAGGTTGTAGCCGCGTTCGGCAAAATAGCCTGCGATTTTATGCACCAGGATGGTTCCCGCAATGCCGCGTGGGTGTTTGTTATCAGGCAGGGAGATGTCGTCGCCAACAATCAGCATTTCAACGTTGTAACCAAGGCGACGGGCTTTCTCGGCGGCGAGACCGAAATTAAGACGGTCACCGGTGTAATTTTTCACGATCAATAAACAGCCCGCCTCACCGGTTACCGCCTGGATGGCGGTCAGTACCGCATCCACGCTCGGGGAAGCGAAAACGTCGCCGCAAACCGCAGCGGTTAGCATACCTTTACCGATAAACCCAACGTGCGCGGGTTCGTGCCCTGAACCACCGCCGGAAATTACCGCCACGTTATTTTTGTTGAGGTCACGACGGACCACGATGCGAATGGCCGGATCGCTTTCCAGACGCGCCAGGTTATTCCACGGGCTGGCGATAATCGTACCGTCGATGACGTCGCTCACGAGATGGGTGCGTTGATTAAAAAAGAATTGAGACATAACGGCTCCTTGAGGTTGAGTGTAAGACAAACCCCCGGAAGCATGGTCATGGTACGGAGGCGATAGAGAGATTCTGGCGAAGTCAGCGCGGAAAAAAACAACGTTAAAATGAGTTTCATTACGGAACGTTGTCATTGTTTTTTGTTTCGTAATGAAACCGAAAAGAACGAAGAACGATCACAATGCGAGATCGCTCGACTTTTTTCTCTCGCGATGAATGCAGCTGATACGGCACTGTCAGCTTTTTTTTTGCCGGTTTTTTGGCAAGTGAGTAGGTAAAAAAGAAAGTGAGATTCGTCTGTGCCGGAGATTTGGTGGCAAATGAGCGGATCGGGATCGCAAACCTTATCATTTTTGTGGATAAGCGTTCCAATATGGAACGTACTCCGTTTTTATCTGTTTCATATCAGAACAAAAAGACGAAAGATTTTTTTGTGCACGCCTCGCCATACAGTTATTGCATCGCTCCGGTACCTCCCGTTTTCGCCGTCTGCATCAGGCCAAACAGGTTAACGCCAGGGCTCACCATGTAAAAACATGTACTTATTTGAGGATGAAAGGAATGCTAAAAGTTATTCAATCTCCAGCCAAATATCTCCAGGGTCCTGACGCTTCCACCTTGTTTGGTCAATACGCTAAAAATCTGGCGGACAGCTTTTTTGTGATTGCGGATGACTTCGTGATGAAGCTGGCGGGAGAGAAAGTACTCAACGGCCTGCACAGCCACGACATTAGCTGCCATGCGGAACGCTTTAACGGTGAATGTAGCCATGTTGAAATTAATCGACTGATTGCCATTCTGAAACAGCACGGCTGTCGCGGCGTGGTTGGGATTGGCGGCGGGAAAACGCTGGATACCGCCAAAGCGATTGGTTACTACCAGAAGCTGCCGGTGGTGGTGATCCCGACTATCGCGTCTACCGATGCGCCAACCAGCGCGCTGTCCGTTATCTATACCGAAGCCGGTGAGTTTGAAGAGTATCTGATCTACCCGAAAAACCCGGATATGGTGGTGATGGACACTGCGATCATTGCCAAAGCGCCGGTACGTCTGCTGGTGGCCGGGATGGGCGATGCGCTCTCGACCTGGTTTGAAGCGAAAGCCTGTTATGACGCCAGAGCGACCAGCATGGCGGGCGGACAGTCCACCGTGGCGGCGCTGAGCCTGGCGCGCTTGTGCTATGATACCCTGCTGGCGGAAGGCGAGAAGGCACGCTTTGCTGCGCAGGCTGGCGTGGTGACCGATGCGCTGGAGCGTATTGTCGAAGCTAACACTTACCTCAGCGGCATCGGCTTTGAAAGCAGCGGTCTTGCAGGGGCGCATGCGATCCACAACGGCTTTACGATTCTGGAAGAGTGCCACCATTTGTACCACGGTGAAAAAGTCGCCTTTGGTACGCTGGCGCAACTGGTGCTGCAAAACAGCCCGATGGAAGAGATCGAAACCGTGCTGAATTTCTGTCAGAAAGTAGGCCTGCCGGTAACGTTAGCGGAAATGGGCGTGAAAGAAGACGTTGACGGCAAGATCATGGCCGTGGCGAAAGCGACCTGCGCAGAAGGTGAAACCATCCACAATATGCCGTTCCCGGTAACGCCTGAAAGCGTACATGCCGCTATCTTGACGGCAGATCTGCTGGGACAGCAGTGGCTGGCGCGTTAATCAGTCGTCGGTAGGTTTTTATCCGGCATCTTCTCCCCCTCTGACAGTTTCTGCCGGAGGGGTTGTCTATGGTTAAACAGCGGAAAGGGATATGACGGCGCACACGCATAGCATCGGGAAGGAAGTCTCTTCAGTCATTGCCCAGTCATGGCATCGTTGCAGCAAGTTTATGCAGCGGGAAACCTGGCAGGCGCCGCATCAGGCGCAGGGACTGACCTTTGAGTCGATTTGTCGTCGCAAGACGGCGTTGCTGACGATTGCTCAGGCTGCGCTGGAAGATGCCTGGGAGTTTATGGACGGCCGCCCGTGCGCGCTGCTGATTCTGGATGAATCAGCCTGTATTCTCAGCCGTTGCGGCGATCCGCAGACGGTAGAACAGCTGGCGGAGCTTGGGTTTCGTGACGGCAGCTACTGTGCAGAAAGCATCATTGGCAGTTGTGCCCTGTCGCTGGCGACGATGCCGGGCCAGCCGACAAAAACCTCTGGCGAGCAGCATTTTAAACAGGCGCTGCATCCGTGGTCGTTCTGCTCGACGCCGGTCTTCGATAACCATGGTCGACTGTTCGGCTCCATTTCGCTGTGTTGTCTGGTGGAGCATGAGTGCGTTTCTGATTTATCCCTGACGCTGGCGATTGCCAGAGAAGTCGGCAACTCTTTGCTGACCGACAGCCTGCTGGCTGAATCCAACCGCCATCTGAACCAGATGTACGGGCTGCTGGAGAGTATGGATGATGGTGTGATGGCCTGGAACGAACAGGGCGTATTGCAGTTCCTCAATGCGCGAGCGGCGCTGCTTTTGCATCTCGATGCGCAGGCCAGTCAGGGGAAAAACATTCACGATCTGCTCAATCTCCCCATGCTGCTGCGCCGGGCGATCAAACATGCCCGCGGTCTGAATCACGTCGAAGTTACCTTTGAAAGCCAGCATCAGTTTGTTGATGCCGTCATTACCCTGAAGCCGATTGTTGAGGAGCAGGGCAACAGCTTTATTCTGCTACTGCATCCGGTGGAACAAATGCGCCAGCTGATGACCAGCCAGCTCGGCAAGGTGAGCCACACCTTTGAGCAGATGTCGACTGACGATCCGGAAACCCGCCGCTTGATCCATTTTGGACGCCAGGCAGCGAGGGGGAGTTTCCCGATCCTGCTGTGCGGGGAAGAGGGTGTTGGTAAAGAGCTGCTGAGTCAGGCCATCCACAATGAAAGCGAGCGCGCCAGCGGGCCGTATATCGCCGTGAACTGTCAGCTGTATGCCAACAGCGTACTGGGGCAGGATTTTATGGGCAGTGCGCCCACCGACGATGAAAATGGGCGGTTGAGCCGTCTTGAACTGGCGAACGGCGGCACGCTGTTTCTGGAAAAAATTGAATATCTGGCACCGGAGCTGCAATCCGCGCTGTTACAGGTGATCAAACAGGGGGTATTAACCCGCCTGGATGCCCGTCGGCTGATTCCGGTGGATGTCAAAGTGATCGCCACCACCACGGTTGATCTCGCCAATCTGGTGGAGCAAAACCGCTTTAGCCGTCAGCTGTATTATGCGCTGCACTCTTTTGAGATAGTGATCCCACCGCTGCGGGCGCGGCGCAGTAGTATTCCCTCGCTGATTTATACGCGGCTGAATAGCCTGAAAAAACGCTTTTCATACAGTTTGAAGATCGACGACGACGCGCTGGCGCAACTGGTGGCCTATTCGTGGCCGGGCAATGACTTTGAGCTGAACAGCATTATCGAAAACATCGCCATCAGCAGTGATAACGGCCATATTCGGCTGAGCAATCTACCGGATTATTTGTTTGCCGAACGTCCTGGTCTGGAGACGGCGTCTTCACTGCTGCCTGCTAGTCTGACGTTTACCGCTATCGAAAAAGAGGCGATTATCCATGCTGCCCGCGTCACCAGCGGGCGCGTGCAGGAGATGTCGCAACTGTTGAATATCGGTCGCACTACCTTGTGGCGCAAGATGAAGCAGTACGACATTGATGCCAGCCAGTTTAAGCGCAAGCATCTGGACTAGTTTCTTCAATTCTCGCCATCGAGAACAGCGCGTCTGACAGTCGGTTGATATAACGCCTGGGTTCATCGCGTAACGTTAGCGATCTGCTCATCGCGATGAGGACCCGCTCCAGTCGGCGCGTCAGGGTTCGCGCAACGTGTAGCTGTGCCGATGCGAGATTTTTCCCCGGAATAACAAACTCTTTGAGCGGGCCGCTTTGCGCCATATTACGGTCAATAAGCTGCTCCAGCGCCTGAGTATCCTCTTCACCAATACGCTGTTGTAAGCGAGCGAGTCCTTTCTCATCGCTGGCGAGTTCCGCACCCAGAACAAACAGCATTTTCTGTATGGCGTGCAGATCCTGGCGTAGCCCGGCCTGACGCGTGCTGGCATAGCAGACGCCAAGTTGGGAAATCAGTTCATCCACCGTGCCATAGGCCTCAACGCGGATGTCGTCTTTGTCGATACGGCTGCCGCCAAACAGTGCGGTCGTGCCTTTATCGCCGGTTCGGGTGTAGATGCGGTACATTTATTTTATCTCGCTGAAGGGAAGCACTTTGACCAGTTGACCAGCATTAGCACCGAGGACGCGGAGCCGGGCTGCACCGGCGCGGATATGACCACGGATCAGCGCCCGATCCTCGGGCAACTGGGCGTGGGTTAAAGCAATATCACCCGTGGCGTTAAGACCCAGACCGACACGTAGCGTTGAGCTTTTGGCCGCAAGTTTGCTCAATGCTAGTGCGCAGTCATGTTCGTCGCAACAGATTGCCCGGCAAGGGACGCCTTGCTCTTCCAGTCCCCAGCACAGCTCATCAAGCACGCGAGTATCCTGCCAGCGCGAGTGATAAAACAGATGTACGCCCGGTGATGAAAGTGACATTGCGCCCCCTGTACTATCAGAATGCCTGACGGAAGATCTCGGCAATTTCTTTCTCGTTCCCTTTGCGCGGGTTAGAGAAGGCGTTGCCGTCCTTCAGCGCCATTTCCGCCATGTACGGGAAATCGGCTTCTTTAACGCCCAGATCGCGCAGATGCTGCGGAATGCCGATGTCAGCAGAGAGACGGGCAATGGCGTGGATGGCCAGTTCGGCGGCATCCATGGTGGAAAGTCCGTCAGTGTTTTCGCCCATAAACTCTGCAATGTCGGCAAATTTTTCCGGGTTAGCGATCAGGTTATAGCGCGCCACGTGCGGCAGCAGTACGGCATTCGCCACGCCGTGCGGCATGTCGTACAGACCGCCAAGCTGATGCGCCATCGCGTGAACGTAGCCGAGGTTGGCGTTGTTGAAAGCCATACCCGCCAGCAGAGAGGCGTAGGCCATGTTCTCGCGAGCTTTCAGGTTGCTGCCCAGCGCTACGGCCTGACGCAAGTTGCGTGCGATCAGGCGAATAGCCTGAATAGCGGCAGCGTCGGTGACCGGGTTGGCATCTTTGGAAATATAGGCTTCCACGGCGTGGGTCAGGGCGTCCATACCGGTCGCGGCGGTCAGCGGGGCGGGTTTGCCGAGCATCAGCAGCGGATCGTTAATGGAGACCGACGGCAGGTTGCGCCAACTGACAATCACAAACTTCACTTTAGTCTTGGTATTGGTCAGCACGCAGTGGCGGGTGACTTCGCTGGCGGTACCGGCAGTGGTATTCACCGCAACGATCGGCGGCAGCGGGTTGGTCAGGGTTTCAATCCCGGCATAGCTGTAGAGATCGCCTTCGTGAGTTGCCGCGATACCGATGCCTTTACCGCAGTCATGCGGGCTACCGCCACCGACGGTAACGATGATATCGCAATGCTCTTTGCGAAAGACTTCCAGACCGTCGCGCACGTTGGTGTCTTTGGGGTTAGGTTCAACGCCGTCAAAAACCACCACCTCAATACCGGCTTCACGCAGATGGGCAAGAGTTTTATCTACCGCGCCGTCTTTAATGGCCCGCAGACCTTTATCAGTAACCAGCAGCGCTTTTTTACCGCCTAACAGTTTGCAGCGTTCGCCGACAACGGAAATAGCATTGGGGCCAAAGAAGTTCACATTTGGCACCAGGTAATCAAACATACGATAGCTCATAATATACCTTCTTAGATTTAAATTATAATTCAGAGAAACAATTCAGTGCGGTTTCTGCTAATAATCTGTCTTGTTCAACGGTGCCGCCACTAACGCCAACGGCACCAATTAATTTACCGTTTAATATGACGGGTAAACCGCCGCCGAAAATAACGATGCGCTGTTGGTTGGTAAGCTGCAAACCATATAGCGAAGCACCGGGTTGTACCGCGTCCGTAATTTCATGGGTACCCTGGCGCAGGCAGCAGGCGGTATACGCTTTATTAAGAGAGATATCACAGCTGGTGACAAACGCATCGTCCATGCGTTGCATTAGCAGCGTATTCCCACCGCGATCTACCACGGAAAAGACCACCGGAACGCTGATCTCAAGCGCTTTAGCCTCAACGGCCTGCGCCATTTTTTTTGCAGCCGCCAGCGTAATGGTGGCAATTTGTTGGCTCTTATTCACAGTCTCTCCTGAAAATGTTGTAGGGCTGAGGTCACGAAACATATCGCGCAACAGCTATTTTTATCATTGGCTTTACCTTATTTTCTCGCCGCACGTTATTAAGTCAATAGGGCGAAAATTTCAAAGATATTAAATTCACCTTCCCGGTTTGGCGTTTATTGATAATGATCATTTAACATCGTCACAATTCACGATGGATATTCCTGAATTGCGTTTCAATATGAAACGATGCGTTTTTATTAGGTACCAAATTGGAACAAAATTAATTTTATTTTTTTATTGTTCTGCTCATTTAGAGTTCGACCATTGCTGATGAAAGGCGAATGCCGGGTGTTGTGTCCCCGGCAATGCGGCCCGGCGTCCCTATTTTTTATCTTTTGAGTCAATAAATCATGAGAAGATCAAAACGATTCGAAGTGCTTGCGAAGCGGCCTGTAAATCAGGATGGGCTGATTGGCGAATGGCCTGAAGAGGGGCTGATCGCCATGGAAAGCCCCTACGATCCAGCGTCGTCGGTGAAGGTGGAAAATGGTCGTATTGTTGAGCTGGACGGTAAGAGCCGCGCCGAGTTCGACATGATTGACCGTTTCATTGCCGACTACGCCATTAACGTGGCTGAGGCCGAGCGCGCCATGCAGCTCGACGCGCTGGAGATCGCCAGAATGCTGGTGGATATCCACGTCAGTCGGGAAGAGATTATTGCCATTACCACCGCCATCACCCCGGCGAAAGCGGTGGAAGTGATGGCGAAAATGAACGTGGTGGAGATGATGATGGCGCTGCAAAAAATGCGTGCCAGACGCACGCCCTCCAACCAGTGCCACGTAACCAACCTGAAAGATAACCCGGTACAGATTGCCGCCGACGCTGCTGAAGCGGGGATCCGTGGCTTTTCCGAGCAAGAAACGACGGTCGGGATCGCCCGCTACGCGCCGTTTAACGCCCTGGCGCTGCTGGTGGGTTCCCAGTGCGGTCGTCCTGGTGTGCTGACGCAATGTTCCGTTGAAGAGGCCACGGAGCTGGAGCTGGGCATGCGTGGGCTAACCAGTTATGCCGAAACGGTGTCGGTGTATGGCACAGAATCGGTGTTTACCGACGGTGATGACACGCCGTGGTCCAAAGCGTTTCTCGCCTCGGCTTATGCGTCCCGCGGCCTGAAGATGCGCTACACCTCCGGCACTGGCTCGGAAGCGCTGATGGGCTATTCCGAAAGTAAATCGATGCTATATCTGGAGTCGCGCTGCATTTTTATCACTAAAGGCGCGGGCGTACAGGGGCTGCAAAACGGTGCGGTCAGCTGTATCGGCATGACCGGCGCTGTGCCTTCGGGGATCCGCGCGGTGCTGGCGGAAAACCTGATTGCCTCAATGCTCGACCTTGAAGTGGCCTCCGCCAATGATCAGACCTTTTCTCACTCCGATATTCGCCGTACTGCCCGCACCCTGATGCAGATGCTGCCGGGTACCGACTTTATTTTCTCTGGTTACAGCGCGGTACCCAACTACGACAACATGTTTGCCGGGTCGAATTTCGACGCTGAAGACTTCGATGATTACAACATCCTGCAACGCGATCTGATGGTTGACGGCGGTCTGCGTCCGGTGACTGAAGAAGAAACTATCGCTATACGCAATAAGGCTGCACGCGCCATTCAGGCGGTGTTCCGCGAACTGAGCTTGCCGCTGATTAGCGATGAAGAAGTGGAAGCCGCTACTTATGCTCATGGCAGCAAAGATATGCCTGCGCGCAATGTAGTGGAGGATCTGGCGGCCGTGGAAGAGATGATGAAGCGCAATATCACCGGGCTGGATATCGTCGGCGCGTTGAGTTGCAGCGGTTTTGAAGATATCGCCAGCAATATCCTCAATATGCTGAGACAGCGTGTTACTGGTGATTACCTGCAAACGTCAGCCATTCTGGATCGCCAGTTCGACGTCGTCAGCGCCGTCAACGACATCAATGATTATCAGGGACCTGGTACCGGCTATCGCATCAGTGCCGAACGCTGGGCGGAAATTAAAAATATTGCGGGCGTGGTTCAGCCCGGCTCGATCGAATAAGGCGGAACACTGTGGAATGCACAACTGAACGTAAGCCAGTTTTCACCTTACAGGTGAGCGAAGGCGAGGCGGCGAACGCGGATGAACGCGTGGATGAAGTGGTGATTGGCGTCGGCCCGGCCTTTGGCAAGCACCAGCATAAAACCCTAATTGATATGCCGCACAACGCGATTCTGAAAGAGCTGGTGGCAGGGATTGAAGAAGAGGGATTGCATGCGCGGGTAGTGAGGATCCTGCGCACCTCGGATGTTTCTTTTATGGCATGGGATGCGGCAAACCTCAGCGGCTCAGGCATCGGGATTGGCATCCAGTCGAAAGGAACCACGGTGATTCATCAGCGCGATCTGCTGCCGTTAAGCAACCTCGAGCTGTTCTCTCAGGCTCCGCTGCTGACGCTGGAAACCTATCGTCAGATTGGTAAAAACGCCGCGCGATATGCACGCAAAGAGTCGCCTTCGCCGGTGCCAGTGGTCAATGACCAGATGGTGCGCCCTAAATTTATGGCCAAGGCCGCGCTGTTTCATATCAAAGAAACCAAACACGTGGTGCAGGATGCTGCGCCTGTCACGTTGCATATTGCACTGGTAAGGGAATGACCATGAACGACAACATCATGACTGCGCAGGATTACCCATTAGCGACCCGCTGCCCGGAGAAAATCCAGACGCCTACCGGCAAGCCGCTAACCGACATTACTCTTGAGAATGTGCTGGCGGGCCGCGTAGGACCGCAGGATGTGCGTATTTCTCAGCAAACGCTGGAGTACCAGGCGCAGATTGCTGAGCAGATGCAGCGTCATGCCGTGGCGCGCAATTTTCGTCGTGCGGCAGAGCTGATTGCGATTCCGGATGCCCGCATTCTGGAGATCTACAACGCGCTGCGGCCGTTTCGTTCTTCGTTCGCCGAGTTGCAGGCCATTGCCGATGAACTGGAACACACATGGCATGCCACGGTGAACGCTGGGTTTGTCCGCGAATCGGCAGAGGTATACCAGCAGAGAAATAAGCTGCGTAAAGGCAGCCAGTGACGGAGGCAGCATGCCGTTAATTGCAGGGATCGATATCGGCAACGCCACCACCGAAGTGGCGTTGGCGCAGGATGGCCGGTTTATCGGCAGCGGGATTGTCGCCACGACCGGTATGAAAGGCACGCGGGATAATATCGCCGGGGTAGTCGCGTCCCTGCAGCAGGCGCTGAATAACACGCCGTGGTCGCTGCAGGACGTAGCAAAAATTTGCATCAACGAGGCCGCACCGGTGATTGGCGATGTGGCGATGGAAACCATCACTGAAACCATCATTACCGAATCGACGATGATTGGTCATAACCCGCAAACGCCCGGTGGCGTTGGCGTGGGCATGGGAACCACCATCGCCGTGGAGAAGTTGGCGGCGTTGAGCGAGGATCGATTTGCCCAGGGCTGGATCCCGTTGGTAGGTGAGGAGATGGATTTCCTTGAGGCGGTTTGGTTTATCAATGAAGCGCTGGATCGCGGCGTCAATGTGGTGGCGGCCATCCTGAAAAAAGATGATGGGGTACTGGTGAATAATCGCCTGCGTCGGCCAATGCCGGTGGTTGATGAAGTCACCCTGCTGGAGAAGGTGCCGGAAGGTGTGCTGGCGGCGGTGGAAGTGGCGGCCCCGGGACAGGTGGTACGGGTGCTGTCGAACCCTTACGGCATTGCGACCTTCTTTGCCCTGACGCCCGAGGAAACGCAAACTATCGTCCCCATCGCCAGAGCGCTGATTGGCAACCGTTCCGCCGTGGTGCTGAAAACCCCGCAGGGCGATGTGCAATCAAGAGTGATCCCGGCGGGTAAGATCTTTATCCGTGGTGAAAAGCGTGGCGGTGAAGCCGACGTAGCGCAAGGCGCGCAGGCCATTATGCTGGCGATGAGCGCCTGCGCGCCCGTGCGCGATATTGCTGGGGAAGCTGGTACGCACGCAGGCGGCATGCTGGAGCGGGTGCGAAAGGTGATGGCCTCGCTGACCGGTCATGACATGAACACGGTGCATATTCAGGATCTGTTGGCGGTCGATACATTTATTCCGCGTAAGGTGCAGGGCGGCATCGCCGGAGAGTGTTCAATGGAGAACGCCGTGGGCATTGCGGCGATGGTGAAAGCCGATCGCTTACAGATGCAGGCCATCGCCAGTGAACTGAGCGCCCGGTTAAACACTTTGGTTGAGGTTGGTGGCGTGGAGGCCAACATGGCTGTAGCGGGTGCGTTAACAACGCCTGGATGCGCTGCGCCGCTGGCAATCCTCGATTTAGGCGCAGGATCTACCGATGCAGCCGTCATCAATAGCGATGGCGTAGTGAAAGCGGTACATCTGGCCGGGGCGGGGAATATGGTCAGTCTGTTGATTCAAACAGAGCTGGGCTTAAGCGATACATTTTTGGCGGAGGAAATTAAAAAATACCCGCTGGCAAAAGTGGAGAGCCTGTTCAGCATTCGCCATGAGAACGGCGCGGTAGAGTTTTTCCGCGAACCGCTCAGCCCGTCGGTGTTTGCCAAAGTTGTGTATTTGAAAGAGGGCGAGCTGATCCCGGTAGATAACCAGACCTCGCTGGAAAAAATACGTCTGGTGCGCCGACAGGCCAAAGAGAAGGTTTTTGTGACCAACTGCCTGCGCGCGTTACGCCAGGTGTCACCCGGTGGATCTATTCGCGATATGACTTTTGTGGTGCTGGTAGGCGGTTCTTCTCTGGATTTCGAAATCCCGCAGATGATCACCGATGCGCTGGCGCATTACGGCGTTGTCGCCGGGCAGGGCAATATTCGAGGTACCGAAGGGCCGCGTAATGCGGTGGCAACTGGACTGGTTTTAGCCGGAGATGCAAAAAAATAGCGCAGAAAACAGCCGCGCAAGCGTTTAGCTGCGGGGTAAGTCAAATAAAGGCGATGTTCTCTTTGATATCCCGGCGGAGTTGGGTACATAGTATAAATGTGTCTCTCACGTGGTTAATTTTAAGGATAAGAGCATGCCAACAGCAATTGAGAAAGCATTGGATTTTATTGGTGGTATGAACACTTCGGCGTCAGTACCCCATTCAATGGATGAAAGCACCGCTAAGGGAATCTTAAAGTATTTGCATGACTTAGGTGTGCCAGCGAGTCCGGAAGTTGTGATGGCACGGGGTGAGCAGGAGGGATGGAATCCCGAGTTCACGAAAAAAGTGGCCGGATGGGCAGAAAAAGTTGCCTCCGGTAACCGCATCCTTATCAAGAACCCAGAGTATTTTTCAACCTATATGCAGGAGCAGCTCAAAGAGCTAGTGTGAGCTGACTATCGAATCAAACTCTAACGGACGTTTCCATCTCGGGATGGCGGCGTCCAAATGGAATGCCAGCGATATGGGCTGGCGTATCGCATGATATATCCTTATTCCCTCGCCATCCCCCGCTACGCATTCAGAGCCATCCAATTATTGGCTTTGCCAACAATTGCATATATTTCCAATAACAAAAAGGACCTGCGATTTCTCGCAAGTCCTTGAAGTCTGGTGGCCCCTGCTGGACTTGAACCAGCGACCAAGCGATTATGAGTCGCCTGCTCTAACCACTGAGCTAAGGGGCCGTGGCGGTGGATTATAAAGTAACTCCGCGTTGCAATCCAGACATAAGCGTACGGATGCTGTTTTTATAAACAATGTATTTTCAGTCCGTTATACTTGTTCCTCTGATGTATTGTTCGGAGTAATTATGGTTAAGGACATACTGGCACCGGGGCTGCGGGTGGTGTTTTGCGGCATCAATCCGGGGTTATCTTCCGCAGGTACAGGATTCCCCTTTGCACACCCCGCTAATCGCTTCTGGAAGGTTATCCATCAGGCGGGGTTTACCGATCGCCAGCTTAAACCTGAAGAGGCACAGCATCTGCTGGACTTCCGCTGCGGCGTGACTAAGTTTGTCGACAGACCAACGGTGCAAGCCAATGAGGTAAAGCTACAAGAGATGCGTAGCGGCGGTCGTCTGCTTATTGAGAAAATAGAAGAGTATCAACCAGCCGCGCTCGCTATCCTCGGGAAGCAGGCATTTGAGCAGGGGCTTAGCCAGCGTGGGGCGCAGTGGGGAAAACAGACGCTGACCATTGGCGCGACGCAAATATGGGTATTGCCGAATCCCAGCGGGTTAAGCCGGATCACGCTGGATAAACTGGTAGAGGCGTATCGGGAAGTGAATGTGGCGTTGAAGGCGCGCGGCCTGTAACTGCCGGAGCCTTAGGCTCCGGCGTCACTGTCAGAACTCGAAGCGTGCGCCCATGTTGTAGCGGCGTCCTTCCAGGATGGAAGACTGGTTATAGGACGTTTTGTAGATTGGGTTCACGTCGAACAGGTTATAAACCCCCGCCATCAATGTGATGCTCTTGTTGAGATGGTAGCGTGCGCCTAAATCGACCAGCGCATAGGCGTCGGTTGACGTTGATTTGCCGATGTCAGGCGTATTGCTGCGCCAACTGGCTTTGCTCCACAGTTCAAGATCGTTAAGTGCATTCCATGTCAGAGACAGGTTGGCCATGCTCGTCGGGAACTCGTTCAGTGCCTCTCCCTTGTACTGACCACTCTTTTGCTCGCTGTGGGTATAGGTGTAGTTCGCGTTCGCTTTCAGCGCGGTAGTGACCTGCCAGTCGCCGTTCAGCTCCAGGCCATAGATTTCCGCGTCACTGACGTTGAAATACTGCGAGACTTCTTCCGCTTCATACCCGTTGTAAATGCACTTCTGCGTGGCCGTTGCGGTACAGATGGTGTAGTCGCTGATCTTGTCCTTGAATTTGGTGAAGAACACGGTTGCATCCAGTGCCAGTGTGTCCTGTTGCCAGTAGACGCCCAGCTCGGTGTTGACGCTCTGCTCAGGTTTCAGGTCATCGTTGCCGATCCCAATGAAGGAATACGGATACGAACCGTAGACGCTGGTGAAACCTTCATTGTTCTCACGCAGGTCCGGTTTTTTATAGCCCGCCGATACGCCGCCCTTCAGCGCCCAGCTTTCGTCAATCGTCCAGTTACCGTAGAGTTTTGGCGTGACGTGATAGCCAAAGTAGCTGTCGTGATCGAGACGCGCCGAGGTGGTGAGGGTGAAGTCCGGAACCATCATCCAGGCATCTTCCGCGAAGATGGCCCAGCCGTCACGGGTGATCTTGCTGACCGGCGTTATGCCCGGCACTTCTTTATTTTCGATGCCGAAAGTGTCGTCCAGCTCATTACGGGTGAAGTTGATCCCCAGCGTCAGCTTGTGGTCGCCCAGCGTAAAGGTGTTCGCGCTGTTGGCTTCATAGTTTTTCTGCTTGATGAACTGCGAACTCATGCCCGGCACACGATACTCGGTTTTAGCGTTCTCGTAGCTGATGAAGTTCTTCACTTCCAGCAGATCGTCGCCGTACCAGGCATGCTGCGCAAGTGAAGCGGCATCGCGGTCAAAGTCCCATTGCCAGGCTTTATCATTGTGTGATTTTACCTGATGCCCTTTGACGACGTTCAAATCCCACAGTTGGGTGTCGGTCGGCGACATGTTGATGGTGGCATCCAGATTGCCAGCCTGGTGCTTCACAAAGCGCTCATCGGAGATGCTGTCGTCATCACGGCGATCAAGATAATCCGCCGCTACGCTCACTCCGAGCTTGCTGGGGATAATTGGCCCCATCAGGAAGACATTAGTCTGGTTGGTGTTACCGTACTCGCTCTTCTCTTGCAGGAAGTAGTTATCTTCCAGCACACCCGTCCATTTATCGAGGTTGTAGCCTTTTTTGGTGATGACATTGACCACGCCGCCGATGGAGTCAGAGCCATACAGTGAGGACATCGGTCCGCGAATCACCTCGATTCGCTCGATAGCAGCAAGCGGCGGTAAAAAGGCAGCCTCTGTCCCGATATGGTGTCCGTAAGGACGCGATTCGCGGGTGCCTTGTTTGATGCCGTTGACCATGTAGGAGGTATAGGTCGAGTCCATGCCGCGCATCTGCACATCGCCTGTGGCAAGGCTACCGTTGCCATTACCCACCAATACGCCGGGCATCTCGCGAAGGGCTTCGGTGACGTTCTGGTTAGAGCGGGTGTTCAGTTCTTTCTCGCCGACGACGGAGATGGTCGCCGGTGCCTCACGGCGTTCCTGTGCGAAACCGGTGGCGGTGACCACCAGTTGATCTTCATTATCTGGTGTGGTTTCTTCGGCGAAAACAGTCGCCGGGAGGCTGGCAAGGGCGAGCGAAATCGCCAGCGCGGTACGAGTCTGGTTAATCACAACGCATTCCTCAGAACTGGGTTAAATCGAGCTTGAGTACATAGTCAGCCTTGTTGGCTTTTTCATCCTGCTTCACGCTAACGAAGAGCGTTTTGCTGTCAGGAGAAAGCACCATGCTGTTTGGCATTGCTGCCGTTTTGATGGTGTGCTTCAGGCTGTAAGTGTTGGCATCGATAACGCTAATCTGACGGGCATTGCGATGGGTAACATACACTTCGTTGCGGGCAGGGTTATAGACCGCAGCGATAGAGTTTGGCGTGGGAACGCGGTGAACAATTTTACCGCTGCCCAGTTGGACTACCAGCACGTCGGCGGTGTTGGTATCGGCGATAAATCCGACGCCTTTGGCCGTGTTCAACGCGATGTTCAGGAAGTAATGCTTCGGCTCGGAGGGGTCAACCTTCACACGCGACAGAACCTGCGACGTTTTGCCATCCAGGGTAACCAGTTCGCCTTTGCCAGTGACGGCGTAAACTTTATCGCCAGCTTCATCAACGGCGAAACCGACCGGATCCATCCCTTTGAGGGCGTGTAATAGTTTCTGGTTATACGTGTCGACAACCCACAGCACACCTTTATTTTCACTGCCAATACCGGAGACATACAGACGGTGGTGCTTCTTGTCGAGCACCACTTCACGAACGTGGGCTTTATTTTCTTCGTCTGCAAGCTGAAGCATTTTCACTTCTTTATGGGTGCGGGTATCCAGCAGGGTCAGTGAGCCATCCAGCGCATTACCTAGCCAGAGAATGTGGTTAGGTTCATCCAGTGAGACCGCAAAAGGACGGCGTTCGGTGGCGATCCGCTCATCGACTTTTAATGATTCAGTTGAAAACAGGAACACTTCACCGGCGGTTTTATCTTTGTCGAAAGAGGGGGCAGAGGCTGCATAGATAGCCTGTTGTCCGGCGTCATAAGCCAGTTCGTAAACGCCATGACCAAGCGTCTGAGAGGCGAACTGATCCTCAGTAAAGTCTTTTGCCAGGGCTGAACCGGTATAAAGTGCCAGTGAAATCGCAAGCGCGCAGAGGGACTGATTTTTTAATGTTTTTAAATTCATGTCATTTTTCTTTACAGTTGTTTACGAAAAGAAAAATGATAATGAAAATAAATATCATTTACAATTGCATGTATGGGCAATGCCCCCTACCAATTTTTGTACACTGCGGAAAATCCCAAAAAAAAGCTCCCCGGAGGGAGCTTCTTAATAACAGAAACGATTAATCGTCGAGGAAGCTACGCAGTACTTCAGAGCGGCTCGGGTGGCGCAGTTTACGCAGCGCTTTCGCTTCGATCTGACGGATACGTTCACGGGTAACGTCGAACTGTTTACCGACTTCTTCCAGCGTGTGGTCGGTGTTCATATCGATACCGAAACGCATACGCAGAACTTTCGCTTCACGGGCGGTCAGGCCAGCCAGAACGTCGTGCGTTGCGGCACGCAGGCTCTCGGTGGTCGCAGAGTCCAGCGGCAGCTCGAGGGTGGTATCCTCGATGAAATCACCCAGATGCGAATCTTCATCGTCGCCGATCGGCGTTTCCATGGAGATAGGCTCTTTAGCGATCTTCAGCACTTTACGGATCTTGTCTTCCGGCATCAGCATGCGTTCAGCCAGTTCTTCCGGCGTAGGCTCGCGGCCCATCTCTTGCAGCATCTGACGGGAGATACGGTTGAGCTTGTTGATAGTCTCAATCATATGTACCGGGATACGGATGGTACGCGCCTGATCCGCGATCGAACGGGTGATCGCCTGACGGATCCACCAGGTTGCATAGGTGGAGAACTTGTAACCACGACGGTATTCAAACTTATCAACCGCTTTCATCAGACCGATGTTACCTTCCTGAATCAGATCCAGGAACTGCAGGCCACGGTTGGTGTATTTTTTAGCGATAGAGATAACCAGACGTAAGTTCGCTTCAACCATCTCTTTTTTCGCACGGCGGGCTTTCGCTTCACCGATGGACATGCGACGGTTGATATCTTTAACCTGCTCGATGGTCAGGCCGGTTTCTTCTTCAATCTGCTGCAGTTTCTGCAGGCCGCGGTGAACGTCATCTGCCACATCGTGCAGTTTTTCAGACCACGGTTTGTTCATCGCGATTGCCGCGTTGAACCAGGTTTCGCTGGTTTCGTTGCCAGTGAACAGGGTGATGAAGTTTTTCTTCGGCATTTTGCACTGCTCAACGCAGAGCTTCATGATCAGACGTTCCTGAGTACGCACGCGGTCCATCATGACGCGCATGCTGTTTACCAGGTAGTCGAACTGCTTCGGCACCAGGCGGAACTGTTTGAACACTTCGGACAGCTTCTGAATTTCTTCCTGCGCGGCAGCATGGCTGCGGCCTTTCGCTTTGATGGTGTCGCGAGTGATTTCGTACTGAGTACGCAGTTCACCGAATTTTTCACGCGCTAACTCAGGGTCGATGCTGTTGTCATCATCGCTGCTGTCGTCGTCGCCATCTTCTTCATCTTCGTCTTCATCGTCATCCATCTCTTCCTGAGAGAGTTCAGAACCGACGTGGGTCGCCGTTGGCGCCATGTCTTCTTCCGCGTTTGGATCGACAAAGCCAGTGATCAGATCGGAAAGACGTGCTTCTTCAGCTTCTACGCGATCGTACTGCTCAAGCAGGTAGGTGATAGCTTCCGGGTATTCGGCAACGGAGCATTGAACCTGGTTAATCCCGTCTTCGATGCGTTTAGCGATGTCGATTTCGCCTTCGCGGGTTAACAGTTCAACGGTACCCATTTCACGCATGTACATGCGGACCGGGTCAGTTGTACGACCGATTTCGGACTCAACGCTGGACAGAACCTGGGCAGCCGCTTCTTCCGCGTCTTCATCGGTGCTGTTGGAGGTTTCAGCAAGCAGCAGATCATCGGCATCAGGTGCTTCTTCCATCACCTGAATACCCATGTCATTGATCATTTGGATGATGTCTTCGATTTGATCTGAATCGACGATATCTTCCGGCAGATGGTCATTGACCTCGGCATAGGTCAGATAGCCTTGCTCCTTACCACGTTGGACAAGAAGCTTCAGCTGTGACTGCGGGTTTTGCTCCATAAGACGGTATCCACACTTAATTCGTTTGATTGGTGTTGGGCGGTAAAACCGCCAACGGCAAAACGAGGGCATACTTATATTTTGCCGCTGCCTCTCCGTGCGGCTGTCGGGGGCTTCCCGATCGATATTCGGCAGTTAAGCCGTTAAATACTTCATCTTTCACGTTGTCTCTGCGTTAGCTGCGTTCGTTTACTTGCTGCCTTGATACAACGCGAATGATTTTGTCTTTGTTTTGTCTTTCTCTTATTTCTTGGCCAGTTCCTGGTTCAGCGTCCAGAGTTCCCGGCGTTCTTCGCTGCTTAAACCGTGTGTGCGCTCACGAGCTATCAACTCTTCCTGGCGCAGTTCAAGCATCGAATCAAACATATGGTTGAGTGAGTCGGTGAAGGTTTTTTCTGCGATATCTTTATCTGCTATATCGTCCCACATCGACAGTTTTTCAAGGGTCGCAGCATCATTTGTGCCACGGTAGTGTTCTAAAAGTTGCCCGGTGGTCAGACCTGGCTGAGCCAGACAAGTGTTGACCAGTTCTCTGAATAAGCCAAGTCCAGGCAGCTTATTGCTATCCAGTGCGCCTAACGGTGGAACCAGCGGGGCAAGCTCCGGGTTCTGCACCAGCAACCCTATAAGTATACGCATGGTCGTACGTTTTAGCTGTGGAACAGGGCGGGAAGCCCCATTTTCTGCCAGTTTTGGCATTAAACGTTCAAGCTGGCTGTCATCCAGAATGCCGAGCTTGTTTCCCAACTCCTGTCGCAGGTAAATGCGCAACGTTTCGCCTGGTACCTGAGTAATCAGCGGTAATGCCAGCGTGCTGAGCTGTGCGCGTCCGTCTGGGGTACTCAAATCCACCTGCGGCAACAGGCTGTTAAATAAAAACGCAGAGAGCGGCAACGCCTGCTCCATCCGCGCTTCAAAGGCCTCTTTCCCTTCTTTGCGCACCAGCGTATCGGGATCTTCGCCGTCAGGTAAAAACATAAAGCGTAGCTGGCGTCCGTCTGTCATATAGGGCAGTGCGGTTTCCAGCGCGCGCCATGCTGCGTCGCGTCCGGCACGGTCGCCGTCGTAACAGCAAATTACGTTGTTCGTTGCGCGGAACAACAGTTGGATGTGATCGGCGGTGGTTGACGTCCCAAGGGATGCCACGGCGTAGTTAATGCCGTATTGCGCCAGCGCCACCACATCCATATAGCCTTCTACCACTAACAGACGCTGTGGATCGGCGTTATCCTGCTGGGCTTCATAAAGACCATACAGCTGGCGACCTTTATGGAAAATATCGGTTTCCGGGGAGTTCAGATACTTCGGCAGGGCATCGCCCAGCACGCGTCCACCAAAACCAATGACCCGACCACGTTTGTCGCGGATGGGGAACATCACCCGTTCGCGGAAGCGATCGTAACTGCGTCCCTGATCGTTGGTGACCAACATCCCCGCATCAACCAGCGATTTGCGATTTTCAGCATTGCCGCCAAACCGTTTCAGGACGTTGTCCCAGCCGGGGGGCGCAAAACCAATAGCAAAACGGGTGATAACGTCGCTACTTAATCCTCGCTTTTCCAGGTACTGGCGCGCAGGGGTAGCGGCGGGTTGCATCAAAGACTGTTGATAAAAAGTGTTCAGGCCATCCATCAATTGATAAAGGCTTTGCCGTTGATGGCGCTCTATCTGACTGGGGCCACTGCCTGCTTCATAGGGCACTTCAAGGTTGTGCATTGCGGCCAGTTCTTCGACGGTTTCCACAAACTCGAGCTTGTCGTAGTTCATGAGAAAGTCGACGGCGTTGCCATGCGCGCCACACCCAAAGCAGTGATAAAACTGTTTTTCACCGTTTACGGTGAAAGAGGGGGTTTTTTCGTTATGAAACGGACAGCACGCGTGATAATTTTTGCCCTGCTTTTTCAGCTTTACCCGCGCGTCGATGAGATCGACGATGTCGGTTCTTGCCAGCAGGTCATTGATAAAAACGCGAGGAATTCGTCCAGCCATAAGCCCCTGTTTTTTGATGACTCATATACACAAAATCATTCAGGATGCATCAAGGCGGCAAGGAAGCGAATCCTCAGGAGCGTACATCAGTACGTGACTGGGGTGAGCGACTGCAGCCAACACTGAGGCAGCTTGAATGATGACGTGTATAAACGAAAATAAGCCGCGCATTCCTTCCGGAAGCACGGCCTTACAACTACAACTCAGTCTGAATTGAGAGCTTTGGCTCTCAATGGATTAGTACAGACGAGTACGGCGTGCGTTTTCGCGAGCCAGTTTCTTCGCGTGACGTTTCACAGCAGAAGCTTTAGCGCGCTTACGTTCGGTAGTCGGTTTTTCATAGAACTCACGACGACGAACTTCCGCCAGAACACCTGCTTTTTCGCATGAACGCTTGAAGCGACGCAGTGCTACGTCGAACGGCTCGTTTTCACGTACTTTAATTACCGGCATGTAACTCTCACCTTTAATAAATTCGGTTTGCCGCTGGCATCAACGCCAGCTTATTTCAAAATGGTGCGGAATTTTACTGCAATTGCTGCTGCTTTGTAAAGCACCGACGCGATTTTGAAAGGGACTTTTATAAGGACAAGGAGTATACACGAGCGGAACTCTTGGGGCGAACAAAGTTTTACATCAACCCGCATTGGTCCTACACTGCGCGGTAATAGAGCGAGGTAAAACAAGTCATGCGTGTACTGGGTATTGAAACATCCTGCGATGAAACCGGCATCGCCATTTACGACGATGAAAAAGGTCTTTTAGCCAACCAATTGTATAGTCAGGTGAAATTACACGCTGACTACGGCGGCGTAGTGCCAGAACTGGCCTCGCGCGATCACGTACGTAAAACCGTACCGCTGATCCAGGCCGCGCTGAAAGAGGCGGGACTGACGGCAAAAGAGATCGATGCGGTGGCGTATACCGCAGGTCCTGGTCTGGTTGGCGCGCTGCTGGTTGGCGCAACCGTAGGACGTTCGCTGGCGTTCGCCTGGGGCGTACCGGCAATTCCTGTACACCACATGGAAGGGCATCTGCTGGCGCCAATGCTGGAAGATAATCCCCCTGCGTTCCCGTTCGTCGCGCTGCTGGTTTCTGGCGGTCACACGCAGCTTATCAGCGTCACCGGTATCGGTCAGTATGAACTGCTGGGCGAATCGATTGATGATGCTGCTGGCGAAGCGTTCGACAAAACCGCCAAGCTGCTGGGGCTGGATTATCCTGGCGGTCCAATGTTGTCAAAGCTGGCCTCGCAAGGCGTTGAAAAACGTTTTGTCTTCCCGCGCCCGATGACCGATCGTCCGGGGCTGGATTTCAGCTTCTCCGGGCTGAAAACCTTTGCCGCGAATACCATTCGTAATAACGAAAATGACGATCAGACGCGCGCAGATATCGCCCGTGCCTTTGAAGATGCGGTAGTTGATACGCTGATGATCAAGTGCAAACGCGCGTTGGATCAAACCGGTTTTAAACGTCTGGTGATGGCGGGGGGCGTGAGCGCGAACCGTACGCTGCGCGCAAAATTGGCTGAAATGATGCAAAAACGTCGTGGCGAAGTATTTTACGCGCGTCCGGAATTTTGTACCGACAACGGGGCGATGATCGCCTACGCGGGCATGGTGCGTTTTAAAGCGGGCGCAACGGCGGATCTTGGCGTAACCGTGCGCCCACGCTGGCCGCTGGCGGAATTACCGGCGGCGTGATTTTTTGCCCGGTGGCGCAATGTTACCGGGCAAGACGCTACATCCGCAGCATTCCTTTCTCTTCCAGAAACGCGATAATTTTTTCCAGACCCTCTCCGGATTTTAAATTGCTGAACGTCCATGGACGCTCCCCGCGCATACGCAGGGTATCGCGTTCCATCACCTCCAGCGAGGCGCCGACGTAAGGGGCCAGATCGGTTTTATTGATAACCAGAAAATCGGATTTAGTGATCCCCGGTCCTCCCTTACGCGGGATCTTCTCGCCTTCGGCAACGTCGATCACATAGATCGTCAGATCCGCTAATTCCGGACTAAAGGTGGCGCTCAGGTTATCGCCACCGCTTTCCACAAAAATCAGATCCAGATTGCCGAATTTCTCGCTCAGCGCCTCTACGGCAGCCAGATTCATCGACGCATCTTCGCGGATGGCGGTATGTGGGCAGCCGCCGGTTTCCACACCGACGATCCTGTCTGGCTCCAGTGCGCCCGCCTCGGTGAGAATGCGCTGATCTTCTTTGGTGTAGATATCGTTGGTGACTACCGCCAGTTGATAGCTGCTGCGCATGGATTTGCATAACGCTTCCAGCAGCGCCGTTTTGCCGGAGCCGACCGGGCCGCCAACGCCCACACGCAGGGGATGCTTGTAGTTACTCATTTTTTCTCCTCAGGAGCGGAATAATCGGGAATATTGGGTTTCATGCCGGGCAGACGCGATAGCGGCCAACGGCGTTGCGGAGCCGAGACTGGCGTCAGGCGTCGCCAGCGCCTGAGCCAGACCCTGCGCATAGCGACCGCAGAGCGCAATAATCAAACGCTGGGCCGCCTGTTGTCCAAAAGGAACCAGCTTGACGCCAGCCATCACAGCGCTCTCAATCCAGCTGTAGCCGAGGCTTAACGCCAGTTCGGTCAGGGGAATTCTCCAGCGCACGGCCAGCCAGGCCATGCCGCAGAGTTGGCTGTCGGCGAAGAGAGTGCGCCACTCTCGCGAGCAATCCGCCTCCCAGTCGGTGACCAGCCGCGTAAACGCCGCGCCCCGACTGCGTTCTTCATCCCGCAGTTCGCGGGTTTCGCGACAGGCTAACAGGTAAGCGCTCCAGCGGCGTGCGGCGTCGAGATCGTCCTGCTCGCAGGCGCGATACAGTCTCGCCAGCAGCGGTAGGTCGACGGTAAAAAAGTTCTGCTCCATCTGCTGAATTTGCCAGGCAGAGAAGTCATCGACGCTTTTCACCCAGCCAATCTCCACCGCCCACTCCAGACCCTGGGACCAGGTAAACGACCCCACCGGGAGTGCGCTGCTGGCGAGCTGCATCAGACGCAGTTGTTGGGTGTTATGCATCAGTGCGCATGGCCGTGATGATGCCCGTGTGATTCACTGGCATAAGCGCCTGCCTCCGGTTCAAACGGCAACTGGGCGAACGTCACCTCGAGGTTGAACTGGCGCAGCATGGCGTCCAGCACATGATCGTGGTGGTAGCGCAGCTCATCCGGCAGAATTTGTAGCGGAACGTGGCGATTGCCGAGGTGATAACAGGCTTTGGCGAGTAGGAAAGGATCGGCGCAGCGCACCACGGAAACCGACTCCGGCGCGGCGATCACTTCGATCACCTCGCTGCCATCGTCGGTGGTCAGCAGGTCGCCACCGCGTAACAGCAAACCGCGCGGTAGCATCAACCCGGCTTCGCGACCGTCGTTCAGCGCCACTCTGGCACGACTTTTTACTCGCATATCAATGGGTAGCGTGACGCTTGCGGTGACGCGGTGAGCGTGGTCAAGGCGTTGGGTCAGGTAGATCATCGTCACTCCTCAAAACAGAAAATAGCGTTGTGCCATCGGCAAAACGTTTGCCGGTTCGCTGGTAATCAGTTCGCCATCAATACGCACCTCGTAGGTCTGAGCATCGACGGTGATATTGGGTTGCAGGTCGTTGTGGATCATGTCGGCCTTTTTCACTGTTCTGCAGCCTTTAACGACGGCGATGGCGCTTTGCAGGTTGAGCTGCTGCGCGATGTTTTGCGCATCAGCGGCCTGCGAAATAAAGGTCAGCCGGGTGTGATGCCGCGCTGCGCCAAGTGCGCCGAACATCATGCGGTAATGCACCGGCTGTGGGGTGGGAATCGAGGCATTGATGTCGCCCATCGGCGCACAGACGATCATCCCGCCTTTAACGATCGTCGCTGGTTTTACGCCAAAGAAGGCCGGTGACCACAGCACCAGATCGGCCAGTTTGCCAGGCTCAACGGAGCCGACTTCATGGGCGATACCGTGGGTTAGCGCCGGATTGATGGTGTATTTGGCGACGTAGCGTTTAACGCGCAGGTTGTCGTTGTCGCCGGTTTCTTCTGCCAAAGGTCCACGCTGCGCCTTCATACGGTGTGCCACCTGCCAGGTGCGCAGGATCACTTCGCCCACGCGCCCCATTGCCTGTGAATCGGACGAGGTCAGGGAAAAGGCGCCAATGTCATGCAGCACATCTTCGGCAGCGATCGTTTCCCGGCGAATGCGTGATTCGGCAAAGGCCACGTCTTCGGCGATATCCGGATCGAGATGGTGGCAAACCATCAGCATGTCGAGATGCTCGTCGATGGTGTTGATGGTATAGGGCAGCGTCGGGTTCGTAGAGGAGGGCAGGATATTCGGATGCGCGCAGGCGGTGATGATATCCGGCGCATGACCGCCGCCCGCGCCTTCGGTGTGAAAAGTATGAATGGTGCGATCGCCAATCGCCGCCAGCGTATCTTCCACGAAACCGGACTCATTGAGCGTGTCACTGTGCAGCGCGACCTGGATGTCCATCTCGTCGGCCACGGTCAGTGCGCAGTCAATAGCGGCGGGCGTGGCACCCCAGTCTTCATGGATTTTCAGGCCAATTGCGCCCGCGGTGATTTGCTCGCGCAAGGCGTCAGGATTTGAGCCGTTACCTTTGCCCAGTAAACCGATGTTAACCGGTAACGTGTCTGCCGCCTGCAGCATGCGTGCGATGTACCACGGACCCGGCGTACAGGTGGTGGCGTGAGTGCCTGCGGCCGGACCGGTGCCGCCGCCGATCATCGTCGTCACGCCGGAAACCAGCGCCTCTTGCGCTTGCTGTGGGCAGATCCAGTGAATATGCGTATCCACGCCGCCTGCGGTGACGATCTTGCCTTCCCCGGCGATGACTTCAGTTCCCACGCCTATCGGGATCGTAACGTTGGGCTGAATATCGGGATTACCTGCCTTGCCGATGGCGAAGATCCTGCCGGCTTTGATACCGATATCTGCTTTCACGATCCCCCAGTGATCGACGATCAGCGCGTTGGTTATCACCAGATCCACACATGCATCGGCGCGCATTTGCCCCTGGCCCATGCCGTCGCGGATCACTTTTCCGCCGCCGAATTTGACCTCTTCACCGTAGGTGGTGAAGTCTTTTTCCACTTCGATCCACAGGTCAGTATCCGCCAGGCGCACTTTATCGCTGGTGGTTGGGCCAAACATGTCGGCGTACGCCTGCCGGGAAATGTCACTCATTATCTGCCTCCAGCGCGCCCATCACTTCGCTGCGAAAACCCACGATCCTTTGTGCGCCAGCAACGCGCACCAGTTCGACTTCGCGTTTTTGTCCTGGCTCAAAACGCACCGCTGTGCCCGCAGCAATGTTCAGACGAAAGCCGCGTGCGGCCAGCCTGTCAAAGTGCAGCGCCGGGTTCACTTCGAAAAAGTGATAGTGCGATCCCACCTGGATGGGCCTGTCGCCATGATTTTCCACCACGATCGTGCAGATCTCTCGCCCCTGATTAAGTGCGATACTGCCTTTTGCGATCTGATATTCACCTGGGATCATTGCCGCTCCTTAGACGATCGGGTTGTGGACAGTGACCAGTTTCGATCCGTCCGGAAAGGTGGCTTCAACCTGAATATCCGGGATCATTTCCGGTACGCCTTCCATCACCTGATCGCGGCGCAGGACGTGACGCCCGTCCTCCATCAGCGCGGCCACGGTTTGCCCGTCGCGCGCCCCTTCCATGATGAAAGCGCTAATCAGCGCCACCGATTCCGGGTAGTTCAGCTTCAGCCCGCGGGCCAGGCGACGTTCCGCCACCAGCGCGGCGGTAAACAGCAACAACTTATCTTTTTCTCTGGGGGTCAGTTCCATAAGGGTTCTCTTAGGTTTGCCAGATTCGCGGGAGTACAGGCGTTTTATGTGTCAGCAGCGGGCGCAAAAATTGCCAGATGTCACGCATAACGCGCTGAACAACCAGGTTGTCGTTAGCAAGAAAACGGATTGTCAGCAGCGAGTCGTTAAGCGTTGCCCCGGCGTAATCGCCAAGCGCCATAAGCCGCTCCCGCGTGCCCTCCAGCATGTGTTCGTCGGCCGGATAACACAGCAACGTGCCGACCCAGGGATGATGCGCGACGCCGCTCAGATTCCCCTCCTGCAATATCAAGCGTTCTATCAGCAGCGGCAGCCCATCTCGCCACACTTCCAGGCGATTTTGCAGCAGGCCGTGGCTGAAAGTTTCCTGCATAACCGGTCGGCCAAGACACAGCAGATCCCAGGCCAGCAGGCGACTTGCGGATGTCAGATGAAAGACGGTCTGAATAGCGGCGTTGGCGCCGGGAAAGAGGATCGTATCCTGCGGCAGCCACTCCAGCGTGGCGTGCGAGGCGAGGGTAAAATGCTGGCGCAGCAACGCTTGTGGCCCTCGACTGCGATAAAACTTGCCCGCGCCGGGCTGGGTGATTAACGCATGGCTGTTTTCGTCGAGTGTGACGGCAATATGAAGCTCATCCCCGCCAACGATCCCCGCAGGTGGATGCAGCAAATAGAGGTGGCAGACGTCCTCTTCCGGGTAAAACGGGCGCTGAACTGTCAATGGACCATGATGACGCGCCGAGGCGAGCACCGTTTTGTGCCCGGTGCAGGAAAAATGCAGTTCCAGTTCGGCCTGCCAGCCTCGTGTGAGTGTCTCGTGCGCAACCGTGTCCAGAGCGTTTCCCCTATCAGCATGAGGGTGTTTGCATACAAAAAAGTATGCCTCAGCGCATCGGGAAATCGATCATATGAGAAGCTTATGGATTAAGGGGCGACAATATGCCGCCCAAGGGAGATTACAGTAAAACGAGGGGCATCCAGATCAGACCGGTGATCACCAGCAGCACGAGGAAAATCAGGCCAAAAATAGCGCCGAGTCGCCAGTAATCCACCGTTGGCAAATAACCGCTGCCGTAGTAGATAGGGCTAGGACCGGTGGCGTACGGGGTCAGAATGCTGCCTAGGCCAATGGCGGCGCCGACCATCAGGCAGAAGACCGGTAGCGGGATTTCCGGCATTGCCAGCGCGGCGGCAATCATCATCGGCGCGAGGGCAGAGGTATACGCCGTGGCGCTGGCAAAGAAGTAGCGCAGCAGATAGAACACCACGATCAGCGCCACCATCACCATCATCGGCGAATAGCCGCTCAGTCCTCCCGCCAGCAGCTTGCCAAACCAGGAGATAAAGCCGGTGTTATTGAGCCCGGTGGCGAGCGTTATCAGCGAGGCCAGCCAGAAAAAGACGTTCCATGCGGCTTTATTGCTGACGATGTCATCCCAGCTAATGATGCGTAGTACCAGCATCAACGCCACCACGCTGTATCCGACCATTGCGGCGTCAATGTAGTCGCCGCCGAAGATCCACAGCACCAGCGCGCCGACCATCAGTGCCAGCATCTTTTTCTCGCGAGCGCAGAGCGGTCCCATCGCTTTTAGCTCTGTATCCGCCCAACGTGGAACCTGATCGCCGGATTTCAGCATCGGTGGATACAGCAGGTACGCCAGCCACGGCACGATCAGCACCAGTAAAATGCTCAGCGGCAGCATGCCTAAGAACCAGTCGCCCCAGCTCAGCGCCGTGTGGGACGCGCCCTTCATCAGGCCGATCAACAGCAGATTTGGTGCCATCGCCGTTAAGAAAATAGCGCTGGTAACGCAGTCAGCGACAATGCCCATCCACATGATGTACGAGCCAATGGAGCGTGAACTGGCGCTATTGGGCTGCGAGTTATACAGCGGCGGCAGGTTGCGGATAATCGGGTAGATTATTCCGGCTCCGCGCGCGGAGTTGGAAGGCGTGACGGGAGCGAGGATAAGTTCGGAGAACATCACCGCATAGCCGAGAAATAACGTCCGGTGCCCCATCTTTTTCACCAGCATCAGCGCGATTCGCCGACCAAGGCCGGTTTTCTCATAGCCAGTACCAAACATAAAGGCCGCGAAGATCAGCCAGATGACCGAGTTTGAGAATCCAGATACCGCCCACGACAGCGATTTGGCGGTAAATTTAAAACCGTCCTGCGCGAGTTGCTCCGGACTGAACAGCAGCCACGGTGAAAGGACAGCGATGATCGAAATGCCAATCATCGCCACCACCGCGCCCGGTACAGGTTCCAGAATAAGCCCGACAATCACACCGGTAAAGACGGCAAAATAGAGCCAGGTGTGACTCTCAAGACCGGTGGGGACGGGCAGAACAGCAATAATGGCGATGACCACCAGCGGAGCCAGGTATCGCCACCAACCAGCTAAAGGTGCCATTGTTGTATCCCTGCGAAGAGGGAGAGGCGTTACGCCCCTCCGGGAGGGTTATTTGATGTAGTGCACGTGCTCGCAGATTTCTTCGACGATAGGATCGCGACGTTCAGCGAACAGCTTTTTGTTTTCGGCGATCAGGTTGTTGCCGTGGGTGTCGATGGACACAATCAGCGGGCCGAACTCTTTGACCCGACACACCCACAGGGATTCCGGCATGCCCAGCTCCGTCCAGTGCACTTCTTCAATCTCTTCAACCTGAGTAGCCGCCAGTACGGCGCAACCTGCCGGGAAGATGACGTGCAGTGATTTAAACTGCTTGCAGCCTTCTTCTGTCAACGGTCCCATACCGCCTTTACCGACCACCAGTTTGACGCCGGTCTGCTCGATGAACTCTTTCTCGAAGGCTTCCATACGCATACTCGTGGTTGGACCGACGGAGACCATCTCCCATTTTTCACCGTTCTTACGGACGATCGGGCCCGCATGGAAAATGGCTTTGCCGTTCAGGTCATAAGGAATCGGGCGCTTCAGTTCGATCAGGCGACGGTGGCAAACGTCACGGCAGGTCACCAGCGTGCCGGTCAGGTAAATGACATCGCCAACGCGAATGTCTGCCAGATCTTCGGTTTTGATCGGGGTTGTGAGGATCTTTTTCATAACGCGCTCCGGGTGTGAGACAGGTTTTCGAAGGAGAGGTCGGCATGAACCAACAGCGTGCCGCGACGATGCGCCCAGCAGCCGGTAGAGACGGCAACGCCGATAGTCGACGGGTGGCGTGCGGCGGATTCGATATGCACGCCCATCACTGAGCTATTCCCGGTCAACCCTTGCGGCCCAATGCCCAGACGGTTAAGTCCTTCTTCCAGGCGCAGTTCCAGTTCTGCCGCTTTTGGGTTTGGATGGCGTGATCCGATTGGGCGCAGCACCGCTTTACGAGAAAGCACGGCAGCGGTTTCGACAGAGGTGGCAATACCCACGCCCACCAGCACCGGAGGACAGGCGTTAACTGCCAGCGTGGAGATATTTTCGAAGACAAATTTCACCACGCCTTCATAGCCTTCAGAAGGCATTAACACTTTCGAGCGCCCCGGCAGCGTACAGCCGCCGCCTGCCATGTAGACTTCGATTTCCGCGTCATCGTTATCAGGGATGATGTCCCAGGTGACCCACGGCACACCGGTACCGGTATTTTTTCCGGTATTCACTTCGTCAAAAATCTCAACCGCGTTATGGCGCAGCGGCGCTTTTACCGTGGCATCTTCAACAGCCTGCTTCAGAATGCTTTGCAGTTCGCCAAGTAGCGGAAAACGGGAACCGACCTTCACGAAGAACATAATCTCCCCGGTGTCCTGACAGGCAGGGCGGTTCAGGTCGATAGCTTTCTGCATGTTGTCAAACATGGTGTGGTAGATGATTTTACCCATCGGCGAGGTTTCGCCTTCACGCAGCTGTTTTAATTTATCCACAACATCGTCAGGCATGCGGGTAGAAATCATGGCGGTAAAGTCGGCGACAATGTTCGTCAGCGTAGTTATCGCATGTTGGTTATTTTGATTGCTCATCTTATTAACTCCAGTTCTTTTATTTGTCTGGAAATAAATTCTCCGCCACAAACTACCACTAAAAATGTGGTTTTATATTATTTGGCACTGTGAATATCTAATTAACAGTTCGTGAATGATGTCCAGATAAGGCAATAAAAATTGCGCCAGGGCAGGGTTTAATACGTATGGGAGAATTACACTGCGGTTAATCACATTACGGATTACCGATCATGCTGAATACGTATCCCCTGGCGAAAGATCTACAGGTGCTGGTTGAAATTGTTCATAGCGGCAGCTTTAGCGCCGCCGCTGCGACGCTGGGCCAGACGCCAGCGTTTGTGACGAAGCGCATTCAGATCCTCGAGTCCACGCTAGGGGCTACATTGCTAAGCCGCTCGGCGCGCGGCGTGGCGCTAACGGAGAGTGGCCAACGTTGCTATGAACACGCGCAAGCGATCCTCGCAGGTTATCAACATTTGGTCGATGACGTTACGCAACTCAAAACGCGTCCGGCAGGAATGATTCGTATCGGCTGTAGCTTTGGTTTTGGGCGCAGTTATATTGCACCGGCAATTACAGAATTGATGCACAGCTATCCTGAATTACAGGTACATTTTGAACTTTACGATCGGCAAATTGATTTGGCGCAGGATAATATCGATTTGGATATTCGTATCAATGATGAAATTCCTGATTATTATATTGCGCATTTGTTAACGAAAAATAAAAGGATATTATGCGCAGCACCGACGTATTTACAAAAATACGGTGAGCCGACGACGTTACAGGAATTAATTCGGCATGATTGTCTGGTCACCAAAGAACGGGATATGACTCACGGGGTGTGGGAACTGGATAACGGTCAGGAGAAAAAGTCGGTTAAGGTGGCGGGACATCTTTCTTCTAACAGCGGTGAGATTGTGCCGCAGTGGGCACTACAGGGAAAAGGGATCATGCTGCGTTCTGAATGGGACGTACAACAGTTTCTGGCCAGCGGCGAGCTGGTGCGTGTGCTGTCGGACTATGCGCAGAGCGCTAATATCTGGGCGGTTTATCAGGAGCCGCTGTATCGCAGCGTGAAGCTTCGCGTGTGCGTGGAGTTTCTGGCGACGTGGTGTCAGAACCGATTAGGCAAACCGGTGGAGGGGTATCACATCCCCGAGGCCGGATAAGACGCCGACGCGTCGCTATCCGACAATAAAATCACTCGGGGTCTTTTTCGCGTTTTTTCTTTAGCTTGGTCCAGATCTTCGGCTCCTGACGACGCCACAGACGCTGAATGTTGTCATGGTGACGAAGCAGAATTAAGCACGACAACATGGACACCGGGAAAGTGAACTGGGGATTGAACCACCAGACGTAAAAAGGGGCGATCAGCGCACTGACGATAGCGCCTAACGACGAATAGCCGCTTAACAGGACGGTTAGTAGCCAGGTTCCGGCCATCACACCAGTTAAGTCCCAGCCAATCGGCGCAATTGCGCCAAAGGCGGTGGCAACGCCTTTTCCACCTTTAAAGCCGAAAAATACCGGCCAAATGTGTCCCAGACAGGCGGCGATTGCGATCAATCCCAGCCAGAAGGGGCTGACGCCGAGCGCATAGGCACCCCAGACGGGTAACATACCTTTCAGGACGTCGAAAATCAGTACCGCGACGGCGGCTCCCTTGCCACCGATGCGCAGCACGTTTGTCGCGCCCGGATTCCCAGAGCCGCTGTCGCGCGGGTCCGGCAATCCAGCAAGGCGGCATACCAGAATAGCACTGGAAATTGAGCCACAGAGGTACGCGAAGATAATCATTCCAGGCGCGATTGCACTCATAAGCTGTTCCGTTTTGAAAATGTCGTGTAAAACGCTACTTCTGTGGATAATACGCATATTTCGCCGGAAGTGGTATCCGGGTTAGCCAAAAAGCAGGCAGGTCGTGATGGATATTGTATTTATAGAGCAACTTTCTGTAATCACCACTATTGGTGTTTACGACTGGGAACAAACGATCGAACAACGGTTGGTGTTCGATATCGAAATGGCATGGGATAACCGCAAATCAGCTAAAAGCGATGATGTGGCTGATTGCCTGAGCTATGCTGATATTGCTCAAACGGTTGTTAATCATGTGGAAGGTGGGCGTTTTGCGCTGGTAGAACGTGTGGCGGAAGAGGTGGCGGATTTGCTACTTAACCGCTTTAATTCACCGTGGGTGCGGATCAAACTCAGCAAACCTGGCGCGGTAGCCCGTGCGGCAAACGTCGGGGTCGTCATTGAGCGTGGCAATAATCTGAAAGAAAATAATTAATTTAATAATTTCTAAATCAAACGGGTATAAAAGAGTCCTTTCGTCGGCTCTTTTTTGCCGTGTTTTCTCTATCTAGGGGTTTATTAATGAGTGATATGCACTCGCTGCTGGTGGCGGCAATTTTGGGTGTGGTCGAAGGATTGACGGAATTTTTACCCGTTTCCAGTACCGGCCATATGATTATTGTTGGCCACCTGTTGGGTTTTGAGGGTGATACCGCAAAAACATTCGAGGTGGTGATCCAATTGGGGTCTATTCTGGCAGTGGTGGTGATGTTCTGGCGACGTTTGTTTGGCCTGATCGGCATTCACTTCGGCAAGGCCCCGCATGAAGGTACTGGCAAAGGTCGACTGACGCTGGGGCATATCCTGTTGGGGATGATTCCGGCGGTTGTACTGGGACTGGTGTTCCACGACACCATCAAGTCGCTGTTTAACCCGATCAACGTGATGTATGCGCTGGTGGTGGGTGGTGTACTGCTGATTGCTGCAGAATGCCTGAAGCCGAAAGAGCCGCGCGCGCCGGGTCTGGATGATATGACCTATCGCCAGGCATTTATGATTGGCTGTTTCCAGTGTCTGGCGCTGTGGCCGGGTTTTTCTCGCTCAGGGGCGACGATTTCTGGCGGTATGCTGATGGGCGTGAGCCGTTATGCGGCTTCTGAGTTTTCATTCCTGCTGGCGGTGCCGATGATGATGGGCGCGACGGCGCTGGATCTCTACAAGAGCTGGTCGTTTCTTAGCGCATCAGATTTACCGATGTTTGCAGTCGGTTTTGTGACGGCGTTTATCGTGGCGCTTGTCGCGATCAAAACCTTCCTGCAGCTGATTAAGCGTATCTCGTTCATTCCGTTTGCGATTTACCGCTTTATTGTGGCGGCTGCCGTTTACGTCGTGTTCTTCTGATGACTTACCGTGGTGCCGGATGGCGGCGTTTCGCCTTATCCGGCCTACGGGTGATATTCGTTCAGGCGGTGGGTTTAGGACACCGCTTCTCCTTCCAGTTGGCCACCGCCGCAATGCGACGCCGGGTCAGTTCTTCACGAATTGCCTGACCTTTGAATCCCGCTTCCACGACATCTTTCGTGGGAACCGCCTGTGCAACCAGCCAGGCTTCACGCAACAGCCTGCCTTGCGGGTAATCCGCCGCTTCAAAACCGGTTCGCCCACGCACGTCGGCCTCGCTGGTGAGGGCTATTTGCTCCACGCGCTGCGGTTTGCGCCATGCATCGATGGAATCAAACAGCTTAACGATTGTTTTCGGTTGCAGGATCGGGAAGGTATGAATCAGGTCGTGGAACTCGGCCACCAGTTTGGCTAAATCACGGATGTCATTCGGCACGCGCAGGCGCTGACACAGTTGCTCGACCAGCTTAACGCCCGCCGGACCGTGGCCATGATGGCGCGGCCATAGCGTTTTAGGCGTTAATGCTTTGCCAAGATCGTGGCACAGCGTGGCGAAACGCACGTCGACCTCCGGGCTTAACATGGCTGCCATCGACAGCGTCATCAGCGTGTGAATACCGGTATCAATTTCCGGGTGCCACTGCGCGGGCGCGGGAACGCCGAACAGAGCATCCACTTCAGGAAACAGAACGTGCAGTGCGCCGCAGTCGCGCAGGACCTGAAAAAATACCTGTGGGTTGCGGGTGGTTAAGGCGCTTTCCGTTTCTTTCCACACGCGCTCTGGCGTCAAGTGTTCCAGCTCGCCAGCGGCGTTCATATCGCGCATCAGCGTCATGGTTTCGTCGGCAATACGAAAGCCAAGGTGCGCATAGCGGGCAGCAAAGCGCGCTACGCGCAGCACGCGCAGTGGATCTTCGCCAAAAGCCGGGGAAACATGACGCAGCAGGCGGTTTTCCAGATCATCGCGTCCGTTATAGGGGTCGATAATCTCCCCGTTGTCATCGCGGGCCATTGCGTTGATGGTCAGGTCGCGCCGCTGAAGATCGGCCTCCAGCGTCACATCTGGCGCGGCGTAGCAGGTGAATCCGGTATATCCCGAACCTGATTTGCGTTCAGTACGCGCCAACGCATACTCTTCCCGGGTTTGCGGATGCAGAAACACGGGAAAATCGCGGCCTACCTGTTGGTAACCCGCGTCGAGCATTCCTTGCGGCGTGGCACCGACAACGACCCAATCTTTATCTTTAATCGGTAGCCCTAATAACGCATCCCGAACAGCACCACCGACCAGATAAATCTTCACGCCACTTTCCTTTTGAAAAAAACATCCCTTAATCATATGTCAGTGTGGCGGAGAAGGCGATTCAGTTCATCCAGCGATCTTTGCGTTTACGGCTTGGGATCATGTGTGGCAGAACCAGACCGAGCAGCAGACCAAGACCCAGCACGCCGCCGCCATACATAAACCATTGCATGATGATAGTACGCTGCTTGTCATCAAGCTGAAGGTTGGCTGCGCTCACCTTCTTTTGCGCCACGATAAGTTCGTTCTTCAGCTTCTGGTTTTCTTGTTTCAGCCCGTCAATCACGCTGTCGCTCTGCGCTACCTTTTGCTGCATGTCGGCGGTACGCTGATTCCATGTGGTATCGATATTATTGAGCTTATCGGTCAAGATCTTAACCTGGTTTTCCAGGTCGGGAACGCGGGTACGCAGGCTCGGCGTACTGTTCAGCTCTTTCAGTGGGATCCAGGCGGTACGTCCGGTGCTGTCTTTCACCTGGGCGTAGTTGGTGTTGGCATCGGTCTGTAATAGCGTGACTTCCTCGCCGGCGTTAACCGTACCCACGAGGCGATAATTATCTCCCGGACCGCTGCGGACCCAGGTGTTCAGTTCGTCAGAGACATAGCGCTTTTCTTCGGCATGAGAGACTGCAGTGGCGCTAAGTGCGAGTAAAGTTAATCCAATCAGGCGTAATTTTGGCATCAGGCTGTCGTTATTGTCATAGAAAGTGGAACGATAGTAGTGGCATCAGTGTCTCTACGCAAAGCATTCGACATCAATCGGAATCATCTGTGTCCTTTTTGCCACCACTCGAAACTTTTACGCCCGTCAAATTGCTCGTTGCATGGCAATTTGGCGCAAAATACTATCTACTGACCATAAAGAACGAACTTAGTTCGCAGTCAGTTTTCTCAACTGTGACATAACCCATAAGTACAAGACCATGGCCCAGGAAATCGAATTAAAATTTATCGTTAATAGTGACGCTGTCGATGCGCTACGTGAACGTCTGAATACGCTGGGGGGAGAGCATCATGCACCCAGCCAGTTACTGAATATTTACTACGAAACGCCGGATGCGTGGTTGCGTGGTCACGATATGGGGCTGCGTATTCGCGGTGAAAACGGTCATTACGAAATGACCATGAAAATTGCCGGACGCGTGACGGGCGGCCTGCATCAGCGACCGGAATTTAACGTTGCGCTGGACGCGCCTGAGCTGGATCTCGCCTTGTTCCCAACGGAAGTCTGGCCTGATGGCAAACTGCCCGCTGAACTTGCTTCTCAAGTGCAGCCGTTGTTCAGCACCGATTTTTTCCGTGAGAAATGGTTGGTTGATGTTGATGGCAGCCGGATTGAAATGGCCCTCGATGTGGGGGAAGTGAAAGCGGGCGAGTTTGCAGAACCTATCTGTGAGCTTGAACTTGAACTGCTAAGCGGCGATACCCGTGCGGTACTGAAGCTGGCAAACCAGCTGGTTTCGCAAACCGGTTTACGCCAGGGCAGTTTGAGCAAAGCCGCGCGCGGTTATCATTTGGCCCTGGGGAATGCGCCGCGCGAACTCAAACCGACGCGGATTTTGAAGGTTCCGGCGAAGGCGAGCATTGAGCAGGGGTTGGAAGCGGCGCTGGAGCTGGCATTATCACAGTGGCAGTACCACGAAGAGCTGTGGGTACGCGGCGTTAAAGGGGCGAAAGCCGAGGTGCTGGCGGCAATGGGGCTGGTGCGTCACATTCTGATGTTGTTTGGCGGTAATGTGCCACGAAAAGCGAGCGCTCACTTACGTGATTTGCTGACCCAATCGGAAGCGATCATTGCGTCGGACGTTTCTGCTATTTCGGCGGTTTACAGTACGCAAACGGCAATGGCCAAGCTGGCGCTGACCGAATGGCTGGTGACCAAAGGATGGCAGCCGTTCCTGGATGCGAAGGCGCAGGGCAAAATTGCCGACTCCTTTAAGCGCTTCTCTGATACCCATCTTTCACGCCATGCTGCTGAGCTGAAAACCGCTTTTGCGCAGCCGTTGGGCGATCAGTACGCCGATCAGCTTCCACGTTTGACGCGCAACATTGATAGCATGCTGATGCTGGCGGGATACTACGACGAAAATGTCGCATCAGAATGGATCGCTACTTGGCAGGGCTTACGTCGCGCCATTGCGGCCAACCAATATATTGAAATTGAACACTTCCGCAACGAGGCGATCGCGCTGGAACCGTTCTGGCTGCACAGCGGAAAACGATAATCAGGGCCGAGGCCGGGATGCCTGATGGCGCTGCGCTTATCAGGCCTACGCGATGTGTGTAACTGTCATGTAGGTCGGATAAGGCGAAAAGACGCATCCGGCACCATTCAAAGGATAACCCGTAAATGAAGCAGCTCTCTTCACCGTTACAGCAGTACTGGCCGACCGTTGTTGAGCGGCTGCCAGCAGCAATATCTGAGTCCTCGCTTAGCGTTCAGACGAAGTCAGTACTTACATTCAGTGATTTTGTCCGTGACAGCATTATTGCCCATCCCGAATGGCTGGCTGAGCTGGAAAGCACTCCACCCCTGGCGGATGAATGGCAACACTATGCCAACTGGTTGCAGCAAGCATTGGCTGACGTTAGTGACGAAAACACACTGATGCGTGAGTTACGCCTGTTTCGTCGTCGCATTATGGTGCGTATCGCCTGGGCACAGACGCTGTCGCTGGTGACCGAAGAGAGTATTTTGCAGCAGCTAAGTCATCTGGCTGAAACGTTGATCGTCGCCGCGCGCGACTGGTTGTACGCAGCCTGCTGTCGCGAATGGGGTACGCCGTGTAATCCTGAAGGTGTGGCGCAGCCGTTGCTGATTTTAGGCATGGGGAAACTGGGCGGCGGCGAGCTGAATTTTTCCTCCGATATCGACCTGATTTTTGCCTGGCCGGAACACGGCAGCACACAGGGTGGGCGCCGCGAGCTGGATAACGCGCAGTTCTTTACCCGTATGGGCCAGCGGCTTATCAAAGTGCTGGATCAGCCCACAATGGATGGGTTTGTCTATCGGGTGGATATGCGTTTACGCCCGTTTGGCGACAGCGGCCCGCTGGTGCTGAGCTTCTCCGCGCTGGAGGATTATTACCAGGAACAAGGGCGCGACTGGGAACGCTATGCGATGGTTAAAGCCCGCATTATGGGCGAAGCCGACGGCACATACGTCAGCGAGCTTCGTGCCATGCTGAGGCCTTTTGTCTTCCGTCGCTATATTGATTTCAGCGTGATCCAGTCGCTGCGTAACATGAAAGGGATGATTGCGCGTGAAGTACGCCGTCGTGGCCTGAAAGACAACATCAAGCTGGGGGCGGGCGGCATTCGTGAAATCGAATTTATCGTGCAGGTATTCCAGCTGATTCGCGGTGGGCGCGAGCCATCGCTGCAATCCCGCTCGCTGTTACCGACGCTTAGCGCCATCAATGCGCTGCACTTGCTTTCTGATACCGACGCGGAACAACTGCGCGCAGCCTATCTCTATTTACGCCGCCTGGAAAACCTGCTGCAAAGTATCAATGATGAGCAGACCCAGACGCTGCCGGGTGATGAACTGAATCGCGCGCGGCTAGCGTGGGGGATGAACGTTGATGACTGGCAGCAGTTAACCGATGTGCTGACCAATCATATGGACAACGTACGCCGGGTATTTAACGAGCTGATTGGCGATGACGAGGCCGAAACCCAGGAAGAGTCGCTCTCAGAACAGTGGCGCGAATTGTGGCAGGATGCCTTACAGGAAGATGACACCACGCCAGTGCTGACGCATCTGGCGGATGACGATCGGCGGCGCGTGCTGTCTCTGATTGCTGATTTCCGCAAAGAGCTGGATAAACGCACTATTGGCCCGCGTGGACGCCAGGTGCTGGATCATTTAATGCCGCATCTGCTGAGCGATGTCTGTACGCGTGACGACGCCTCAGTCCCGCTGTCACGCATTACACCGCTGCTGGTGGGTATTGTGACTCGCACGACCTATCTGGAACTGCTGAGCGAATTCCCCGGGGCGCTGAAGCATTTGATTTCGCTCTGTGCGGCCTCGCCGATGGTCGCCAGCCAGCTGGCGCGGTATCCGTTGTTGCTCGACGAACTGTTGGATCCGAATACCCTGTATCAACCTACCGCGACGGACGCCTACCGTGATGAGCTGCGCCAGTATTTGCTGCGCGTGCCAGAAGATGACGAAGAGCAGCAACTGGAGGCACTGCGCCAGTTTAAGCAAACGCAGCTACTGCGTATTGCCGCGGCTGATATCGCCGGTACGCTGCCGGTGATGAAGGTGAGCGACCATTTAACCTGGCTGGCGGAAGCGATTATTGATGCGGTAGTCCAGCAGGCGTGGACGCAGATGGTTGCTCGCTACGGGCAACCTACCCATCTTGGCGAACGTGAGGGGCGCGGTTTTGCCGTCGTCGGCTATGGCAAACTGGGCGGCTGGGAACTGGGCTACAGTTCGGATCTTGATTTGATCTTCCTGCATGATTGTCCGATGGACGTGATGACGGACGGTGAGCGTGAGATTGATGGGCGACAGTTCTATCTGCGTCTGTCGCAGCGCATTATGCACCTTTTCAGCACCCGCACTTCGTCCGGTATTTTGTACGAAGTGGATGCGCGGCTGCGTCCATCCGGCGCGGCGGGAATGCTGGTGACATCAACCGACGCTTTCGACGATTACCAGCGCAACGAAGCCTGGACATGGGAGCATCAGGCGCTGGTGCGTGCTCGTGTGGTATATGGCGACCCGCAGTTGACCTCTCAGTTTGATGCGATTCGTCGCGATATCATGACCCTCGTCCGTGATGGGAAAACCTTGCAGACCGACGTGCGTGAAATGCGTGAGAAAATGCGCGCCCATTTGGGCAATAAGCATCGGGATCGTTTTGATATTAAAGCGGATGAGGGTGGCATTACCGATATTGAGTTTATTACGCAATATCTGGTGCTGCGCTATGCGCATGAAAAACCGAAGCTGACGCGCTGGTCGGATAACGTGCGCATTCTGGAATTGCTGGCGCAAAACGACATTATGGACGAGCAGGAAGCGCTGGCGCTTACCCGTGCTTATACGACGTTGCGTGATGAACTTCACCATCTTGCGTTGCAGGAACTTCCGGGCCATGTGGCGCTGGAGCACTTTGACGCTGAACGTACGCTGGTGCGTGACAGCTGGCAGAAGTGGCTGGTTGCCGAGTGAAGTGTGCTATTATCGCGCGCAAATTTTAAGACCCTCAGAGAATCTCTCAGGAGACAGGAATGAAAGTAACGCTGCCAGAGTTTGAACGTGCAGGAGTCATGGTTGTCGGTGATGTGATGCTGGATCGCTACTGGTACGGTCCTACCAGCCGTATTTCACCTGAAGCGCCGGTTCCGGTGGTGAAGGTTGATACCATCGAAGAACGTCCCGGTGGCGCAGCAAACGTGGCGATGAACATTGCCTCTCTGGGCGCAAATTCCCGTCTGGTGGGTTTGACCGGTATCGACGACGCGGCGCGTGCGCTGAGCAAAACGCTGGCGGATGTGAACGTAAAATGCGACTTCGTGTCCGTGCCGACGCATCCGACAATCACCAAACTGCGCGTGCTTTCCCGCAACCAGCAGTTGATTCGTCTGGATTTTGAAGAAGGTTTTGAAGGCGTGGATCCGCAGCCGCTGCACGAGCGTATTAACCAGGCGCTGGGTTCTATCGGCGCTCTGGTGCTCTCTGACTATGCCAAAGGCGCGTTGGCAAGCGTGCAGCAGATGATTGCTCTGGCGCGTAAGGCTGGAGTTCCGGTGCTTATCGATCCGAAAGGGACCGATTTTGAACGTTACCGCGGCGCAACGCTGCTAACGCCGAACCTGTCTGAGTTTGAAGCGGTAGCCGGTAAATGCAAAAGCGAAGATGAACTGGTTGAGCGCGGTATGAAAGTGATTGCTGATTTCGACCTTTCCGCACTGCTGATTACCCGTTCTGAACAGGGGATGACGTTGCTGCAACCGGGCAAATCGCCACTGCATATGCCGACGCAGGCGCAGGAAGTGTATGACGTGACCGGTGCGGGCGATACGGTAATCGGCGTGCTGGCGGCGACGCTGGCGGCGGGTAACACACTGGAAGAGGCGTGCTATTTTGCCAACGCTGCAGCCGGTGTTGTGGTCGGTAAACTGGGAACCTCCACCGTTTCTCCGATTGAACTGGAAAACGCGGTGCGTGGTCGGGCTGATACTGGTTTTGGCGTGATGAGCGAATCAGAGCTGAAACAGGCCGTTGTCAGCGCCCGCAAGCGCGGTGAGAAAGTGGTGATGACTAACGGCGTGTTCGACATCCTGCATGCGGGCCACGTTTCCTATCTGGCAAATGCGCGCAAGCTGGGCGATCGCCTGATCGTGGCGGTAAACAGCGATGCGTCGACCAAACGTCTGAAAGGAGAAACGCGTCCGGTCAACCCGCTGGAACAGCGCATGATCGTGCTGGGCGCGCTGGAATCCGTCGACTGGGTGGTCTCTTTTGAAGAAGATACACCGCAGCGTCTGATCGCCGGCATCCTGCCGGATCTGCTGGTCAAAGGCGGTGACTATAAGCCAGAAGATATTGCGGGCAGCAAAGAGGTATGGGCGAACGGCGGTGAAGTGCTGGTGCTGAACTTCGAAGATGGCTGCTCAACGACCAATATCATCAAGAAGATCCAGAAAGACAGCGATAAATAACAATTGGAATGTTTGTCGGATGGCGGTGTCCGGCCTACGAGGTTGTAGGCCGGATAAAACGCGTAAGCGTTGCCATCCGGCATTTCTGTTTCTTATTCTTCAGTCGTTTTCTCAACAGGCTGTGGACTGTTTTTCAGCGGATCGGCCAGTGCCGACAGCGAACCACCGGACAAACCAATTTCATTTAACAGCGAGTCAATCAGCGGCGCTTGTGTACGATAGGCAAGGGCGGCGGATAATGCCTGCTCAGCCAGATTCCCTCCGGTTACGTTACCTGCGGTCACTTCACCGACGGCGCCGCCACGATTCAGACCATCAACCTGGATAATCTTGATCCCATCGATAGATTTCATTGGCTCAACGGATTTCTCAATGACTGCTGGCAGGGACTGCAGCAGGGCCAGCTTAAATTTCAGACTGGTCTGTTCGTCGGAAAGCACGTTGATGGCATCGTTCAGCGCACGCTGGGCTTCGGCTTCCGCCAGACCTTTTTTCCGCGTGGCTTCGGCCAGTTCCACAATTGCCGCCGCCTGCAATTCTGCGGCTTCTTTTTCCGCTTTTGCCCGGACGGTCAGTTCAACCGCCTGGGTTTCTGCATCCTGAGCTGCGGCAATCAACGCCACCTGTTTGGCACGATCCGCTTCTGCGGTCTGGCGGGTGGTTTCTACGTTCTGCTGAGCGCGAACCGCTTCGGCCAGCGCATCGTTAGCGCGTGCTTCAGCCTGAGACTGCTGTTCGGACTTGGCGGCAATGGCGATGGACTTGGTCTGGTTGGCGATCTCCGTTGCCTGCTGCTGTTCGATCTCTTTAATGCGAACTTCACGCTCGGCCTCGACTTTTCTGGATCGCACCGCCTGTTCGCGCTCGATTTCTGTTTCCTGAATCTGGCGTTCGGCAAGAATGCGAGTCTGCTCAGCTTCACGATGACGTTCGGCTTCGAATGCGGCAATTTTGGCGTTTTGCTCGGCCGTGCGGGTTTTCACCTGCTGCTCCTGCTCGAGCGTCATGAAGGCTTCCTGCTGTTCGATCTCCAGCTTGCGCGACAGCGCATCACGGTTTTTCTCACGAACGGCAACTTCTACGTCCTGCTCGACTTCGTTACGTTCGCGACGACGGCGTTCTGTTTCCTGAGTCAGCTTGGTCAGACCCTCGGCATCAAAGGCGTTATTCGGGTTGAAATGAACTTTTTCGGTCTGGTTAAAGTTGGTGAGTGAAACGCTCTCGAGTTCCAGGCCGTTTTTGGACAGGTCTTCCGCGACGGTATTTTGTACGCCCTGAACGAAGTTTTCACGCGTATCCTGCAGTTCATGCATGGTCATCTGCGACGCAGTGGCACGTAGGGCATCAACAAACTTATCTTCTATTAGCACACGTAAATCCTCTGGTGACAGTGTTCGCTGTCCCAGCGTCTGTGCGGCGGTAGCAATCCCTTCAACAGACGGTTTTACACGCACGAAAAAGGCGACGACGACATCCACGCGCATACGGTCTTTGGTTATGAGACTGTCGACAGTCGAACGGCTCACCTCAAGTTTGAGGGTGTTCATGTTGATAGGAATAATTTCGTGGAAGATAGGCATGACAATTGCGCCGCCGCTCATCACCACTTTTTGTCCACCAAGGCCGGTACGCACAAACGCCTGTTCAGCAGATGCGCGGCGATACAGGCGGGCAAAAATAATCCCGATAATTACTAAGACGACCACCGCCACAATGGCGGTAAACATCCATGAAGGTAACATGCCAAAAACATCATCCATCTATAAGATCCCTCTGTATAAAATTATAAAACAGTCGGCCAGGGGTTTAGCTCGGCCAGGTAACGCGTTGCGGAGAGTCGGCAGATAATCAGCACCTTGTCTCCTTTTTTGAATTCTTTGCCCGCTTCAGGCTCCAGCAGCACATAGTGAGTCTGCCCGAACTTATCGGTAAATTTGCCTTCGCAGGGGGTTCCGGCACTTGCGGAATGGCCGGTAATAATCGCCATGCTGCCGATAAATTCATCTTCAGCGAGGGCGGTGGTTTCATCCCGCGGAAGCCAGGGAGCAATGATTTTTCCGCTGTAATGCACGGCGAAGACGGCAAGAATAAAACTCACCGGAGCAAGCAGCAGGTTGCTGAGCGGTGCTTGCCACAGCGTGACCCAGCCATGCTGAAGGAGGATACCGAAGAGTCCAAAGAAGCCAGCGAGTAAGCACAGCACGATCAGTGCCGGGATCCGCCCGATATTGAGATAGTGAAGCGCCTGGCCGATATTGCCGGAGGTCAGGGCATCGTAATGTTCGAGGTGAGCATCAAGCGCACCTGAAAGAAAATGGCCAAAAATAAGAGAGATGATTTCCAGTAGGCCAATCAGCAGTACAAATGAAATAGCAAACAGGTAGGGGCCGTTGTAATCCGTGAATAATACCAAGTTGTTTCCTCCTGTTACTGCGTTCCCTGTCCGTGTCAAAAGTAATGGTTTTACCTCTTACTTTTACATGACGTTACAATAACATGCGTTACCCAGGTCTTTAATCCGAAAAGGGGCTCATCCCCCTCTTAGATTTCGTAGGAAACTGTGAAGCAGGCAGTTTTTTTGCGCACAATATGTACAGAATAACTTCGTATCCAGGGAAATACTGAAATTAGAAAAAGCATATGGCCTTAGCAGATATTCAATAACTGGAGGGTATGCTCATGAACAGCAATATGTATTCAATGAACAATTTCGATTTCCTGGCCCGTAGTTTTGCCAGAATGCAGGCTGAGGGCCATCCCGTTGATATCCAGGCGATAACCGGGAATATGGATGAAGAACATCGTAGCTGGTTTTGCAAACGATATGCGCTGTACTGCCAGCAGGCGACGGAAGCCAGGAAGCTAGAACTGGAACACTAACAGAAAAACGGGCCTTGCGGCCCGTTGTCGTTTTACTCTTGCGGATCGACTGACGGGATCGCGGGGGCAGGTTTAACTTCTGCCGTTTTTTCACGCGATTCCAGCTCAGTCAGACGTTGCTCAAGCAGCGCCAGCTTTTCACGTGTGCGCAATAAAACCTGAGTCTGTACATCGAATTCTTCACGGCTTACCAGATCCAGACGGGTCAGCTGTGACTGCAGCGTTTGACGAATTTTCTTCTCGACGTCTTCGCCAAACTCGCGGATCCCTTTCGGCATCGACTCGTGAACCTGACGAGCAATCTGCTCAATTTTTTTCGGGTCAATCATTGTGGTTTCCCTGAACTGGTACGTGTTGCTGCCTATTGTAGTGCGAACTGGCACAGGCATAAACCAGAATTGTGTGAAGCTAAGACGAGTAAAGGCGTTGATGAAGGTAATCAATAGCGTTATAGTTAACCCGCTTATTCTCAGGGCGGGGCGAAATTCCCCACCGGCGGTAAATCAACTGATGTTGAAAGCCCGCGAGCGCTTTTTGTTACGGCAAAAAGGTCAGCAGATCCGGTGTAATTCCGGGGCCGACGGTTAGAGTCCGGATGGGAGAGAGTAACGATCCAGTCGGGCATGGACCCGCTCACGTTATTTTTTTGCCGCTTAGACGGTACTCCTAAGACTGCCCTGATTCTGGTAACCATAATTTTAGTGAGGTTTTTTTTACCATGAATCAGACGCTACTTTCCTCTTTTGGTACGCCTTTCGAACGTGTTGAACATGCGCTGTCTGCGCTGCGTGAAGGACGCGGTGTAATGGTGCTTGACGACGAAGACCGTGAAAACGAAGGCGATATGATTTTCCCGGCAGAAACCATGACCGTAGAACAGATGGCGCTGACCATCCGTCACGGTAGCGGTATTGTATGCCTTTGCATCACTGAAGACCGACGCAAACAGCTCGATCTGCCAATGATGGTGGAAAATAATACCAGCGCTTACGGTACCGGTTTTACCGTGACCATTGAAGCCGCAGAAGGCGTGACCACCGGCGTTTCCGCAGCAGACCGTGTTACTACGGTGCGTGCGGCAATTAAGGATGGCGCTAAACCTTCCGATCTGAACCGTCCGGGGCACGTGTTCCCGCTGCGTGCTCAAGCTGGTGGTGTGTTGACCCGCGGTGGTCATACTGAAGCGACCATCGACCTGATGACGCTGGCTGGGTTTAAACCAGCGGGTGTGCTGTGCGAATTGACTAATGATGATGGCACCATGGCGCGTGCGCCACAGTGCATTGAGTTTGCCGGCAAGCACAATATGGCTGTAGTCACTATCGAAGATTTAGTGGCTTATCGTCAGGCGCACGAGCGCAAAGCCAGCTAATAGACTATTACCACGTTAGTTGTGGTAAGCATAAAAAACCGAAGCCATCTTCCAGGCTTCGGTTTTTTTATTTTTGCTCAAATTATTTGGTTCTGGTCAGTTTTAAAGTCCAGGCGCCGCTCATTATCACCAACAGCACTAAACATAAGCCAAAGGCTAACAGGCATGCCTGCGCCATGTTCATAAATTGCCACGGTGGAAACAGATACCAGCCTTCAGACTGTTGGTATAGATCGATAAACCACTTTTGCGTACTGCTGAGTGCCACGCCATCAGGCACTATGGGGGCATCATAGCCGCAATCTCCAGTGGGTTTAAACCACTCCGGAGCCCAGTTTGCCAGCGGCAAATTGAAAGGGAATGTCGGATCGGTGGAACACCCCTGGACGCCAAACAGCGAATCCGGGCTATGTACCGCATGATGAATATCATTGAGTTTGAGCGAGAACTTAATGCCCATGATGCTGCCGTAAAATGCCGCAATGCAGCCAATAAGCTTCAGAACAACATTTTTAGGGTTTATTGCCGCGATCAATCCACCGAAAACCATCACAAACATGGCAAAGCGAATGTAGACACACTGCTCGCAGGGGGCCATATAGAGATAGATTTGGAAAAACGAGTGTGCCAATATTATTAACCCGCCCATCGCGCAGGCCATCAGTAGCCACAGAAAGCGCTGTTCCTGCCATCTCATCAGCGTATCAACCGGCGTGGTACGTAAGTCCCGCCACCATCCTTTTATGAAAACCATAGCCTCGTCCCTGTTTATTTTGTCGCCAGTTCTCTGACAAGCTCAGCCATGGAGTCAATGGATTTGATACTCTTGGTGTAGATCAGGTATTTACCGTTAACGACGTAAGCCGGAACCCCCTGAATTTTGGCGACGTCATATGCCGCTTTCCATTTCTCCAGCGTTTGCTGAACGGTGGGATCTTGCAGCGCGGCGTCAAAATCTGCCTGGCTCATGCCTGCAGCATCCAGGCCTGTTTTAATGAATGCGGCCGGATCTTTACCATCTGACCAGCGCTCTTTCTTGTCGTGGTAAGCAGCGTAATAAGCGAATTTCGCTTTTTTGAACTGTGATTTGGCATCAAATAATGAAATCCCTGCTGCCTGATCTTTAGCAATCATTACTGCAAAAACTTCACTGGCCTGTTTACCATATTCCCCTTTGGTTTCCAGATGAAATGGTGTGAAGGTGACGAGATCGGCCACTTTTTCAGAAACCGGGCCAGTCACGGCTTTATCATATTTGTAACAGAACGGACAGGCGTAGCTGAATACTTTTATTAACGTCTTATCAGCATTAGGAATCGGTTTCTCTAAAACCATATAATCAGTGCCTTCTGTAAAAGCGGAGGCGGCAAACGACGAGGCAAGTGCGGCGGTTAATACCACGCTTTTAAATAATGAAGTAATCCATTTAGATGACATAATTAATCCTTAATCTAACGATATTATTTAAACATTTGTTGTGGGTGAACCAGTAATGCGCGGTAGTGCGTTTGGTTTGGCTTATCTGAAAGGACATCAATTTCGACTTTGACTTCTTTAGTCTTATAGTCAATTTCGTTGATTTTGCCGATGGTTGGTTGTCCAACGTCAAATAAATTAATAGAACCACCAAATCCAAACATGGTGTCGCGGTCTTTCTGATATTCGATAACCGAGGTGATGGGACTATAGAAATCGTAACCGCGTTCTTTTCCGTATTCCCAAATTTGCTGAACGGTTCCTTTTTTCTCGTCAACTTTATATTCGACGAACCGGGAGTATTTCATCGTCGGCAATGCCGGTTGTTCGAGCCCACGACCATCGCCGTTGTCAAAGATGGTTAATGTCCCCTTGCTCGAGAGCCATGCGGTGTGTTGGGTGTAGGTAAAATCGAAATCAGTATTCTCGCACTTACCGTTTTCGTCACATTTTAGCGCGTTGCCCTTATCATCAACCGGTTTTAACAGCTTGCTTGCCAGCGCCTTATTCCAGCCTTTAGACGGTGCCAGAATCCACTTCACCTGTTTATCGCGACCGATTTTGACAACACCCTGATGGCGGGAAGAGATAATAATGGAGTCATCTTTGGCATCATAGGCAATGGAGTTAACGTGCGCCCAGTTACGACCTGCACCCACTCCGAGGGCGTCACCGTAAGGAGTATCTGGCTCCAGTTTCGCCTGTTGACCGGCATGAGCGAGGTCAACGTTGACGCATACCGCGCCTGCGTCCAGCGCACCCAGAAGCGCATCACGCATCGGATCGAGTATCTTTGTCAGATCCCACACATCAACCACACGACCGGACTTGTCTACTTCAATTATCTGATCGCGGATGGTTTGCACATGGATGCCATCTTCTTTGCGATAATCGCGTTTGCCCACGCGAAGCAACACGGTGTCGTTGATTGTTTCGATCGATTCATGCGACGCGTCGAGGAAGCCGCGCGGTAGCTTATGATCGGCCAGAATCTGCCCCATCATATCAAATTCGTACCAATGCTGACCCTGAACGGCTGTGAAGGTACCGCGCGGCGTTTCCCGGATACCCATCAGGTAGCCGCGCTTGTTGATATCCATGTCATGGCCATCGTAAAAGGTATCTTGATCCAGCCACCAACGATATTCACCTTCCGTATCGACGACAAAGGTAAAGGGTGCGATATCAAAAGGTAATGCGCCACCGGCTGGACCTGCATCCAGGATGCCGGCATTTTTGTCTTTTTCACCATGCCAGTGGAATTCTGCCCCCTGTGGGGTGAAAGTATGGGTATTCACCAGATAGAGGCGGTCTTCAAAACCAGGCGCTACCTTAATAACTTTCGTTTGCTGTAAATCGGAAATAGAACGGTTATCCATGTAGTGATTAACGATGGCGGACGTTTGCACCACATAATCATCCTTCATGGCTTTGCCATTTTCTTTATATTCAACGGTGACCTTATTAGCAAACTTTTGATAAAGACCAAAAATAGGCACGCCGTCATAGGTTGCTAACGACTCTTTGCCAACTGTATAAGTAACAGGAACTCCTTTCTCGCCTTTGCCATGAACGGTGACTTTAACATCTGAAATAACGTGACTATCTAATTCAACCAGTGCGGTAAGCGGGGCGTTTCCATAAGGATCAACGACTATAGCGCCCAGCTTCCCTGCGGGTTGGGCGGGTTGAAAACCTGCAGCAAACGAATTTCCAACGGTTAATCCAAACGTCAGTGCGAGTGTGCCAGCGAGAAGTGTTTTTCGGTATTGTCTAAACATGGATATATCTCCTTATATTAACTTTAAATATAATTCCACTGAATATATTATGTTTTTACGATATGGCTAAAAATGAAAATGGTACTACTGATGTCACTTTTATTGTGGGTATATAAATATTGATGAAGTGTATTATTCTACAAAATCTAATTTTTATTGTTTTCTGGATAGTATGAGTGAGGTATTTTAAGGACAATGTTTATTATTGCTTAGTGTGATCTCGTCGACAGAGTTTTATTTTTTATAACTGTTTTAGCTATTGGCATAGCTGCTGGTTTATATGATCGAAATCATATATTTGTTTCTGAAATATGCCACTATAGGGGTATGTCAGAATAAGTTTATGTAAAATTTTAACGTTAAATGTTTAATGATGTTAAATGTTAAGGGTGAAAGAATGTTTATTGCCTGGTATTGGATCGTATTAATTGCACTCGTTGCATTGGGTTATTATTGCCATATGAAGCGTTATTGTCGGGCATTCCGACAAGACAGAGACGCATTGCTTGAGGCGCGAAACAAACTCTTCCGACGTTCTGGTGAAGATAACAGCGTGATTAAGGAACAGGAATAGTCCTTCACGTTCTGCTATGGATGAGCGGATGCTGTAAAATAGCAGGGTGGCATCCGCCCTCTGGATTATCCGATTCCCATGGACTGGAGGATGACGAGACTTAACCCCATCACCGACATTCCGCACAGGACCCCATAGCTGGGATTATTATTTGGGTCGATCTCTTTTGCCAGTGGCATCAATTCATCGACTGACAGCGCCACCATAATACCCGCGACTGCCGCCATTATTGCCGCCATCACCACAGGCGAGATGAGACTCCCCAGAATTAACCACGCCAGTACGCCGCCCAGTATTTCCGCCATGCCCGAGATCCCGGCCCAGAATATCGCCGTACGTTTGGAGCCCGTTGCTGCATAGACCGGACCTGCAACGGCTAATCCTTCAGGAATATTGTGTAATGCGACGGCAAGCGCAATACCAAAGCCCAGCTCGAGGTTGCTGCTGGCGGTAACAAACGTCGCAATCCCTTCCGGAAAATTGTGCAGGCTGATGCCGAGCGTTAATAAAATCGCGGTGCGTTTAATGGATCCGGGTAGAGGCTGCGTTGTTTTTTGTACCAGATCCTGAGGGTGCGCATGCGGCAATAGACGGTCCAGGCCAAAGTAGCCCAGCAAGCCGACGATAAACATTCCGTAGCCCAGAGCTGGCGACATGCCTTCAGCGGCCAGCGCAGCAGGTAGCATTTCCATTAGAGAGATCAGTAGCATAATCCCGGCAGCGAAGCCTAAAGAAAAGGCGAGAACGCGGTTGGAAGGCTTTTGCCCTAACACGCCGAGAAATGCGCCGATAAACGTGGCGGCACCTGCCAGTAAAGTCAGAAGTAAAGGTACTGACATCGACAAATAAAACTCCTTATCAATCTGCTTTCCGGACTGGATCGTCAAAATAACTGATGATCTTCATCATGGTTATCTGAGTTCTTCATCAACCGAATAAGCGTATTGTAATGGTATCAAAATGACTCCCTCAGTAAGGATATCATCATGTCTTCAACTCGTATGCCAGCATTGTTTTTGGGCCACGGTAGCCCGATGAATGTTCTGGAAGATAACGTTTATACCCGTGCCTGGCAGCAACTGGGGGAAACGTTGCCGCGTCCGAAAGCCATTGTGGTGGTCTCGGCGCACTGGTTCACCCGTGGAACGGGTGTGACAGCGATGGAAGCGCCTAAAACGATCCACGATTTCGGCGGTTTTCCGCAAGCGCTGTATGACACCCATTACCCAGCGCCCGGTTCGCCTGAACTGGCGCAGCACCTGGTTGATTTACTTGCTCCTGTACCCGTCGCGTTAGACAAAGAGGCGTGGGGTTTTGACCACGGTTCCTGGGGCGTACTGATCAAGATGTACCCGAATGCCGACATCCCGATGGTGCAGTTAAGCATCGATAGTACAAAACCGGCGGCCTGGCATTTTGAGATGGGCCGCAAGCTGGCGGCACTGCGTGATGAGGGTATTATGCTGGTGGCCAGTGGTAACGTGGTGCATAACCTGCGTACTGCGCGTTGGCACGGTGAGAACACGCCATATCCGTGGGCAACCTCATTCAATGATTATGTTAAGGCTAACCTGACCTGGCAGGGACCGGCTGAGCAGCACCCGCTGGTGAACTATCTCGATCATGAAGGTGGATCGTTGTCGAACCCGACGCCAGATCACTATCTGCCGCTGCTGTATGTTCTCGGGGCATGGGATGGTAAAGAGTCTGTTACGATCCCTGTAGATGGTATCGAGATGGGAAGTTTAAGTATGTTGTCGGTGCAGGTTGGGTGATGAACGCCCGATGGCGCTACGCTTATCGGGCATTAAGTTCGTGCCGTAGGCCGGGTAAGGCGGAGCCGCCACCCGGCACTCTCAATCATTCGACAAAAATATGCGGATAGAAACGTGACAGATCCTGCGTGATCAACGCACGGTCTTCACGAATGCCGATCCCTGCGGGTTGATCGTTGATCAGCCAGCTGCCAATCAGCATATAGCTGTCGCCAAACTTCGGTAGCTGATGGAACTGCTGCACGATCATACCTTCTTCACCGTACGGTCCTTCCACGGATTCGATCGTTTTACCGTTCTCAATGATGGAGACGTTAGCTCCCTCGCGCGAGAAGATCGGTTTGACAACGAATTTATCCATCTGTGGGTAGTCGTCTTCGGCGAAATACGCTGGCAGCAGGTTCGGATGATTCGGGAACATTTCCCATAACAGCGGTAACAGTGCTTTGTTGGAAATAATGCTCTTCCAGGCGGGTTCCAGCCAGCGAACGCCAGCGTCTTCCAGCTTGGTGGAGAACATTTCACGCAGCATGAATTCCCACGGATAGAGCTTGAACAGGTTAGCGATCACCTGATCCTGCATATCGGTGAATTGGCCTTTTTCACCAAGACCAATATCTTCTACATAGAGGAATTCTGTAGCGATCTCTGCTTCGGCCGCGCAATCCTGCAGATACTGGATCGTACCGCGATCTTCCACCGTATCACGACAGCAGGTCAGATGTAGCAGTTGAAAACCATACTGTTCACGCAGCTCGGTGAAACGCTCGATCAGCTTTTCCTGCAGACTGTTGAACTGATCGCTGCCTTCCGGCAGGTTGCCCGCATTGAGCTGATCTTCCAGCCAGATCCACTGGAAAAACGCAGCTTCGTACAGCGAGGTTGGGGTATCAGCGTTGTTTTCCAGCAGTTTGGGTTCACCGGTTCCATCCCACGCCAGATCGAGACGTGAATAGAGCGACGGTTGCTGTGTCAGCCAGGACTGGCGGACAAAACCCCAGGTATGCTTCGGAATGCGAAACTTGGTCATCAGCTCATCGCTGGCAATGACCTTTTCCACCACTTTGAGGCACATTTGATGTAGCTCTGCGGTGACCTCTTCCAGCTTTTCAACCTGAGCAAGGGTGAGTTTGTAGTACGCGTCTTCACACCAGTACGGCTCGCCGTACATAGTGTGAAAATTAAAACCGTATTCGGTGGCTTTATCGCGCCAGTCCGGGCGCTCAACAATACTGACTCTTTCCATGACGATCAGCCACCCATTGAACGTGTGGTGGTGCCGCTTGCGCTACGCTGCATGGTGCTCTGTTTGGCCACAGATTCACCAAATCCGCCGCGGGTTACGGTAGAGGTGGTGGCTGGTTTCGGTGCCATAGCGGTTTTTGGTACGGTCATGGTGCGACCCGGCGTTGCTGCGCCGTAGTTTTTACCGCTGGCATCTGTGTATTTGCCGTAAGCCGGGCTGGCCGGGTTTTTCGAGCTAAACAGCGGTTGCTGAGCGCCCATTCCGCCACCCATCAGTCGGCCCATCATGTAGCCTGCCATCAGTGGCATCCAGAAGCTGCCGCTGCTTTGATTCTGCGCCTGAGCCTGACCTTCACCGGTCGGCGCCATACCTGCTTGCGCAGGAGCCTGCTGGCACTGGCCTTCGCCGAATTCAGCGATACAGTCTTCACGAGTGGCGTATTTTGGCGCGGTACGTTCAGCTTCTTTCAGCGCGTTGTTAAACGCGGTAGTACATTCGGCGCTTTTACCCGGATTTGCTGCAGAGCAATCGTCAGCGTTCTGATAAAGCGAAACCGTTTCGTCACTCTTTTCACAGCCCGCGAGCATAAAAACTGCGGTAACTGCCAGGGCGACAGGAGTCAGATGGCGCGCGCTCCAGCTTTTGCGGAACGAGGCGTGATGTATAGATTTTGTCCGTTTCATTTTTGTCTTCCAGGACCCAGTGGTAAACACAGTAAATAATGCTCAGGATAGAGGATGACTGGTCGAAATTGAAGCGGGAAGAGGCGAGAATGCGCAGGAAGGGGCGGATCTTTACGTTGTCTTACGTTCAGACGGGGCCGAAGCCCCGTCATCAGCATCAGTTACGGAACGGGTTGTTGCCGTTGCTGCTGGTTGAACGTGCTGCTGTCGGCTGAGCCGCAGGCAAATTGCCAGTGCCGTTAAAGTCATTCACGGCGGCATCTTGTTGTGGATTTTGCGGTGCCACGGTATCCGGCGTTGTGGATACAGGTTTACCCAGCGTATTGTTCAGTGCCACCAAATCCTGCTCGTTCAGCGTACCGAGCGCAGATTTGACGTTTAACTGATTGATAAGATAGGTATAACGCGCATTAGCCAATTGTTGTTTGGCGTTGTACAGCGTGGTGGTGGCATCCAACACATCCACAATGGTACGTGTGCCTACGGAATAACCGGCTTCCATCGCATCCAATGAGCTTTGAGCAGAGACAACCGCTTGTTTGTACGCGTTAATGCTACTAATAGAAGCATTAATGTTGTTGAATGAAGAACGAACGGTCTGCACCACGCTACGGTGTGCGCTTTCCAGTTGTTCACTCGCGCCAACAAAGTTGTACTGCGCTTGTTTCACCTGCGAGTTAACCATCCCGCCCTGGTACAGCGGCAGCGAGAAGCTCAGACCGATTTTGTTCTGGCCCATGTTGCTGTCGTCATACTGATTACCCGTAGTACCACCATGAGTTTTCGACCCGCTGTAGGAGGTGTCAGACACGCCTGTAGATGCGGTCAGGTCCAGCGTTGGCAGATGACCGTCCTGTGCCTGACGAATCTGCTCACGCGCCAGATCCTGGCTTAAACGCGCCTGCAATAAAGTCAGGTTGCGGTTTTCCGCTTCTTTCAGTAGCGCATTCACCGCCTGCGGTTTGTTGGTTTTGAAACCATCAACGTTCAGCGAAGCCAGTTCCGGGTAATAGTTACCGGTCACCTGACGCAGCTGTTCTACCGCGTTATCCAGATTGTTACGCGCGGTCACTTCGTTCGCCAGCACGGTGTCGTATTGTGAACGGGCGTTCTGCACGTCAGTGATGGCGACCAGACCAACGTTAAAACGCTGAGTGGTCTGATCTAACTGACGATAAACCGCATCTTTCTGTGCCTGGGTGTAAGACAGCACATCAATCGCGTTCAGTACGTTAAAATAGGCCGTAGCGGTATTCAGGATCAGCGTTTGCTGATCGGTCTGATACGTTACGTCCTGGATGCCCGCTGATTTTTCTTGCAGCGTCAGGGCACGCCATTTAGACATGTCGAACAGCGTCTGAGTCAATTGTAATGACGCGCTGGTGGCGTTGGAGTTGACGCCGTTTGCATCACGGTAGCCATTGCTGTAGGTGTAATCGGCACCTAAACCCAGTTGCGGCAGTAATGGACTACGCGCTTCGTTAATTTTTTCGAATGCAGCATCGCGATCGGCGGCGGATTTACGCAATTCCGGGTTGCTCAGGCGTGCTTGCTGATAAACCTGCATCAGGTTTTCTGCCTGGCTCAAAGTACTGAACCCCGACAGGCTCAGGCCGATAAGGATGGGGAGCAATTTCTTCATTTGCATTCCTTGTTGTGAAGCAGTATTTAGCGCTGATCAAATTGTAAAAATATTTGCTGATTCTAGCAGAATCCGCCACTGCAAAAAGTTGGCGTTACGTGCCATACGGCGTTAATTTGCATCAATTTAACACAAGGGCGTTCAAACATCAGTCAAACGACCTTGAAATTCACATTTTAATCACTATTGGTTTCAGGACAGCACAATGCGTAAACCAGACAACTTGCCAATGACTTTCACTAAAAATGATGTAGAAATTATTGCACGAGAAACGCTATACCGCGGTTTTTTTTCACTGGATCTTTATCGGTTCCGCCATCGCTTGTTTAACGGTGGTATGAGCGGTGAGGTAAAGCGCGAAATTTTTGAGCGCGGACACGCGGCAGTCTTGCTACCCTTTGACCCTGAGCGGGACGAAGTTGTACTGGTCGAGCAGATCCGTATCGCGGCGTTTGATACCAGCGAAAGCCCGTGGCTACTGGAAATGGTAGCCGGAATGATCGAAGAGGGCGAAACCGTTGAAGATGTGGCCCGTCGTGAAGCGATGGAAGAAGCCGGACTGGACGTTAAACGTACGAAACCCGTTCTGAGCTATCTGGCAAGCCCTGGCGGCACCAGTGAGCGCCTGTCTATTTTAGTTGGCGAAGTGGACGCTACGACCGCGAGCGGAATTCATGGTCTGGCTGATGAAAACGAAGATATTCGTGTTCATGTGGTGAGCCGGGAGCAGGCTTATCAATGGGTAGAAGAGGGGAAAATCGACAACGCGGCTTCTGTCATCGCCTTGCAATGGTTACAGCTGCACTATCAAGAGTTAAAAACTGAGTGGAAAAAATGAAGCGTTACACACCTGACTTCCCTGAAATGATGCGCCTTTGCGAAACCAACTATTCGCAATTGCGCCGCCTGCTGCCACGTAATGATGCAGCCGGTGAAACAGTGAGCTATCAGGTAGCAAACGCACAATATCGGTTAACGATCGTTGAATCGACCCGATACACTACGCTTGTCGCGATCGAACAAACGGCGCCGGTCGTCACATACTGGAGCCTGCCGTCATTGACCGTGCGCCTGTATCATGACGCGAGGGTGGCTGAAGTGTGTTCAAGTCAGCAGATCTTTCGCTTCAAAGCGCGGTATGATTATCCAAATAAAAAGTTGCATCAACGCGACGAAAAGCATCAAATTAATCAGTTTCTGGCCGACTGGCTACGGTACTGTTTAGCACATGGAGCGATGGCGATTCCGGTTTATTAGCGTCGTGAAACCTAAGGACACCATTTGGAAAGCCTGTTAACCCTTCCTTTGGCTGGTGAGGCCAGAGTCAGGATCTTACAAATTACAGACACTCACCTGTTTGCCGAAAAGCATGAAACGCTGCTGGGTGTGAATACCTGGGACAGTTATCAATCCGTACTGGATGCCATACATGCAGAGTCGCCTGAGTACGATCTGATCGTCGCGACGGGTGATTTGGCGCAGGATCAATCCGCTGCGGCCTATCAGCATTTTGCTGAGGGCATCGCAAGCTTTCGTGCGCCCTGCGTTTGGCTACCGGGCAATCACGATTTTCAGCCGGCAATGTACAGCGCGCTGCAGGATGCGGGAATTTCCCCTGCCAAGCGTGTTTTCATCGGCGAACAGTGGCAAATTTTGCTGCTCGACAGCCAGGTGTTCGGCGTTCCCCACGGTGAATTAAGTGAATTCCAGCTCGAATGGCTGGAGCGTAAACTTGCTGATGCACCAGAGCGTAATACCTTGCTGCTTCTGCATCATCATCCTCTGCCTGCGGGCTGTAGCTGGCTCGATCAGCATAGCCTGCGCAATGCCGCTGAGCTGGATAACGTGCTGGTGAACTATCCACGCGTGAAGTATCTGCTGTGCGGGCATATTCATCAGGAACTGGATCTGGACTGGAACGGACGCCGCCTGCTGGCGACGCCATCGACCTGCGTGCAGTTTAAGCCGCACTGTTCCAACTTCACATTGGATACCATCAGCCCCGGCTGGCGGACGCTGGAGCTTTTTGCTGACGGGACGTTGCAGACCCAGGTACGTCGTCTGCAGGGTAATCGGTTCCACCCTGATACCGCTTCAGAAGGCTACTGATGTCTACGCTTCTCTATCTTCACGGATTTAATAGCTCTCCTCGTTCGGCGAAGGCGTGTTTGCTGAAAAACTGGTTGGCGGAGCACCATCCGCACGTTGAGATGATCGTACCGCAGTTGCCGCCGTATCCGGCCCAGGCCGCAGAGATGCTGGAATCGATCATTCTTGAACATGGCGGAGAGTCGCTGGGGATTGTCGGCTCCTCATTAGGTGGTTATTACGCCACCTGGCTGTCGCAATGTTTTATGCTGCCGGCAGTGGTGGTGAACCCTGCTGTACGGCCTTATGAACTGCTGGTCGACTATCTCGGTCAAAACGAGAACCCCTACACGGGGCAGCAATATGTGCTAGAGTCACGCCATATTTACGATCTTAAAGTCATGCAGATTGACCCGCTGGAAGCGCCGGATTTGATCTGGCTGCTCCAACAAACGGGCGATGAAGTGTTGGACTACCGCCAGGCGGTGGCGTATTACGCCTCCTGCCGTCAGACAGTTATTGAGGGCGGAAACCACGCATTCACGGGCTTCGAAGATTATTTCAACCCGATTGTCGATTTCCTTGGACTGCACAGTTTCTGACGATCAATTCGAATTGCTTATTTAAACCATGACGCAAACTTATAACGCTGATGCCATTGAGGTACTCACTGGGCTTGAGCCGGTACGCCGTCGCCCTGGGATGTACACCGATACGACCCGTCCGAACCATCTTGGACAGGAAGTGATTGATAACAGTGTGGATGAAGCACTGGCGGGCCACGCGAAACGCGTGGACGTGATCTTACATGCCGACCAGTCTCTGGAAGTCATTGATGACGGACGCGGCATGCCAGTAGACATTCACCCTGAAGAGGGCGTTCCGGCGGTTGAGCTGATCCTCTGTCGTCTGCACGCGGGCGGCAAGTTCTCCAACAAGAACTACCAGTTCTCCGGTGGTCTGCACGGTGTGGGGATCTCCGTTGTTAACGCCCTGTCCAAACGTGTGGAAGTGAACGTACGCCGCGATGGGCAGGTATACAACATCGCGTTTGAGAATGGCGATAAAGTGCAGGATTTACAGGTTGTCGGTACCTGCGGCAAACGCAATACCGGAACCAGCGTGCACTTCTGGCCGGATGAAAGCTTCTTTGACAGCCCGCGTTTTTCTGTTTCGCGCTTAACGCACGTACTGAAAGCCAAAGCGGTACTGTGCCCGGGCGTTGAGATCACCTTCAAGGATGAGGTCAACAACAGCGAACAGCGCTGGTGCTACCAGGATGGTCTGAATGACTATCTGAGCGAAGCGGTGAATGGCCTACCGACTCTGCCGGAAAAACCGTTTATCGGTAATTTCAGCGGTGAGACGGAGACAGTGGACTGGGCGCTGCTCTGGCTGCCGGAAGGCGGTGAGCTGCTGACCGAAAGCTATGTGAACCTGATCCCAACTATGCAGGGCGGGACGCACGTCAACGGTCTGCGTCAGGGTCTGCTGGATGCGATGCGCGAGTTCTGCGAATACCGCAATATTTTGCCGCGTGGCGTGAAGCTGTCGGCGGAAGATATCTGGGATCGCTGTGCTTACGTGCTGTCGGTAAAAATGCAGGATCCGCAGTTTGCCGGACAAACCAAAGAACGCCTCTCTTCGCGTCAGTGTGCGGCGTTTGTTTCTGGCGTGGTGAAAGATGCCTTCAGCCTGTGGCTGAACCAGAACGTACAGTCCGCCGAACTGCTGGCTGAGATGGCGATTTCCAGCGCCCAGCGTCGTCTGCGCGCGGCGAAAAAAGTGGTGCGTAAAAAGCTGACCAGTGGTCCGGCGCTGCCGGGTAAACTGGCGGACTGTACCGCGCAGGATCTTAATCGCACCGAATTGTTTCTCGTCGAAGGTGACTCCGCAGGCGGTTCCGCCAAACAGGCGCGCGATCGTGAATATCAGGCGATCATGCCGCTCAAAGGTAAGATCCTTAATACCTGGGAAGTCTCTTCCGATGAAGTTCTGGCTTCGCAGGAAGTGCACGATATTTCGGTGGCGATCGGCATCGATCCGGACAGCGACGATCTGAGCCAGTTGCGTTACGGTAAGATCTGTATCCTGGCGGATGCGGACTCCGATGGTCTGCACATCGCCACGCTGCTGTGCGCACTGTTTGTGAAGCACTTCCGCACGTTGGTGAAACACGGTCACGTGTACGTGGCGCTGCCGCCGTTATACCGTATCGACCTCGGTAAAGAGGTGTATTACGCGCTGACGGAAGAAGAGAAAGCGGGCGTACTGGAGCAGTTAAAGCGCAAGAAAGGTAAGCCGAACGTGCAGCGCTTTAAAGGACTGGGTGAAATGAACCCGATGCAGCTTCGTGAAACCACGCTGGATCCGAACACCCGTCGCCTGGTGCAGCTCATTATCGATGATGAAGACGATCAGCGTACCAACGCAATGATGGATATGCTGCTGGCCAAGAAGCGTTCTGAAGACCGTCGTAACTGGTTGCAAGAGAAAGGCGACCTGGCGGATCTTGAAGGCTAATTGCATGTAGAAAAGCCGGAGAGGGGCGTAAAATGCCTTATCCGGCTCTCATCTGACGAAGCGATTATATGCCGGATAGCAAAGCGTCATCCGGCAAATCGACAACCTTAAATACCCGACTCCAGAATACGAATATTCATGTCCAGCACGTCACCTTTTACGGCTTCGCTGTAGGCTTTCATATGCGGGGTCTGCAAATGCGCTTCAAGATGCGCGATGCTTTCCCACTGCTCAACCATCACGATTGAATCTGGCGCTGTGGTCTGAAAACTCACACCTGCGGCATGATCCACCATCGGCGCATAGCCGTGGCAGCCTTCTTCTTTCAGTACGGTCGGAACGATTTTAGCAAACTGATCCAGTACCGCCTGGCGGTGATGTTGACCTGGACGTGTACGGATTTCTGCAATAACGGTAAGCATGGTTAACTCCTTCTAATTCCAGGTTACCAGTTAACCAAAAATTTCGGTCAGATGCTTGCGATATTCTGCGATATAACGCGGGACGTCCGGCATTTTAATCACGTCATTGGTGATAAAGGTCGGCAGCGCTTCCATTCCCAGGAACTGGTTTGCTTTATGGAACGGGAGATAGACGCCATCAACACCAACGCCATGGAAGAACTGGTCTTTTTCAGTGAAGGCTTCCATCGGTGCGTTCCAGGTCAGGGACAGCATGTATTTTTTGCCCTGAATCAGCCCGCCGGAGCCATATTTTTTAGAGGCATCTGAACGTGTGCGGCCATCGCTGGCGTACAGCGTGCCGTGACCTTCGGTAAACACGTCATCGATGTATTTTTTCACGGTCCACGGTGCGCCCATCCACCAGCCAGGCATCTGCCAGATAATCGTATCGGCCCAGACGAAATTCTGCACTTCTGTTTTTACGTCATAATCGCTGTCCGCGCGTACGACTTTAACATCATGCCCGAGGTCGCGCAGGATACCGTCCGCGACCTCGGTCAGGGTGTCATTCAGTTGACCATTAGAATGGCCAAATTTTTTCGCCCCGTTGATAATCAGAATGTTGCTCATTTTGTGTCCTCAAGAAAATACGTTTGAGGACGATTTTACCCCCACCAGCGGTGCGGTGAAATTAGCAAAATGTGCAAAGTCTTTTGCTATTTGAGCAATAATAATGCAGTTACCAACTGACCTTAGCTTCAAAGCCACCTTCCGAAGCGTTGCCAAACGAGGCTGACATTCCATGCAGTGTTGCGATACGGCGGACAATTGACAGGCCGAGACCGCTGCCGGTCACGCTTTGTCCTGGTGGACGATAAAAACGTTCACCGATGTGTGTAAGTACCTCCGGCGCAACGCCTGGACCATTATCTTTGACGCTGAAATTGCGGGCGTTGAGCGTCACTTCCACAATGCTCCCCTGCGGACTGTAGCGAATGGCATTATCCAGCAGATTTCGTACCATCAGGCTCAGCAACAGCGGCTGTCCTGTGCGCATAATATTGTGTGCGTTAATCTGCAAACGTACGTCAATGTGCGCCTGCTGGGCCGGGTGGTAGATATCCATCACCGCGGATTGCAGTAGCTCCTCCAATGAAATTTCCGCCACATCCTGAAGATTATCGAGGGAGTCGAGGCGCGAAAGCGTCAGGAGCTGATCGACCAGTCGGGTGGCGCGTTCAATTCCCGCATGTAGCTGCGCCAGCGCTTTTTCCCGCGTTTGCGGGTCGTCGTCTGACAGTTGCACCACTTCGGTTTGCACCTTCAGCGCGGTCAACGGACTGCGCAGCTCATGGGCGGCATCAGAAGTGAAGCGGCGTTCACGCACCATCATTGAGTGGATGCGGGTAAACAGCTGATTTAGCGATTCAACCAGCGGGCGCACTTCGCTTGGCACACCTTTCGAGTCGAGCGGCTCTTCTGATTCCGGGGCGCGCCAGCGCAGAGCTTGCGCCAGTTTTTTTAGCGGCCTGAGTTCGCGACTCAGCATGACCACCAGGATCAGCAACATCAGCGGCAGCGCAACCAGCCATGGGGTTAATTGTGCCGTAAGGATCGACAGCGCCATATCCTCCCGATATTCCCACTCCTGGCCCACCACAATGCGATATTTCCCATCAGCGGAATTCAGCCACAGGAAGCGCCAGGAATCGCTGTCGCCCCTGAGTTGGCCGTCGCTAAACCCTTCCCGGCTGTAGCTGTAGGGAATATCCTGGCCATTATCGCCATCGTGTAGCACCATTTTGCCGTCGGTGGAGTAGATGGCAAACGCCAGTGCGTCGTCATCAATATGGCCATGCTTCAGTTTCTTTGGCGTGCGGGCCATATTGCTTGAGGTGGTGACATCGCTGATATCCAGCGTGCTAAGCCGCTTGGCGAACAGCATCAGCTGGGTATCAAACAGCTCATCGACATTATCGGTAGTCTGCCTCCAGGCCACAAAACTGGATACGGCCCAGGTGGCTGATGCCAGAATCAGAAAAATAAGCGTTAGCCTGACGCGCAGGCTGAGGCGTTGTGTGAGTTTCATGCGTCACCCAGGGTGTAGCCAATGCCATGCACGGTACGGATAAAGTCGCTGCCGAGCTTACGGCGTAAGTGATGAACGTGGACCTCAACCGCATTGCTGGAGACATTTTCGTCCCAGGTATACAGTTTTTCTTCAATCAGTTTGCGGGGCAGGACGCGACCTTTGTTGCGCATCAACAGTTCCAGCAGTGCGAACTCTTTAGGTTTGAGTGACAAAGGTTCACCCGCCGCCGTGGCGACCAATGCGCCAGGATCGAGCGTTACCTGGCCATGGCGCAATGTGTTGCTGGCCTGGCCGCTGGCACGACGCACCAGTGCCTCCAGTCTGGCAGCAACTTCGATCAGCGCAAAGGGTTTACACAGATAGTCATCTGCGCCCAGGCGCAGGCCTTCAACGCGTTCCGCCAGCGCGTCGCGAGCGGTCAGAATCAGTACCGGCTCCTGCTTCCCGTTAGCTCGCCATTCGCGCAAAATGTCCCGTCCGTCTATGCCTGGCAGTGTCAGGTCGAGGATTACCGCATCATAAGGTGCGCTGTAGAGTGCTTCTTTCCCCTGGCGACCTTCGGTAAACCAGTCAATGCTGAAACCCATTTTACTCAAACCTGTTTTCAGGCCATCGCCAATCAACGTGTCATCTTCGATCAGTAAAATACGCATATGTTCTTCCCTGCGATAACTCATTTGCAGTCAGTAAACCTGTGGCTACAGTCTCTGTACAGTAAAAAAAGTATCTTTTTTTGCCTTAAGAACTTGTTAAGGATTAACTTATTTAATAGTCGTAAACCAACATGAAAGGGAGACATGACGATGAAAAAATTAGCTGCAATGGTTGCCGTAATGGCACTGTGTTCCGCACCTGTTCTGGCAGCTCAGCAGGGCGGCTTCTCTGGGCCAACGACAACCACTACGCAGAGCCAAAACGGCGGATTTGTCGGCCCGAACGGTAGCAGCACGACAGTAGAAAGCGCCAAATCACTGCGTGATGACACCTGGGTTACCCTGCGCGGGAACATCGTTGAGCGTATTTCCGACGACCTGTATGTGTTTAAAGATGCGACCGGCACGGTGAATGTGGATATCGACCACAAGCGCTGGAACGGCGTAACCGTCACACCGCAGGATGTGGTTGAAATCCAGGGTGAAGTGGATAAAGACTGGAACTCCGTTGAAATCGACGTGAAACAGATTACCAAAGTTGCTAAGTAATCCCCATCAGGGCCGCGTCCGCGGCCCTTTTCTTTGTGACTCAACACGCCAGATAGGGTAGTATCTGCGGCAATATTGCCCTTCAATAGAGGGGTACAAAGTTGAGGAACCACGATTAATGAGCGATATGGCAGAGCGCCTGGCGCTGCATGAATTCACGGAAAACGCCTATCTGAACTATTCCATGTACGTCATCATGGATAGGGCGTTGCCGTTTATTGGCGATGGTTTGAAACCCGTTCAGCGTCGCATCGTGTACGCGATGTCCGAACTGGGGCTGAATGCCAGCGCCAAATTTAAAAAATCCGCCCGTACCGTCGGTGACGTGCTGGGTAAATACCATCCGCACGGCGACAGCGCCTGCTATGAAGCGATGGTGCTGATGGCGCAGCCGTTCTCTTACCGTTATCCGTTGGTTGACGGGCAGGGGAACTGGGGGGCGCCGGACGATCCGAAATCCTTCGCGGCGATGCGTTATACCGAATCCCGCCTGTCTAAATATGCGGAAGTCCTGCTGGGTGAACTCGGTCAGGGCACGTCGGACTGGGTGCCGAACTTTGACGGCACCATGCAGGAGCCGAAGATGCTGCCTGCGCGTCTGCCAAATATTCTGCTCAACGGTACGACCGGTATTGCCGTTGGTATGGCAACGGACATTCCGCCGCACAACCTGCGTGAAGTGGCAAAAGCAGCGATTACTCTGATTGAGCAGCCGAAAACGACGCTGGATCAGTTGCTGGATATCGTGCAGGGGCCGGATTACCCGACCGAAGCGGAGATCATTACCTCGCGCGCGGAGATTCGTAAGATTTACGAAAACGGACGCGGCTCCGTACGTATGCGTGCGGTATGGACGAAAGAAGACGGCGCGGTGGTGATTTCCGCGCTGCCACATCAGGTTTCCGGGGCAAAAGTGCTGGAGCAGATCGCTGCTCAAATGCGCAATAAAAAGCTGCCGATGGTAGACGACCTGCGCGACGAATCGGATCACGAAAACCCGACTCGTCTGGTGATTGTCCCGCGCTCCAATCGCGTGGATATGGAGCAGGTGATGAACCACCTGTTTGCCACCACCGATCTGGAAAAAAGTTACCGCATAAACCTGAACATGATCGGTCTTGATGGTCGTCCGGCGGTGAAAAACCTGCTGGAGATCCTCACCGAATGGCTGGCGTTCCGCCGCGATACCGTGCGCCGCCGCCTGAATTATCGTCTGGAAAAAGTGCTCAAGCGCCTGCACATTCTTGAAGGCTTGCTGGTGGCGTTCCTCAATATTGACGAAGTAATCGAAATTATTCGTCATGAAGATGAACCTAAGCCAGAGCTGATGTCGCGGTTTGGTATTTCTGAAACCCAGGCTGAAGCCATCCTTGAGCTGAAATTGCGCCATCTTGCCAAACTCGAAGAGATGAAAATCCGCGGCGAGCAGGATGAACTGGCGAAAGAGCGCGATCAGTTGCAGGCCATTCTGGCTTCTGAACGTAAAATGAATAACCTGCTGAAGAAAGAGCTGCAGGCTGACGCTGAGGCCTATGGCGACGATCGTCGTTCTCCGCTGCAGGAGCGCGAAGAAGCGAAGGCGATGAGCGAGCACGACATGCTGCCGTCTGAGCCGGTGACCATTGTGCTCTCCCAGAGTGGCTGGGTGCGTAGCGCGAAAGGCCACGACATCGATGCGCCGGGATTAAGCTATAAAGCGGGCGACAGCTTTAAGTCGGCAGTGAAGGGTAAGAGCAATCAGCCGGTGGTGTTCGTGGACTCGACCGGCCGCAGCTATGCCATCGATCCGATTACGCTGCCGTCGGCGCGCGGTCAGGGTGAACCGCTGACCGGGAAGCTCACTCTGCCGCCGGGCGCGACGGTTGAGCACATGCTGATGGAAGGCGATGATCAGAAACTGCTGATGGCATCGGATGCGGGCTATGGTTTTGTCTGCACCTTCAATGACCTGGTAGCACGTAACCGTGCAGGTAAAGCATTGATTACGCTGCCAGAGAATGCGCGCGTCATGCAGCCGGTGGTGATTGAAGATGAAACCGATATGCTGCTGGCGATTACTCAGGCTGGTCGCATGTTGATGTTCCCGGTGAGCGATTTACCGCAGTTGTCGAAAGGCAAAGGGAACAAGATCATTAATATCCCTTCAGCGGAAGCGGCGAAAGGCGAGGATGGTCTGGCGCAACTTTACGTGCTGCCGCCGCAGAGCACGCTGACTATCCACGTCGGTAAGCGCAAAATCAAACTGCGTCCCGAAGAGTTGCAGAAAGTGACCGGCGAGCGTGGCCGTCGCGGCACGCTAATGCGTGGTCTGCAGCGTATCGACAGCATTGAGATTGACTCGCCTCGACGCGCCAGTCACGGCGACAGCGAAGAATAACGCTACCGTCCGGCTCTCCCTGTTAAAGCCCAGGGAGAGCCAACGTTAAAAATTCCCGTGAAACCGTTGTTTATTCGTGCGTTGCGATTAACAATACGCTTTTCCAGAGAGCCGCCCTTAACAAAGCCCTAACCTGATACCGCGTGATGAATCAGGTGACGTAAAATGCCAGGCTCTTAGGCCTTAGAGGTTGTTATGCTATATATTTTTCGTTTAATTATTACTGTTATTTACTGTGTTCTGGTCTGTATTTTCGGTTGCATATACTGTCTGTTCAGCCCGCGAAATCCAAAACACGTTGCAACGTTCGGTCATATGTTTGGCCGCCTGGCTCCCCTTTATGGTCTGAAGGTCGAGTGCCGCATGCCGGCAGACGCGCAGAACTATGGTAATGCTATCTATATTTGTAACCATCAGAACAACTATGACATGGTTACTGCTGCGAATATCGTTCAACCGCCGACGGTGACGGTGGGTAAAAAAAGCCTGCTGTGGATCCCTTTCTTCGGGCAGCTGTACTGGTTAACCGGTAACCTGCTGATTGACAGAAATAACCGCGCAAAAGCACACAGCACCATTGCTGCCGTGGTGAATCATTTCAAAAAACGCCGCATTTCTATCTGGATGTTCCCGGAAGGAACGCGTAGCCGCGGTCGCGGTCTGCTTCCGTTTAAAACCGGCGCGTTCCATGCAGCGATTGCTGCTGGTGTCCCGGTTATTCCGGTGTGCGTTTCCACAACCTCGAACAAGATAAAATTAAACAGACTCAATAATGGTCTGGCGATTGTCGAGATGTTGCCGCCGGTGGATATTAGCCACTTTGGCAAAGATCAGGTTCGTGAACTGGCAGCGCATTGCCGCACGCTGATGGAACAAAAAATCGCAGAGCTCGATAAAGAAGTTGCTGAGCGGGAAGCCGCCGGTAAGGTTTAATCCGCGCAATTCGGGTTTTTTACAGGAAATGACTTCCTGCGTGTTAATAGCCAGTTTTTTATGGAGTTTATATGTCATTCAGTCGGCGTCAGTTCATTCAGGCATCGGGGATCGCACTGTGTGCAGGTGCTGTTCCGCTGAAGGCTAATGCTGCCGGTCAGCAACAACCGTTACCTGTGCCTCCGCTGCTGGAATCCCGCCGGGGGCAGCCGCTATTTATGACGCTGCAACGTGCGCACTGGTCCTTTACACAAGGCACGCGCGCACCTGTCTGGGGAATTAACGGCCGCTACCTGGGACCGACAATCCGCGTCTGGAAAGGGGATGACGTCAAGCTTATCTACAGCAACCGTCTGACTGAGAATATCTCGATGACCGTCGCCGGGTTACAGGTACCAGGCCCGCTGATGGGCGGCCCGGCGCGTATGATGTCCCCTAATGCGGACTGGGCGCCGGTGCTACCGATTCGCCAGAATGCCGCCACGTTGTGGTATCACGCCAATACGCCAAATCGTACTGCTCAGCAGGTCTATAATGGCCTTGCAGGGATGTGGCTGATTGAAGATGAAGTGAGTAAATCACTGTCTATTCCCAACCACTATGGCGTGGATGATTTTCCGGTCATTATCCAGGACAAGCGGCTGGACAACTTTGGCACGCCGGAATACAGCGAGCCCGGCAGCGGTGGCTTTGTCGGTGATACGCTGCTGGTCAATGGGGCGCAAAGCCCGTATGTCGAAGTCTCCCGCGGCTGGGTGCGCTTGCGTTTACTGAACGCTTCAAACTCGCGTCGTTACCAGCTGCAAATGAGCGATGGCCGTGCACTGCATGTGATTTCCAGCGATCAGGGTTTTTTACCTGCACCCGTTTCGGTGAAGCAGCTCTCGCTGGCGCCTGGCGAGCGTCGTGAGATCCTGGTGGATATGACGAACGGTAATGAGGTCTCTATCACCTGTGGCGAGGCAGCCAGTATTGTCGACAGGATCCGCGGGTTCTTTGAGCCTTCCAGTATTCTCATCTCCACGCTGGTGCTGACTCTGCGTCCAACGGGGCTTCTGCCGCTGGTGACTGACAGCCTGCCAATGCGCCTGCTGCCAACGGAAATCCTCAGCGGTTCGCCGATTCGCAGCCGTGATATCAGCCTGGACGATGACCCTGGCATCAACGGTCAGCTGTGGGACGTCAATCGTATGGATATTACCGCTCAGCAGGGCTCCTGGGAGCGCTGGACTGTGCGGGCGGATATGCCCCAGTCCTTCCATATTGAAGGCGTCTCGTTCCTGATCCGTAATGTGAATGGCGCGATGCCGTTCCCGGAAGACAGAGGCTGGAAAGATACCGTCTGGGTTGACGGCCAGGTTGAATTACTGGTTTATTACGGACAGCCTTCCTGGGCCCATTTCCCGTTCTACTTTAATAGCCAGACGCTGGAAATGGCAGATCGTGGCTCAATCGGACAGATGTTGGTGAACCCGGCGCCGTAATGCGCCGGGATTTCCGTTATGCCCGCCAGAACATGCGCGAGAACAGGATCAGAATGGGGTAAATCTCCAGACGCCCCATGATCATGGCCGCGCACATCAGTAGCTTTGCTTCCTCATTTAAGGTGCCAAATGTCGTGGCGGTGACGCCAAATCCTAGCCCCATATTGTTGATGCAGGCGGCGACGGTGGCAAAAGAGGAGAAGAGATCGTAGCCCATCAGATTGAGCGCCCAGATAAAAAAGCTGGTGAACAAAACGTAGAGAAAGAAAAAGCTCCATACCGAACGCACCACCCGGTCGCTTACCACGCTATTGCCCACTTTAATGTTCAGCAGGGCACGGGGATGCGCGAGCTGGTGTAACTCCTGACGGCACTGCTTGAACATAATCAAAAAACGCAGCACCTTAATCCCCCCGCAGGTCGATCCCACACAACCGCCGAAGAAACTGGCGCTGAGCAGCATGAAGATCGTGTGCGAAGGCCACTGCGCGTAATCCGCCGTCGACAGGCCATTATCTGTCAGCATCGAACTGGCCAGAAAAAAAGCATGCACCAGGCTGTCCGTTAATCCGTACATGCCTGCCCGCCAAACTTGCCAGGTGGCGATCAGAGTGACAACCAACGCAATAAGCAAAAAGAAACGCAGTTCGGCATTACGACGAAAGGGTTTGAAGGTACGTTTCACGATAGCCACGTACCAGAGGGTGAAGTTAAACGCAGACAGCAGGGAAAACACCCCAGCGACCAGCTCGATCGCATGGCTGTTATAGAAGCCGATGCTTTCACTGCGAGTGGAAAATCCGCCGAGAGAAACCGTCGACAGCCCGTGGCATAAGGCATCGAAGAACGACATCCCGGCAGCCCAGTAGGCCAGGGTACAGATAAGACCCAGAATGACATAGGTCAGCCACAGCGTACGTGCAGTATCAGCAAGTCTTGGCGTGAGGCGTTCTTCTTTAAAGGGGCCCGGCATTTCAGACTGATACAGCTTCATGCCGCCGATACCCAAAATCGGTAATACCGCCACGGCGAGGACAATAACACCCAGGCCACCAATAAAATTGAGCTGAGCCCGATAGTAGAGATACGACTTCGGCATGGCGCTGACGTCGCCAATTACCGTTGCGCCCGTGGTGGTAATCCCGGAAACCCCTTCAAACAGGGCATCCGCAAAGGAGAGGTTTAAGCCATCGTCCATCCACATCGGCATCGCGCTGATAAACGAAAACAACAGCCAGAACAGGACGATAATAACGAAACCATCCCGTGTTCGCAGTTGAATACCCGCATGTTTGGTTGCCAGCCACGCTCCGCCGCCGAGGGTGAAGAAAGTCATAAATGTGCTGAAAAAAGCGAACAAACTCCGCTCTTTGTTTAACAAAGCGATGGCCATCGGTGGCAGCATAGAAAAGCTGTAGAGAAGAACCAGAAACCCACACAGGTGAACAACAACCCGTAACTGGGAAATATGCAGTGAATCGTTGAGTCGCAATGAAAAATCCCCCGCCGAAAAAGAGTTATCTCAGCTGGCCGGCATGGTGTTAATTATGATTGATAAAAATGAGCGTCGTAAAATTTAACAATTTATATAACTTTCTACTGCCCTGGTTCAGACTCCACTTCATTTCTTGTCGACATACAGCGTATAATCCCCGGCCTTTGATTATTTTTTTACCATTTTTGGAAGCATTATGAGCGCAATATCCCTGATCCAGCCGGACAGAGACCTTTTCTCCTGGCCGCAGTACTGGGCTGCCTGTTTTGGCCCGGCACCGTTTTTGCCGATGTCACGCGACGAAATGGACCAACTTGGCTGGGATAGCTGCGACATCATTCTGGTTACCGGCGATGCATACGTCGATCATCCCAGCTTTGGCATGGCAATATGCGGCCGTATGCTGGAAGCGCAGGGCTTTCGTGTAGGGATTATCGCCCAGCCTGAGTGGAACAACAAAGACGATTTTATGCGTTTGGGTAAACCGAACCTGTTCTTTGGTGTGACCGCAGGCAACATGGACTCGATGATCAACCGTTACACCGCAGATCGCCGACTGCGCCATGACGATGCCTACACACCAGACAACGTAGCAGGTAAACGCCCGGACCGCGCCACGCTGGTCTATACCCAGCGTTGTAAAGAAGCATGGAAAGATGTGCCGGTTATTCTCGGCGGCATTGAGGCCAGCCTGCGCCGTACCGCGCACTATGACTACTGGTCTGATACCGTTCGTCGCTCTGTTCTGGTGGATTCCAAAGCCGACATGCTGATGTTCGGCAACGGCGAACGTCCGCTGGTGGAAGTGGCGCATCGTCTGGCGATGGGCGAAACCATCGATCAGATCCGCGACGTGCGTAACACCGCGATTATGGTTAAAGAAGCGCTGCCGGGCTGGAGTGGGGTGGATTCCACGCGTCTCGACACGCCGGGCAAGATTGATCCGATCCCGCATCCGTACGGCGAAGATCTGCCGTGTGCTGACAACAAACCGGTCGCACCGAAAAAGCAGGAAGCGAAAGCGGTAACCGTACAGCCGCCGCGTCCGAAACCGTGGGAAAAAACCTACGTGCTGCTGCCGTCCTTTGAAAAAGTGAAGGGCGATAAAGTGCTGTATGCGCATGCGTCGCGTATCCTGCACCACGAAACCAACCCTGGCTGCGCGCGTGCGCTGATGCAAAAGCACGGCGATCGCTACATCTGGATCAACCCGCCAGCTATTCCGCTGTCTACCGAAGAGATGGATAGCGTCTTTGCGCTGCCGTACAAGCGCGTGCCGCACCCGGCGTATGGCGACAGCCGCATTCCGGCCTATGAGATGATCCGTTTCTCGATCAACATTATGCGTGGCTGCTTTGGCGGCTGTTCGTTCTGTTCGATCACCGAGCACGAAGGCCGCATCATCCAGAGCCGCTCTGAAGATTCGATCATCAATGAAATCGAAGCCATTCGCGACACCGTTCCAGGTTTTACCGGCGTGATTTCCGACCTCGGCGGCCCAACGGCGAACATGTATATGCTGCGCTGTAAGTCACCGCGTGCGGAGCAAACCTGCCGTCGTCTGTCATGCGTCTATCCGGATATCTGTCCGCATATGGACACCAATCACGAACCGACGATTAACCTTTATCGCCGGGCGCGTGATTTGAAAGGCATTAAAAAGATCCTCATAGCTTCCGGTGTGCGCTATGACATCGCGGTTGAAGATCCGCGCTATATCAAAGAGCTGGCGACCCACCACGTTGGCGGCTATCTGAAGATTGCGCCAGAGCATACTGAAGAAGGCCCGCTGTCGAAGATGATGAAGCCGGGGATGGGCAGCTACGATCGCTTTAAGGAGTTGTTCGATACCTACTCTAAACAGGCGGGTAAAGAGCAGTACCTGATCCCGTACTTCATCTCCGCGCACCCGGGTACGCGTGACGAGGATATGGTGAATCTGGCGCTGTGGCTGAAACAACGTCGTTTCCGTCTGGATCAGGTGCAGAACTTTTATCCATCGCCGCTGGCGAACTCCACAACCATGTATTACACCGGGAAAAACCCGCTGGGTAAAATTGGTTATAAGAGTGAAGACGTGGTGGTGCCGAAAGGTGATAAGCAGCGCCGTTTGCATAAAGCCCTGTTGCGTTACCACGATCCAGCTAACTGGCCGTTAATCCGCCAGGCGCTGGAAGACATGGGTAAAAAGCATCTGATCGGCGGTCGTCGTGAATGTCTGGTTCCGGCGCCTACGCTGGAAGAGATGCGCGAAGCACGTCGCCAGAACCGTCATACCCGCCCGGCGTTGACCAAGCACACCCCGGTGGCGCACCAGCGCCAGACCCCTGCCGCAAACAAAAAACGCGGGAAAGTAGCGGGACGTTAATTTGCTTTGCCCGGTGGTGAAATGCTTATCAGGCCTACGAGCAGCACAGTTTTGTAGGCCGGATAAGGTGCTTGCACCGCCATCCGGCAGAAGTGCTCAGTATTTATGCCTCACGAATTCTGGCCGCTAATGCGGCCAGTTTTGCATCATCCGCCCGTTCATGATCGTGTGATGACAGATACCCTTCATATTGCTCGAAAAATTTGGTCTGCCGCGACTCAATCGGTTTCCAGTGAGTTAGATCGCCAGTGCCGTGCATGGGGCTTAATTTGCTGTGCACATGGTCTACGCCGAAACCTTCGAAGAACATCCCCGTACGACTGACATCCGGGAAAGCCTTATCCAGTTTCTTAGCCACTTTTTGGGTTGCCATCATCAGGTCAGCCAACGCCTGCGGCGGCATATCGAAGGCATAGCTGGGGTAATGCTTTTTCGGGATCACCACGGTAAAACCGTCGGTGTTCGGGAAAATCGACAGAAAAGCCAGATGGTGCTCGTCTTCCCAGACCTTATGGCAGGGGGCTTTACCTTCAACAATTTGACAGAAAATACAGGTCATTCCTTTTCTCCGCAGGTAAGGTGATTCGTCAGGGCGCAGTTAGTTTAGTACAGACCCAACACCTTCCACCACATCAGACCTACGGTGATAAACACCGCCTGGTTAAACAAGCTAATGATAAATCCTGTGCGCCACCAGACGCCCGTTGGAACGTACCCGGCACCAAACAGGATTGGACCGCGAGCGTGGGTGTACTGGGTGAGCGAGCAGTACAAACTGCTGGTGAAGGCCAGCATTAACGCTGTGGGGGCTGCGGGGATATTCAGATGCAGGCCGACGCCGAGGAAAACGGCGTACAGCGCGGCAATCTGTGCATTACCGCTGGCAAAAAAGTAGTGGGTATAGAAGTAGGCGGCATTCAGCAGCAACAGGACGATCACCCAACTGGTACCGTGCATAGTACTGCTCAGACTATCGCCGATCAGATTGCCAAACCAGGTAGTGAAACCTAGTTTTTTCAGCTGGTTCGCCATCATCAGCAGCGCGGCAAACCAAATCAGCGTGTCCCATGCACCTTTCTCGCTTTTCACATCTTCCCAGCTCAGAACGCCGCTTAGCAATAAAATGGACAGTCCCACGAACGAGGCAGTAGTGGCGTCGACGCCTAACGTATCGCCAAAAATCCACAGTACCAGCAGTACGCCGACGGTAACCAGCATCAGCCATTCGCCGCGAGACATACTGCCCATTTCCGCCAGCTCTTTGCGCGCCAGGTTCGGGGCATCCGGCGTGTGCTTTATTTCCGGGCGCACGATCCAGTAGACCAGCAGTGGAACCAGCAGTAAGGACACAAGGCATGGCAGCAGCGCCGCCATAAACCAGCTGCCCCAGGTCAGCGTGACGCCCGCATTGGCCGCCAACTTCACCGCCAACAAGTTGCCGGTATAGCCGGTCATAAAGAGCGCGGCGGTGACGTCGTTGACGTTGCCAATGCAGGTGATAAGAAAGGTACCGATTTTACTGCGGGACTCATCTTCCGGGTTCGAATGGAAACTGCGTGCCAGAGAGTCGGCAATCGGATAGATGACACCGCCGCAGCGTGCCGTATTACTCGGCATTGCCGGGGAGAGGATCAGATCGGCAAAGGCCAGACCGTAGGCGAGTCCCAGCGTGCGCTTGCCAAGCAGACGGATCATCTGCAGCGCAATGCGTCGTCCGAGGCCAGTTTTGATAAAACCGCGGGCAATCATAAAAGCCACGACGATAAGCCAGATAAGTGAACTGTTCAGCTCACTCAGTGCCGTGGTGATAGCGCCGCTGGCGGTTTTATCCCCGGCCGCATAGGCGAGTGCAAAAACCGTAATCCCAATAATGCCGACCGCGCCGATGGGTAAAACTTTTGCCACGATAGAAGCAATCGTCGCAACGAAGATAATTGCTGAATGCCAGGCTGGCGCACTTAACCCGGATGGAGGGGGAAGTTGCCACAGCCCGGCAGAAATGAATGTTATAAGAATTAATGGGAGCCATTTGACTACGCTACCTTTTTTCTCAGTCACGGTTACGCACCTATGGATATGGTGAATATATTCATCAAATAAATATATTTATATGATAATTAACAGGTTATGTTGCGCAATGCTGCTCCAGTGACTGCAAGAAATACAACAATATATGTGCGTGAATTGTTTCCTGATATTTCAAATCAGTAAAGGCCCGACGAGAGTGTCGGGCTGGAGGGAAGGGGTTAACCGCCGAACTGGTCCGGGTCTGGCCCCAGACGCTTGCCCTGATCGAGTTTCGCGATTTCGCCTAATTCATCTTTATCCAGGCGGAAGTCCCAGACGTTAAAGTTTTCTGCGATACGCGCAGGGGTGACCGATTTCGGAATCACCACCAGGCCGCTATCCAGATGCCAGCGGATGACAATCTGCGCCGGTGATTTGCCATATTTCTCTGCGAGGTCACGGATTATCTTTTGATCGAAGACGTCTTTGCCGCCCTGCGCCAGCGGGCTCCAGGATTCGGTCTGGATTTTATGTGTGGCGTTCCAGGCGTGTAGCTGGCGCTGCTGCATGAGCGGGTGAAGTTCTATCTGATTAATCACCGGAGGTACGCCGGTTTCATCCATCAGCCGCTGGAGATGGTTGATCTGAAAGTTGCACACGCCGATGCTCTTAATCAGCCCTTCTTTTTGCAGGTCGATCATGTTTTCCCACGCTTCAACGTAGTGGTCGATCGCCGGAACTGGCCAGTGCATCAGGTATAGATCGAGGTAATCAAGCTGGAGTTTCTCCATGCTTTCGAGCAAGGCTTCCCGGGGGCGTTTCTGGTCATCATTCCATAGCTTGGTGGTAATGAATAACTCTTCCCGTGGCACGCCTGCGTCACGTATTGCTTTGCCGACACCTTCTTCGTTTTTGTACGCTGCCGCGGTATCAATTGAGCGATACCCCACTTCCAGCGCTTTATGAATGGCAGTGATGACTTCTTCGTTGCTTGCCTTCCAGACCCCCAGGCCCAGTTGCGGCATGACGTTACCATCCTGTAGTTTGATAATGGTTGGAGTGGTCATAATTCCTCCCCTTAATGACTGTCACCGGAACATACTCCGGTGACATAGGTGTGACTTAAGTCTGGTATAAATACCCAAAAACGAAAGGCGGAGGTTAAAAAACCTTAGCGGGCAGCTTCGTAAATCCGACGGCTGACCTCAAGCGTAATGTCCTGATGTTCGCCCAGTTTCGTACCGCCATGCGCTTGCAGTTTTTCCAGCAGCGCCGGGATGGAGCTACCGTCCAGACCGTAGTCAGACAGGCGAGTCGGTACGCCCATTTGTTCGAAGAAAGCGCGGGTTGCGGCAATGGCGGCGTCGATGCGCTGGTCATCGCTTCCTTCGGTGATATTCCAGATACGCTCTGCGTATTGCAGCAGTTTGGCACGCTTGGTATCACGTTTTTCATTCCACAGCGCTGGCAGAACGATGGCCAGCGTTTGAGCATGATCCAGACCGTGCATTGCAGTCAGTTCATGACCCAGCATATGCGTTGCCCAGTCCTGCGGTACCCCTGCGCCAATCAGACCGTTCAGCGCTTGGGTTGCCGCCCACATGACGTTCGCACGCACGTTGTAGTTTTCCGGTTCCTGCAAGGCTTTCGGACCTTCTTCTACCAGTGTGAGCAGAATGCCTTCGGCAAAGCGATCCTGAATTTTCCCGTCGACCGGATAAGTCACATACTGCTCAACGGTATGAACGAACGCATCCACGACGCCGTTTGCAACCTGACGTGGCGGCAGGGTGTAGGTGTAAACCGGATCCAGTACGGCAAATACTGGCTGCACAAATGGGGTCATAAAGGCCAGTTTATCGCCGGTGGTTTTACGCGAAATTACCGCGCCGGAGTTAGATTCAGAGCCGGTTGCAGGCAGGGTTAATACGGAGCCCATCGGGATGGCGCTTGTTACATCGTTGCCGTGGGTTTCCAGAATGCGCCATGGATCGATGCCGTCAGCGTACTGTGCAGCAGCCGCGATGAATTTGGTGCCGTCCAGCACGGAACCGCCGCCTACTGCCAGCAGAAACGTCACTTTCTCATCACGCACGATTTTTACCGCGTTCATCAGCGTTTCATAAGACGGATTTGGCTCGATACCGCCAAACTCCAGCACGTCCAGGTCTTTCAGTGCATCCTGAACCTGTGCCAGAACGCCGGTTTTTTTCACGCTGCCGCCGCCGTAGGTAATCAGCACGCGAGCATTCTGAGGGATTTGATCGCGCAGTTCAGCGATAGCGCCCTTACCAAACAGAATGCGGGTCGGGGTGTGGAGATTAAAGTTGTTCATTGCTCGTTCCCTTATGTGGGTAAAAAAGAGGGCAGGCGAGTGTCTGCCTGATGGTGAACATTGTGGTCGTCAGACGCGTTCCTCTCAATGCTCATTTCTGCCAATGTCTTGCCTATTTCTACAGGCTGCTGGAGAAAAAGGATAAAAATGCGCACACTGTTGGTGTTGCAATCCGATGATGAAATGGTGTTCTATGAACCGTGATGAGATCTGCCTCCTGCTGACAGATAAAATTAAGCAGCTGAAAAATAATGAAAATAAACTCAGTGAGTTGCTGCCGGATGTGCGTCTACTGTATGGCACAGAGCCGGGGCTACGCACACCGGTGATGTATCAGCCGGGCATCATATTTCTCTTCTCGGGGCATAAAATTGGTTATATCAATGAGCGCATATTTCGTTATGACGCCAACGAATACCTGCTGCTCACCGTACCTTTACCCTTTGAATGTGAAACATATGCGACACCGGAAGTTCCACTGGCCGGTATGCGCCTGAATGTCGATATCCTGCAATTGCAGGAGCTCCTGATGGACATCGGCGAAGATGAACTGTTCCAGCCCTCAATGGCGGCGAGCGGGATTAACTCTGCCACGCTTTCTGACGAGATTCTTTGCGCGGCTGAGCGTTTACTGGATGTGATGGAGCGCCCGCTGGACGCGCGAATTCTGGGCAAACAGATCATTCGCGAAATCCTCTACCATGTGCTGACCGGGCCGCGCGGTGGCGCGTTACTTGCGCTGGTCAGTCGCCAGACGCATTTCAGTTTGATAAGCCGGGTACTCAAGCGGATTGAAACCAAATACACCGAAAACCTCAATGTAGAACAGCTGGCGGCAGAGGCGAACATGAGCGTATCGGCGTTTCATCATAATTTTAAAGCGGTGACCAGTACCTCGCCGCTGCAATATCTGAAGAGCTATCGCCTGCATAAAGCACGGATGATGATGATCCACGATGGAATGAAGGCCAGTGCGGCAGCAATGCGCGTCGGCTATGAGAGCGCATCGCAATTCAGTCGGGAGTTCAAACGTTTCTTTGGCGTAACGCCGGGGGAAGATGCGGCAAGAATTCGTATGATGCAGGGGAGTTGATTTCTTGTCGGCTTTAAAGCAGCGCGCCATCAATGAAATGCCGGAGTGACTCCGGCATACGGCTAATACTCAGGCGCTACAGTATTTTTTTTTAATCACCACGAACAACGTTCCCAACAGACCTGCGGTTAACAGAGCAATCGGCAGGATCATTAAAAAGGTCATCACCTGATCTTCATGACGTTTGACGAACGGGATCATACTCAGCGCATAGCCGAAGCTGGTGACGACGGTGACCCACAGCAGTCCGCTCAGCCAGTTAAAAAACTGGAACCGACGGTTAGGAAGCCCTGAAATGCCCGCCATCGTTGGCAGCAAGGTACGGACGAACGCCAGGAAACGCCCGGCAAGCAGCGCCATCAACCCGTGTTGGTCAAACATGCAGGTAGCGCGTTGATGGTATTTTTCAGGTAATTGCGCCAGCCAGCCTTTCACCGTGCGCGTGTTGCCCAGCCAGCGTCCCTGAATGTAGCTCAGCCAGCAACCCAGACTGGCGGCGGCAGTCAGAATAGCTATGGTAGGTAAAAAACTCATCACGTCCTGAGCGATCAGCGCCCCTGCCAGCAATAACAGGCTGTCTCCGGGTAAAAAGGAGGCGGGCAGCAGGCCATTTTCTAAAAACAGTGTGGCGAACATGACGAAGTACACCACGCTCACAACGTGTGGATCCGCCAGTGCGGCAAAATCGTGTTGCCAGAGCGCGGAGACAATATCTTGAATGACTACCATGGACTTTCCTGTGGAACAGCGTCTATGTGTGGATTGTACTCCTGAATTGTCCGGGATGCCTTGATCCCGGACGCAACAATTGCAGACTTTTCCACCAGAAGTGTCTGCATATATGTCCATCTGTGGCAATTTTACTCGATTCGGGCAAATCCTGCGGCCAAATCGGCAATCAGATCGTCAACATTCTCTAAACCGATATGCAAACGGATGAGCGTTCCGCTGAAGTCCACCTCGCCTTGCGGACGGATTGCCGCAATGTGTTCCGGCTGGTTGGCGAGAATCAGCGACTCAAAACCGCCCCAAGAGTAGGCCATGCTGAACAGGCTGAAGTGATCCAGATACGCGGCCAGCTCCTCATTATTGAGTTTCTTATTCAATACAAAGGAGAACAGGCCGCTGCTGCCGGTGAAATCACGCTTCCAGAATTCATGTCCTTTACTGCCGGGCAGTGCCGGGTGGTTCACGCGGGCGACCTGCGGATGGCTGGCCAGCCACTCGGCGACCTTTAAGCTGCTTTCATGGTGCTGACGCAGGCGTACACTCAGCGTACGCAGCCCACGGCTGGTCATATAGGCGGTATCGGCGTCCAGCATTTGCCCCATTAGATACGCATTTTCGCGAAGTTGATCCCAGCAGCGGGCGTTAGAGACCGCCGTGCCGACCATGCCGTCGGAATGGCCAATCAGATATTTGGTGCCTGCCTGAATAGAAATATCGATACCAAAATCCAGCGCTTTGAACAGCACTCCGGCAGCCCAGGTGTTATCAATCATGATGATTGCGTCAGGTGCTACGCTTCTGACGGCGGCAACAATAGCCGGAACATCATGCACTTCCATGGTGACAGAGCCAGGCGACTCCAGAAATACGACTTTGGTGTTCGGCTGCATGTGCTTCACAATATCGGCGCCAATCAGCGGATCGAACCAGCCGGTGGACACGCCAAGCTTGCCGAGAATTTTGGTGCAGAAATCCTGACTGGGTTCATAGGCGGTATTGGTCATCAGCACATGATCGCCTTGCTCCACAAAAGCGAGGATGGTGTTGGCAACGGCAGCCGCACCGCAAGGGAACAAGGCGCAACCCGCGCCGCCTTCCAGTTCGCACATCGCTTCCTGCAGAGAGAAATGCGTCAGGGTTCCGCGACGTCCATAGAAAAGCGCACCGTTGGCACGGTTGTGTGTGGCCTGCTTTTTGGCCTCCACGGTGTCAAACACCAGCGAAGAAGCGCGCTGTATCACGCTATTTACCGAGCCCAGCGTGTATTTTTTACTGCGTCCTGCGTGAACGAGCTTGGTTTCAAGTTGCTTATCTGCCATGTTGTCTTACCTGTTTTTATACGTCTGGATGTCTAAACTACCATGAATCAAAGATGACGCATCCTGCAGAACGGTTATACAGTAGAAAATAATCTCAAAATGCTTCTGGTGACTTTTTTACTGCGTAAGCGCAAGGAAAAGAAACCAAAGGTGCGACAATATGTAAATAGTAATGAGAACGACTATCAATTCGACGTCGTTTTGATATCATTACGCTCAGATTTTGTGATTTGCGTCCTGGAGATACAGAGTGGGTAATAATTTGATGCAGACGGATCTTTCCGTCTGGGGTATGTATCAGCACGCCGATATCGTGGTTAAGTGCGTGATGATTGGGCTGATTTTGGCGTCAGTGGTCACTTGGGCTATCTTCTTTAGTAAGAGCCTTGAGTTCTTTACTCAGAAACGCCGCCTTAAGCGTGAACAGCAACTGCTGGCGGAAGCCCGCTCTTTAGATCAGGCAAGTGAGATTGCCGCAGGATTCGATGGCAAAAGCCTGGGCGCACAGTTGATTAACGAAGCGCAAAACGAGCTGGAACTGTCAGAAGGCAGTGACGATAACGAAGGCATTAAAGAGCGTACCGGCTTCCGTTTGGAGCGTCGCGTCGCGGCAGTAGGTCGTCATATGGGGCGTGGTAACGGGTACCTGGCCACCATCGGGGCTATCTCTCCATTCGTCGGTCTGTTCGGTACCGTATGGGGCATCATGAATAGCTTCATCGGGATTGCACAAACTCAAACGACCAACCTGGCCGTTGTTGCGCCGGGTATCGCAGAAGCGCTGTTAGCGACCGCAATTGGTCTGGTCGCAGCAATTCCAGCGGTTGTTATCTACAACATTTTCGCACGTCAGATTGGCAGCTATAAAGCGATGCTGGGTGACGTCGCGGCACAGGTGCTGTTACTGCAAAGTCGCGATCTGGACCTGAACGCAAGCGCATCCGCGCATCCGGTACGTGCAGCGCAGAAATTACGTGTAGGATAATGTTCCATGGCAATGAGCTTTAATGAAAACCTGGACGATAACGGTGAAATGCATGAAATCAACGTGACGCCGTTTATCGACGTTATGTTGGTTTTATTGATCATTTTTATGGTGGCCGCACCGTTGGCAACGGTGGATGTGAAAGTGAATCTTCCTGCCTCCACTAGCACGCCGCAGCCGCGTCCGGAAAAACCGGTTTACCTATCTGTTAAAGCCGATAAAAGTATGTTTATTGGCAACAATCAGGTGACGGATGACACCATGATTAGCGAGTTAAATGCACTGACAGATGGGAAGAAAGACACCACCATTTTCTTCCGGGCAGATAAAACCGTTGATTATGAAACCATGATGAAGGTTATGGATACGCTGCATCAGGCGGGCTTCCTGAAGATTGGTCTGGTTGGCGAAGAGACTGTGAAAGCGAAGTAATCCTCCTCATTGCCGGGTAATGGTTGTCGCCTTACCCGGCGTGCCTCTCCTGATTCAACTCTCTCGCATACCTGTTCTTATCTGTTCTCGTCTAACGCGACTGTGGTTGTCCTGGTGGGTTCGTAGTTCCCTTCAGACAGCTTTCGTGTCAGGCGTAAGGTGGCTGTTTCCCGCGCGAGTATATGCTGGTAGGTGCTTTCCAGTCGGGCCATGATTTTGTCCCGCAGTTCTGGTTGCTGCTCCATAATGGCTTCGATCGCGGCACCGTAGATCTCTTCTTTAGCCTGTAGCGTGTAAATTTCACGCCGATTTTGCCATTTCATCCGCACCAGTGCAGCGGGAATAGAGACTATCTCCTGAGCAACGCTTTCCAGCGTCGCGTTTTTATTGGCAATCAACACGGCTAAATTTTGCTTTAAGACAAACTCATCGCTTTTATGGTTATCTAAAGCCAAATAAACATTGTTATCCTCAACATCTTTCATTCTATTTCTCTTCCAGAGAATAAAAAATAGGGTCGCTGGTTTCACGCGTAATTAAATTAAGCCAAATTTTGTTGCCCTGTTCATTTATGATGGCTGTTTTTTGAGTCAAAATTTTACTTAATTCTTGTGCGTTAATATCGCCTTCTGCTTGTAGTGAATTGAGCAGGCGAGAGAATGACTCAATTTTTGCTGCACGAAACAGACGCTCTTTTAAATGACGGTCGCACTCTTCAAATAGCATATTTCGTGACTGACCGGTAACCGTTGAGCTAATCAAAATATCGGATTCGTAATCGCTTAATGTTCTCTTTCCCTGAGTCAAATTTTCACTATTATCTACGGGATTGGTATTGGTAGCGGGGCTGGATAAGTGAAAGTGCGAGGGAACAAGATGCTCGGGAAGCATGTTGAAATATCCTTTGATGCCAATGATATGTTGTTTTAAATAAACCAGGCCGCGTTGACAATAGCATGGCGTAATTTTAAAATCAAAAAAAATGGAGCCAGTATATGAACAGTATATTTTATTCTGTTATCACCCTGCTATTGCTGACCTGCGGGGTACTTTTGTTAATGCGCAGTGCAAATAAAAACCGACATGCCGAAAATGGGCACTCTGAAAACCAGCCGGAAATGCTGAGTAAAGAAGAAGGCGAGGACCATTTCTCGGTATTGATGAATTCGATTACGCCAGTCTGGTATTGGCGCGTTAATCACGAATATATCGATTTTATCCACTCCACGATCAAGCGGATGACAATGGTGGAGTTGAATGAGACACCTGGATTATTTGATGCGCAGCGGCGTTGTAGCGATCTCAACTCTGCGGTGTATAAATATTACGACAATATTAAAAAGCGCTGTTTGAGCGGTGAGAAGGTCCCGCATGCCGACCTGGACGTGCTCAACCTGCGTCAGTGTTTCAGGGAGTTCAGTCTGGAGGCTTATCCCGCGCTTGTCGCGCTGGTGTGGCCGGAGTATCAACGCCCGGAGATCAAAGCGGAAGAGGTGTGAAGGGGACTGTTTGTCCCGTATTACGTGCCGGGGAGGCTAACGCTGCCACCCGGCACGATGTTACATACGGCTATTTGTCAGATGAGGCCTGCCACAGGTTCAGCTTACCGTCCGCGACGTGCTTATCGATCTGCGCCAGTTCTTCGGTGCTGAACGTCAGATTCGCCAACGCCTGAACGTTTTCCTCCAGTTGCTCCGGTCGACTGGCGCCAATTAATACCGAAGTCACCCGGTTGTCTTTTAGCAGCCAGCTTAAGGCCATTTGCGCCATCGACTGTCCACGATGTTGCGCCATCTCATTGAGCAACCGCAGGCTGTTAAGATTCTCTTCCGTCAGCATATTTTCCGTCAGCCCACGAACTTTTTTCCCTTCACGCTGCATGCGTGAACCTTCCGGAATGCCGTTGAGGTATTTCCCCGTCAGTAGTCCCTGAGCCAGTGGCGTAAAGGCGATGCAGCCCATGCCATTGGATTCCAGCGTATCCAGCAGGCCGCTGCTGTCTACCCAGCGGTTAAGCAGGTTGTAAGACGGCTGGTGGATCAGCAGGGGAATTTTCCATTCTCGCATCAGCTCGGCCATTTTTTGCGTACGCTCTGGCGAATAGGATGAGATGCCGACATACAGCGCTTTGCCGCTCTGTACGGCGTGGGCCAGGGCTGAGGCGGTCTCTTCCATTGGCGTATTTTCGTCGACGCGGTGCGAGTAGAAGATATCGACATAGTCGAGGCCCATGCGTTTCAGGCTCTGATCGAGGCTGGCGAGCAGGTATTTGCGCGAACCGCCAGAACCGTATGGCCCTGGCCACATGTCATAGCCTGCCTTGGTGGAGATAATCAGTTCATCGCGATAGTGTGCAAAATCCTCGCGCAGTAATCGGCCAAAATTCTCTTCTGCGCTGCCTGGTGGCGGCCCATAGTTATTGGCTAAATCAAAATGCGTGATGCCTAAATCAAATGCTTTACGCAACAGGGCTCGCTGTGAATCCAGCGCCTGAACGTGCCCAAAACTGTGCCATAAACCCAGCGATAGCGCGGGTAAGCGCAAACCGCTGCGCCCACAGTAGCGATAGAGCATCTGCTCGTAACGTTCAGGATTGGCAAACCAGGCCATGAGATCTCCTTAGTGCAGGTGAATTTCGAAACAACGTTTCTATTCTAGCGGGTTCACGGTGAATATCCCGTTCACCAGGTCACACTGAGATGAAAAACTGGGCAAAAACAGGTCACTGTGCTTTGCTTAAAAAAACATCAATCAGGAGTGCGACGATGCCGCGTTTGACTGCCAAAGATTTTCCGCAAGAACTGCTCGACTACTATGACTATTACGCTCATGGCAAAATAACGAAACGCGAGTTTCTCAATATGGCAGCGAAATATGCAGTGGGTGGCATGACGGCATTGGCCTTATTCAATTTATTGAAACCCAACTACGCTCTCGCAACGCAGGTAGAATTTACCGATCCCGATATTCTGGCGGAATATATTACCTATCCCTCGCCTGAAGGACATGGTGATGTGCGGGGGTATTTGGTTAAACCTACGAAGGTGACGGGAAAAGTTCCGGCGGTGGTGGTAGTGCATGAGAATCGTGGGCTGAATCCGTATATTGAAGATGTGGCGCGACGGGTGGCGAAGGCGGGCTTTATGGCACTCGCGCCTGATGGGTTAAGTTCGGTAGGGGGATATCCAGGCAATGATGATAAAGGTCGGGAATTGCAGCAGCAGGTTGACCCCGTAAAGTTAATGAACGACTTTTTTGCCGCCATTGAATTTATGCAGCATTATTCAGGGACGACAGGAAAGGTAGGTATCACCGGATTTTGCTATGGTGGTGGTGTGTCGAATGCCGCAGCTGTGGCTTTCCCTGAACTGGCCTGTGCGGTGCCTTTTTATGGGCGTCAGGTTCCTGCATCAGATGTCCCTAAAATAAGCGCGCCTTTATTACTGCACTATGCGCAATTAGATACCCGAATTAATGAGGGATGGCCTGCATATGAAGCGGCGCTAAAGGCGAATAAGAAAGTCTATGAAGCATATATCTACCCCGGTGTTAATCATGGCTTTCACAATGATTCTACCCCCCGTTATGATAAAGCTACCGCTGATTTAGCCTGGGAACGTACTCTTGCGTGGTTTGACAAATATTTGCGATAGAAAACAATAGATTATTTAATGCTTTTAATTAATTACCTGAATAATAATGCTACCTAATTTCATTAGCATTCATATTGATATAGGGTGGAGAGATAGTGGATGTACTTAAGAAAGTAAAAAAATAAAGAACGCATTATATCTTCTCTACTGCCTGCCGATAACAAGGATAAGTATCGCCTGATGGCGAATTCCTCATCAACGGCAAGGAAATTATTATGCGTTTGCTGAAAAACTTCACTATTCGTATTGTCATGTTGGCAATACTGGGACTTTTCTGCCTGCTCTGGTCGGGCGTGGGTTTATTCAGTCTTCATTCGTTATCAAAAATATCTGAAGGCAATGATATTGACCGCCATCTTGTCCATCAGATGACGGTTCTCAGTCAGGGTAACGATCAGTACTTTCGCTTCGTAACGCGCTTAAGTCGCGCCATGGATGTCAAAATGAGCGGCGGAACGCCTGATTTTGCGCCGGCGCAGCAGTCCCTGGAGAATATGAGTAAAAAACTCCAGGAGATGAAAACATTGTCTCCAGGCCCCATGGATCCGGAAGTTGCCGCGGCGGTACTGACGAAGTGGCAGGCGCTGCTGGACAATGGCGTGATCCCGCAAATGCAGTTGGCAAAGCAGGGCACGCTCACGGCCTTTGCGGAACATGCCAGTACCATAACGCCAGCGCTGAGCCGTGAATTTGGCGCCAGTGCCGAACGTTTTAACGCCACGGCAGGGGAGCAGCTTGATACCACCCGCGTGATGGTCGATGGCAAAACGTCTATCATCCGGACATTAATTATTACTGCCGTTATCCTCGGTATTGCCCTACTGTTCTTTACCGACCGTTACCTCGTCGCCATGATGGTGAAACCTCTGGGACGCATCCGTCAGCAGTTCCAGCAGATTGCGCAGGGCGATCTCAGCCATCCCATTGAAGATTTTGGGCGTAACTGCGTGGGCCAACTGGTGCCGTTACTGTGCGCGATGCAGGACAGCCTGCGTGAAGCCGTCAGTACCATCCGTTCAGGTAGTGACAACATCTGGCGAGGGGCGACGGAAATTTCCACCGGTAATAACGATCTCTCCTCACGAACTGAAGAGCAGGCCGCGGCGCTGGAAGAGACCGCTGCCAGCATGGAGCAACTGACCGCAACGGTAAAACTGAACGCTGAAAATGCGCGTGAAGCCAGCCAGCTTGCCGATACGGCTACAGAAACGGCAGGTAAAGGCAGCACGCTGGTTTCAGAAGTGGTTGAGACGATGGACGGCATTGCCGCCAGCTCTAAACAGATCGCGGAAATCACGTCAGTTATTAATAGCATTGCTTTCCAGACCAATATTCTGGCGCTGAACGCCGCAGTTGAAGCTGCCAGGGCAGGCGAGCAGGGGCGCGGTTTTGCCGTCGTTGCCGGTGAAGTACGCAACCTTGCCAGTCGCAGCGCCGGGGCGGCGAAAGAGATTGAGACGCTGATTTGCGAGTCATCGCGTCGTGTCGACCAGGGGGCTCGTCTGGTTAAAGAAACGGGATTAACCATGGAGGCAATTCTGCGCGGTGCCACCGAAGTGACGGTCATCATGAAGCAAATTGCCTCAGCCTCGGAAGAACAGAATAAGGGCATCTCGCAGGTGAGCGTGGCGATCACGCAGATGGACAGCGTAACGCAACAGAACGCTGCATTGGTAGAGCAAGTCTCCGCCGCTGCCGTGGCGTTGGAACGACAAACAGAGGAACTGCAACGCTCGGTGCAACAGTTCCGCCTCTCAGCGAATGATGTGCAATACGCCGCTGCTAATACTGCTTCCCCTTCAGCAGACAGCAAAACGTCTGCGGCAGCTAAAACGGATGAATGGGTGTCCTTTTAAGCTGTCATAAAAAGTTCGTGATACCTCTGGTCTTTGCTCAAAAAATCGCTATATAATTTATTATATAGCGATTGGAGGTTATGCATGGACAACCATTTTGGAAAAGGCCTGATGGCCGGATTAAACGCCTCAAGTGCGGACAGCGCACGCTCAGTGGCGAATTTTTGTGCGGATTATAAGCGTGGTTTTGTGTTGGGATTTTCACATCGCATGTTTGAAAAAACGGGCGATCGACAACTTAGTGCGTGGGAGGCGGGCATCCTCACGCGCCGCTATGGCCTGGATAAAGAGATGGTGATGGATTTCTTTAAAGAGAACCAGTCCAGTACGACAATTCGGTTTTTCATGGCTGGCTATCGGCTCGAAGCTTGATCCGAAAGGGGTATTCCGTTGCTTTAATTAATTACACTATTGACCAACACCTTCGTTTTGTTGCTCCGTCGAAGTAATATATCGCACATAACCATATAAAAAGTGTGGTAATGGCGCGCCGATCGCAATATGCAACATGCGAATGGTGCAAAATAAAAAGCCAGGTCTTCGCAACGGAATAACTATAAAATGACTGGAGATAACTCTCTCATCAATTCGAGCGGCATTAATCGCCGTGATTTCATGAAGCTTTGTGCAGCACTGGCCGCTACCATGGGGCTCAGTAGCAAAGCCGCCGCAGAAATGGCCGAATCAGTTTCTCGTCCTCAGCGCCCACCGGTTATCTGGATTGGTGCTCAGGAGTGTACGGGTTGTACTGAATCGCTGCTTCGCGCGACACACCCTACAGTGGAAAACCTCGTTCTGGAGACAATCTCTCTGGAATACCATGAGGTGCTCTCTGCCGCCTTCGGCCATCAGGTTGAAGAGAACAAACATAACGCTCTGGAGAAGTACAAAGGGCAATATGTTCTGGTAGTGGATGGTTCTATCCCACTGAAAGATAATGGCATTTACTGCATGGTTGCCGGTGAGCCGATCGTGGATCACATCCGCCGGGCCGCAGAAGGCGCAGCCGCTATCATTGCCATCGGCTCTTGCGCCGCGTGGGGTGGTGTTGCTGCCGCTGGCGTTAACCCAACGGGTGCCGTCGGCCTGCAAGAAGTTCTGCCAGGCAAAACCATCATCAACATCCCCGGCTGTCCGCCGAACCCGCATAACTTCCTCGCAACGGTCGCCCATATCATCACTTACGGTAAGCCGCCGAAGCTGGATACCAAAAACCGTCCGACATTCGCCTATGGCCGTTTGATTCACGAGCACTGCGAACGTCGCCCGCACTTCGATGCTGGTCGTTTTGCGAAAGAGTTTGGCGATGAAGGCCACCGTGAAGGTTGGTGCCTCTACCATCTGGGCTGTAAAGGGCCAGAAACCTACGGCAACTGTTCAACGCTGCAATTCTGCGACGTTGGCGGCGTGTGGCCGGTGGCTATTGGTCACCCTTGCTACGGCTGTAACGAAGAAGGCGTCGGTTTCCATAAAGGTATTCACCAGCTTGCTCATGTGGAAAACCAAACGCCGCGTTCCGAGAAGCCTGACGTCAATATGAAAGAAGGCGGTAATGTATCTGCCGGAGCGATTGGACTGCTGGGTGGCGTAGTAGGACTGGTTGCCGGCGTCAGCGTGATGGCGGTACGTGAACTGGGGCGTCAGCAAAAGAAAGATAACGCTGACTCACGGGGAGAATAACCGTGAACAGACGTAACTTTATTAAAGCAGCCTCCAGCGGGGCATTGCTGTTGGGCGCAGCGCCGTCCATCAGTCATGCGGCTGCAGAAAACCGTCCGCCGATCCCGGGTTCTCTTGGGATGCTCTATGACTCGACGCTGTGCGTAGGCTGCCAGGCCTGCGTCACCAAGTGTCAGGATATCAACTTCCCGGCCCGTAACCCGGAAGGCGAGCAAACCTGGTCGAACAACGACAAACTGTCTCCGTATACCAATAACATCATCCAGGTGTGGCGTAGCGGAACAGGCGTGAACAAAGACCAGGAAGAAAATGGCTACGCATACATCAAGAAACAGTGCATGCACTGTGTTGATCCGAACTGCGTTTCCGTTTGCCCGGTCTCCGCGCTGAAGAAAGATCCGAAAACCGGCATCGTCCATTATGACAAGGACGTCTGCACGGGCTGTCGTTACTGCATGGTCGCCTGCCCGTACAACGTGCCTAAGTACGACTACAACAACCCGTTTGGTGCGCTTCACAAATGTGAACTGTGTAACCAGAAAGGCGTTGAGCGTCTGGACAAAGGCGGTTTGCCGGGTTGTGTTGAAGTGTGCCCAGCCGGTGCGGTGATTTTTGGTACCCGTGAAGAGCTGATGGCTGAGGCGAAAAAACGTCTCGCGCTGAAGCCTGGCAGCGAATACCACTATCCGCGTCAAACGGTGAAAGCAGGCGATACCTATCTGCATACGGTACCGAAGTACTACCCACACCTGTACGGTGAGAAAGAAGGTGGTGGTACGCAGGTTATGGTGCTGACGGGTGTTCCTTACGAGGATTTGGATCTGCCGAAGCTGGATGATCTTTCAACTGGTGCGCGTTCCGAACATGTTCAACATTCCCTGTACAAGGGCATGATATTACCCCTGGCTGCGCTGGCGGGCTTAACCGTGCTGGTTCGTCGTAACACGAAAAACGACCATCACGATGGAGGAGACGATCATGAGTCATGATCCTAAACCGCTGGGCGGAAAAATAATCAGCAAACCGGTCATTATTTTTGGGCCGCTTATCGTCCTGTGTATGCTCCTGATCGTGAAACGTCTGGTCTTCGGACTGGGCTCAGTCTCCGATCTGAACGGCGGTTTCCCATGGGGTGTATGGATCGCGTTTGACCTGTTGATTGGTACTGGCTTTGCGTGCGGCGGTTGGGCGCTGGCGTGGGCGGTGTATGTTTTCAACAGAGGACAATACCATCCGCTGGTACGTCCGGCGCTGTTGGCGAGCCTGTTTGGCTACTCGCTGGGTGGTCTGTCAATCACCATCGACGTCGGTCGTTACTGGAACCTGCCGTATTTCTACATTCCGGGCCACTTCAACGTGAATTCGGTACTGTTCGAAACGGCGGTCTGTATGACCATCTATATCGGCATCATGGCGCTGGAATTTGCTCCGGCTCTGTTTGAACGTATGGGGTGGAAAGTTTCTCTCAAGCGTTTGAATAAAGTGATGTTCTTTGTTATTGCTCTCGGCGCGCTGCTGCCAACCATGCACCAGTCTTCAATGGGGTCATTGATGATTTCTGCGGGTTATAAGGTGCATCCGCTTTGGCAAGCTTATGAAATGTTGCCGCTTTTCTCGGTATTAACCGCCTTTATTATGGGCTTCTCGATCGTCATCTTTGAAGGCTCACTGGTACAAGCGGGGCTGAAAGGTAACGGTCCGGACGAGAAAAGTTTGTTCATCAAGCTGACGAACACCATCAGCGTGCTGCTGGCGATTTTCGTGGTTCTGCGCTTTGGCGAACTGATCTATCGCGACAAGCTGTCGTATGCGTTTGCAGGCGATTTCTACTCAGCCATGTTCTGGCTTGAGGTCGTGCTGATGGTCTTCCCGCTGGTGGTGCTGCGCGTCACTAAGCTGCGTAATGACTCGCGCATGCTGTATCTGTCTGCGCTGAGCGCATTGCTGGGTTGTGCAACATGGCGTCTGTCCTATTCGCTGGTGGCGTTCAATCCTGGTGGTGGCTACCACTACTTCCCGACCTGGGAAGAACTATTGATTTCTATTGGTTTTGTGGCTATTGAGATTTGTGCATACATCGTACTCATTCGTCTACTGCCGATACTTCCTCCTTTAAAACAAAACGATCAAAATCGTCATGAGGCGAGCAAAGCATGAGCCAGAGAATTACTATTGATCCGGTAACCCGTATTGAGGGTCATTTACGCATCGACTGCGAAATCGAAAATGGCGTGGTATCTAAAGCATGGGCTTCCGGTACCATGTGGCGCGGCATGGAAGAGATCGTGAAAAACCGCGATCCGCGCGATGCCTGGATGATTGTGCAGCGTATCTGTGGCGTTTGTACGACCACTCACGCTATCTCTTCCGTTCGTGCAGCAGAAAGTGCGCTGAATATTGATGTTCCGGTGAACGCACAGTATATCCGTAACATCATTCTGGCCGCGCACACCACGCATGACCACATTGTTCACTTCTATCAGCTGTCTGCGCTGGACTGGGTGGATATCACCTCTGCCCTGAAAGCTGACCCAGCGAAAGCATCTGCCATGCTGAACGGCGTGTCCTCCTGGCACCTGAACAGCGCAGAAGAGTTCACCAAGGTTCAGAACAAGATCAAAGATCTTGTTGCCAGCGGTCAGTTAGGCATTTTTGCTAACGGTTGCTGGGGTCACCCGGCAATGCAGTTGCCGCCGGAAGTGAACCTGATTGCGGTCGCTCACTATCTGCAGGCGCTGGAATGCCAGCGTGATGCCAACCGCGTTGTGGCGCTGTTGGGCGGTAAAACGCCGCACATCCAGAACCTGGCGGTAGGTGGGGTTGCTAACCCGATTAACCTCGACGGTCTTGGCGTGCTGAACCTTGAACGCCTGATGTACATCAAGTCATTCATTGATAAGCTGAGCGACTTCGTTGAGCAGGTTTACAAGGTTGATACCGCAGTCATTGCTGCGTTCTACCCTGAATGGCTGGAACGTGGTCAGGGCGCGGTTAACTACCTGAGCGCGCCGGAATTCCCGACTGATGGTAAAAACGGCAGCTTCCTGTTCCCGGGGGGTTACATTACTAATGAAGATCTGTCGACCTATCGTCCGATCACCTCTCACTCCGATGAGTACCTGATCAAAGGGATTCAGGAGAGTGCGAAACACGCGTGGTACAAAGACGAAGCGCCGCAGGCTCCGTGGGAAGGCACAACGGTTCCTGATTACACCGGTTGGTCAGATGACGGCAAGTACTCCTGGGTTAAAGCACCGACCTTCTATGGTAAAACGGTTGAAGTGGGTCCGCTGGCCAACATGCTGTGTAAACTGGCGGCCAAACGCGAGTCTACTCATGCCAAGCTGAATGAAATCATCGCGATTTACACCAAGCTGACCGGTAAAACTATCGAAGTGTCTCAGCTGCACTCTACGCTGGGTCGTATTATTGGCCGTACCGTTCACTGCTGTGAACTGCAGAACGTTCTGCAGGATCAGTACAACGCGCTGATCGTGAACATCGGTAAAGGCGACCATACCACCTTCGTGAAACCGGATATTCCGGCAACGGGCGAATTCAAAGGTGTTGGTTTCCTCGAAGCGCCGCGCGGTATGCTGTCTCACTGGATGGTGATTAAAGATGGCATTATCAGCAACTACCAGGCGGTTGTACCGTCAACCTGGAACTCTGGCCCACGTAACTTTAATGATGAAGTGGGACCGTATGAGCGCTCGCTGGTAGGTACGCCGATTGCCGATCCAAACAAACCGCTGGAAGTGGTTCGTACCATTCACTCCTTCGATCCTTGTATGTCATGTGCGGTGCATGTGGTGGACGTTGACGGGAACGAAGTGGTCTCAGTTAAGGTTCTGTAATGCGGATATTAGTCTTAGGGGTCGGCAATATTTTGCTGACCGACGAAGCCATCGGAGTACGTATCGTTGAGGCATTAGAGCAACGGTACATCCTGCCAGACTTTGTTGATGTTCTGGACGGTGGTACGGCTGGGATGGAGCTTCTCGGCGATATGGCGAACAGAGATCATCTGATCATTGCTGACGCCATTGTGTCGAAGAAAAACACGCCAGGAACGATGATGGTCCTGCGGGATGAAGAGATCCCGGCGCTGTTTACCAACAAAATCTCACCGCACCAGCTTGGCCTGGCCGACGTTTTGTCGGCCCTGCGTTTCACCGGAGAGTTTCCGAAAAAGCTGACGTTAGTCGGCATTATTCCGGAATCACTGGAGCCGCATATCGGGCTAACGCCAACGGTCGAAGCGATGATTGAACCTGCGCTTGAGCAGGTTCTTGCTGCGCTTCGCGAATCAGGTGTTGAAGCGATCCCTCGGGAGGCGGCTCATGTCTGAGGAGTTTGTCGGTTTTCAGACGGCCCCGAAGATGCAGATTCAGGCAGCGTTTGAAGAGGTTGCCCGGCGTTCGATGCACGATCTCTCTTTCTTGCATCCGAATATGCCGGTATATGTCTCTGATTTTACGCTGTTTGAAGGGCAGTGGACGGGGTGTGTTATCACACCCTGGATGCTCAGCGCACTGATTTTCCCTGGACCAGACCAGGTTTGGCCGGTACGTAAAGTCAGCGAAAAAATCGGGCTGCGTCTGCCGTATGGCGAGATGACCTTTACCGTTGGTGAACTGGAGGGCGTATCACAATACCTTTCCTGTTCACTGATGTCGCCGCTTTCGCACAGCATGTCTGCGCAAGAAGGAGTGCGCCTGACTGACGATTGTGCGCGAATGCTGTTATCGCTGCCGGTGAGCGATCCAAATGCGCCGCAGCTCAATCGCCGCGCGCTGCTGCTGGGTCGTCGGAACTGCGAAAATGCATGAGCTGTCCCTTTGTCAGAGCGCGGTTGAGATTGTTCAACAGCAGGCAGAGCAGCACGGTGTCAAACGTGTAACCGGCGTTTGGCTGGAAATCGGGGCGCTCTCCTGCGTTGAAGAGAGCGCCGTGCGTTTCAGTTTCGACATCGTCTGTCAGGGGACGCTGGCGCAAGGGTGTGAGCTGCATATTGATTACAAGCCAGCCCAGGCATGGTGCTGGGATTGCAGTCAGGTTGTGGAAATCACCCAGCATGATGCGCAGTGTCCACATTGTCAGGGGGATCGTCTGCGAGTTGATGCGGGCGATTCACTGAAAGTGAAAAGTATTGAAGTCGAATAACCCATAGGTTGCTATGGGGCGGAGTCAGATATGTGTATTGGAGTCCCTGGTCAGGTTCTGGCCGTTGGTGAAGATATTCACCAGCTTGCGCAGGTTGAAGTGTGCGGCATCAAACGTGATGTCAATATTGCCCTGATTTGTGAAGGTGATACGGCTGAGCTGGTCGGGCAATGGGTGCTGGTGCACGTAGGGTTCGCCATGAGCATCATTGATGAAGATGAAGCTAAAGCCACGTTAGACGCACTTCGCCGTATGGAGTACGACGTCACCAGCGCGTGATTTTATGCCGGATGGCGCAGCGCTTATCAGGCCCGCGCCTTATATGTAGGCCGGATAAGGCGTTTGCGCCGCCATCCGGCATCTTACGTTAACCCTGGCGCTTATCTTCGGTATGGGTATCGAAATCGCTGGCGTCATGGCGTTCATGAAGCTGCTCGTTCAGCGGTCCGTTGGTACGGTTCACAATACGACCACGCTTAACCGCCGGACGCGCCGCAATCTCTTTTGCCCAGCGCTGTACGTGCTTGTAGCTTCCTGCATCAAGGAACTCTGCCGCGTCGTACACGTTACCCAGAACCACATTGCCAAACCACGGCCAGACAGCCATATCGGCGATGGTGTATTCATCTCCGGCGACAAACTGATGCTGCGCTAACTGTTTATCCAACACGTCAAGTAAGCGCTTGGCTTCCATGGTGAAGCGATTAATCGCGTATTCAATTTTAACCGGCGCATAATTATAGAAGTGACCAAAGCCACCGCCGAGGAACGGGGCAGCACCCTGTAACCAGAACAACCAGTTTAGCGTTTCAGTACGTTTTGCCAAATCCTGCGGCAAGAAATAACCATATTTTTCCGCCAGATAGAGTAGGATTGCGCCAGATTCAAATACGCGAACCGGTGGGTTTTGCGAGTGGTCACGCAGTGCCGGGATCTTCGAGTTCGGATTCACCTCAACAAAGCCGCTGGAAAACTGATCGCCATCGCCGATGCGGATAATCCAGGCATCGTATTCCGCGCCCTTCACGCCCTGCGCCAGCAACTCCTCCAGCATAATCGTCACTTTCTGCCCGTTTGGCGTACCCAGCGAATAGAGCTGCAGCGGATGCTTGCCAACCGGCAGCGTTTTCTCGTGTGTAGCGCCGGAAACAGGGCGGTTGATATTGGCGAATGCGCCGCCGTTCGATTTTTCCCACGTCCAGACTTTCGCGGGCTGATAGGTATTGTCTGACATAGTGACCTGCCTTCTGAGTGGTTGTTTGATGCAGTGTAGCAGCCAGGTAGAACTCAATTTAACAGATTGGGACTTTATGCCGTTTTGTGCTGAAAGGGGAAGATAAATCTAACCCGTTCATTGTACCTGGCCCGTACTCCATGAAGAGGAAATCATTGTTGCACGGAAATTGCTACCGTATTCACCATCAAAAATTGGCGGTGAATAAGCAGTAATAATGAAAAAGGGTGTTCCAGGAGTAAGCGGTTATCAGGGCCCGGCGGGTGGGTGGGGCGCGGTAAAAGCCGTCACTGCTTCGCTGTTTTCGCAAAAGGCTGTCGCCCGCGATATTATCGCGATGTTTAAAATGAACCAGGTGAAAGGGTTCGACTGTCCGGGCTGTGCATGGCCGGACCCTGGCCATCGGGCACCGATGGAGCTGTGCGAAAATGGCGTTAAGGCGGTTTCCTGGGAGACAACCAACAAGAAAGCGTCACCAGAATTTTTCAGCCGTCACCCGGTTTCCACACTCTGGCATTACAGCGATTATGAGCTGGAAAACATCGGTCGTTTAACGCAGCCGATGAAATACGATGCCGCGTCAGACACATGGCAGGCGGTGGATTGGGATATCGCCTTCCAGGAAATCGGCGAGCGTCTGCGCAGTTATGATTCAGCCCAGCAGGTTGAGTTTTACACCTCCGGCAGAACGTCAAATGAAGCAGCGTTCCTGTATCAGCTGTTTGCCCGCGAATATGGCAGCAGCAACTTCCCTGATTGCTCAAACATGTGCCACGGACCGACCAGCGCAGGGTTAACGCCGGCCATTGGCCTTGGAAAAGGAACCGTTGAACTTGAGGACTTTGACCACTGCGATCTGGTGATTTGTATCGGGCATAACCCTGGCACTAACCATCCGCGCATGCTGACCACCTTACGCGACGTTGCCAAACGCGGGGCTAAAATTATCTCCATTAATCCGCTGAACGAAAGGGGGCTTGAGCGCTTTAGCTTCCCGCAAAGCGCGAAAGAGATGTTCACCGGTCAGGCGACGGCGCTGAGCAACGACTACTACCAGGTAAAAATGGGCGGTGACGCTTCGCTGCTCAAAGGCATCATGAAAGCGCTAATCGAAATGGACGAAGCGCGGATCTTATTGGATCAGCAGCCGACGCTCGATCATGCGTTTATCGAAGAGCATACCGCTGGATATGCCGCGTTGTATGATGACTTACGCCAGCGTAGCTGGGCGGAGCTGGAACAGGACTCGGGTCTGACGCGCAGTCAGATGGAAGATCTGGCGCACAGCTACAGTAAATCCCGCGCCACGATTGTTTGTTACGGCCTGGGCATCACCCAGCATAAAAACGGCACTGAGAACGTCCAGCAACTGGTAAACCTGCTGCTGCTGAAAGGCAATATAGGTAAGCCGGGGGCGGGGATCTGCCCGTTGCGCGGTCACTCTAACGTGCAGGGCGATCGTTCTGTGGGGATCAACGAAGCGGCGTCCGAAGATTTCCTGCAACGCCTTGAGACGTATTTTTCTATCCGTGTTCCGCGCAAACATGGTCGTTCCAGCGTGGAGAGTATTCGCGCCATTGAGCGCGGAGACGTAAAAGCACTTATCTGCATGGGTGGCAATCTGGCGGTGGCGATGCCCCAGCCGCAGCGTACCTTTGCGGCGATGAAAAAGCTGGATCTGCAGGTCCATGTGGCGACCAAACTGAACAGATCGCACCTGCTGCTGGCAAAACACAACTATTTGCTCCCCGCGTTGGGTAGAACCGAGCGCGATCTGCAAGCTACGGGCATTCAGTCTGTGACCGTCGAAGACTCAATGTCGATGGTCCACGCGTCCTGTGGCGCGCTGAAGCCGGCTTCCCGCTGGCTAAAATCCGAGCCCGCGATTGTGGCGGGCATGGCGCGCGCAACGCTGCCGCTTTCGCCGGTAAACTGGGAAGCGTTGACCGGGGACTACGCGCTGATCCGTAATGCCATTGAAGCCGTGATCCCGGCGTTCCACGACTACAACGCCCGTATTGCTGAACCGGGCGGGTTTCGTATGGATACGCCTGCTTCGCGCCGTGAATGGCGAACGGAGAATGGCAAAGCCAACTTTATCGTCAGCCATCAGCGGGCGGTAGAGCGGGAAAATCAGCCTGCCGATACGCTGATACTGGCGACGCTACGCAGCCACGATCAGTACAACACCACGATTTATGGTATGAACGATCGCTATCGTGGCATTACCGGTCGTCGGGATGTGGTGTTTTTAAGCGTCGAAGAAGCGATGAGCCGCGGTCTGAGCCAGGGTGATGTGGTCAACGTTCAGGCGCTGGACGACAACGGTCAGCCCTGCGCGGATCGCATCATGTACGGCTTAACGGTGGTGATTTACAACATGGCGGCGGGCTCAATTGGCGCGTATCTACCTGAAGCGAATGTCCTGCTCTCGTTGGACGCGGTGGATACACAAAGTTTGACTCCGGCCTATAAAAGCGTGCCGGTAATCCTTACCCAGGTGTAGTTCCTGTTGTGAATTTTTCGCCTCTGAGCGCCAGTCGCTGCGTTGAGGTGTATGATGATGTCGACCTCTGTCCGGTTAGTGTCGCAGAGCAGGCAATCAGAGCGAAAAATTCACGCCAACCTGCTCAGGCTGTATTGTTTTGAGGTAAGGTGCATGAGCAAAGGAACGACCAGTCAGGATGCCCCATTCGGGACATTATTGGGCTACGCCCCAGGTGGCGTAGCAATCTACTCTTCAGATTACAGCTCCCTCGACCCACGGGACTACGACGATGATGCGGCATTTCGCAGCTATATCGACGACGAATACATGGGCCACAAATGGCAGTGCGTAGAGTTCGCACGCCGCTTTCTCTTCCTTAACTATGGTGTGGTCTTCACCGATGTAGGCATGGCCTGGGAGATCTTCTCCTTACGCTTCCTGCGTGAAGTGGTGAATGACAATATCCTGCCGTTACAGGCATTTCCCAATGGTTCACCCCGCGCACCGGTAGCAGGCGCGTTGCTTATCTGGCAAAAAGGCGGCGAATTTAAAGATACCGGGCATGTGGCGGTCGTTACCCAGTTGCTGGAAAACAAAATCCGTATTGCCGAACAGAACGTGCTCCATACGCCGCTGCCTCCCGGACAGCAGTGGACCCGCGAGCTGGAGATGGTGGTTGAAAACGGTTGCTACACTCTGCGGGATACCTTTGACGACACCACCATCCTTGGCTGGATGATCCAGACCGAGGATACTCGTTACAGCCTGCCGCAGCCGGAGATCGCCAGTGACTCACTGAAAATTGGCGGCGCACGACTGGAAGATAACGGGCAGTTTGACGGTAAATGGCTGGATGAACAGGATCCGCTGCAAAAAGCCTACGTGCTGGCGAATGGGCATGTGATTAATCAGGATCCGCATCAGTACTTCACCATTACCGAAAGTGCCGAGCAGGAGCTGATCAAAGCCACTAACGAGCTGCACCTGATGTACTTGCACGCGACCGACAAGGTGCTGAAAGACGATAACTTGCTGGCACTGTTCGATATTCCGAAAATCCTCTGGCCGCGCTTGCGCCTTTCCTGGCAGCGTCGTCGGCATCATATGATTACGGGTCGTATGGATTTCTGTATGGATGAACGTGGACTGAAGGTGTATGAGTACAACGCCGATTCCGCCTCGTGCCATACCGAAGCTGGCTTGATTCTCGAAAGATGGGCCGAGCGTGGCTACACAGGGCAGGGACACAACCCGGCTGAAGGGTTGATCAACGAACTGGCGGGTGCCTGGAAGCACAGTCGCGCACGTCCGTTTGTCCACATCATGCAGGATAAGGATATCGAAGAAAACTATCACGCGCAGTTTATGCAGCAGGCGCTGCGTCAGGCCGGGTTTGACAGCAAAATTCTGCGTGGCCTCGATGAGCTACGTTGGGATGATGCCGGTCAACTGATTGACGGTGACGGCCGCCTGGTGAACTGTGTCTGGAAAACCTGGGCGTGGGAAACCGCGATTGAGCAGGTGCGAGAGGTCAGCGAAACGGAGTACGCCGCGGTACCAATTCGTACCGGGCATACGAATCAGGAAGTGCGTTTAATCGACGTGTTGCTGCGCCCGGAAGTGCTGGTCTTCGAACCTCTGTGGACGGTGATCCCAGGCAACAAAGCGATATTGCCAATCCTCTGGCAGCTTTTCCCGCACCACCGCTATCTGCTTGATACCGATTTCACTGTTAATGAAGAGCTGGCACAAACAGGTTATGCGGTGAAACCCATTGCAGGACGTTGTGGCAGCAACATCGATCTGGTGAGCCATCAGGAAGAGCTACTGGATAAAACCAGCGGTAAGTTTGCCGAGCAGAAGAACATTTATCAGCAGCTTTGGTGTCTGCCAAACATTGCCGGTAAATATATTCAGGTTTGTACCTTCACCGTAGGCGGTAACTACGGCGGTACCTGCCTGCGCGGCGATGAGTCGCTGGTGATTAAAAAAGAGAGCGATATCGAACCGCTGATTGTGGTGAAGAAATAATCGCAACCCCCTGTGGTGGTGATGTTACTACCACGGGGTTATTTGATGGGAATAATTTTAGAAATACTCCAAAGCAAAAACCCGCCTTTTGGGCGGGTTCTTTTAATAGTGGTGCCCGGACTCGGAATCGAACCAAGGACACGGGGATTTTCAATCCCCTGCTCTACCGACTGAGCTATCCGGGCAACGAGGCGCATTAAACCCGATTCACTTCGTTTCGTCAACGAAATTTCTTCAAATCAATGCAGACTGCACAATCTATCACCACATTGTTGCTATTGCACGCATTCTCAGGCAAAAAAAGCCGTCCACGCTGCGGAAAGCGGCATTGCCAGTAGAAGGGCAGGAAGCATATTCACCACCGCAAACATTTTAATGCCGCAAATCCGCAAACCGGTTGCAAGTAGCAACAGTCCGCCTACAGCGCTGAAATCGGCCATCATAGCAGGGGTTGTCAGCGGTAAAATCAGAGCTGCACAGGTGGCAAGCGTCAACTGAATTGCCAGCATCGGTATGAAAATGGCAGACACGGCGATCCCTAGCGAGCAGGCGAAGATAATAGCGGTGAAGAAATCGAGAAATGACTTGGCGATTAAAATATTAGGATCGCCGGTCATCCCTTCATGGATTGCCCCGAATATCCCGGTCCCGCTGGCGCAAAACAACACGATGATCGCCACATAGCTTTGGATAAAGGATTCGTGTGTTGCATTGACATCCGATTTGGTGAAAAGCTGTTGCGCTTTGGCAACCGCGGCATTGATTCCTTTTTCCAGATGGCAGAATTCGCCAATTAATGCACCGATCAGTGTCGCCAGAACCATCACCGGCAAGTTAACGCATTTGATAACCAACAAGATACCAATTCCCAACGAGCACAACCCGAATATTGAGGTCATTGAGATCCGAATACGTTCGGGTAAGTGCTGACTGAGCAGCGCGCCGAGAACACCGCCTAATAAAATGGCGCTGGCATTAATAAAGGGTCCGATTACCACGTTTGCTCCTGCATACCCATTATCGTCTTGATGTTAAAGGCAACTGTTTGGGTGAAATTATGTTTCAGATTGCATTATTATGCCGCTATTGTCAGACGAAATGCTTGTTTATCTGTGAGGTTTAAGCACAGGATTTTATCTTGCGCCAGTAGGTGAAAGGTGCCATGATTGCGCGAATTTTCTCCTGTCTGAATGGGGCTGCCTGGGATGATATTACTCCCCCTACATCGCCTTCAATATCGCCTTTTTGCGCGACGTTTTCCCCTTCCTGCGACTTATCTATACTCTGCCACCATGCGGTGAGGGCAGCGCATGCTCACTGCAGGATAACAGTAAGATCAGAGGCTATCTGCTTTTACTGATGTCTGGCGGTCGGGGCTGGTAACCAGTTTGACCCGTCATTTCGTGGGCAAAGCAATGCGGCTTTGCCCGGGACTTTTGATTTTCCCGAAACGGGTTATTGCGCTTATGAAATCAATGAAAATTGCCGCCAGTGGTGAACTGGCTTCTCGTCTTTCCAGCCATCGCCAGGTGGTTGCGCTGGACAGCACCGATTTTACTGACGTCGCGGCAGTCGTCATTACCGTTGCGGACAGCCGCAGTGGGATCCTGGCTTTGCTGAAACGCACTGGTTTTCATATACCGGTGTTTTTGTTCGCAGAGTCTGATGTCGATGTACCTGCGGGCGTTAACGCGGTGATTTGCGGTCAGGCTCAGGACTGGCTGGAGCTGGAGTCTGCTGCCTGTCAGTATGAGGAAGAGTTGCTGCCGCCGTTCTATGACACGCTTACACAGTATGTCGAAATGGGAAACAGCACGTTTGCCTGCCCGGGACACCAGCACGGTGAGTTTTTTAAGAAGCATCCGGCGGGCAGACATTTCTATGAGTTCTTTGGCGAGAACCTGTTCCGCGCGGATATGTGCAACGCTGACGTTAAGCTGGGCGATCTGCTGATTCATGAGGGATCAGCGAAACATGCGCAGAAATTTGCCGCGAAAGTTTTTCACGCGGATAAAACCTACTTTGTGCTGAACGGAACCTCTGCGGCGAATAAAGTGGTCACCAACGCGCTGCTGACGCGCGGCGATCTGGTGCTGTTTGACCGCAACAACCATAAGTCCAACCACCACGGTGCGCTGATCCAGGCCGGTGCGACGCCGGTTTATCTGGAAGCGGCGCGTAATCCGTTTGGCTTTATTGGCGGTATTGACGAGCACTGCTTTGATGAGGCGTATCTGCGCCAGCAACTGCGTGACGTTGCGCCGCACAAGGCTAACCAACCGCGCCCGTTCCGTCTTGCAATCATTCAGCTTGGTACCTATGACGGTACGATCTACAACGCCCGGCAGGTGATCGACAAGATCGGTAGCCTGTGTGATTACATCCTGTTTGATTCTGCCTGGGTTGGCTACGAGCAATTTATTCCGATGATGGCCGATGGGTCACCGCTGCTACTGGAGCTCAATGCTGACGATCCGGGGATCTTTGTCACCCAATCGGTACACAAACAGCAGGCCGGATTCTCGCAAACCTCGCAGATCCACAAAAAGGATAACCATATTCGCGGTCAGGCGCGGTTCTGTCCGCATAAGCGTCTGAACAATGCATTTATGCTGCATGCTTCCACTAGTCCGTTTTACCCGCTGTTTGCGGCGCTGGATGTTAACGCTAAAATCCATGAAGGCGAGAGTGGGCGTCGGCTATGGGCGGAGTGTGTAGCGCTGGGCATTGAGGCCCGTAAAGCGATTCTTACCCACTGTAAGATGATTCAGCCGTTTATTCCTCCGGTAGTTGATGGTAAGCCGTGGGAAAGCTATCCGACGCAGGTGATTGCCAGCGAGCGCCGCTTCTTTAGCTTTGAACCGGGTGCTAAATGGCATGGTTTTTCCGGCTACGCGCGCGACCAGTACTTCGTTGATCCCTGTAAGCTGTTGTTAACTACTCCGGGCATTGATGCGCAAACCGGGCAATATACTGAGTTTGGTATTCCGGCGACGATTCTGGCGCATTACCTGCGTGAAAACGGCATTGTTCCGGAGAAATGCGACCTTAACTCGATTCTGTTCCTGCTGACCCCGGCAGAAAGCACCGAGAAACTGGCGCAACTGGTGGCGATGCTGGCGCAGTTTGAGCAGCATATTGAGGACGATACGCCGCTGGCAGATGTGCTGCCCACCATCTTCAACAAGTATCCGGTACGCTATCGGGATTACACGCTGCGTGAACTGTGTCAGGAGATGCACGATTTATACGTCAGCTTTGATGTGAAGGATCTGCAAAAAGCGATGTTCCGACAGGAGAGTTTGCCTGCCGTGGCGATGAACCCGCAGGATGCCAACAGCGCCTTTATCCGTGGTGATGTCGAACTGGTGCGTATTTGTGATGCCGCAGGTCGCGTTGCGGCAGAAGGTGCGCTGCCTTATCCTCCAGGCGTTCAGTGCGTGGTACCGGGCGAAATCTGGGGCGGGGCGGTGCAACGTTATTTCCTGGCGCTGGAAGAGGGTGTTAACCTGCTGCCGGGCTTCTCGCCGGAGCTGCAAGGTGTGTACAGTGAAACGGATGCAGACGGTATTAAGCGTCTGTATGGATATGTTGTGAAGTAAGCGCAAAAAAAACGGGTTACCTTTTGGCAACCCGCTTTTCTCTGCGTAAACGTTAGTGCGCGATAGTTTGGGTGCCTGCCGGAACGCGTACGTGTTTATATTTAAACAGCGCCACGAAGGCAAAAGCCAGAACCAGCGAGTAACCTGCGAAGATCAGCCACACGGTCTGCCAGTCGGTAATACCGTTCAGCGTATAGTGTTCAACTACTTTACCGCTCACCAGTCCGCCCAGAATACAACCGAAGCCGTTGGTCATCATCAGGAACATACCCTGTGCGCTAGCGCGGATTTCAGGGCGAACTTCTTTCTCCACGAATACCGAGCCAGAGATGTTGAAGAAGTCGAAGGCGCAGCCGTAAACAATCATCGACAGAACCAGCAGCACGGTACCGAACGGTGTCGGATCGCCGTAGGCAAACAGGCCGAAACGCAGCATCCACGCCACAATACTGATAAGCATTACATTCTTAATACCGTAACGGCTCAAGAAGAACGGGATGGTCAGGATAAACAGCGTCTCGGAAATCTGCGAGATCGACATCATCACCGAGGCGTGTTCAACGATGAAACTACCGGAGAACAGCGGGTTGTTATCGAAGCTGTGCAGGAAGGTATTACCGAACATATTTGTAATCTGCAGCTCCGCGCCCAGCATCATGGAGAAGATGAAGAAAATCGCCATACGCTTGTTTTTAAACAGCGCGAAAGCATCCAGGCCCAGCATGGACGACCAGCTCTGGTTTTTCTGCTGGTTAGCCACCGGAATATGCGGCAGCGTCAGCGTGAACAGCGCCAAAACAACGGACAGCGTTGCACCGATATACAGCTGCATATGACTCAGCTCGAAGCCGGAGAAGCTCACGCCCCACATCGCCATGATAAAGCCGATAGTGCCCCAGATACGGATTGGCGGGAAGTCCGTTACGATATCCATCCCGGCTGACTGCAGGCGATAGTAAGAAATGGTGTTGATTAACCCCAGCGTTGGCATATAGGCCAAAGAGTTAAGCAAGATCACAAAGAACATCGCACCTGGGGTGGTGACTTCGGCTGCGGCGAACAGCGTTGCTGCACCGACCAGGTGACAAATGGCGTACACCCATTTCGCACTGATCCATTTGTCGGCCACGATCCCTAACAGCGTAGGCATAAACACGGCGGCGATCCCCAGCGAGCTATACACTGCGCCAATGGATGCACCATCGAATTTTAGGGTGACAAACATATAGGAGCCGAGGGTAGTGAGCCAACTACCCCATAAGCAGAACTGCAGAAACGAGAGCACTTTCAGCTGCAGCTTAAGATTCATGTTAATTTCCTCACACCGTAATGCGGATGAATGTTTTAAAAGGCACATTTGCCGGGGTTTGATGATGTGATTCTATCAACGAGGGACACTCTTTTTTTGTTACCTGTGACAAATATTTGCAAACAATTTCTGATTGCAAAGCAAAAGAGTGATGGAGTTAACACTTTACCCTCTTCCGGACCCCGTTTACCGGGGCAGAAGAGGGGATATATTAGCGGCGTCGATATGATTTTTGTGCGGAATTGACCTTGTAAAGGTATCGGCGTGATTCAGCAGACGGATGTCGGGTAGTCAGCGTTTGATAAACGTCCCCCGGGGTCATGCTGTTGATAATATTCGCGGCCTGGATTTTATCGTTCGAGAAAACGCGCAGCACGCTGCCCGCACCGCCGTTATATGCCGTGATCACCGCGTAGCGACGGGATGTTGGATTATCAATGCCGCCTAAATAGACATTGTTGAGCATAGCCAGATAGGCGGTACCGGTATCAATGTTGCTGGCCGGGTCAAACAGGAAGCTACGGCTCGGTGTGCCGGAGCGCCCTTGCGAGCGAAACACATCTTTCCCGGCGCTGTGCTGTACCACCTGCATCAGTCCCAGCGCATCGGCATGGCTGACCGCATATGGGTTAAATGAGGATTCGGTTTGCATGATGGCCAGAATCAGTGACTCATCGACGCCATACTTACGCGAAGCCTGACGCACCATGCCGACGTATTTATGCGCGCGCTTATCAAGGTGGTTCGGTACCAGGTTGATCGTCACGCTATAGATGATGCGAATACCATTGCTGCGGCTTTTCAGGCGTGTTTTCAGCAGATAGTCAGCGAAATTGGTGGCACGCCCCTCCCAACGAATGGGCTTGCCGGTATTATCGACCACCTGCCCGTACAGGAACGGCTCTTTGGAAATCTTAATGTCGTCGACATCGGAATAGAGGTCGATAGAACCTGGATCATCCCCCATCAGCAATGTCTTGATAATCGCCCGACGCAGGTGCCCGGCGGGATCTGTCCCGGCAATGGTCTCGACGGTTATCGTACCGTCATCAAAGTTGATATGGCTGCGGGTTTGATACTGATCGGTATACTTTACGTAGTCCTTTGGACCCGCAATCAGCACTTCCTTAAATCCCCACAAATTCTCAATGTTATGGGCAAATTGCCCCATCAGAATATCAAAACCGTTGGTATCCTTGACCCAGGCTTCGTTATAGGAATCGCCTTTTTTGGTCGAACTGGAACAGGAGATGAGCAACGGCGCAATAACGGCAAGCGCGAGAAATTTTTTCATCATTCCGGGAGTGCGTGTTGTGTTTGTTATTTGCAAGGACCAGATTAAATCGTAGGCCGGATAAGCGCAGCGCCATCCGGCAACGGTTCTTAAGACTCTGGTGTATAGCCTTCAATATGCACGTCTTTGCCTTCAAACAGGAAGTTGATCATCTCCTGCTCAAGCAGTTTACGATGCTCAACGTTCATCATATTGAGCTTCTTCTCGTTAATCAGCATGGTTTGCTTATGCTGCCATTGCGCCCATGCTTCTTTAGAAATCTCGTTGTAGATGCGTTTCCCCAGATCGCCCGGGTACAGCTGAAAATCCTGGCCTTCTGCTTCGCGTTGCAGGAAAGTGCAAAAAATCGTTCTGCTCATAAAAAATCCTCTCTATCGACCGGTACGTTAAACGTGTGTACCGGCACGTAATTGCTGTAACAAACGCTCCACGGGAGCCGCCAGTCCGACCGACGGCGGTTGCGCTAAGTTATACCAGAGCGCGTTGCCTTCATCCAAGCATGCGCCGAATGAAGACACAGGAAGCCACATAGGCACAATGTCTAAGTGGAAATGGCTAAAGGTATGGCGAAACGCATTAAGTTGGGTCAGATTATCTGCGTTAATTTGCCGTTGCGCCAGCCAGTTGCGCAGTCCATCTTCGCCGTCAAACTGTGGAAAACAGTATAAACCACCCCATAAGCCGCTGGGCGGTCGCTGTGCGAGCAGCACTTCGTCATCATGCTGCATCAGTAAAAAATAGCCCGTTCGTTCCGGCAGCGTTTGCTTGGGTTTTTTACCCGGGTACAACGCCCAGCTTGCATTGGCGCTGGCCACACAGCCATTTTCCAACGGACACAGCGAACATTTAGGTTTTGAGCGCGTACAGACCATGGCGCCTAAATCCATCATCGCCTGATTAAAACGCTCAACGCCATGGGCGGGCGTCACCTGCTCGCTCAACTCCCACAGCTTCTTTTCGACCTCTTTTTTACCCGGCCAGCCGCTTACAGCATAACAGCGAGCCAGCACGCGTTTGACGTTACCGTCGAGAATCGGAAAATGCTGACCCAGAGAGAGGGAAAGGATCGCGCCTGCGGTTGAGCGACCGACGCCAGGTAGGGCGGCCACCTCATCAAAAGTTTGCGGAAATATACCGCTATGCAGCGTGACAACCTGCTGCGCGGCTTTATGCAGATTACGCGCTCGGGCGTAATAACCCAGCCCGGTCCACAAATGCAGAACCTCATCCAGCGGCGCATGGGCTAAATCCGTTACCGTTGGGAAGCGCGCCATAAAGCGTTCAAAATAAGGGATAACGGTCGCAACCTGAGTTTGTTGCAGCATTACCTCAGAGAGCCATACTTTGTAAGGCGTCTTATCAATTTGCCAGGGCAGCGTTTTCCGCCCGTATTTGTCGTACCAGCTCAAAACCTGAGCCGAGAATTGAGACGCTTGCATGATTACCGTTTCATTATTGCCGGGGGCAAGATTGCAGCACAGCGGCAACGGGGTGTAAACCGGAACTTTCCGCTGCTCACTTTCTTCCTTTACTTGCATCCGGCAACTAACTTTGGATAATGCCCGTTTTCAGAACTCAAACACAGCAGACTAAACTTTTATGAAGAACGACGTCATTTCACCGGAATTTGATGAAAACGGCCGCCCTCTGCGCCGGATTCGTAGTTTTGTTCGTCGCCAGGGGCGACTGACGAAAGGGCAGGAGCACGCGCTGGAAAACTACTGGCCGGTGATGGGCGTTGAGTTCAGCGAAGAGCCTGTAAATTTCGCAGAACTGTTTGGCCGTGATGCGCCAGTCACGCTGGAAATCGGTTTTGGTATGGGAGCGTCGCTGGTCGCAATGGCGAAAGCGCGTCCGGAACAGAATTTCCTTGGCATTGAGGTTCACTCGCCGGGCGTTGGTGCGTGTCTGGCTTCAGCCCATGAAGAGGGTGTCGAGAACCTGCGCGTCATGTGCCATGATGCCGTTGAAGTCCTGCATAAAATGATTCCTGACAATTCTTTATCTATGGTTCAGTTGTTTTTCCCTGACCCGTGGCATAAAGCACGTCATAATAAACGCCGTATCGTTCAGGTACCGTTTGCTGAGCATATCTTAAGTAAGCTGAAGCTGGGCGGCGTATTCCACATGGCAACCGACTGGGAAGCTTATGCGGAACATATGCTGGAAGTGATGTCCTCCATTGACGGGTATAAAAACCAGTCCGAGAGTAACGATTATGTACCGCGCCCACAATCGCGCCCGGTAACCAAATTTGAACAACGTGGTCATCGTCTTGGCCACGGCGTATGGGACTTAATGTTCGAGAGGGTGAAATAATGGCAAAGAACCGTAGCCGTCGTCTGCGTAAAAAGATGCACATCGAAGAATTCCAGGAAGTAGGATTTTCGGTTGCATGGCGTTTCCCGGAAGGTACATCTGGAGAGCAGGTCGATCAAATCGTTGATGACTTTATCAATGAAGTTATCGAACCGAACAAGCTGGCTTTTGACGGCAGCGGCTATCTGGCCTGGGAAGGTCTGATCTGTCTGCAGGAAATCGGCAAATGCACCGAAGAACACCAGGCAATCGTGCGTAAGTGGCTGGAAGAGCACAAACTAGAAGAAGTGCGTACCAGCGAACTTTTCGATATTTGGTGGGACTAAGTAGCACAGGGTCGGCAAATGCCGGCCCGATTTGTCTTGAGGGAAAGATATGATGCGCAAAACGCTGCTGGCGGCAGTCCTAACGTTCACGGCGATGGCCGCACATGCAGATTACCAGTGCAGCGTCACCCCGCGTGACGATGTGATTTTGAGCCCACAAACGGTGCAGGTGAAGGGCGAGAACGGCGACCTGATTATTACCCAGACCGGCGATGTCACCTTCAACGGTAAACAGTACAGCCTGAACGCCGCACAGCGTGAGCAGGCCAAAGATTATCAGGCGGCGTTGCGTAGCAGCCTGCCGTGGATTGACGAAGGTGCCAGAGCGCGCGTAGAGAAAGGTCGCGTGGCGCTGGATAAAATCATCGCCAAAGAGGTCGGTGAAAGCAGCAACATGCGTGGCCGCTTAACCAAGCTGGATGCGCAATTGAAAGAGCAGATGAACCGCATCATCGAGCATCGAACTGATGGCCTGACCTTCCATTATAAGGCGATTGATCAAGTCCGCGCGGACGGACAACAGCTGGTTAATCAGGCGATGGGCGGTATTTTGCAGGACAGCATCAACGAAATGGGTGCCAAAGCCGTACTCAAAGGCGGTGGTAATCCGTTGCAGGGCGTGCTCGGGAGTCTCGGTGGCTTGCAAACCTCAATTCAGAACGAATGGAAGAATCAGGAACAAGACTTCCAGCAGTTTGGCAAAGATGTTTGTGCCCGCGTCGTGACGCTGGAAAACGATCGTAAAACGCTGGTTAGCACTCTGAAATAATCTTCACCTCTTTTTAACGGCGCAGAAACATTCTGCGCCGTTTTATTTTGTATATTTCTGTTTTTTTGATATCCATCTCTAAGAATGGCAATTTGGTGGAGATATAAATCTGGTTAATTGGAACTCGTCACATTATTCATCTGTAGGATAGACATAATGCTGCAAATTCAAGTAACTGGAGAAATAACATGGAGTTTTTCAAGAAAACGGCACTTGCCGCACTGGTTATGGGTTTCAGCGGCGCGGCGCTTGCACTGCCAAACATCACCATTTTAGCGACCGGCGGGACGATTGCTGGCGGTGGTGATTCCGCGACAAAATCTAACTACACGGCAGGCAAGGTTGGCGTAGAAAATCTGGTTGAGGCCGTACCTCAGTTGAAAGATATCGCTGTCGTTAAAGGCGAGCAGGTGGTGAACATCGGCTCCCAGGATATGAATGACGAAGTCTGGTTAACGCTGGCCAAAAAGATTAATACCGAGTGTGATAAAACCGACGGCTTCGTGGTGACACATGGTACGGATACCATGGAAGAAACCGCCTATTTCCTCGACCTGACCGTCAAGTGCAACAAGCCGGTCGTGCTGGTCGGCGCCATGCGTCCATCTACGGGTATGAGTGCTGATGGCCCGTTCAACCTGTATAACGCAGTGGTAACTGCCGCAGACAAAGCCTCTGCCAACCGCGGAGTGCTGGTGGTGATGAACGACACCGTTATGGATGGTCGCGACGTGACTAAAACCAACACTACCGACGTTGCTACCTTCAAATCCGTTAACTACGGCCCGTTGGGTTACATTCATAACGGTAAAATCGACTACCAGCGTACGCCTGCGCGTAAGCACACCACGTCTACTCCGTTCGATGTTTCTAAGCTGACCGAGTTGCCGAAAGTTGGGATTGTTTACAACTATGCTAACGCCTCCGATCTGCCGGCAAAAGCACTGGTAGATGCGGGTTACGCAGGGATCGTTAGTGCAGGTGTAGGTAACGGTAACTTGTATAAAACCATTTTCGATACGCTGGCAACCGCCGCGCATAAAGGTACCGTTGTGGTGCGTTCATCTCGTGTACCAACGGGTGCCACCACGCAGGATGCAGAAGTTGATGATGCAAAATACGGATTTGTGGCTTCAGGTTCCCTGAACCCGCAAAAAGCACGTGTTCTGCTGCAGCTTGCGCTGACTCAAACCAAGGATCCTAAACAGATCCAGGAAATGTTTAATCAGTATTAATGACTGAAGGTGGCTGCGCTCATCGACCTAACCCTGTAGGCCTGATAAGCGCAGCGCCATCAGGCAATTTGCCGGATGCGGCTCAAGGCCTTATCCGGCCTACATCGTTACCGTATTACTCCGCCAGAAACAGCTCCAACAGAGAGTTCAAAAACAGCTTACCGTGTTGAGTAATCTGCCAGTATTCATCGCATTCACTCAGGTAGCCCTGGGAAATAGCCTCATCGATCTGTCGACGAATAACGTCCTCGGTAAGCCCGGTATATTGTCTGAACTCCGCGCGAGGCGCGGCCTCAAGCAACCGGAAACGGTTCATAAAGAACTCGAACGGCTTATCGGCTTCGGCGACATCACGCTGGCTTTCGAGATAACGCCCTTGCATGTAGCCACGCGGATGCCGCGTTTTGGTGGTACGCAGAATGCGCCCGTCCGGGAACGTAATTTTGCCATGCGCGCCGCAGCCAATACCGAGATAGTCGCCAAAACGCCAGTAATTAAGGTTGTGCTGACACTGATAGCCCGGCTTCGCATAGGCTGAGGTTTCGTACTGTTGATACCCGGCGGCGGTCAGCAACTGGTGGCCTTGCTCAAAAATATCCCACAGCGCATCATCGTCTGGTAAAACAGGCGGTTGGGAACCGAACAGCGTGTTGGGTTCGATGGTCAACTGATACCAGGAAAGATGCGGTGGGTTGAGCGCGATGGCCTGCTGTAAATCGCCCAGCGCCTCTTCCAGCGTCTGATCTGGCAAACCATGCATCAGGTCGAGGTTAAAGCTGCGTAGCCCCAGACCGCTCGCCAGGTGTGCTGCTCGTTTGGCTTCTTCCGGCCCGTGAATACGTCCCAGACGCTCGAGTTTGGCGGAGCTAAAGCTCTGTACGCCAATCGAGATACGGTTTACGCCAGCGCGTTGATAATCAACAAAGCGATCGGCTTCCACCGTCCCGGGATTCGCCTCCATTGTGATTTCTGCATCTGCGGCCAGATTCAGCCGTGCACGCACGCCGTCGAGCAGCGTTTGCATTGCCGGGCCAGAAAGCAGGCTCGGCGTACCACCACCGATAAAAATTGTCTTTACTTCCCGCCCCTGGGCGTGGGCCACCTCAGTATCCAGATCGCTCAGCAGGTGCTGAACATAGTCGTCATGAGGAACCTCGCCCTTAAGCGCATGCGAGTTAAAGTCGCAGTACGGGCATTTCTGCACGCACCAGGGGATGTGAATATAAAGACTTAGCGGCGGAAGGTTAACCATTGCGCAGGGCATCCAGCAGCAGCTTCAGTGCCTGTCCGCGGTGAGAAATCGCACTTTTTTCTTCGCGGGTCAGCTCAGCAGCTGTTTTTCCTTCGGACGGCACAAAAAAGATTGGGTCGTAACCAAAACCACCGTTTCCGGCCGGTTCACGGGTAATCACGCCCGGCCAGCTTCCGTGGCACACTAAAGGCGTGGGATCGTCCGCATGGCGCATATACACCAGCACGCAGTGGAATTGCGCCTGACGCTGGTCATCCGGGACATCCCGCAGGGTGTGCAGCAGTTTTTCCAGGTTCTGCTGATCGGTCGCATCTTCGCCGGAATAGCGGGCTGAATAGATACCCGGCGCGCCGCCAAGGGCATTTACTGCCAGGCCGGAGTCATCAGCAATGGCTGGCAAACCCGTAATTTGCGCGGCATGACGCGCCTTCAGAATGGCGTTCTCAATAAACGTCAGTCCGGTCTCTTCTGCAGAATCAACTCCCAGATCCGTTTGGGCAACAACATCAAGACCGAAATCACTCAGAAGAGAGGAGAGTTCACGCACTTTACCGGCATTGCCGGTCGCGAGGACAACTTTTTGCATGGGATACCTAATCAGTTAGCGCCGCAATTTCGGGCGGGATCTGTTGCGGATGAATAATTTTAACCTGTTTGTGGCGACCAAGCTCGCCCTTCTCAATAACGACCTGGCTTTTCGCTACGCGGAACTGTTTGCCGAGAAACTTCACCAGATGGCTGTTGGCTTGTCCATCGACCGGCGGGGCGGTAATGGCGACTTTAACTTCGTCGCCATGTAAACCCACAATACTGTCACGGCTGGCTTTCGGCTGAATATAGAGCCGTAAAACCAGACCGTCGTCGCAGGGTGTAACGGCACTCATAGCGCCATCCACAGCCCCGGCAGCAGCATGTTGCCTGTCGCCTGTAACACTTCCGCGATACCCATGTTAATGACATAGAGCAGCAGAACCAGAATCATTGGGGAGAAATCGATCCCGCCCATGCCTGGAAGTATGCGACGGATAGGACGCAACAGCGGATCCGCCAGTTGAATCAGCACGTACTCCACCGGACTGCGACCCTGGCTGACCCAGCTCATAATCGCCATTACCAGCAGCACCCAGAAAATCAGCAGCCCAATGGTCTTCAGGACAATCAGCACGGCGGCGATCCAGATGATCGGCTGGAACGTGACCACCTTAAATAGCACGATGGCTTTGATAAAGCTGAGAACGAGCGCGACTAATGCTGATGCGCTGTCAATGGGCCCCATTGGCGGAATAATACGGCGTAACGGCCCAATAATGGGCTGAGTGATTTTCACAATAAACTGCGAGAACGGGTTGTAGAAATCGCAGCGAGACCATTGCATCCACACGCGCAGCAGCAGCGCCATGGTATACAGCTCAATTACCGTTGAGAGCAGGAAGGTCAACGTATTCATGGTGTTCCTTAATTTTCCTTATTTTTTAGTGTAATCACGAGCACCAAAAATGGCAGTGCCGATGCGCACCATCGTGCTACCCGCCGCGATAGCGGCATCCATATCATCAGACATCCCCAGCGAGAGCGTATCGATATTTGGATAGCGTGTTTTCAACCCGGCAAATGCTACAGCCATTTGCTGTGCAACTTCAAACTGCCTTACATAATCTGACTCAGGAGCGGGAATAGCCATCAAACCACGCAGGGTAATGCGCGGCAGCGCAGCGACTTCAGCGGCCAGGGCATCAAGCTCTGCCAGCGGAATCCCTGACTTACTGTTCTCATCGCTGATATTAATCTGGATCAGCACATTCAGCGGCGGCAGGTCTGCCGGGCGCTGTTCGCTCAGACGGGCAGCGATACGTAGACGGTCGATCGTATGGCACCAGTCAAAATGTTCAGCGACCAGACGACTTTTGTTGGACTGCAGCGGGCCGATAAAGTGCCACTGCAGATCGTTGACGCTTTTTTCCTGAAAGTAGCGGATTTTATCCACCCCTTCCTGGACATAGTTTTCACCGAAGGCACGCTGCCCTGCGGTAATGGCTTCTTCGATGGCGCTCGCAGGTTTGGTTTTGCTGACTGCAAGCAACATAACTTCTTCTGAAGACCGCCCGCAACGCGTCGCGGCGGCTGAGATTTTGTCCCGGACATGTGCCAGGTTATGCGCGATATCGTTCATTTTCCGAGGATGTTCATATGAATATGGAAGAAATAGTGGCCCTTAGTGTAAAGCATAACGTGTCGGATCTACACCTGTGCAATGCATGGCCTGCGCGTTGGCGCAGACATGGAAAAGTCGAAAGCGCACCGTTTACCGCGCCTGACGTAGAGAATCTGCTGATGTGCTGGCTCAGTGAGCAACAACAGGTACAGTTGCAGGAGCAAGGGCAGATTGATTTTGCCGTTACCCTGACGGACTCCCGGCGGCTGCGCGCCAGCGCATTTGTCCATCTGCAGGGAACCTCGCTGGCGCTAAGACTGCTACCGCTGGATTGTCCTCATTTAGACGATCTTCAGCCTCCCGCGGTCATACCTGAACTGCTTCACAGTGAAAATGGGTTGATTCTGGTGACAGGCGCTACCGGCAGCGGTAAATCTACGACCCTGGCGGCGATGGTGGAGTATCTTAATCAGCATATTGAGGGGCACATTCTGACGCTGGAAGATCCTATTGAATATCGCTACACCAGCCGACGTTGTCTGATTCAACAGCGGGAGGTGGGCGCACATTGCGCCTCTTTCGCCACCGGTTTGCGCGGTGCGCTACGCGAAGATCCCGACGTTATTTTGCTGGGCGAGCTGCGCGACGTGGAAACCATTCGGCTGGCATTAACGGCGGCGGAGACCGGACATCTGGTGCTGGCAACGTTACATACGCGAGGTGCGGCGCAGGCCATCGCGCGGCTGGTGGATTCCTTTGCAGCAACAGAGAAAGATCCTGTGCGTAACCAACTGGCAGATAGCCTGCGGGCGGTTCTTTCGCAAAAACTGGAGGAGGATAAGCAGGGGGGACGCGTGGCGCTATTCGAACTGCTCGTCAACACGCCCGCCGTGGGCAATTTGATCCGCGAAGGGAAAACGCATCAGCTACCCGGCGTGATTCAAACCGGGCAGCAGACAGGTATGCAGACGTTTGCACAAAGTTTACAGCAGCGACAGGCGCAGGGGCGGCTTTAATAGCCCTGCTCGAAATAGCTTTCCAGGATAATAACGGCAGAAGCGGAGTCTACTTTGCCTTTATTCAACGCCCGGTAACCGCCTTGCTCAAACAGGCCTGAGCGGGCTTCGACGGTGCTCAAACGTTCATCGTGCAGCGTTACGGTTACGCCAAAGCGACCATGAATGCGGTTAGCGAATTTACGTGCGCGCGCGGTAAGGGGCTGTTCGGTGCCATCCATGTTGAGCGGCAGGCCGACAATGATTTCATCCGGTTGCCACTCTTTCAGCAGGCGTTCAATCAAATTCCAGTCTGGCGTACCGTCCTGTGCTTTGATGGCGGGCAATGGCCTGGCCGTACCGGTAATGCGCTGACCCACGGCGACGCCGATACTTTTCGTACCAAAATCAAAAGAGAGTAATGTTCCGTTCATCATGCGTGTCCCGCCACGCCGGGCATGGTCTGAATATCTATCCCGATAAGCTTCGCCGCATCGCGCCAGCGGTCGGCAATCGGCGTTTTGAATAAGATGTTGAGATCGGCAGGGGCCGTAAGCCAGGCGTTATCCAGTAACTCTTGTTCCAGTTGGCCCTTTTCCCATGATGAATAGCCTAATGCCACCAGCACCTCGGATGGTTGCTCCTGCGTGCCCAGAGTTTCTAATACATCGCGGGAGGTTGTGATGATGGTGTTATCAGAAATGCGAATACTGGACGCAAAGCGCGACGGTGGGGTATGAAGTATAAATCCACGGTCTTCTGCCAGCGGGCCGCCGAGCATCACGGGCTTATCCAGACGAATGGCCGGATCGCGTTCTTCTGGAGTAATCTTCAGCTTTTCCAGAATCCCTTCAATTTGTAAGTTTTCCAGAGGCTTATTGACGATAATCCCCATTGCTCCGTTCTCATTGTGTTCGCAAATATACACCACGGAACGGCGGAAAATTGGATCCTGGAGAGCAGGCATGGCAATTAGAAAGTGATGCTGTAAATTCATTGTCAGAGGTTCTGTTTCCTGGTTCAAAAAAGCAACAGCGCCCAGTATGCGTACAAACAGGAGCGCTGTCACTATTAGTATCGGTAGGGTCCCTTCTACCGGCGAGTTCTTTTATTTTTGCAGGCGCGCTTCAATAGCATCCATCAGCATACCGGTAATCGAAACCGGGAACTCCGCTTCAATTTCACGAATACAGGTTGGGCTGGTGACGTTAATTTCCGTCAGACGATCGCCAATGATATCCAGACCGACAAAAATCAAACCTTTCGCTTTCAGCGTTGGCCCAATGCGACGGGCAATTTCCCAGTCACTGTCGGTTAATGGACGCGGCTCGCCACGACCACCTGCGGCCAGGTTGCCACGGGTTTCGCCGCCCTGCGGAATACGCGCCAGGCAGTAAGGAACGGGTTCGCCATCGACCACCAGCACGCGTTTATCGCCGTCTTTAATGGCTGGCAGATAGTTCTGCGCCATGCAGTAGCGGGTACCGTGCTCGGTCAGCGTTTCCGCAATAACGCCAAGGTTCGGATCGCCTTCCTTCACGCGGAAAATAGAGGCCCCGCCCATGCCGTCCAGCGGTTTGAGAATGATGTCGCTGTGTTTTTGCCAGAAGGCTTTCAGCTGCGCTTTATTACGCGTGACCAGAGTTTCCGGCGTCAGATCGGCAAACCATGCGGTGAACAACTTTTCGTTGCAGTCGCGCAGGCTCTGCGGTTTGTTGACGATCAGCGTTCCTTTCTCTTCTGCACGTTCCAGAATATAGGTCGCGTAGATGAACTCGGTATCAAACGGCGGATCCTTACGCATCAGAATAACGTCCAGGTCTGCCAGCGGGAGATCCTGTTCGCTCTTGAACTCATACCATTTGTCGTAGTTCTGCTCTACGCTCAGGGTACGCGTATGGGCGCGGGCTTCACCGTTGATCAGATAAAGATCGGCCATCTCCATATAATGAATTTCGTAACCGCGGCGTTGCGCTTCCAGCAGCATAGCGAAACTGGAATCTTTCTTGATGTTGATGCTTGCGATGGGATCCATCACGATGCCGAGCTTGATCATGTTCTTCTCCGTTTATGCCTTAGCCCAGATCGCCAAAACGCACCTGAAGCGCGGTAATGGCGGTGAGCGCAGTTGTCTCAGTACGCAGAACGCGAGGTCCTAACAGAATATCAGTAAACTGATACCGTGCGGTCATGGCAATTTCATCTGCCGACAACCCACCTTCCGGGCCAATCAGCAAGCGGATGCGCTCCACCGGGAGCGGCAGCGTGTTAATGCTGGCGCTGGCGCGAGGATGCAGATTGAGCTTCAGTCCTTCGTCCTGTTCTGCGCACCATGCTTCCAGATCCATTGCCGGGCGAATTTCAGGCACCCGATTACGACCGCACTGTTCGCAGGCGGCAATAGCGATTTTCTGCCACTGCTGGAGCTTCTTGTTCAGGCGTTCATTGTCCAGTTTAACGCCGCAACGCTCAGAAAAAAGTGGCGTAATGAGGCTTACACCCAGTTCAATCGATTTCTGGATAGTAAATTCCATTTTTTCACCGCGCGACATTACCTGGCCCAGGTGGATATGCAACGGTGATTCCCGATCGTCGAGTTCAGCGTTAAGCACCTTCACTTCCACGCTTTTCTTACTGGCATGGGTAATTTCGGCGTCGAATACCTGATTGCTGCCATCAAACAGCTGTAGCGGCTGGCCTGGCCCCATACGTAGTACACGGCCGATATGGTTGGCAGCATCTTCACACAGTGAAATTTGGCTACCGGAAGCGAGTGGCTCTGGGTGATAAATGCGAGGAATGCGCATAGTTAAACATCCGCGTCATGGCCCTGGGCTGCAACAGGCAGGGCATGGTTAAAAATATTGCCGCTAGTGTAGGTTAGCTCTTTTGCGCCTGGCAAGCGCGTTGCACATAGGGGTTATGATTCCCCTGTACCTTCGCGATGCGTTCGTCGCGCTCACACTCCCAGTCGGTGACCGGATACTGCTTATTCCAGGCATTAAAAAGCTGGGTTTGCTGGCGAGAGAGCGTCAGGTTGTATTGGTCGCGCATATAAAAATAGGTACGCGCGATGGCGCCACGGGCGCGGGCAGGCGGCTCGGCAACTTTCTCTTTGAAATCAACCTTCATCGCGCACTGTCCATACTGGCCTTCGCCACCGTTCCACTGGCTGTACATGAAGTTAGCGCGATCGCCATTCACTTCACCTACCGCAGGCTGCAGGTTATGCATATCGCTTTCCATTTTGCGATAGACCGGATCTTTAGCGCAGTTTTTACGCCCTCCGTCCTGCCAGCACTGACGCTGATGACCAAACTGCCAGGCGGGGACAACGTGCTCCCATTCAATTCGACTGGCGCGGTTTTCGTTTTTTCGCACTTTATAGCCGCAGGATTCGAGGTCCACGACCCCTTTTTTGCCTTGCCAGTTAATTTTACAACCGCAGTAGAAATCGCCTGGTGCATCGGCGTTAACTTTGACGCCCGCCGCTTTTGCCTGAGAAAAACTGTTGATGCCTTCGGCTAAAGCCGGGCCTGAAAATGCTGCGGCTAACAAGGCCGCAGCAAAAGAAAAATTACGGTACATCACGAACTCCGTGTCAAAACGAGCCCGCAACGTAGCGAAAGTCATTCCTGTATGCAATCAGTTAGATCAGAAAAGTTACTGATAATTCTGAAGATTATTCTGCAATCAGTAGTTCGCCGCAGTGAACGCAGCGGTAGGTGGCTTCGCCGCGTATCACGCGGTTATGGCGGCGTACGGTCAGTTGGTGTTCCTGACACTTGCAGCGGTAAGTAAAGGTCTTACGCTGCACGGATTGCAGTTCGAACTGATGCGTACGTCGGGCTGGCACGCCCAGCACGCTTTCCATCATCCATTTCCACTCTTTGCCGTGCGGCGGCACGCGGCCAAAGTATTTCCACACCAGTAAATGCGCCAGTTCATGGGGCACCACTTCGTTAACGAACGCGTCAACGTTCTCCATCAGCAGGACGGGATTCAGACGAATTTCGTAGGTTTGTAGCCACGCGGTACCCGCGGCGGTTCCGCGCTGTTGGTAAACCAGCTTTGGCTCCGGGTAATTGCGTTCTAGCTTGAGATTGGCCTGAGCGAGTTTTTCCCGCAGGCTGCGCATAACGGCTTGCTGGATGGCGATAGGGAGACGGGAGGTTTTCATAACGCCAGAGGATAGTGCGACAGGGAAGGGACTGCAAGAGGAAGGCTTCCTCCCGCGGGGGAGGAAGCTTTTCGTGATTAGTCGTGTGCGCCAATTTCGCGCAGTTTACGACCTTTCATCAGGTTACGTTCAATGTGTTCCAGAGAGACATTTTTAGTTTCAGGTATCAACCACAGGGTCAGGAAGATGAACAGGACGTTCAGACCACCGTAGACCCAGAAAGTATTGGCGCTTCCCAGCGAGTTCAGCATCGTCAGGAAGGTTGCACCGACGATCATATTGGCAATCCAGTTGGTTGCGGTAGAGCAGGTGATACCGAAATCGCGGCCTTTCAGCGGTTGGATTTCAGAGCACAGAACCCAAATCAGCGGACCGGCGCTCATGGCAAAGCCAACGATAAACATCAGCAGCATCAGTACAGCGAAGTATTGCGCGGCCGCCGAGTGAATACCCACGTGCATCATCGTACCCAGCACGCCCATACCGACGGCCATGACGATAAAGCCGAGGATCAGCGTAGGCTTGCGGCCCCAACGGTCAACCAGGCCAATGGCGATAAAGGTTGCCAGCACGTTGGTCAGACCGACGATAACAGTCCCCCACATCTGCTCGGTGGTGTTGGTGTAGCCCGCCAGCTCAAAGATTTTCGGTGCGTAATACATAATGACGTTCATCCCGGTGAACTGCTGCATCACCTGTAACAGGACGCCAAGGAATACCGCGCGGCGGAAGTTGCTGTTTTCTTTAAACAGCGCCCAGCCGCTCTGCTTCACCTGCAGACTTTCACGAATTTCATCCAGCTCGCGTTTGGCTTCTGCGCTGGTATCACGCAAACGCAACAGAACACGTTCAGCATCGACAAAACGACGTTTAGCAGCAAACCAGCGTGGGCTGTCCGGCAGGAAGATAACGCCAACCAGCAGCAGCAGGGCAGGGATGATGATCACGCCCAGCATCCAGCGCCATGCGCCGCTGTAGCTAAACGCCGTATCGGAAAGATACGCACCCAAAATACCGATGGTGATCATCAACTGATACATAGAGATCATGCTGCCACGAATTTTTTCCGGGGCAATTTCAGACAGGTAAAGCGGCGCGGTATAAGACGCAACGCCTACCGCAAGGCCGAGCAGCACGCGGGAAACCAACAGCACTTCAACGTTTGGTGCCGCGGCGGAGAACAGTGAACCGGCAACAAACAGGATTGCGCCGATCATCAAACTCTTTTTACGCCCCAGTTTGAAGGAGAGCCAACCGCTGCCGACGGCACCCACGGCAGCACCAAACATCATCGAACTCACCACCCATTCCTGAGTGTGGGGGGTAATTTGGAACTCGTCGGTGATGAACGGTAAAGCTCCGGCAATAACACCGATATCCAGGCCAAAAAGTAATCCAGCCAGGGCTGCAAGAAAGCAGACAAAAAATGTCATGGCTTTGTTGGAACGCCCCGTTTTTTTATTGTCAGGCATGATGCCCTCCGGTTGGGTAGCTAGTTTTGTTGATGTTAAGGGTAGGTGAGTACGGGGTAAAAAAATGCGAATCACATCACATTAGTGTAATCGGTTACACTAGCATTCATGTAAGTTATTGGTTATTTGATTGAAAAATAACGTTATTTATTTCACATGAATAACATTGATTGTCTGGGTTTAAGATAATGCTGAAATATAATGTAACAGTGATGCAATCATAGTAACGAAGAGATGTTGATTCATGTTGGATCGAAATTCTACGATATGTAATCGCTTTCATTTGTTGTTTGCAACAAGGGAGATTAGCGTAGCTTTGGCTATGGGGTATGGAAGAGAAAAGGACATAAAAAAGACCAGCGCGAGGCTGGTCTTCATAAGCGTTGAGCCGTGAGGGAATTACTTCAGACCGGCAGCTTCACGCAGCAGAGCGGCTTTGTCGGTTTTTTCCCATGGGAAATGTTCGCGACCAAAGTGACCGTAAGCAGCGGTTTCTTTGTAAATCGGGTGCAGCAGATCCAGCATCTGAATCAGACCATACGGGCGCAGGTCGAAGAACTCGCGCACCAGCAGGGTCAGTTGCTCAGAAGGCACTTTTTCAGTACCAAACGTTTCCACCATGATAGAGGTCGGTTCAGCCACGCCGATTGCGTAGGAAACCTGAATCTCACAGCGATCAGCCAGACCAGCGGCAACAATGTTTTTCGCGACGTAACGAGCTGCATAGGCTGCGGAACGGTCAACTTTAGACGGATCCTTACCAGAGAATGCACCGCCGCCGTGACGCGCCATGCCGCCGTAGGTATCAACGATGATTTTACGACCTGTCAGTCCACAGTCGCCCATTGGACCGCCGATTACGAAACGACCGGTTGGGTTGATGAAGAACTTGGTCGAAGCAGTCAGCCATTCTGTCGGCAGTACCGGCTTGATGATCTCTTCCATAACGGCTTCTTGCAGCGATTTCTGATCGATGTCTTCAGAGTGCTGAGTCGACAGAACAACCGCATCAATACCGACGATTTTGCCGTCGTCATACTGGAAGGTAACCTGGCTTTTTGCATCCGGACGCAGCCAGGATAAGGTGCCGTTTTTACGCACTTCAGCCTGACGCTGCACCAGACGGTGAGCATAGGTGATCGGGGCTGGCATCAGCACGTCGGTTTCGTTGGTTGCATAACCAAACATCAGACCCTGGTCGCCTGCGCCCTGTTCCAGCGGATCGGCGCGGTCAACACCCTGGTTGATGTCCGGAGACTGTTTACCAATCGCGCTCAGTACCGCACAAGAGTTGGCGTCAAAGCCCATGTCGGAATGCACATAGCCAATTTCGCGAACCGTATTACGGGTGATCTCTTCGATATCAACCCATGCGCTGGTGGTGATCTCACCGCCAACTAAAACCATACCGGTTTTGACGTAGGTTTCGCAGGCAACGCGTGCTTTCGGATCCTGCTCGAGGATTGCGTCCAGTACGGCGTCAGAGATTTGGTCAGCGATTTTGTCAGGATGCCCTTCTGATACGGACTCGGACGTAAAAAGGTGTTTTGCCATATTTAATTTCACCTAAGGAGAATTTGGTTAGCTCAAACTGTCGAGTGGAATAGCCATGTGTAGAAGATTCTACCATGAGTCTGCAGATGACGGACACTGGCAGTCTGAGTGTTAATCGGTATAGATGGATTAACATCTGGACGGCTATTTTAGGACAGTTCTTCGCCTGATTTCCAGCTTTTTTTGATTGAGGTCGCATTGTACTGAAAATGTAACTGGAAATTTTTCCTGACGGTGCTGGCAATGCGCGCATTTATCTTTTGCTTTTTGACTTCCTTATGGGTATAAAACGCGGCGCGCGGCTCATACAAAAGCACACGACGTTTTCATCGTGTTGCCACTTCCAGCCGGGTTAAGACTTTAGCTTTGGCTTGTGGGTTCGTTCCGTAAGGAGCAACCGTGGAGGTGATACGAGATAATGAACCGTTGTATTCTGCTGAATCTGTCGCACCGTTCTGGTGTACATATGTTCCCCGCAATCTGCATCTTGCATACCTGCCGATGTTATACCCATCTCGGCGCTTCTCAGGACTCCAGGGCTGGTAACGGTCACTAAGAACTGAACAAGGGCGCTCTTGGTAAACAAGAGTTTTCTCGTGGTTTCGCCGAACCGTCAGCATTAAGTTCGGTTACGTGTTTACATTGATATGAAAAAGAAACCGGTCGCACAGTCGGAGCGTCAGCACTATCTGCTGCAAATTCTGCCTGTATTTGGGTTGTTATCGCGTCTTCGGATTGCGATAGTAGTCAACTGTTTTACACTTGTTAATAAAATTTGAGGTTCGCTATGTCTGACGACATTTCTTTGGGTTCGCCTTCGTCAGCAGGCGAACACGGTGTACTACGCTCCATGCAGGAGGTTGCAATGAGTTCCCAGGAAGCCAGCAAGATGCTGCGTACTTACAATATTGCCTGGTGGGGTAATAACTACTACGACGTCAATGAACTGGGCCACATTAGCGTGTGCCCGGATCCGGACGTACCCGAAGCGCGCGTTGACCTTGCTGAGTTGGTGAAAGCCCGTGAAGCGCAGGGCCAGCGTCTGCCTGCATTGTTCTGCTTCCCGCAGATCCTGCAACATCGTTTGCGTTCGATTAACGCCGCGTTTAAACGAGCCCGTGAATCTTACGGTTACAACGGTGACTATTTCCTCGTTTACCCGATCAAGGTCAACCAGCATCGTCGCGTGATTGAATCGCTGATCCACTCCGGCGAACCGCTGGGGCTGGAAGCTGGTTCCAAAGCTGAATTGATGGCCGTTCTGGCCCATGCCGGAATGACCCGTAGCGTGATCGTGTGTAACGGTTATAAAGACCGCGAATATATCCGTCTGGCACTGATTGGCGAGAAGATGGGCCATAAGGTCTATCTGGTCATCGAGAAGATGTCTGAAATCGCTATCGTGCTGGATGAAGCTGAACGCCTGAATGTCGTTCCGCGTCTGGGCGTGCGTGCGCGTCTGGCGTCGCAGGGCTCTGGCAAGTGGCAGTCCTCCGGCGGTGAGAAATCAAAATTCGGCCTGGCGGCAAACCAGGTGCTGCAACTGGTAGAAATTCTGCGCGAGCGTGGTCGTCTGGACAGCATCCAGTTGCTGCACTTCCATCTCGGCTCCCAAATGGCGAACATTCGTGATATCGCCACCGGCGTACGTGAGTCGGCGCGTTTCTACGTTGAGCTGCACAAGCTTGGCGTTAATATCCAGTGCTTCGACGTGGGCGGTGGTCTGGGCGTAGATTACGAAGGTACCCGTTCGCAGTCTGACTGTTCTGTAAACTACGGTTTGAACGAATACGCCAACAACATCATCTGGGCTATTGGCGACGCCTGTGAAGAACACGGTCTGCCGCATCCGACGGTAATCACCGAGTCTGGCCGCGCGGTAACCGCGCACCATACCGTGCTGGTATCTAACATTATCGGCGTTGAGCGTAGTGAACACACCGAAGCCACGCCTCCGGCTGACGATGCGCCACGTGCCCTGCAAAGCATGTGGGAAACCTGGCAAGAGATGCATGAACCGGGAACCCGTCGTTCGCTGCGTGAATGGCTGCACGACAGCCAGATGGATCTGCACGATATTCACGTTGGGTACTCTTCAGGCACCTTTAGCCTGCAGGAGCGTGCGTGGGCAGAGCAGCTGTATCTGAACATGTGCCATGAAGTGCAGAAACAACTCGACCCGAGCAACCGTGCGCACCGTCCGATTATCGACGAGCTGCAGGAGCGTATGGCGGATAAGATTTACGTCAACTTCTCACTGTTCCAGTCGATGCCGGATGCGTGGGGGATCGATCAGCTGTTCCCGGTAATGCCGCTGGAAGGGTTGAATCAGGTGCCTGAACGCCGTGCGGTGCTGTTGGATATCACCTGCGACTCTGATGGTGCTATCGACCACTACGTTGACGGTGATGGCATTGCGACCACCATGCCGATGCCGGAATATGACCCTGAGAACCCGCCGATGCTGGGCTTCTTTATGGTGGGTGCGTACCAGGAGATCCTCGGCAACATGCACAACCTGTTTGGTGATACCGAAGCGGTTGACGTGTTCGTCTTCCCTGACGGCAGCGTAGAAGTTGAGCTGTCCGACGAAGGGGATACCGTGGCGGATATGCTGCAATACGTGCAGCTGGATCCGAACACCCTGCTGACGCAGTTCCGTGACCAGGTGAAAAACACCGATCTGGACGCTGAGCTGCAACAGCAGTTCCTCGAAGAGTTTGAAGCCGGTCTGTACGGTTATACTTATCTGGAAGATGAGTAACGATAAATGCCTGGTGGCGCTGCGCTTACCGTTCCTACGAAAGTAGGCCGGATAAGGCGAAGCCGCCATCCGGCAGTCGGAATCCGCGGGGGCAGCATTTGTGGCACTCACTTGAATCCGTACAAAATAACGGCGATAATTTGCCGTAAATATGCAGTTACCAAATCAATCCCTTCCTCGTCGGGCTTAACGACGCGGAGGGGATTTTTTTTCATCGATTTTTAAAGAGGTCAGTACATGAGCACCTTAGGTCATCAATACGACAACTCCCTGGTTTCTAACGCCTTTGGTTTTTTACGTCTGCCGATGAACTTCATGCCGTACGACAGCGACGCCGACTGGGTGATCACCGGTGTACCGTTTGATATGGCAACGTCTGGTCGTGCGGGCGGGCGTCATGGTCCGGCGGCAATCCGTCAGGTGTCCACCAACCTGGCCTGGGAGCACAACCGATTCCCGTGGAACTTCGATATGCGCGAGCGCCTGAACGTGGTGGACTGCGGCGATCTGGTTTATGCGTTCGGGGATGCGCGTGAAATGAGTGAAAAACTGCAGGCGCATGCTGAGAAGCTGCTGTCTGCTGGTAAGCGCATGCTCTCCTTTGGCGGCGACCACTTCGTCACGCTGCCGCTGCTGCGCGCACACGCTAAACACTTTGGTAAAATGGCGCTGGTGCACTTTGATGCTCATACCGACACCTACGCGAACGGCTGCGAATTCGACCACGGTACCATGTTCTACACTGCGCCGAACGAAGGTCTGATCGATCCGAATCACTCTGTGCAGATCGGTATTCGTACCGAGTTTGACAAAGACAACGGCTTTACCGTACTGGATGCGTGCCAGGTTAACGACCGCAGCGTTGATGACATTATCGCTCAGGTTAAGCAGATTGTCGGTGATATGCCGGTATACCTGACTTTTGATATCGACTGTCTGGATCCGGCGTTTGCACCAGGAACCGGTACGCCAGTGATCGGCGGTCTGACTTCCGATCGTGCTATTAAACTGGTACGTGGTCTGAAAGATCTGAACATCGTCGGGATGGATGTTGTTGAAGTGGCTCCGGCCTACGATCAGTCAGAGATCACCGCACTGGCGGCGGCAACGTTAGCATTAGAAATGCTCTATATCCAGGCGGCGAAAAAAGGCGAGTAACGGTTTCGGGCTATTTTACTCGCCATTTTGAACCCGGGCAGTGCTCGCCATCCTCACGTACTACGTGTACGCTCCGGTGGCTGTGCGCTGTCCGGTCTCAAACTGGCTTCGCCAATAACGCCCGATCGCTGGACTAAATTTGTAATTCTGTAGGCCGGATAAGGCGTTCACGCCGCCATCCGGCACTGTTCGAAGATTATTTGATCCCGTCTGCGCTCATGCGATCGCGAATATGTTGCGCACGTTCTGCGGATGCCGGATGATCGTCAAACATTGAGCTTTGACGTCCTGCTTCCAGTTTTGCCAGTTTCTCAAAACTGGTGGCTAAGCCAGCCGGATTGATCCCACGTTTGCGCAACAGATCATACGAGTAATCATCCGCCTCGGATTCCTGACGCTGGGAGAACTGCGAGTTCACCAGTTTCTCGCCAAGATCGCCCAATTGCGATTGCGACAGGCTGCCGACAATACCGCCAGCGGAAGCCGCAGCTGCGCGCACGGCGTTCGTACCCAGCGCAACCTGCATCCCTTTTTTCACGTGACCCAGCGCAACGTGACCCATTTCGTGGCCGATCACCGCTTCGACTTCGTTGTCTGTCATCATATCCATCAGGCCGCTGTATACGCGGATACAGCCGTTCGCCATGGCAAAGGCATTTACATCTTTCGCCATATAGACTTTGTAGTTCACCGGCTGGCCGTTAATGTTATCGCCAAGCGCGGCGGCGATTTTGCCAAGACGCGTTGCATACTCGCTGCCAGCCGGGGCGATGGTAGCTTTGCTGTCCATATCCTTACAGGCCTGATCGCTCAGCGCTTTTACCTGCGCATCGCTCAGACTGTAGGCCTGAAAAGCCTCTGCGCCTGAGGAAAGCAGTCCGTTTGAGTCCATGTTCTGGCAGCCGGTCAATGCCGCCGCCATGCTCGTAGCAAGCAGTAAAGCGCGAATTTTCATTTTTTCTCTTCCGCACAAAGTCAGGATTATTCTAAAAAATGCGTCGTTTGCAGGTGAACCGACGCTCGGCATAAGTATAAAGAAAAGAACAATAAGCGGGCGAGAAGATTGCGCAACTTGCGCGCATGATCCAGAGATTTCTGAAGCGGTAAAAGGATGCTCCATGTACATGACACGCGGCTTGGGTTACATTGTTGGCACTTTTTTCCGGCGTAGCCCAAAACGCGCTGTCGTCAAGTCGTTTAGGGCGTGGCCTTCATTATCCGATCTGGAGTCAAAATGTCCTCACGTAAAGAGCTTGCCAATGCTATTCGTGCGCTGAGCATGGACGCAGTACAGAAAGCCAAATCCGGTCACCCGGGTGCCCCGATGGGTATGGCTGACATTGCCGAAGTCCTGTGGCGTGATTTCCTGAACCACAACCCGACTAACCCGTCCTGGGCTGACCGTGACCGTTTCGTGCTGTCTAACGGCCACGGTTCAATGCTGATTTACAGCCTGCTGCACCTCACCGGCTATGATCTGCCTATGTCCGAGCTGCAGAACTTCCGTCAGCTGCACTCCAAAACGCCGGGTCACCCGGAAGTGGGTTACACCGCGGGTGTTGAAACCACGACCGGTCCTTTGGGTCAGGGCATTGCGAATGCAGTGGGTATGGCTATCGCTGAAAAAACGCTGGCGGCGCAGTTTAACCGTCCTGGTCACGACATCGTTGACCACTTCACCTATGCTTTCATGGGCGACGGCTGCATGATGGAAGGTATCTCTCACGAGGTATGTTCCCTGGCTGGTACGCTGAAACTGGGTAAACTGGTTGCGTTCTACGATGACAACGGCATCTCTATCGATGGCCACGTTGAAGGCTGGTTCACCGATGACACCGCGAAGCGTTTCGAAGCTTACGGCTGGCACGTGATTCGTGGTGTAGATGGTCACGATGCTGACGCGATTAAACGCGCTGTTGAAGAAGCACGCGCAGTGACCGACAAACCGTCCCTGCTGATGTGCAAAACCATCATCGGTTTCGGTTCTCCGAACAAAGCCGGTACCCACGACTCTCACGGTGCACCGCTGGGCGATGCAGAAATCGCACTGACCCGCGAACAGCTGGGCTGGAAATACGCGCCGTTCGAAATCCCGTCTGAAATCTACGCGCAGTGGGATGCGAAAGAAGCCGGCCAGGCAAAAGAAGCCGCATGGAACGAGAAGTTCGCTGCTTATGCCAAAGCTTTCCCGCAGGAAGCTGCTGAATTCACCCGTCGTATGAAAGGTGAAATGCCGTCTGACTTCGACGCGAAAGCCAACGAGTTCATTGCTAAGCTGCAGGCTAATCCGGCGAAAATCGCCAGCCGTAAAGCTTCTCAGAACGCGATTGAAGCCTTCGGTCCTCTGCTGCCTGAATTCCTCGGCGGCTCTGCTGACCTGGCACCGTCTAACCTGACTCTGTGGTCTGGTTCTAAGGCCATCAACGAAGATACTGCCGGTAACTACATCCATTACGGTGTACGTGAATTCGGTATGACCGCTATCGCAAACGGTATTTCCCTACATGGTGGTTTCCTGCCGTACACCTCCACCTTCCTGATGTTCGTGGAATATGCCCGTAACGCGGTGCGTATGGCTGCGCTGATGAAACAGCGTCAGGTGATGGTCTATACTCACGACTCCATCGGTCTGGGTGAAGATGGCCCGACTCACCAGCCGGTAGAGCAGGTTGCTTCTCTGCGTGTGACCCCGAACATGAGCACATGGCGTCCGTGTGACCAGGTTGAATCCGCAGTAGCATGGAAATACGGTGTTGAGCGTCAGGACGGCCCGACCGCGCTGATCCTCTCCCGTCAGAACCTGGCACAGCAGGAACGTACTGCAGAGCAACTGGCGAACATCGCTCGCGGTGGCTACGTGCTGAAAGATTGCGCGGGTCAGCCGGAGTTGATCTTCATCGCCACCGGTTCTGAAGTTGAACTTGCCGTGGCTGCCTGGGACAAACTGACCGCTGAAGGCGTGAAAGCGCGCGTGGTTTCCATGCCGTCTACCGATGCATTCGACAAGCAGGATGCGGCTTACCGTGAATCCGTACTGCCGAAAGCCGTCTCTGCTCGCGTCGCTATCGAAGCTGGCATTGCTGACTACTGGTTCAAATACGTGGGCCTGAACGGCGCTATTGTCGGTATGACTACCTTTGGTGAGTCTGCACCGGCAGAACTGCTGTTTGAAGAATTCGGCTTCACCGTAGACAACGTGGTCGCGAAAGCAAAAGAACTGCTGTAATTTCGATTACAGGTGAAAACGGGTCGCTCAGGCGGCCCGTTTTTAATTTAGCTGAATCTAATTCACATTGCGCAATCAGTAAATTTAGATCTGAATCACAAATATGATATTTAGTATTATTTGGTATTTGCAATGCACATCACACAATTAGTGTTGCTTTTTATTTTCAATGGCTCAATTCATTGTTTTTAAAGACTTCACAAAAAGACATTCCGCGCCATACGTATTTTCCCCCTCGATTGATTTCATTTTGCCGCACGCGTATTTTATTTTTAACGCTAACTCGTACCCTAAAAATAAAATAAGGAAAATGTATGCGGCTGATTGATTACTTTCCCGAATCATCTATCTCAATAAAAGATTCAGCAAAGAACTGGCAGGAAGCAATTGACTTTTCTATGTCATCCTTACTCGCCAATCATTATGTCAATTCAGATTATATTCAGGCGATCAAAGACTCAACGATTAACAATGGCCCTTATTATATTTTAGCGCCTGGTGTCGCCATGCCACACGCTCGTCCGGAATGTGGCGCGTTAAAAACCGGAATGTCATTAACGCTTCTTAAACAGGAAGTGAAATTTGCCGATGATGATGAAGGTATCAGATTATTAATCGGGTTGTCGGCGGCAAATGCTGACTCTCACATTGGCGCTATTCAGGCTTTAAGCGAATTATTATGTGAAGAGGAAGCGCTAAGCGCTTTGTTAGCGGCTAAATCAGAAAAACAGCTGGCGGATATTATCGCCTTTGCATAATTCATCGTTTCCTTTCAGGATAATATTATGGAAAACAAGTCTGCTCGTGCCAAAGTCCAGGCTTTTGGTGGTTTTTTGACTGCAATGGTCATTCCCAATATCGGTGCCTTTATTGCCTGGGGTTTTATAACCGCATTGTTTATTCCTACCGGTTGGATGCCGAATGAGCATTTCGCCAAAATTGTCGGTCCGATGATTACCTATTTACTGCCTGTCATGATTGGCTCCACAGGGGGACATCTGGTTGGCGGGAAACGTGGCGCGGTAATGGGAGGCATTGGTTCTATTGGCGTTATTGTGGGCGCGGATATCCCGATGTTCCTTGGCGCGATGGTGATGGGACCACTTGGCGGCTGGGTGATTAAGCATATCGACCGCCTGCTGGAAAAACGCATCCCCGCTGGTTTCGAGATGGTTATCAATAACTTCTCCCTGGGTATTGCGGGAATGCTCTTATGTTTGCTGGGATTTGAAGTCATTGGCCCGGCGGTTCTCATTGCCAATAACTTTGTGAAAGAGTGTATTGAAGCGTTGGTTCATGCGGGTTATCTGCCGTTGCTATCCGTAATCAATGAACCCGCGAAAATCCTCTTTCTGAATAATGCTATCGATCAGGGCGTCTATTATCCGCTGGGAATGCAACAAGCTTCTGAAACGGGAAAATCGATTTTCTTCATGGTGGCATCTAACCCAGGGCCGGGGTTAGGCCTGTTACTCGGCTTTGCCATTTTCGGTAAAGGGATGAGTAAAAAATCCGCGCCAGGTGCCATGATTATCCACTTCCTCGGTGGTATTCATGAGCTGTATTTCCCGTATGTGCTGATGAAGCCTTTAACCCTGATTGCGATGATTGCCGGGGGAATGACCGGGACGTGGGTATTCCACCTGCTGGACGGTGGGTTGGTTGCAGGACCGAGCCCAGGATCAATATTCGCCTATCTGGCATTAACGCCAAAAGGATCTTTCCTCGCGACCATTGCAGGCGTTACAGCGGGAACAATTGTTACTTTTGTGATTACATCTGTAATCCTGAAAATGGAAAAGAGCGTAGAAACAGAAAGTGAGGATGACTTTGCTGAATCAGCCAGAACCGTCAAAGCGATGAAGCAGGAAGGTAAATTCTCTTATAAAAATATTAAACGCGTCGCTTTTGTCTGTGATGCGGGAATGGGTTCCAGTGCGATGGGGGCAACCACGTTTCGTAAGCGTCTGGAGAAAGCGGGATTAAATATTAACGTCACGCACTATGCTATCGAAAACGTTCCACAAGATGCCGATATTATTGTCACCCATGCCAGTCTTGAAGGTCGTGTTAAACGAGTGAGTGAAAAGCCATTAGTACTTATTAAGAACTATATTGGTGATCCACTGTTGGATGATTTATTTAAACGCATTACTGCGAACTAACCTTCTTCTATTTTGGGAGTAAGTATGAAAACGAAAGTGGCTGCCATATATGGCAAGCAGGATATTCGTATCCGCGAATTTGATCTGCCTGAAATTACAGATAACGAATTGTTAGTAAGCGTAATATCCGATAGCGTTTGTTTGTCCACCTGGAAAGCGGCGGCATTGGGGAGCGATCATAAACGCGTGCCGGACGATTTGGAAAATCATCCGGTCATTACCGGACATGAATGTGCAGGTATAATTGTTGAGGTGGGAAAAAACCTTACGGATAAATATAAGAAAGGTCAGCGTTTTGTGTTGCAACCCGCGATGGGATTGCCAAGTGGATATTCCGCGGGATACAGCTACGAATATTTTGGCGGTAATGCGACATATATGATTATCCCGGAAGTGGCGATTAATCTGGGATGCGTTCTACCTTACCACGGCTCTTATTTTGCCGCCGCCTCATTGGCAGAACCGATGTGCTGCATTATTGGCGCGTATAACGCGAATTTTCACACCACGCCTTACGTCTATGAGCATCGCATGGGGATTAAGCCGGGGGGAAGCATTGCGCTTCTGGCCTGCGCCGGGCCGATGGGTATCGGCGCAATAGATTATGCCATTAACGGCAGTATTCAGCCGTCACGCGTGGTGGTGGTCGACATTGACGAAGCACGACTGACGCAGGCTAAAAAATTGTTGCCGGTTGAGCTCGCGGCAGAAAAAGGGATTGAACTTATCTATGTGAATACCTTCGGTATGGACTCCCCGACCGCGATGCTGCGCGCCCTTACTAATGACGCAGGTTTTGATGATGTCTTTGTGTATGCGGCAGTGCCAGCCGTCATTGAAATGGCTGACGATTTACTCGCGGAAGATGGTTGCCTGAATTTCTTTGCCGGTCCGACGGACAGCAACTTTAAAGTGCCGTTTAATTTTTATAACGTGCACTACAACAGCACTCACGTGGTCGGGACCTCCGGTGGATCAACGGATGATATGAAAGAGGCTATTGCACTGAGTGCAACCGGACAGCTACAGCCGTCGTTTATGGTGACGCACATTGGCGGCCTTGATGCGGTTCCGGAAACCGTATTGAATTTACCGGCAATTCCTGGCGGTAAGAAGCTGATTTATAACGGCGTTACCATGCCGCTAACCGCCATTGCTGATTTTGCCGAGAAAGGGAAAACTGACCCATTATTCAAAGAGTTGGCGCTGCTGGTGGAGGAAACGCACGGCATCTGGAACGAAAAGGCAGAAAAATACCTGCTGGCACACTTCGGCGTTGATATCGGGGAGGCGGCGATATGATGTCGCTGGCATGGCCGCTATTTCGTATCACGGAGCAGGCTGCGCTGGCAGCCTGGCCGCAAACCGGGTGCGGCGATAAAAACAAGATTGATGGTCTGGCCGTGACGGCAATGCGCGAAGCATTGAACAGTATTGCCATCCGCGGACGAATCGTCATTGGCGAAGGGGAGATTGATCAAGCCCCGATGCTGTGGATTGGTGAGGAAGTGGGAACCGGCGCCGGACCAGAGGTCGATATCGCTGTCGATCCTATTGAAGGTACGCGAATGGTGGCGATGGGGCAATGCAATGCGCTGGCCGTCATGGCGTTTGCCCCTCGCGGCAGTTTGTTACACGCCCCTGATATGTACATGAAAAAACTGGTTGTTAATCGGTATGCAAAAGGGGCGATTAATCTGGCGCTGCCGTTGGCAGACAATCTGCGCAATGTGGCTGAGGCACTGGGCAAACCGCTGGAGCGACTGCGGATGGTGACGCTGGATAAACCGCGTCTTCAACCGGCGATTGCCGAAGCGACACGGCTTGGGGTCAAAGTCTTTGCGCTGCCCGATGGTGATGTGGCCGCCAGCGTGCTGGCCTGTATGCAGGAAAATCCCTATGACCTGATGTACACCATTGGCGGGGCACCTGAAGGGGTTATTTCAGCTTGCGCAGTTAAAGCGCTGGGGGGCGACATGCAGGCTGAACTGATTGATTTTTGCGCGGCGAAAGGTGATAGCGCAGATAATCGTCTGATTGCGGCACAGGAACGTCAGCGCTGCAGGGAAATGGGCGTTGAGATCAACCGTATCTATGCGCTCGACGAACTGGTAGGGGGAAATAAGATCCTCTTCAGCGCGACGGGGGTTACGGGCGGCGATCTTGTGAAAGGGATCCAACAGGTTGCGAATGGTGTGCGCACGCAAACTTTACTGATCGGCGGCGCGGATCGAACGTGTAATATAATAGACTCTCTGCATTCATGGTGATTTATCGGATAACTAATGACGACGCTGACAGAAGACGATGTGCTTGAGCAACTGGATGCTCAAAATAATTTACTTTCGTTTATGACGACGGCACATAACATTTTGCTCCAGGGCATTAAGCGCTTTCTGCCGTCGCTGTTCGTTAATAACGATGAAGAGATCGTGGAATATGCAGTGAAGCCGTTGCTCGCCCAGAGTGGACCGCTTGACGATATCGACGTTGCGCTACGTCTGATTTATGCGCTGGGAAAAATGGATAAATGGCTTTACGCCGATATCACCCATTTTTCCCAGTTTTATCAGTACCTGAACGAGCAGGATACTATCCCCGGTTTTGCCGATGACATCACCTGGGATTTTATCAGCAACGTGAACAGTATTACCCACAACGCAACGCTCTACGGCGCACTGGAGTCAATGAAATTTGCCGACTTTGCTGCGTGGTCTGAGGTGCGCTTTAGTGCAATGGTCAAGACGGCAATGACGCTGGCAGTGACGGCGATTTTAAAGGAATTAACGCCGTGAAAATCAAACTAACGGTGAATGGGCTACAGGTTGAAGCACATTACCATGATGATGAGATAGAGAACGTCCACAAACCGTTATTACAGCAACTGGCAAAAATACACGCTGCTAATCCGCAGCGACGTACGATAGTTTTTCTCTGCGCGCCACCGGGTACGGGTAAATCGACGCTGACCACCTTCTGGGAATATCTCTGCGCTCAGGATCCTTGTCTGCCGGAGATCCAGACACTGCCGATGGATGGCTTCCATCACTACAACAGCTGGCTGGATGCCCATAATCTGAGGGCATACAAAGGTGCGCCGGAAACCTTTGATGTGGATAAGCTTGCGCAGAATCTACGCCAGATAAGGGAAGGAGAAGGATTCTGGCCGCAATATGATCGGCAAAAGCACGATCCGGTCGAAGAGGCCATACGGGTGACTGCGCCGATGGTGATTGTGGAGGGAAACTGGCTATTGCGCGATGATGAAAGATGGCGAGCGTTAGCTGAGTTTTGTGATTACTCGTTGTTTATTCGCGCTCCAGCCAATGCGCTGCGTACGCGACTGGTAGGCCGTAAACTGGCTGGCGGACTCTCACAAGCTGACGCTGAGGCATTTTATGAGCGTACCGACGGACCGAATGTTCGTCGGGTGCTGGAAGATAGCCTGTCAGCAGACCTTATGCTGGAGATGACGCTTGAGGGGGCATATCGGACGGCATGAGATTTTTGTTGTGTAGCCGTACTATGCGCGAAAAATGGCGCTGCGTAAATGCAGCGTCATGACTGATCGCTACAACGCTGGCGCCACGTGTACGACACACTGCCAGCCAGTTTTCGAAGACGCCAAGCCAGTGTGCATCAAAGTCCCGGCTGGGCTCATCCAGCAGTAGAATAGCGGGTTTGAGGGCTTCCAGACTGGCGACGGCAACCATACGTCGTTGTGCAGTATGTAGATCGAGCGGGTGCGAGTCGGCGACATCCTCTAACTGACATAATTGCAGCGCCGCCGTCGTGCGTTGCGCAATTTCAGTCGCCGGAAGCTTCTGTAGCCGTAATCCGAAGGCCACTTCCTCTGCAACCTTGCTGTGAAAGATTTGATTCTCCGCTTCCTGAAACAGTACGCCGAGCACCCTGGCGCGCTCCCGGTTTTTCAGTTGCGCAATCGCACGATTTTGAACGGTTATTGTGCCGGATGAGGGCGTCAGTAGCCCGGCCATGATGCGCAAAAGTGTGGATTTTCCTGCGCCATTATCGCCCGTTAGCGCCAGCCATTCCCCCTCCTGGAGTTCCAGCGAAATATTGCGTAAACAGTCATCGGCGGCGTTCGGCCAGCGATAGCTGACCTGGTTTAGCGTTAGCATAGTGATGACAATGCTCCGTCGCGCAGCTGCCATGCCTGCTGGCAGTAGCTGAGAAAAGGTGAAGGGTTGCGTTCGAAAAATATCACCAAAGCATGCTGTTCCTGTGCCCACTGTTGCAGTCGCGCCAGCAGCATTGCCGTGGCTTGCGCCGTCAGGCGACTGAACGCTTCATCCAGAATCAATATTTTCGGCTGCATGGCGAGTGCGCTGGCAATGACTACCCGCTGGGTTTCCCCACCGGAAAGGGTGCCGGGATGACGATGGCGCAGAGGCTGACATTCTGTCAGCGTAAGGGCGGCATCTATGCGCTGCATAATTTCAGTCTCGGTAAGGCAGAGATTTTCCGGGCCAAACGCCACTTCTTCCTCCACGCTGAAAGTACAACCTGAAAGCTGCAGGTAAGGTGACTGCTGCACAAGCTGGATGGTACTCGACTGCTCGACCAGCGATAGTTGCCCGATGGGATTACCCAGTAGCGTACCTGTGCCCTCAATTTCTCCCGGAAGGAAGTCGGGGTACCAGCCAGCCATCAGCTGTGCCAGCGTACTTTTCCCGCTGCCGTTCTCACCAAAAATAGCCACCATACCAGGCCTGGCGTAATGGAAATCGTAACAAGCGGATGGCCGCATAGCGTGCGTCGGAATATAGCGAAACTGCTCTAACGTAACCATATCCAGATTCCTGTCTCAACTGCCATCAGAACCACCATACCGTAGCGGGCCAGACGTTGTAAGGTGCTGTCTGGCGGCGCCCATAGCGTGGTGCGAGTGCGATGCAGGCGAAATCCCCGCATATCGAGCGCTGCACCGCGAACGGCCAAGTCATTGAGCGCGTTATGGGTGAGCGGCACAATCAATGCCGGCATAGCGCGTAAACGTTGGTACCAGGACTCATCCAGCGGTACGCCACGTGCGCGCTGAGCCTCGTGAATAATCGCCAATTGGCGTTTGAGCTGTTCAACCACCAGCAGCGGGCCTGCGAACAGATAGGCAACGCCTGGCGGCAGGCGTGAAGCAAACAGGGCGCGCATAAAGCGCGCAACCGGCACGTACTGCATCCACATCTGCGATGTCGACACAATGGCCAGGATCCGCAGCCAGAGCGTAACGGCATCGCCCCAGCGTTCTGGAGTGCGCGGCTGCCCGCTAATCCACTCGGTAAGCCATCCGCCGTGTACCAGCCATAGCCCCAGTCCTAAGGGGATCATCAGCCAGAGTACGTATTTCGCCCGCGACCGCGTAGCCTTCATACATAGCAAACCGACAAACGTCGCGGCGCTGTACAAGCTGAGCGGCACTCCGGCTGGCAGCAGGAGCGTGGAGCAGGCGGCAAGCGCCCACAGAGTTAACGACGTAAACGGATGCATTTAGCGCACGGCAGACATCGTAGGGAAATGGCGCGTGGTACGCAGCGGAAGTTGTCGCAGCAGCACCCAGACGATGATTGCCGTGAGGATTTTATCGACCAGATTCGCTCCGATGACGGTGATGGCGACGGACTCAACCAGGTTCTGACCGACCGAGTGCATCCAGGCGACAAAAAGATCGGCGCCGCTGCCGGTGACACCCCCGAACAGAGTCGTGCGAATCGGCACGGCAACGAGGGTCACGGCAAGCGTGATAATTACGCCGCTGACCACGACTTTGGGTAAGGTGCGAAACCATCCCGCCCGTGCCAGCCAACCGGCGACCAGTCCAATAACCATGGCGACGGGCGCAAAGGCGGCGGCGATCGGATCGGTCAGCAACCCCCACAACAGGTTAGTGAGTAATCCGGTTAGCATCCCCACAACCGGACCTAACAGCACCGCGCTGATCAACGTGCCAATCGAGTCGAGAAAAATAGGTAATTTCAACATGCTGATAAGCTGCCCACCGACCATGTTGATGGCGATAGCAATGACAATAAGAACCAGAGACTGGCTGGAAAATTGGCGACGCGCCATAAAAGACCTCGTATAAGTGAATCGTTAGCGGGATGAAATAACCAGTTCGTCATAACCGGAAACGGCGCAGGGCTGACGGCTGAATGCCAGAGACGTCAACTCGCCAATCACCAGTTCCAGCGTGGTTCGCACGGTACAGCCCGGCATCATGTGTCCGCCCAGCATCGCGCCGTGTGGGTCAGCAACCGCCAGATGAAGATGCTCGCCGGTAAGTTCCAGCGTGCCGTTCAGAGAGATAATTTCCCACGTACCCGTAAGTAATGTGGTTTCTTCACGTCCGGCGAAGCGCAGAGCAATGTTGGTCAAACTGCCGGTGCAACCTGCTATCCAGGCTGCCTGTAGTTGATGCTGCTGGATAAAAGCGTGTAGCGCTGAAAAGACTTCTTGGCCCGGTAATAAACGCAGCGCATGAAAGCGAGCTTCAGATGGTTGGGGATAGAATGTTGCCATAGTTGAGGGACTCCGAGACTCGGACGTTGCGCTGATAATATAGACGCGGGTTAGGGAGCTTTCTGATATAAATCAGGATTTGTGACATGGCAACGAAATAATCTTGCTACGGTTATTCGTAATTCTGGAATATGGAATAAAAGTCGCGTTGAAGGACGTTAAAATGTGACGTAAGTCAGATAACTGTGTTCTGTTGCTGGACAAACATTCCTTTTATTCCGCGTTTCGCTTATTCTAGCTGAAGCGTTTCAGTCGATTAAATGTTCGACAATTAACCAATTAGTCGCAGTTTGCGACAGGTAAGGTTTCCCTGAGCGATTTGCTGCATTACTCTGTCTGCCACATCGTTTCTGAGAAATCCTTGCAGGAGACCTATGACCGTACGCGTAGCGATTAATGGTTTCGGTCGCATCGGACGCAACGTGGTTCGTGCTTTGTATGAATCCGGGCGTCGGGCGGAAATCACCGTGGTGGCAATCAACGAACTGGCGGATGCTGCAGGCATGGCGCATTTGTTGAAATATGACACCAGCCATGGGCGTTTTGCCTGGGATGTTCGTCAGGAACGAGACCAGCTCATCGTTGGCGATGACGCGATCCGCATTCTGCATGAGCGAACGCTCGATGCGCTTCCGTGGCGCGAACTGGGTGTCGACGTTGTGCTGGATTGTACGGGGGTCTTTGGCAGCCGCGAACACGGCGAGGCGCATATTGCCGCCGGCGCAAAGAAAGTGCTCTTTTCACATCCTGGTAGTCACGACATCGACGCAACCGTTGTGTTTGGCGTTAATCAGGATCAGCTGCGCGCTGAGCACCGGATCGTTTCCAATGCCTCCTGCACCACGAATTGCATAATACCCGTCATTAAATTGCTGGATGATGCTTACGGCATTGAGTCTGGTACAGTCACCACGATCCACTCCGCGATGCACGATCAGCAGGTTATTGATGCTTATCATCCTGACCTGCGTCGCACGCGAGCGGCCAGCCAGTCGATCATTCCGGTTGATACCAAACTGGCGGCGGGCATCACGCGAATTTTCCCGCAGTTTAACGATCGTTTTGAAGCGATTGCGGTGCGTGTACCGACCATAAATGTGACGGCGATCGACTTAAGCGTGACGGTGAAAAAACCAGTAAAAGCCAGTGAAGTCAACCAGTTGCTGCAAAAAGCAGCACAAGGTGCATTTCATGGTATAGTTGACTATACGGAATTACCGTTGGTCTCAGTAGATTTTAACCACGACCCGCACAGCGCCATCGTTGATGGTACGCAAACGCGCGTGAGTGGCGCTCACCTGATCAAAACGCTGGTCTGGTGTGATAATGAATGGGGCTTTGCTAACCGTATGCTCGACACGACGTTAGCGATGGCTGCTATTGGTTTCAGGCTCGACGCTTGAGCGTCGACAAAACTTTATGAATCAACGAGAGGATTCACCATGTCTGTAATTAAGATGACCGATCTGGATCTGGCTGGTAAACGCGTTTTTATCCGTGCGGACCTGAACGTACCAGTTAAAGAAGGGAAAGTAACCAGCGATGCGCGTATCCGTGCTTCCCTGCCGACCATCGAGCTGGCCCTGAAACAGGGTGCTAAAGTGATGGTAACTTCCCACCTGGGTCGTCCTACCGAAGGCGAGTACAACGAAGAATTCTCTCTGCTGCCGGTTGTTAACTACCTGAAAGACAAACTGTCTGCTCCGGTTCGCCTGGTAAAAGATTACCTGGACGGCGTTGAAGTCGCTGCTGGTGAACTGGTTGTTCTGGAAAACGTTCGCTTCAACAAAGGCGAGAAGAAAGACGACGAAGCGCTGTCCAAAAAATATGCTGCTCTGTGCGACGTGTTCGTTATGGACGCTTTCGGTACTGCTCACCGTGCGCAGGCGTCTACTCACGGTATCGGTAAATTCGCCGATGTCGCTTGCGCAGGTCCGCTGCTCGCTGCCGAGCTGGATGCACTGGGTAAAGCACTGAAAGAACCTGCTCGTCCGATGGTTGCTATCGTTGGTGGTTCTAAAGTTTCTACCAAACTGACCGTTCTTGATTCTCTGTCAAAAATCGCTGACCAGCTGATTGTTGGCGGTGGTATCGCGAACACCTTCGTTGCTGCTCAAGGTCACAATGTGGGTAAATCCCTGTACGAAGCTGACCTGGTTGACGAAGCTAAGCGTCTGCTGACCACTTGCGACATCCCGGTTCCGACCGACGTTCGCGTAGCGACTGAATTCTCTGAAACCGCACCGGCTACCCTGAAATCCGTTAGCGATGTAAAAGAAGACGAGCAGATCCTGGATATCGGCGACGCTTCTGCACAGCAGCTGGCTGACATCCTGAAGAATGCGAAAACCATTCTGTGGAACGGCCCGGTTGGCGTGTTCGAATTCCCGAACTTCCGCAAAGGTACTGAAATCGTTGCTAATGCCATCGCAGACAGCGAAGCATTCTCTATCGCAGGCGGCGGTGACACCCTGGCAGCAATCGACCTGTTCGGCATTGCTGACAAAATCTCCTACATCTCTACTGGCGGCGGCGCGTTCCTCGAATTCGTGGAAGGCAAAGTACTGCCAGCAGTAGCCATGCTCGAAGAGCGTGCTAAAAAGTAAGAATTTAATGGGCAGGGAAACCTGCCCTTATTTTAGCGCGCTTTAGGGCGCGCGCCCTTTCCAAGGCCGAAGATACAGGACTCGTAAAATGTCTAAAATTTTTGATTTCGTAAAACCAGGCGTAATCACTGGTGATGACGTACAGAAAGTTTTCCAGGTAGCTAAAGAAAACAACTTTGCTCTGCCAGCTGTTAACTGCGTGGGTACCGACTCCATCAACGCCGTTTTGGAAACTGCTGCAAAAGTTAAAGCGCCGGTAATCGTACAATTCTCCAACGGTGGTGCTTCTTTCATCGCGGGTAAAGGCGTGAAGTCCGACGTTCCTCAGGGCGCTGCAATCCTGGGTGCTATCTCTGGCGCGCATCACGTTCACCAGATGGCTGAACACTACGGTGTTCCGGTTATCCTGCACACTGACCACTGCGCGAAGAAACTGCTGCCGTGGATCGACGGTCTGCTGGACGCGGGTGAAAAACACTTCGCAGCAACCGGCAAACCGCTGTTCTCTTCTCACATGATCGACCTGTCTGAAGAGTCTCTGGAAGAGAACATCGAAATCTGCTCCAAATACCTGGCGCGCATGTCCAAAATGGGCATGACTCTGGAAATCGAACTGGGTTGCACCGGTGGCGAAGAAGATGGCGTGGACAACAGCCACATGGACGCTTCTGCACTGTACACCCAGCCGGAAGACGTTGATTACGCATACACCGAGCTGAGCAAAATCAGCCCGCGTTTCACCATCGCAGCTTCCTTCGGTAACGTACACGGCGTTTACAAGCCGGGTAACGTCGTTCTGACCCCGACCATCCTGCGCGACTCTCAGGACTATGTTTCTAAGAAACATAACCTGCCGCACAACAGCCTGAACTTCGTCTTCCACGGCGGTTCCGGTTCTACTGCTCAGGAAATCAAAGACTCCGTAAGCTACGGCGTAGTGAAAATGAACATCGACACCGATACCCAATGGGCTACCTGGGAAGGCGTTCTGAACTACTACAAAGCAAACGAAGCTTACCTGCAGGGCCAGTTGGGTAACCCGAAAGGCGAAGATCAGCCGAACAAGAAATACTACGATCCACGCGTATGGCTGCGTGCTGGTCAGGCAACCATGATCACCCGTCTGGAACAGGCTTTCAAAGAACTGAACGCGGTTGACGTTCTGTAATTTACGCCGTTCCACGTGACATGAGGCCCGCAAATGCGGGCCTTTTTTATTGCTATGTCAACGTTCTGCTGGCAGAGAATTCTGTGATCTGTTTGGCAAAATCCAGGTTTATTGTTTACCCTTGTCAGGTTGCCAGTCCCGTTAGGGCGGCTTTATTTCTCCCGTTTGGGTAAGCAAAAAAGGAATATTGAATGGAAGATTTGAATGTTGTCGACAGCATAAACGGTGCGGGCACCTGGCTGGTGCGCAACCAGGAACTGCTGTTGAGCTATGCCGTCAACATCGTTGCGGCCATCGCGATTGTCATTATCGGTATGATCGTGGCGCGCATTGTATCAAATACCGTTAACCGCCTGATGCTGGCGCGTAAAATTGATGCCACTGTTGCCGACTTCCTCTCTGCACTGGTGCGTTACGGTATTATCGCTTTCACGCTGATTGCCGCTCTGGGCCGCGTTGGGGTGCAAACAGCCTCCGTGATCGCCGTTCTCGGTGCCGCAGGTTTAGCCGTCGGTCTGGCGCTGCAAGGTTCGCTGTCCAACCTCGCCGCAGGTGTCCTGCTGGTAATGTTCCGTCCGTTCCGTGCGGGTGAGTATGTCGATCTCGGCGGCGTAGCGGGAACCGTGCTCAACGTGCAGATTTTCTCCACCACCATGCGTACCGTTGACGGTAAGATTGTAGTGATCCCGAACGGTAAAATTATTGCCGGGAACATCATTAACTTCTCTCGTGAGCCGGTTCGTCGTAACGAATTTATTATCGGCGTGGCTTACGACTCCGATATCGATCAGGTGAAAAAAATCCTCACTGATATCATTCAGTCGGAAGATCGCATTCTTAAAGACCGTGAAATGACGGTACGCCTGAATGAGCTGGGGGCCTCCTCAATTAATTTTGTGGTACGCGTCTGGAGCAACAGCAGCGATCTGCAAAGCGTCTACTGGGATGTGCTGGAACGCATTAAGCGCGAGTTCGATGCCAACGGCATCAGCTTCCCGTATCCGCAGATGGATGTGAACTTCAAGCGTGTGAAAGAGCGCGCGGCAGAGTAATTACGCGCCCGGAGGCGCTTTTGCTTTCCGGGCCGATAAAAACTTTCTTTCCATTAATTTCCCTAATCTGCGATTAAAATTATCCATTTCCGCTAATGTTTTCCCCGCGCTATAGTCTGCTCCTAAGAGAAACAGTTCGGGATGATTAACGTGTTATCGTATTACTTTCAAGGGCTTGCACTTGGTGCGGCCATGATTCTTCCGCTTGGTCCGCAAAACGCCTTCGTGATGAACCAGGGCATTCGCCGCCAGTATCACATCATGATTGCTTTACTCTGTGCTATCAGCGATTTAGTGCTGATTTGTGCGGGGATCTTTGGCGGTAGCGCCTTGCTGATGCAGTCACCATGGCTGATGGCGCTGGTCACCTGGGGTGGGGTGGCTTTTTTACTCTGGTACGGTTTCGGGGCGTTAAAAACGGCGATGAGCAGTAACCTGGAACTGGCCAGTGCCGAGGTGATGAAGCAGGGCCGCTGGAAAATCATTGCTACTATGCTGGCGGTGACATGGCTCAATCCCCATGTTTACCTGGATACCTTTGTGGTGCTGGGGAGTCTGGGGGGGCAACTGGACGTTGAGCCGAAGCGCTGGTTTGCGCTGGGAACCGTCAGCGCTTCGTTCCTGTGGTTCTTCGGTCTGGCATTGTTGGCGGCCTGGCTGGCTCCGCGTCTGCGCACTGCTAAAGCGCAGCGCATCATCAATACGCTGGTAGGATTAGTGATGTGGTTTATTGCTTTTCAACTGGCAAAAGAAGGTGTTGCGCACGTTCATGCGTTGTTCAACTAAGTGTTGTCTGATGGACAACGCAGCGAGATCGTCTAAGCTTGCCTGCATGTGCCCTGAGTTTCGGGGTAATTATTGAAACATGGAGGAACGACCGTGAAGTTCAAAATAATGGCCCTGGCGGCATTAGTCGGATTCAGCGCACTATCGGTACAGGCAAATGAGTTGCCAAATGGACCGCACATCGTGACTTCCGGAACAGCAAGCGTGGATGCGACACCAGACATCGCTACGCTGGCAATTGAAGTGAACGTTGCTGCCAAGGATGCGGCTTCAGCGAAGAAGCAGGCCGATGAGCGCGTGGCGCAATATCTGTCCTTCCTTGAACAGAACCAGATAGCGAAGAAAGACATTAGCGCTGCAAACCTGCGTACCCAGCCGGATTACGACTACCAGAAAGGTAAAAGTATCCTCAAAGGGTATCGTGCGGTGCGCACCGTTGAAGTCACGCTGCGCCAGCTGGACAAACTTAACGCTCTGCTCGATGGCGCGCTGAAGGCTGGTCTGAATGAGATCCGTTCGGTATCGCTTGGTGTTGCCCAACCGGATGCTTACAAAGATAAAGCGCGTAAAGCGGCAATTGATGATGCCATTCATCAGGCTGAACAGCTGGCTGCGGGCTTCAATAGCAAACTTGGCCCGGTGTACAGCGTGCGCTACCACGTTTCCAATTATCAGCCGAGCCCGATGGTTCGGATGATGAAAGCAGATGCCGCACCTGCTGCTTCTGCTCAGGAAACCTACGAACAGCCGGTTATTCAGTTTGACGATCAGGTTGATGTCGTCTTCCAGATTGAGCCGACGGCGGGGCAACCAGCTGCAACGCCAGCCAAAACTCAGTAATTGTTGCAGACCCGGCTTTCCAGCCGGGTTTTTTCTGTGAGCAACTGTAAAAATGAGACTTCACATCCGGTCTTTTTTTTCGCCGTAATGAGGATAGGCCATAGCGATTTTTAAGGGGACGCTATGGATATTTTTATCTCGAAAAAGATGCGTAATTTCATTCTGCTGGCGCAAACCAATAACATCGCCAGAGCGGCAGAAAAAATACATATGACCGCATCGCCCTTCGGTAAAAGCATTGCTGCACTGGAAGATCAAATCGGCTATACGTTGTTTACCCGCAAAGATAACAACATCAGCCTGAATAAAGCAGGACAAGAGCTGTATCAGAAGCTGTTTCCCGTTTATCAGCGCCTCTCTGCCATTGATAACGAAATCCATAACGCCTCTCGCCGCTCGCGGGAAATTGTTATCGGCATCGACAATACCTACCCAACGATTATTTTTGACCAGTTGATTAGCCTTGGTGACAAGTATGACGGTGTGACGGCTCAGGCCGTTGAATTCAGCGAGAATGGGGTGATTGATAACCTGTTCGATCGCAAACTGGATTTTATTATCTCGCCGCAGCACGTTTCCCCCCGCGTGCAGGAGCTGGAAAATCTGGCGATCAGCGAACTGCCTCCGCTGCGTTTGGGGTTTCTCGTTTCCCGGCGCTATGAAGAAAAACAGCCGCAGGATCTGCTGCGCGAGCTGCCCTGGCTGCAAATGCGCTTCCAGAATCGCGCCAACTTTGAGGCGATGCTGGATGCATACATGCGACCCTGCGGGATCAACCCGACGATTATCTATCGTCCGTACAGCTTTATGGCCAAGATTAGCGCGGTGGAGCGCGGGCAGTTTTTGACGGTGATCCCTCACTTCGCCTGGCGGCTGGTGAACCCGTCGACGCTGAAATATTTCGACGCGCCCGGCAGTCCCATGTATATGCAGGAGTTTCTCTATTCGCTGAAAAATCATCGCTATACCGCCACCATGCTCCAGCATATTGCTGAAGATCGTGACGGTAGTGCAAGTTAACCTAGCATCGAGCCTGTTTCGAGAAGGTTGCGATGCAGATCGAACGCATGGCTGAGATCGTGATGGATATGCCCGCCGGGCGCTTTCTCCAGATAGCGGTGCAAGTAATCTCTGTAAAGCGGATGCGCACAGTTATTGATAATTGTGTGCGCCCGCTGCATCGGAGATAACCCACGCAGATCGGCAATCCCTTGTTCGGTCACGATCACTTTAACGCTATGTTCGCTGTGGTCGACATGGCTGCACATTGGTACGATGGTTGAGATTTTCCCGCCTTTGGCAATCGACGGCGCCATAAAGATAGACAGGTAGGCGTTGCGCTCGAAATCTCCGCTGCCGCCGATGCCGTTCATCAGGTTCACCCCCGCAACGTGCGTGGAATTGGCATGACCGTAGATATCAAACTCCAGACCGACGTTGAGCGCAATGACTCCCAGCCGACGAATGATTTCCGGATTATTGGAGATCTCCTGCGGGCGCAACACAATCCGGCTGGCGAAGAAGTCCATGTTGTCGTAAATCTTCTGTAGCGACGGGGCTGAAATGGTCAGGCTGGAGGCGCTGGCACCAGTTATCTTGCCCGTTTCCAGCAGATGCACCACCGACTCCTGCAACACCTCCGAATACATCATAAAGGGCGGGATATCCGGGTTCTCGCCCAGTCGAGCCATTACCGCGTTGTTGATATTGCCCACCCCGCTTTGTAAGGGCAAAAACTCAGCTGGAATGCGTTTGTGCGCCATTTCTGCCAGCAGAAAAGAGACTACGTTATCGGCAATTTGTTGGCTGACCGGATTGGTTTTATCCGATGCATTTCCTGCATCGGGCAGTTCGGTATCCACCACCGCAACCACCTTTTTGGGGTCTATCTGTACGCACTGACTGCCTACGCGATCCATGGTATGAAAAATGGGTACGCTGTTACGCCGCGGCGGCGCACCGGGTATCACGATGTCGGCAAACTCCGCCACACGCGGATTATGGTAATGATTCAATTCAATGATCACTTTTTTCGCCCGCAGCAGCCAGGTGGGGGCATTACCGATACCGCTGGACAGCCAAATCCGGCCATCCGGCGCGATGGCTGAGGCTTCAATGACGGCAACATCGATCTCGCCAAAAAAGCCGTAATTAACCATTTGCGCCACTTCGCTCAAATGGAGATCGACAAACCTCACCTGGCCCTGATTAATTTTCTCGCGCAGGCCCGATGACGTTTGATAAGGCGCACGCCAGGAAACGGCATCCGCCGCGGATAGTACATCATCAGCGGCGGCGCCAATTGATGCTCCGGTCAGCAGGCGGATCTGAAAAGGCTGTCCGTTCTGATGCTGTTCGCAGGCGCGTTGGGCAATTGCGGTGGGTAACGCTTTTGGCGAACCCGCGGGGGTAAAGCCGCTAAACGCCACCATATCATCGTGCTGGATAATTTCTGCCGCCTGTTCGGCGCTCATCCGTTTCATGGCTGTCTCCTTCCTCAGACGTGATTAATGGCCGACAAAATTAGGTTTACGTTTTTCCATAAACGCGTTCATCCCTTCCTGATAATCCTCGCTGTCGTACACCGCGCGGCGCATGCCCTGAATGCGCTCGAACTCATCGGAATTCATGGTGTGCGCTTCACCCAGTACGCGCAGCTCTTCTTTAATGACAGCGATCGCCAGCGGCGCTTTCTCCGAGATGTGGTGCGCCATTTGCAGAGTGAAATCCTCCAGTTCGTCTACAGGAACCACATGGTTGAGGATCCCGACGGCCATCGCACGCTGAGCGGTAATCGGTGAGGCGGTAAAGATCAGCTCTTTCACGATGTGAAAACCGGCGTCGCGAGTCAGGTTGTGGATGCCGACCAGGTTATACGGCACGCCGAGGTTGACCGGGGTCATCGAGAAGGTGGATGTTTCAGCGGCGATGATCAGATCGGAACTCATGATCATCTCAAATGCGCCGCCCCAGACGCTGCCTTCAACCATAGAGATCACCGGTTTTGGATATTTTTGGATCATGCGGGTTATCTGACGCAGCGGATCGTCATAGGAGAGCGGATCGCGACGTCCGGTCGGGAGTTCATGAATATCATGCCCGGCAGAGAAAACTTTGGCTCCACTCGGAGCGCGCAGAATGATGCAGCGAATGTCCGCACGATTGAGATCGCTCAGCGCCTGCATCAGATCGTCAATAAACACTTTACTCAGGGCATTGAGCTTGCGGGCGTAATTGAACTCAATAACCGCGACTTTCTGGATGATGACCACGTTGACGTATTGATAAGACATAATGTTCTCTTTATTGAAAGTAATGATGCTGGATAAATTCGCTGATGTGCCGCAGACCGGTGCGCGGCGACAGATCGTTATTTTTGACGGCCTGTAGCGTCTGCTGGAAATAGCGGTCGAAATCAGTCCGCGCAAACAGCATATGTAGGGCTTCTTCTTCAGCCTGCTGGTGTAACCAGTCCACCGCCTGCTGCTGGCGGACTTTTTCCAGTCGACCGCTGGCGGTAAGGCACGTTTTAAAGTCGGTTATCGCCTGCCAGACCTCCTCAATACCGCGTTTTTCCAGGGCGCTACAGGTCAGAACCAGCGGCTGCCACTCGTCATATTTACGGCGCAGAATATGCAGGGCGGATTCGTACATATGGCGGGCGATGGCCACGCTGGCATGGTTCTCGCCGTCGTCCTTATTGATGACGACCAGATCCGCCATTTCCATCAGGCCTTTTTTGATGCCTTGCAAATCGTCGCCACCGCCGGCGATTTGCAGTGAGATAAAGCAATCCACCATGCCTGCGACTTCGGTTTCTGACTGCCCAACGCCGACGGTTTCTACAATCACCACGTCAAAGCCAGCCGCTTCGCAAAGCAGCATTAATTCGCGGGCGCGCTGGCTGGCTCCGCCTAAATGACCGCTGGAAGGGACCGGGCGAATAAACGCAGATTCGGCGCGAGACAGCTCCGTCATGCGGGTTTTATCGCCAAGAATGCTGCCGCCGCTAACCGGGCTGCTGGGATCGACGGCGATCACCGCCACCCGTAATCCGTGACGGATTAACAGCATGCCGAATGCTTCCAGAAAGGTACTTTTGCCCGCGCCCGGCGTACCGGTTATCCCCAAACGCAGGGCGTTACCGGTGAACGGCATAATTGCGTCCAGCAACTGCGTACTCAGCGGCTGGTGGCGCGGGTGGCTGCTTTCGACCAGCGTCATCGCCTGGGCGAGCGTTGCCCGTTCGCCAAGTCGCAAGCGACGGACGGTATCCTCAAGCGTGGCGGCGTTAATCATGATGCTGACTGATACGGGTTAGCACATCGCGGACGCTGTCGAGCATTGGCGTGCCGGGGCCATAAATGGCTGCCACGCCATGCTCGTGCAGGAAGGCGTAATCCTGTGGCGGAATAACGCCTCCTGCTACCACGCAGATATCTTCACGCCCCCATTTTTTGAGCGCGGTAACCAGTTCCGGGATCAGCGTTTTATGACCCGCCGCCAGTGACGATGCGCCTATTACATGCACATCGTTTTCTACCGCCAGACGGGCGATCTCTTCTGGTGTGGAGAACATCGGACTGAGATCGACATCGAAGCCGAGATCGGAGTAGGCGCTGGCGATCACTTTCGCGCCGCGATCGTGACCATCCTGGCCCATCTTGGCGATCAGGATCCTCGGTCGGCGACCATTTTCCGCGAGGAACTGTTCGGTTTGCGCAACGATGGCGTCGAACTCATCGGCGGATTTGTCGGACTGGTGATAGCTTTGCGCAATCACGCCGGTGACGCACTGGCTGGGAACCAGATAGCGGTCAAAAGCGGTTTCCAGTGCGTCGGAGATCTCACCGAGCGTGGCGCGAACGCGGGCGGCGTTAACGGCGGCGGCCAGCAGATTTTCATTATGCTGCGCGGCGTGGGTCAGCGCCGCGAGTGCGGCATTGACGGCATCTGTGTCGCGAGTTGCGCGGATATGCTGCAACGAGGCAATTTGCTCGTTGCGTACCTTCACGTTGTCGATTTCCAGTACCGACGTTTCGTCTTCTTTATCCAGCTTGTATTTGTTCACGCCGACGATAACGCGTTTACCCTGGTCGATCAGCGACTGCTCGCGCGCGGAAGCTTCTTCGATCATCCGTTTAGGGAGCCCGGCTTCGATCGCTTTCGCCATGCCGCCTGCCTCATCAATTTGTTTGATGATCGTGCGCGCTTGCTTCACGATTTGATCGGTGAGCGACTCGACGTAATACGATCCGGCCAGCGGATCGACGGTGCGGCAGATCTCTGACTCTTCCTGAATGATGATCTGTGTATTACGCGCGATGCGGGCGGAGAAATCGGTGGGTAGCCCGAGCGCCTCATCAAAGGCGTTGGTATGCAGAGACTGGGTGCCGCCAAGCGTAGCGCCGAGCGCTTCAATGGTCGTGCGGATCACGTTGTTGTAAGGATCCTGCTCGGTCAGACTCCAGCCGGAGGTCTGGCAGTGGGTACGCAGAGCGAGAGATTTCGGGTTGTTTGCGCCAAAACCGCTGACTGCTTCACTCCACAAATAGCGAGCCGCACGCAGCATGGCGACGTTCATAAACAGATCCATGCCGATGCCGAAGAAGAATGACAGGCGCGGCGCGAAGTCATCAATTTTCAGCCCGGCAGACAGCGCGGCTTTGATGTACTCAATGCCGTCAGCCAGCGTAAACGCCACCTGCTGGACGCAGTTCGCCCCGGCTTCCCCCATGTGATAACCGCTGATACTGATGGTGTTATAGCGCGGCATATTGGCGGAACACCAGGCGATGATGTCGGCGATGATGCGCATTGAAGGTTTTGGCGGGTAAATGTAGGTATTGCGGCACAGGTACTCTTTCAGAATATCGTTCTGAATGGTCCCGGTGAGTTGCTCCGGCGTTACGCCTTGTTCTTCTGCAGCCACGATATAAAACGCCAGTACCGGCAGCACCGCGCCGTTCATGGTCATTGATACCGACATCTTATCCAGCGGAATCTGGTCGAACAGCACCTTCATATCTTCGACAGTATCGATCGCCACGCCCGCTTTGCCGACGTCACCTGCCACGCGCGGGTTGTCAGAGTCATAGCCGCGATGGGTGGCAAGGTCAAAGGCGACGGAAAGTCCTTTTTGCCCGGCGGCGAGGTTGCGGCGGTAAAAGGCGTTGGACTCTTTGGCGGTAGAGAAACCAGCGTACTGGCGAATGGTCCACGGCTGCGCGGTATACATGGTGGCGCGCGGGCCACGCACGTAAGGCGGTAGGCCGGGAAGAGTGCCTGTGACTTCCAGATTATCGAGGTCTGCTTCAGTGTATAGCGGCTTGATGGCAATTCCTTCCGCCGTCTGTCTTTCCAGCGATTCGACGGTTTTTTCCCGTCGACTGAGTTCTTTATTAGCGAGTGTTTGCCACTCCTGCACATTTGCCATTTTTTGCTCCGTATTACGCAATAAGTTGAATCTTTGCGGATACGGTGAGCTTTTTCATTTGGCTTGTCGCCAGCAAAAAATAGCCAACAGGGCGTCGTTTTTTGCCGCATGGCGTGTTTGATTTTGTGATTTATTTCAAAGACGTGGCGGGAATAGCATGAATAGAGGGTAAAGGCTTGTCGGCCGGATAAGGCGTTACGCCGCCATCCGGCACTCTGGAGCAATAAACGGTTTAATCCTGGCGCAACACCTTGTGCCCGTATTCCAGCAGCGCATCGGTAACGTTGCGCATCATGCGGCTTTCCGGTGCAAAACGGTGCCAGTACAGCATCCGACGCTGGAACAGACCTGGCGTTAAGTCGATCAGCTCGCCGCTTTCCAGCTCTTTCTCAATCTGTAAGTGCGGGATCATGCAGCAGGTGGTGCCCTGACGCGCCAACTGGACGAAGGCTTCAGACGAGTTAACGATGTGGCACGGCACGCTGCCCGGCGGCAGGTCGAAGTTTTGTTGCAGGAACGCCTGATGCATATCATCAAGATGGTCAAACGCTACCGCCGGGGCTTTCAGCAGGGCGGAGCGGGTGACGCCGTTAGGGAAATAACGCTCGGCGAAAGGTTTGGAGCCAACAAACAGGTAGTCCAGCGCGCCAAGTTTATCCACCAGACAGCTTGGCAGCGCCTGATGTTGGATACTCACCGCACCGACCACTTCACCACGACGCAGACGTTCCTGGGTGCGCGTTTCATCCTCAACCTGCAGGTTCAGCCGAATCGGTGAATTGGCCAGTACCGGGGCTAACGCCGGAAGCAACCAGGTCGCCAGACTGTCGGCGTTCACTGCCAGTGAGAGCAGCAGCGGCGTCGATCCGGTTTGTTCATCACCCAGCCACTCGTCTTCCAGCAGTTCAACCTGACGCAAAAGCGCCAGTAGTTTCTGCCCCTGTTCGGTTGGGCGTGGTGGTACGGTACGCACCAGCAGCGGTTGTCCGAACATATTCTCAAGCTGTTTTATGCGCTGTGAAACCGCGGATTGCGTGATGCACAGCTTTTGCGCCGCGCGCTCAAATCCTCGTTCACGAATAACCGCATCCAGTGCTTGTAGTGTTCTGTAGTCCGGACGTTTCATTGCTTTGACGCACTCCTGAAAATTTTGCTTGTTCTGCACTATGACACAAATTTAGGTTGGGTAAAGACGAAATCCGCCGCTTGCGAGCGGGTGTGGGGACATTTTTCTGCACAATGTTCTATAATGCGCGTGAATTTTCCCACCATATTCACACCACAGGCGAAACGATCATGACGCAGGATGAACTGAAAAAAGCAGTAGGATGGGCGGCACTTCAGTATGTACAGCCCGGTACCATTGTGGGCGTAGGTACAGGTTCAACAGCCGCACACTTTATTGATGCGCTGGGCACAATGAAAGGTCAGATTGAAGGTGCGGTATCCAGTTCGGACGCTTCAACCGAAAAACTCAAAAGCCTTGGCATCCACGTGTTCGATCTTAACGAAGTTGATAGTCTCGGCGTATACGTGGACGGCGCGGATGAAATCAACGGCCACATGCAGATGATCAAGGGCGGCGGTGCAGCGTTGACTCGTGAAAAAATCATTGCTTCCGTGGCGAAGAAATTTATCTGCATCGCGGATGCGTCCAAAGAAGTCGACATTCTCGGCAACTTCCCGCTGCCGGTTGAAGTGATCCCAATGGCGCGCAGCGCTGTGGCTCGCCAGTTGGTGAAGCTGGGCGGTCGTCCTGAATACCGTCAGGGCGTAGTGACGGACAACGGCAACGTGATCCTTGATGTACATGGTCTGGAGATCCTTGACGCCGTGGCCATGGAAAACGCCATCAATGCGATTCCGGGCGTGGTAACCGTCGGTCTGTTTGCCAACCGTGGTGCGGATGTCGCGCTGATCGGTACCCCAGACGGCGTGAAAACTATCGTAAAATGATCTGATGGGAGTGTCTTCTCCCGTTAAAAAAATTTTGGCAGGGCAAATTTGGTGACTTGTGTCACGTTTATAATATTGTCCTGCCGATCTCTCCAAAGAAAAAGTTATCGCCAGTATTTTCCTCTGACATTTCTCTCTGAATGACATTTCTTCAGCACGGCGACGCAAACGTTCATATTGCCGCAATATTATTTTTTGATATGTTGAAGAGGCGGATGAAAATCCCACACACAACACATCAGTTTGAACAAAAAAAGACAGGGTCGGGGAAATGGCAAAGGTATCACTGGAGAAAGATAAGATTAAATTTCTGCTGGTAGAAGGCGTGCATCAAAAAGCACTCGAAAGCCTTCGTGCAGCAGGTTATACCAACATCGAGTTTCACAAAGGCGCTCTGGACACTGAACAACTGAAAGAGTCCATCCGTGATGCCCACTTCATTGGCCTGCGATCCCGTACCCATCTGACTGAAGATGTGATTGACGCCGCAGAGAAACTGGTCGCGATTGGCTGCTTCTGTATCGGCACCAACCAGGTTGATCTGACCGCTGCGGCAAAGCGCGGGATCCCCGTGTTTAACGCGCCATTCTCTAACACGCGTTCCGTTGCGGAACTGGTGATTGGCGAACTGCTTCTCCTGCTACGCGGTGTACCCGAAGCGAACGCCAAAGCACACCGCGGCGTGTGGAACAAACTGGCTACCGGCTCCTTTGAAGCGCGTGGCAAAAAACTGGGGATCATCGGTTACGGCCACATTGGTACTCAGCTAGGCATTCTGGCGGAATCGCTGGGGATGCATGTCTATTTCTATGATATTGAAAATAAACTCCCACTCGGCAACGCCACGCAGGTGCAGCATCTTTCCGACCTGCTCAATATGAGCGACGTGGTCAGTTTGCACGTACCGGAAAATGCCTCCACCAAAAATCTGATGGGCGCGCGTGAGATTGCGTTGATGAAACCAGGCGCGCTGCTGATTAACGCCGCACGTGGTACGGTTGTTGATATTCCTGCGCTGTGCGACGCGTTAGCGACCAAGCACCTGGCAGGGGCGGCAATCGACGTATTCCCAACCGAGCCGGCAACCAACAGCGATCCTTTCACTTCGCCGCTGTGTGATTTCGACAACGTGATCCTGACGCCGCACATTGGTGGTTCAACACTGGAAGCGCAGGAAAACATCGGTCTGGAAGTGGCTGGGAAACTGACCAAGTATTCCGATAACGGCTCTACGCTGTCTGCAGTTAACTTCCCGGAAGTTTCGCTGCCGCTACACGGCGGTCGTCGTCTGATGCACATTCACGAAAACCGTCCGGGCGTACTGACCGCGCTGAACCAGATTTTTGCCGAGCAGGGCGTCAACATTGCCGCACAGTATCTGCAGACTTCCGCACAGGTAGGTTACGTGGTTATTGATATTGAAGCGGATGAAGATGTGGCGGAGAAAGCGTTGCTGGCGATGAAAGCCCTCCCGGGTACTATTCGTGCTCGTCTGCTGTACTGATTTCCTCTACATGGGCAGGCGGTTGACCTGCCCATCTTTCCTCTGATTTTCCTGCCTTACTATCTCTTTGTGTAACGCATGCATTCCGTTTTCGACCCTTGCCGCAATTGGTAATTAAAGGCTGCGCTCTGCGTTGTACATCAATAAAAGGAATTTACGATAGGGGCTCAGCATCGTGCTGAAACGGGAAAGCCCCTACCGAAGCAGGGGCTTTAAAAAGGAAAGGGACGATGATGAGATACGTCATCATGCTGCTGATCCTGTTAATCATCGCTTCGCCAGCATATTAACAGAGAGTACGCAGGAGGGAGGTTCGCCTCCCTCACCCTTCACCGAGAAAGTTAGTTTAAAAAAACGGCGCTGTCAATCGACAAAAAAGTTACCATTCCCATACTTTTGATGGCGTCACCACCGCAGGCAGCGGGATATCCCATTCTTCAACAGGCAGCTTTTCTACTCGCTGACAATCGTGGGCGTAGCCTACGGGCTGGATCTTATGCTGCTGCCAGTTTTGTAGCGTGCGGTCATAAAATCCGCCGCCCATGCCCAGGCGTTGCCCATATTCATCAAACGCCACTAACGGCGTAATCAGTACATCCAGCTGTGGCAGCGGTAATACGTCACGTACATCAAGTCGTGGTTCCTGGATCTTTAAGCGATTGGTTACCAGGTCGCTATGCGGATGATAGTGCAGGAACAGCAAATTACCGGCGCTGAAGGGATGAAGAACCGGAAGATAAACGCGCTTGCCCGCTCGCCACAGCTGATCTATTAGCGGCTGGGTATCGAGTTCGCCATCGAACGAGAGGAATACTGCCACCGTATGAGCGAGTACAACAGGGGGGAAGCTGAGCATTCGGGTCGCGGCTTGCTGACCGTATTGTCGTTGCTGTTCGGAGGTAAGCGCACGACGACGCTGCCGAATCAGTTGACGAATTTCTTGCCGGGATAAAGGGAGTTCAGAAAGTAATGTCATGGCTGTTGCCAGGTAGAAGGGAATCTCCGAGATGCCGCCGCAGGCTGTAACCCTTGAACCCTTGGTTCAAGGTGAATGTGTCGTCACAGTTTTAAGGCTTCTCGGACGGGCCGAGCATGCTCACCAACCGTGGAGCGCCACATTCTTGTGGTATGAAATATCGGCTCAGGGGACTGGCCCGCTTGCAAACATCTCAGAGAAATTTTGTCTTCACGGTCACTCTACCACAGTAAACCGAAAAGTGTTATTCAAAGTTTTGGCCCGTTTTTTCGGTTATGCGACCCTGATCAAGCAACGCCTGTTCGATGGTCTGTTGTAGCATCCGAATACGTTGTTCCATGCTCGCCGCGTACTCACGCGTCTTCGCTTTTTCCTGAGTTAATTCATAGCTGATGTTCAACGCGGCGATGAAAACCAACTGCTCAGTATTTGTGACTCTAGTGCGAACTTTCAGATCTTGCAATCGCTGATTGAGATCGTCCGCAGCCTGATTCAACGCATCCCTTTGTTCAGGCGGGCAATTCACTCGCAGTGAACGGCCAAATATTTGGATATCGACGGGTTGTGCAGACATGCCACCTTCCTGCTGATTGACTGCGCTGCCTTCGTCTCCAGACCGTGGGTCCGCGAAGGGGCGACACTATAGCTACCCTGGTATCAAGATACAAGCCCTTTTCTGGTCCACCAGGGTCCAAAGTGGTAGCATACCATGAATATTCCTCCCTTTGATGACGAATGCTTATGTCTATACAGAACGAAATGCCTGGTTACAACGAAGTTAGCCAGTTTTTGAACCAACAAGGGGCTGGATTAACCCCGGCCGAAATGCACGGCTTGATAAGCGGAATGATTTGCGGTGGAAACAACGACAGCTCATGGCAGCCGCTGTTGCACGACCTGACGAACGAAGGTCTGGCCTTTGGTCACGAGCTGGCTCAGGCGCTGCTGAAAATGCACTCTGCCACCAGCGATGCCCTCGAAGACGACGGCTTCCTTTTTCAGCTTTATCTGCCTGAAGGGGATGACGTCAGCGTGTTCGATCGCGCCGATGCGCTGGCGGGATGGGTAAACCACTTTTTGCTGGGCCTTGGCGTCACGCAGCCGAAGCTCGACAAAGTAACCGGCGAAACCGGGGAAGCGATTGACGACCTGCGCAATATCGCGCAGTTAGGGTATGACGAAGACGAAGATCAGGAAGAGCTGGAAATGTCGCTCGAAGAGATCATCGAATACGTGCGCGTAGCCGCTTTGCTGTGTCATGACACGTTTACGCGTCAGCAGCCGACTGCGCCGGAAGTTCGTAAACCGACTCTGCACTAAGAACGAAACGCAAAGGAGAGTGTGATGAGCGAGATATCTCAGCAAGAATTCCAGCGTCGTCGCCAGGCTTTACTGGCACAAATGCAGCCCGGCAGCGCCGCGCTGATTTTTGCTGCGCCTGAAGCGACGCGCAGCGCGGACAGTGAATACCCGTACCGCCAAAGCAGTGATTTCTGGTACTTCACCGGTTTTAACGAACCTGAAGCCGTGCTGGTGCTGATTAAAAGCGATGACACTCATAACCATAGCGTTTTGTTCAATCGGGTTCGCGATCTGACGGCGGAGATCTGGTTTGGTCGCCGTCTGGGCCAGGATGCTGCCCCGGCAAAACTTGGCGTTGACCGGGCGCTGGCCTTCAGTGAAATCAACCAACAGCTGCACCTGTTGCTCAATGGCCTGGACGCGGTGTACCACGCACAGGGCGAATATGCCTGGGCCGACGAGATTGTGTGCACGGCACTGGATAAACTGCGTAAAGGCTCCAGACAAAATCTGCACGCACCTGCCGCGATTATCGACTGGCGTCCAATGGTGCATGAGATGCGCCTGTTCAAATCACCGGAAGAGATTGCGGTCATGCGTCGTGCCGGAGAAATCACCGCGCTGGCGCATACCCGTGCGATGGAAAAATGCCGTCCGGGAATGTTTGAATACCAGTTAGAAGGGGAGATTCACCACGAATTTACCCGCCATGGTGCGCGTTATCCGTCCTATAACACGATTGTCGGCAGCGGTGAAAACGGCTGTATCCTGCATTACACCGAAAATGAAAGTGAAATGCGCGATGGCGATTTGGTGCTGATCGACGCTGGCTGTGAATACAAAGGCTATGCGGGCGACATTACGCGTACCTTTCCGGTAAATGGTAAATTTACCCCAGCACAGCGTGAAATCTACGATATCGTGCTGGAATCCTTAGAGACCAGCCTGCGTCTGTATCGTCCCGGAACGTCCATTCAGGAAGTCACTGGCGAAGTGGTGCGCATCATGATTACGGGTCTGCTGAAACTCGGTATTTTGCACGGTGATGTCGATCAGTTGATTACCGAAAATGCACATCGCCCATTCTTTATGCATGGTCTAAGCCACTGGCTTGGGCTGGATGTGCACGACGTCGGCGTTTATGGTCAGGACCGCTCACGTATTCTTGAGCCGGGAATGGTGCTCACCGTCGAGCCGGGACTGTATATCGCGCCGGACGCCGATGTACCGCCGGCTTATCGTGGTATCGGCATTCGTATTGAGGATGACATTCTCATCACCGAGGACGGCAATGAAAACCTGACCGCCAGCGTAGTGAAGAAAGCGGATGACATTGAAGCCTTAATGGCTGCGGCGCGACTGCAATGAGCGTGATTATCGTTGGTGGTGGTATGGTTGGCGCGACGCTGGCGTTGGCCATTTCTCAGCTCAGCCATGGGACTCTGCCGGTTCATCTGATAGAAGCGAGCGAACCTGAAACTGACCGCCATCCCGGGTTTGATGCCAGGGCGATCGCTCTGGCGGCAGGAACCTGCCAACAGCTGGCGCGAATTGGCGTATGGCAGGCGATTGCCGATTGCGCAACGGCCATTAAAACGGTTCACGTCAGCGATCGCGGTCATGCCGGATTTGTGACGCTGGATGCGCAGGAATACCGTATTCCGGCTCTGGGCCAGGTGGTAGAACTGCACGACGTCGGGCTGCGTCTGTTTGCGCTGCTGCGCAAAGCTCCGGGCGTCACATTGCACTGCCCCGACCGCGTAGCCAGCGTGTCGCGCACACAGGAGCGCGTAGAAGTTACGCTGGAAAATGGCGAAGTGATTGATGGTCGCCTGCTGGTGGCCGCCGACGGTACGCGCTCCGCACTGGCTACCGCCTGCGGTGTTGACTGGCTGCAACAGCCTTATGAGCAACTGGCGGTAATTGCCAACGTCACAACCTCTGTACCGCACGACGGGCGAGCGTTTGAACGCTTCACGCAATATGGTCCGCTGGCAATGCTGCCGATGTCTGACGGTCGCTGCTCGTTGGTGTGGTGCCATCCGCTGGAGCAGCGTGATGAGATTATGGCCTGGTCCGACGAACAGTTTTGCCGTGAACTACAAACCGCTTTTGGTTGGCGACTGGGACGTATTACCCAGGCCGGTAAACGCAGCGCCTACCCGCTTTCGTTAACTACAGCGCTGAAGGCGATTACCCATCGTACCGTGCTGGTAGGGAACGCCGCCCAGACGCTGCATCCCATTGCCGGGCAAGGTTTCAACCTGGGCCTGCGTGACGTAATGAGCCTGGCTGAGACGTTGATGCAGGCGGAAAACGGCGCGGAAGATGTGGGTGATTATGCGGTGCTGGCACGCTATCAGCAGCGCCGCGAAAGCGATCGTGATACGACGATTGGTGTGACCAATAATTTAGTGTATTTGTTTGCCAATCACTGGGCCCCGCTGGTTGTTGGCCGTAATGCCGGGCTGATGGCGATGGAATTATTCCCCCCTGCGCGCGATGCGCTGGCGGAGCGGACCCTGGGCTGGGTTGCGCGCTAAATATAATCTGTAGGCCGAATTAAAGAAGTAGGCCTGATAAGCGCAGCGCCATCAGGCAATGTCGCGGAATTGATGCCGGATGGCGGCTTTGCCTTATCCGGCCTACGGTTTTTGATTGTCCTATTTTCAGGAGCAAACAGTGCAAAGTGTTGATGTAGCAATTGTTGGTGGCGGCATGGTAGGACTGGCGGTTGCCTGCGGCTTACAGGGCAGCGGGTTGCGCGTTGCTGTATTAGAACAACATGTTCCGCAGCCGTTGGCGGCGGATGCACCTCCTCAGCTTCGTGTTTCGGCCATTAATGCCGCCAGCGAAAAACTGCTTACCCGTCTTGGCGTCTGGTCCGACATTGTTGCCCGTCGCGCTTGCTGCTACCACGGCATGGAAGTCTGGGACAAAGACAGCTTTGGACGTATTGCGTTTGATGACCAGAGCATGGGCTACAGCCATTTGGGGCACATTGTCGAAAACTCAGAGATTCATTATGCGCTGTGGCAAAAGGCGCAGCGTTCAGCGGATATTACGCTGATGGCACCTGCTGAATTACAGCAGGTGGCCTGGGGTGAGAACGAAGCATTTCTGACCCTGAAAGATGGCGCGATGCTGACGGCTCGTCTGGTCGTCGGTGCTGATGGTGCTAACTCCTGGCTGCGCAACAAAGCGGATATTCCGCTCACCTTCTGGGATTATCGTCATCATGCGCTGGTGGCGACTATCCGTACGCAGGAAGCGCACGGTGCAGTTGCGCGTCAGGCGTTTCACGGCGAGGGGATCCTGGCATTCCTGCCGCTCAGCGATCCACACCTGTGTTCTATCGTCTGGTCGCTCTCGCCGCAGGAAGCAGAACGTATGCAGCAGGCAAGCGTTGACGAGTTTAATCAGGCGCTGAATATCGCTTTTGATAATCGTCTGGGGCTGTGCAGCCTTGAAAGCGAACGCCAGGCATTTCCGCTGACGGGACGTTATGCCCGTCAGTTCGCCGCCCATCGTCTGGCGCTGGTGGGGGATGCGGCGCATACCATCCACCCGCTGGCGGGTCAGGGGGTTAACCTTGGCTTTATGGATGCGGCGGAGTTGATCGATGAACTTAAGCGGCTACAACGTCAGGGTAAAGATATTGGGCAGTATCTCTATTTACGCCGCTACGAGCGCAGCCGTAAGCACAGCGCAGCGCTGATGCTGGCAGGGATGCAGGGATTCCGTGAACTGTTTGCAGGCGAGAATCCGGCGAAAAAACTGCTACGTGATATTGGGCTGAAACTGGCCGATACCCTCCCGGGCGTAAAACCACAACTCATCCGTCAGGCGATGGGACTGAACGATCTTCCCGAGTGGTTACGTTAGTGTCCGTAAGGACAATCTTAAGAGTTTGAGACCCGTCACACTTTCCTCTCCCGGCCTGCGCGCCGGGGTGCTTCTCTCATTTGAAATAATCTAATTCCACGCCTTTTTTCGCATTAGTTTTTTTAATATCACGTTTTTTTCATAACGCCATTTTTGACATTTTTTCCACATTTAATGTGGATTGGTGCTGTAAGTTTGCGCTTATCTTTGTTTGTTATTCTGATTTCTTACTATATACATGGAGTTTTATTCTGTTGCCGATCTGGCTGTTTTTCGCCATAAGCTAATGTGATGGTTAATTTTGACTTATGGTTTAGCGTCTGTTTCGGTGGTAAGTTCAGGACAAAGAGAACGTTTGCGTCGTAGCCCCTGGAGCGGCTGCGGTGCTGGGTTTCGTGGCGAAAATTTCACCGCGAAAGAGTTGGTAGCCCCGCTTATTCAACGAGGAAAAGATGGCTCAACAGACTCCTTTGTACGAACAACACACGCTATGTGGCGCGCGCATGGTCGATTTCCATGGCTGGATGATGCCACTGCATTACGGTTCTCAGCTCGATGAACACCATGCTGTTCGCACCGATGCCGGAATGTTTGATGTGTCGCATATGACCATCGTCGACCTGCGCGGTAGCCGCACCCGGGAGTTCTTGCGTTATCTGCTGGCAAACGACGTCGCGAAGCTAACGAAGACGGGTAAAGCCCTCTACTCCGGTATGCTTAACGCTTCGGGCGGCGTGATAGATGACCTGATTGTCTACTACTTCACTGAAGACTTCTTCCGCCTCGTTGTAAACTCCGCCACCCGCGAAAAAGACCTCTCCTGGATTACCCAACACGCTGAACCATACGCTATCGACATCACCGTTCGTGACGACCTGTCGCTGATTGCGGTACAGGGGCCAAACGCACAGGAAAAAGCAGCTACGTTGTTTACTGACGAGCAGCGTCAGGCGGTAGCAGGCATGAAGCCGTTCTTTGGCGTTCAGACGGGTGACTTGTTTATCGCAACCACCGGTTATACCGGCGAAGCAGGCTATGAAATTGCCATGCCGAATGAAAAGGCGGCAGATTTCTGGCGTGCGCTGGTACAAGCAGGTGTCAAACCTTGCGGTCTCGGCGCGCGTGACACGTTGCGTCTGGAAGCGGGCATGAACCTGTACGGTCAGGAGATGGACGAAGGGATTTCTCCACTGGCGGCTAACATGGGCTGGACCATCGCATGGGAACCAGCTGACCGCGACTTTATCGGTCGTGAAGCGTTGGAAATGCAGCGTGAAAAAGGCCACGAACAACTGGTCGGGCTGGTGATGACCGAGAAAGGCGTGCTGCGTAATGAACTGCCGGTGCGCTTCACCGATGCTTCCGGCAACCAGCAGGAAGGCATTATCACCAGCGGGACATTCTCCCCAACTCTTGGTTACAGCATCGCGTTGGCGCGTGTCCCTGCGGGTATCGGCGAAACTGCGATCGTGCAGATCCGTAACCGCGAAATGCCGGTAAAAGTGACTAAACCTGTTTTTGTGCGTAACGGCAAAGCCGTCGCGTAATTCATCCTTTTTTGGAGATTGATTGATGAGCAACGTACCTGCAGAACTGAAATACAGCAAAGAACACGAATGGCTGCGCAAAGAAGCTGACGGCTCTTACACCGTTGGTATCACCGAACACGCTCAGGAGCTGTTAGGTGACATGGTTTTCGTTGACCTGCCAGAAGTTGGCGCAACCGTCAGCGCGGGCGATGATTGTGCCGTTGCGGAGTCCGTAAAAGCGGCATCCGATATCTATGCGCCAGTAGGTGGTGAGATTGTGGCGGTTAACGACGCGCTCAGCGACTCCCCGGAACTGGTCAACAGCGAGCCGTATGCGGGCGGCTGGATTTTCAAAATCAAAGCCAGCGATGAAAGCGAAATTGAATCGCTGCTGGATGCGACCGCATATGAAGCATTGTTAGAAGACGAGTAAATACGCTTTTGCCGGATGGCGCTGCGCTTATCCGGCCTACAAAGCATGCGTAGACCCGGTAAGCGCTAGCGCTGCCGGGCTCGTAGACAGAGACAATCACGATTCACTGCACGTTTCAGGAACCATCGCCCATGACACAGACGTTAAGCCAGCTTGAAAACAGCGGCGCTTTCATTGAACGCCACATCGGACCGGACGCCGCGCAGCAGCAAGAGATGCTGAATGCGGTTGGCGCCGAGTCGTTAAACGCGCTGATCGGCCAGATTGTGCCGAAAGACATTCAGCTCGCAACCCCGCCGCAGGTGGGCGAGGCGGCGACCGAATACGCTGCGCTGGCTGAATTAAAAGCCATCGCTGGGCGTAACAAGCGCTTCACGTCCTACATTGGCATGGGCTACACCGCCGTGCAGTTGCCACCGGTTATCCTGCGCAACATGCTGGAAAACCCGGGCTGGTACACTGCGTATACGCCGTATCAGCCAGAAGTTTCTCAGGGGCGTCTGGAAGCGCTGCTCAACTTCCAACAGGTCACACTGGATCTGACGGGGCTGGATATGGCTTCCGCTTCTCTGCTGGATGAAGCCACCGCGGCGGCTGAAGCGATGGCGATGGCAAAACGCGTCAGCAAACTGAAAAACGCCAACCGCTTCTTCGTTGCGGCTGATGTTCATCCGCAAACGCTGGATGTTGTGCGTACTCGTGCGGAAACCTTTGGTTTTGACGTGATTGTCGATGACGCGGCGAAAGCACTGGATCACCAGGATGTGTTTGGCGTGCTGTTGCAGCAGGTTGGCACCACCGGTGAAGTGCATGACTACAGCAAACTGATTACCGAGCTGAAATCCCGTAAAGTTGTGGTCAGTGTCGCTGCCGACTTTATGGCGCTGGTACTGCTGACTGCTCCGGGCAAACAGGGCGCGGATATCGTTTTCGGTTCTGCACAACGCTTCGGCGTACCGATGGGTTACGGTGGCCCACACGCGGCATTCTTCGCCGCTAAAGACGAATTCAAACGCTCCATGCCAGGCCGTATTATCGGCGTCTCCAAAGATGCGGCGGGCAATACCGCACTGCGCATGGCGATGCAGACTCGTGAGCAGCATATCCGCCGCGAGAAAGCGAACTCCAACATTTGTACCTCGCAGGTCCTGCTGGCCAACATCGCCAGTCTGTATGCTGTTTATCATGGTCCGGTTGGCCTGAAACGCATTGCTAATCGCATCCACCGCCTGACTGATATCCTGGCAGCCGGTCTGCAACAGAAAGGATTGAAGCTGCGTCATGCACATTACTTCGACACCCTGTGCGTTGAAGTAGCCGATAAGGCCGCAGTGCTGGCGCGTGCCGAAGCGGCAGAAATCAACCTGCGTAGCGATATCCATAACGCGGTAGGTATTACGCTCGATGAAACCACCACCCGTGAAAACGTGGTGCAGTTGTTCAATGTACTGCTGGGCGACAGTCACACTCTGAACATCGATACGCTGGATAAAGACGTGGCGCTCGACAGCCGTTCTATTCAGGAAAGCATGCTGCGTGACGATGCGATCCTCAGCCACCCGGTGTTCAACCGCTATCACAGCGAAACCGAGATGATGCGCTACATGCACTCACTGGAGCGTAAAGATCTGGCGCTGAATCAGGCAATGATCCCGCTGGGTTCCTGCACCATGAAGCTCAACGCCGCTGCCGAGATGATCCCTATCACCTGGCCTGAATTCGCTGAGCTGCATCCTTTCTGCCCGCCAGAGCAGGCTGAAGGTTATCACCAGATGATCGGCCAGCTTTCCGAGTGGTTGGTTAAACTGACCGGTTATGATGCCGTCTGCATGCAGCCGAACTCCGGTGCGCAGGGCGAGTATGCGGGTCTGCTAGCGATTCGTCATTATCACGAAAGCCGTAACGAAGGTCATCGCGATATCTGTCTGATCCCGGCTTCTGCCCACGGTACCAACCCGGCGTCTGCACAGATGGCGGGTATGCAGGTAGTGGTGGTCGCCTGTGATAAGAACGGCAACATCGACCTGTACGATCTGCGAGCAAAAGCAGAACAACATGCCGACAACCTTTCTTGCATCATGGTGACCTACCCATCCACCCACGGCGTTTATGAAGAAACGATCCGTGAAGTGTGCGACGTTGTGCACCAGTTCGGCGGCCAGGTTTACCTGGATGGCGCGAACATGAACGCTCAGGTTGGGATCACCACGCCGGGCTTTATTGGCGCAGATGTCTCGCACCTCAACCTGCATAAAACATTCTGCATTCCGCACGGCGGCGGCGGCCCAGGTATGGGACCGATCGGCGTGAAATCACATCTGGCGCCGTTTGTACCGGGCCACAGCGTAGTGCAGATTGAAGGGATGCTGACCCGTCAGGGCGCAGTTTCTGCGGCGCCGTTCGGTAGCGCATCCATTCTGCCAATCAGCTGGATGTACATCCGTATGATGGGCGCAGAAGGTCTGAAGCAGGCAAGCCAGGTGGCGATTCTTAACGCTAACTACATTGCCAGCCGTCTGAAAGATGCTTATCCGGTACTGTATACCGGTCGCGATGGTCGCGTGGCGCATGAATGTATTCTCGACATTCGTCCACTGAAAGAAGAGACCGGCATCAGCGAACTGGATATTGCCAAGCGTCTAATCGATTACGGTTTCCATGCGCCGACTATGTCATTCCCGGTCGCGGGTACCCTGATGGTTGAACCGACTGAATCTGAAAGCAAAGTGGAACTGGATCGCTTTATCAATGCGATGCTGGCAATCCGCGCTGAGATCGATCGCGTGAAAGCCGGTGAATGGTCACTAGAAGATAACCCGCTGGTTAACTCACCGCACACGCAAAACGAGCTGGTCGCGGAGTGGAATCACGGTTATAGCCGCGAAATCGCCGTCTTCCCGGCGGGTGTGGCGAACAAATACTGGCCAACCGTGAAACGCCTTGATGACGTTTACGGTGACCGTAACCTGTTCTGCTCCTGTGTACCGATGAGCGAATATCAGTAATCTGCTGATTCAACTATCTTTTAAAGGCGCTTCGGCGCCTTTATTTTTTGGGAGAAACGTTATGGCTATAGCATTGGTGACGGGCGGCAGTCGTGGCATTGGTCGAGCAACCGCGCTGCAACTGGCGCAAGAGGGTTACACGGTCGCCGTGAATTTTCATCACAATATTCGTGCGGCAACCGAGGTGGTGAACAACATCGTCGCTGCAGGCGGTAAAGCATTTGCTTTGCGTGCGGATATCAGTGATGAAAGCCAGGTAGTGGCAATGTTTGAGTCTATTGACCGTGAAGGCGAGCAACTGACTGCCCTGGTGAATAATGCCGGGATCTTGTTTGAGCAAAGCACGGTCGAAAACTTAACCGCCGAACGAATTAATCGCGTACTGGCAACCAACGTTACCGGCTATTTTCTGTGCTGTCGGGAAGCGGTAAAGCGCATGTCGTTCAAGCACGGCGGTCAGGGTGGATCGATTGTAAATGTCTCTTCGGCGGCATCGCGGCTTGGTGCGCCATTCGAATATGTTGATTACGCGGCCTCGAAAGGCGCTGTGGACACGCTCACCACCGGCCTGGAGCTGGAGGTTGCGGCGCAAGGGATCCGCGTAAACTGCGTGCGACCTGGTCTTATCTACACTGAAATGCACGCATCAGGCGGCGAGCCGGGAAGGGTCGATCGCGTGAAATCACTGTTGCCTATGCAGCGTGGCGGGCAGCCGGAAGAAGTCGCGCAGGCAATTACCTGGCTGTTGAGCGAGAAGGCATCTTACGTAACGGGCAGTTTTCTGGAACTGGCAGGCGGGAAGTAGGGATTTAATTGCCGGATAGCGCTGCGTTTATCCAGCCTACGGGAGTATAACCTGTAGGCTGGATAAGGCGTTTACGCCGCCATCCGGCAAAAAATTACAGATTCTCGCCGTTGCTGGCAATCACCGTTTTATACCACTCAAAACTCTTCTTTCGTGAACGCGACATATCGCCGGTGCCGTCGTCATGTTTGTTCACGTAGATAAAGCCGTAACGTTTGCTGTACTGACCGGTGGTAAACGACACGCAGTCGATGCAACCCCATGGCGTGTAGCCCATCAGGTCTACGCCATCATAGGTCACCGCTTTCATCATTTCTTCGATGTGGGCGCGCAGATAGTCGATGCGATAGTCGTCGTTGATGCTGCCGTCTTCTTCTACCTTGTCATAAGCGCCAAACCCGTTTTCAACGATAAACAGCGGCTTCTGGTAGCGTTCATACAGCTCACATAAGGCATAGCGTAGACCGACGGGGTCAATCTGCCAGCCCCAGTCGGAGGCTTTTACGTGCGGGTTCGGTACGCTGCCCTCAAAACCAGAAATGGCATCGCCGCTGCCGCCTTCCGCTTTTACCGCGTTGGTCATGTAGTAACTGAATCCGAGATAGTCACAGGTGCCTTCACGCAGGATTTGCTCATCGCCGGCCTCCATTCGGATGTTGAATTCGCGGCGTTCCCACTCGTTCAGTACATATGATGGATAGTAGCCGCGCAGCTGAACGTCAGTGAAAACGTAGCGCTCACGCATCGATTCCTGCGCGAACATCACATCTTCAGGCTTACAGGAGAACGGGTACAGTGGCACCATCGCCAGCATGCAGCCGACTTTCATTTCCGGGTTGATGCGACGTGCCGCCTTTACCGCCAGCGCGCTGGCCACGAACTGGTGATGCAGCACCTGGTACATAGTCTCTTCAGGGTTTTCATGCTCGGTATACACCACGCCGGAGCAGCAATAGCCAAACAGCGGCGCGCGCCAGTTACGCTGGTTGTTGATCTCATTGAAGGTCATCCAGTATTTGACCTTGTGCTTATAGCGCTCAAAAACGACTTCAGCAAAACGGACAAAGAAATCGACGACTTTACGATTGGTCCAGCTACCGTACTGTTGAACCAGGTGCAGCGGCATTTCAAAGTGGGAAAGGGTGATGACTGGTTCAATGTTGTACTTCAGCAGTTCATCGAACATGTCGTCGTAGAACTTTAGCCCTTCTTCATTCGGTTGGATTTCGTCCCCTTTGGGGAAGATACGGGTCCAGGCGATGGAGGTACGGAAGCATTTGAACCCCATCTCGGCAAACAGCTTGATGTCTTCTTTGTAATGACTGTAAAAATCGACAGCTTCGTGGTTGGGGTAGTACTTACCGGGCTCAACTTCCTGAGTGATTTCTCGCGGAACACCGTGTGCCCCTCCGGTCAGTACGTCGCAAATGCTGGGGCCTTTGCCACCTTTGTTCCAGCCGCCTTCAACCTGGTGCGCCGCAACCGCGCCGCCCCATAAAAAATCGTTTGGTAAGGTAAGTTTTTTCATCTGCGCTCAGTCTCAAATTAATACAATCTGATTTTGAGTCTAACAAAGGAAAGATAAATGTCACGATATAACAAAATAGCGTAAATGTGGTTTGTTACATCAAAAAAACAGATTGTTTTTTTACGCTATTCTTTTCGCCAGCTTGCGACCGAGTGATTCCAAAATATAAATAACGGGGATCTGCGTGGTTATATCGTATACCCCGGCAATACGTGTTTGTGGAACATGCCAGGAGAGGTTAAAGTCGGCGAGTTTCGCCAGGCGAGAGTGTTCATGGCTGGTGACCGACAGAACCTTACAGTTGTGCAGACTGAACTGGCTGGCAAAGCGCAGGATCTCTTCTGTTTCACCAGATACGGAAAGCACGATCGCTAGCGCGTTTCTGGCCATGTCGTTAGTTACCGGGAAATAAGGATCGTCAATGTGATTACTGAATTTACCGACGTTTGAGAAAAAACGTGCGCCATATTTTGCCAGCGCTCCAGACGTTCCTGCTCCGACGAATATAATACGTTCGGACGATAATATAATATCAACAGCCTGATCGAGCAGTTTATCGAACTCGTCGTTATTGACGCCTTTAAAGAAACTGATAATTTCGCTGGCACCGAAATTAGCCTGTTGCGGTTCATTCTGCTCTAAATATAATTTGAAGCGCACGCGAAATTCTGAGTAACCTTCACATTTAAGCTTGCGGCAAAAGCGCAGTACGGTGGTAGTAGAAACACCCACGGCATCGGCCAGCTCGCGAATGGTCATGTACATGACTTTGTCACGGTTTTTGATGACATAGTTGTAGACCAGCATCTCAAGATTGTTGAGACTGGCAATGGCAGCGTGGGAGAACATACTCACAATGGCAAAACTCACTCATCAGACTTCATCTACAGGGAATAATAACATGCAGCCAAATGACATCACTTTTTTTCAGCGTTTCCAGGATGACATTCTGGCCGGACGCAAGACCATCACCATTCGTGACGAGTCCGAATCACACTTCAAAGCCGGGGACATTTTACGGGTTGGGCGCTTCGAAGATGACGGTTACTTCTGCACGATTGAGGTTGTTGGCACCTCAACCGTCACGCTGGATACGCTAACGGATAAACATGCCCAGCAGGAAAACATGACGCTTGAAGAACTTAAACATGTGATTGCCGAGATTTACCCGAATCAGACGCAATTTTATGTGATTGATTTTAAATGCCTTTGATTTAAAGAAACATCTGTTAGTTGAAAAATCACTTACAACACAATGATTTTAAAGGATTAATATTAATTTGATATTTATTTTAGCTAACAGGTGTTCACTGGAACCATTCTCAGTTACGCTAGAGGCGCAATAACGAAAGTGTTCGTTTCTGGGGAGTAACTTATGGTTCAGAAGCCATTAATCGCGCAGGGATATTCGTTGGCAGAGGAAATAGCCAATAGCATCAGTCACGGTATCGGGCTGGTGTTTGGGATTGTCGGACTGGTGTTATTACTGGTCCAGGCAGTAGATACCAACGCCAGCGCTATGGCCATTACCAGCTATAGCCTGTACGGCGGCAGCATGATCCTGCTGTTCCTCGCCTCAACCTTGTATCACGCGATCCCCCATCAGAGAGCGAAAGTCTGGCTGAAAAAATTTGACCACTGTGCGATTTATCTGCTGATTGCCGGGACCTACACGCCATTTCTGCTGGTGGGGCTTGATTCGCCGCTGGCACGTGGACTGATGATTGTTATCTGGAGCCTGGCGCTGATCGGTATTTTATTCAAACTGACCATTGCGCACCGATTTAAGGTTCTGTCGCTGGTAACCTACCTGACAATGGGCTGGCTATCGCTGATTGTGGTGTATCAACTGGCGGTTAAGTTGGCAGCGGGAGGCGTGACGTTGCTGGCTGTTGGCGGTGTGGTGTATTCCCTGGGCGTAATTTTCTACGTCTGTAAGCGTATTCCTTATAACCATGCGATCTGGCACGGCTTTGTGCTGGGCGGCAGCGTTTGCCACTTCCTGGCGATCTATCTGTACGTTGGTCAGGCGTAATCACTGACGCCGGATGGAGGCTAGCGCCTTATCCGGCCTACAAAACAAAAGCCAGCATGCCTGATAGACGCATCGCAATCAGGCATTATTCATTTACTCTTCCAGCGAATACGGCAGCGGTACGATTTGCAGCGTTTTTGCGTCGTCACGAACGCGGAACACGCTGTCGGCCTCCATGTCGTTATTCATCACAACCTGCACCAGTACCTGACCATCGGCCAGTTTTACTGCGGCAAGTACGGTACCGGTACGACGCCAGTTCTCGCCCATTTTTAATTCAAGGTCTTCGCCAGCTTCCGGTACTCGACCGGCGGCACCCGCCAAAGTCCACATGGCGCGTTTATTGGCTCCGCGGAATTTTGCACGAGCAACCATTTCCTGACCGGTGTAGCAGCCTTTTTTAAAGCTGATCCCGCCCAAAGCCTGCAGATTGGTAGCCTGTGGAATAAACTGTGCACTGTTGGCTGTATCAATAACGGGGATACCCGCTTCGATATCCAGCGCCAGCCACTGCTGGCTGTTATTTAACTCTGCTTCGCCACGCAGCTTTTCAACCAAGGTTTCTGCTGTGGTGGCATCAACGATCAGCAGAAAACGTTCAGCAGGGTGTTCGAACCACAATACCGTGGAGGCACCTTCGGTAATGACCTGCTTATCACTGTTCGGTAATTCGCTAAAGAGATTGGCCAGCGCTGCACGTGCCTGGAATCCCGCTACGCCCAGCAGGACACGCTCGTCATCCGGGGCAATCGCCACCTTCGAGAAGACCGCGTATTTTTTCAACTCGGTGAGCTGCGCATCACGCAGGCTACGGCGCTCAAGCCATGCAAAACCGTCACCCTGTCGGAACAGACGCAGGTTGCTCCACATTTTACCTTTGGCGTCACAATGTGCAGCTAACAGGTGCTGATGCTCGGTCATCTGGCTGACATCCGCCGTGACCTGACCCTGAATATACTTCTCACTGTCGACACCGGTGATGGTGGCGAGCGCCCAGTCATCTAGCGTCATTAGCGTCAGAGGCAAACGCGTTGACGCGAAAGGCTGGCGAGGAGGAAAAGATGTAAAAGCCATAATAATGTCCTGATTTGCTTAACGCAGTGATAATGACTAATGGTAAAAGAGCTATGGCCCATTGCAAGCGGTTTAAACAGGCTATTTGTGCCATATATTGCGCTTTGCGAGGAAACATCAAAAAATGGTGAATCCTTTGGCTTAATAAGGTTTTATTTAGCGAGCGAGCTTCAGTTTACTGATATTCCCGTAAAAGAGCGGGAAAAACACGTTACAATAGCGGGATACTTCGTTTTCGCGAGACAGGGAGAAGAACATGGATATTAACAACAAAGCACGTATTCATTGGGCATGCCGCCGCGGTATGCGCGAGCTGGACATCTCGATCATGCCGTTTTTCGAATATGAATATGACAGCTTAAGTGACGAAGAAAAGCGTATCTTTATCCGTCTGCTAGAATGTGATGATCCAGATTTATTTAACTGGTTGATGAATCATGGGAAACCAGCTGATGCTGAGCTGGAGCAGATGGTGCGACTTATCCAGACACGGAATCGGGAACGTGGTCCAGTGGCAATCTGATTTACGCGTATCATGGCGCGCGCAGTGGCTTTCACTGCTAATTCATGGGCTGGTCGCGGTGTTTATTTTATTGATGCCCTGGCCATTGAGCTACACCCCATTATGGCTGGTTTTGCTCTCTCTGGTGGTATTCGATAGCGTTCGCAGTCAGCGTCGAATCAACGCCTGTCAGGGTGAGATTCGGCTGTTGATGGATGGCCGTCTGCGCTGGCAAGGGCAAGAGTGGTCTATCGTTAGCGCCCCCTGGATGGTTAAAACAGGCATGATGCTGCGTTTGCGCTCTGATGCCGGAAAACGTCAACATTTGTGGCTGGCGGCAGACAGTATGGATGATGCAGAGTGGCGGGATTTACGGCGGTTGATGCTGCAAAAGGCGAAGCAGAAGTAGCACTGACGGTAAGGTTGCGACCTTAGCCGTCAGTCGGCAGAAATTCAGGACCAGTGTTCGGCCATTTCGCCAAGAATTTGCTCGCACCAGGCCTGAATGCGTTCATCGCTGAGATCGTACTGGTTCGTTTCATCCAGCGCCAAACCAACAAACAGCTGTCCATCGGCAATGACGGGTTTATCGCTGGTGAATTCGTAGCCTTCGGTGGGCCAGTAGCCGACAAACTTTACACCTTTGGTGATCAGTTTATCGTGCAACATACCCAGCGCATCCAGGAACCATTCACCGTATCCCAACTGATCGCCCATACCGTAAAGCGCGACAATCTTTCCTTCCAGGTTGAGGTCGTCCAGTTGCTCCCAGACCGCTTCCCAGTCCTCCTGAATTTCACCGAAATCCCAGGTTGGGATGCCCAAAATGAGCACGTCATACTGCTCCATTAGGGTCGGGGAATCGTCTTTGAGGTTGTGCAGTGTCACCAGTTCGGGACCCAGGATATCGCGGATTTTTTCTGCTGCCATTTCGGTGTAGCAGGTGCTGGAACCGTAAAAAAGACCCATGTTCATGACGTAAACATCTCAATTCTGCTGTAGCGTTGCGGGTAGTGTAACAGAATCGCCGCAATCCCGGCACAATGAGGCATAATGCATCAAAAATGAGAGTGGAATAAGGGGCGCGAGTGGAACAGGATCTGGCGCGCATCGAGCAGTTTCTTGATGCCCTGTGGCTGGAACGAAATCTGGCGGAAAACACATTAAGTGCGTATCGTCGCGATCTGACCATGCTTGTGGAATGGTTACATCACCGCGGCGCTTCGCTTGCGACCGCGCAAAGTGATGATCTGCAAGCCTTGCTGGCTGAGCGGATGGATGGAGGGTATAAAGCCACCAGTTCTGCACGTTTGCTCAGTGCGACGCGACGTTTTTTTCAGCATCTGTACCGCGAAAAATATCGCGAAGATGACCCCAGCGCCTCGCTTGCATCACCTAAACTTCCGCAGCGTCTGCCCAAAGATCTCAGCGAAGCGCAGGTAGAACGACTGCTGCAGGCGCCGCTTATCGATCAACCGCTGGAGCTACGCGACAAAGCCATGCTGGAAGTGTTGTATGCAACGGGCCTGCGCGTGTCTGAACTGGTAGGACTGACGATGAGTGACGTCAGCCTGCGTCAGGGCGTGGTACGGGTGATCGGTAAAGGTAACAAAGAGCGCCTTGTCCCGTTGGGTGAGGAGGCAGTGTACTGGCTGGAAACATACCTGGAGCATGGGCGTCCATGGTTGCTCAACGGCGTATCGATTGATGTGCTGTTTCCTAGTCAGCGGGCGCAACAGATGACCCGTCAGACCTTCTGGCATCGTATCAAACACTATGCTGTGTTGGCGGGAATCGACAGCGAAAAGCTGTCACCGCACGTCCTGCGGCACGCATTTGCCACGCATCTGCTCAACCATGGCGCAGATCTGCGCGTGGTGCAGATGCTACTGGGGCATAGCGATCTCTCGACAACGCAAATTTATACTCATGTCGCAACGGAGCGCTTGCGGCAACTACATCAACAGCATCACCCGCGAGCGTGAGTGCTGACAGGATAGGATAGGCTATGAAAAAACGTTTTATGATGTTCACCCTGCTGGCGACGGCGTTTTCCGGCATGGTACATGCAGACGACGCGGCAATTCGCCAGTCATTAGCAAAGCTGGGTGTGCAGAGCACCGAGATTCAACCTGCTCCGGTTGCGGGCATGAAAACCGTACTGACCAATAGCGGCGTGCTGTACGTAACTGAAGACGGTAAACATATTATTCAGGGACCGATGTATGACGTGAGCGGCGCAAGTCCGGTGAACGTCACCAACCAACTGCTGATGAAGCATCTGAACGCGCTGGAAAAAGAGATGATCATCTACAAAGCGCCGCAGGAAAAACACGTCATTACTGTTTTCACCGACATCACTTGTGGTTACTGCCACAAGCTGCATGAAGAGATGAAAGATTACAATGCGTTGGGGATCACCGTACGTTATCTGGCCTTCCCACGTCAGGGGCTGGACAGCCAGGCTGAGCAGGACATGAAGTCTATCTGGTGTGCTAAGGACAAAAACAAAGCCTTTGATGACGCGATGACTGGCAAGGGTGTAAAAGCGGCGACCTGTGATGTGGATATCGCTAACCACTATGCGCTGGGCGTACAGTTTGGCGTCAGCGGTACACCGGCGATTGTGCTGAGCAATGGCTATGTCGTACCTGGTTATCAGGGCCCGAAAGAGATGAAAGAATTCCTCGACGCACATGCAAAACAAACCAGCGGTAAATAATTCGCGTGAAACAACAGATACAACTTCGTCGGCGTGAGGCCGACGAGACCGCCGAGCTACCTGCCGACTTGCCGCCACTGCTGCGCCGTTTATACGCCAGCCGTGGTGTACGTAGCGCGCAGGAGCTTGAGCGTAGCGTGAAAGGCATGCTGCCGTGGCAACATTTGAACGGCGTCGAAAAAGCGGTTGAGATCCTCTACAACGCCTTTCGCGAAGGAACCCGAATCATCGTTGTCGGCGATTTTGACGCTGATGGTGCGACCAGCACGGCGCTAAGCATCCTGGCGATGCGTGCGTTGGGCTGCAGTAACGTTGACTACCTGGTGCCAAATCGTTTTGAAGACGGTTATGGTTTAAGCCCGGAAGTCGTTGATCAGGCCCATGCCCGGGGCGCTCAGCTGATTGTCACCGTAGACAACGGCATCTCGTCTCACGCGGGTGTCGAACATGCCAGAACGTTGGGGATCCCGGTCGTTGTGACCGATCACCACCTGCCAGGGGATACGCTGCCGGGCGCAGAGGCAATCATCAATCCTAATCTGCCCGACTGTGAGTTCCCGTCGAAATCGCTGGCAGGCGTTGGTGTAGCCTTCTATCTGATGCTGGCGCTGCGTACTTTCCTGCGTGACAAAGGCTGGTTTGATGAACGCGGCATTGCACCGCCGAACCTGGCAGATTTGCTCGATCTGGTTGCACTTGGCACGGTGGCGGACGTGGTCCCGCTGGATGCCAATAACCGTATTCTGACGTGGCAAGGCTTAAGCCGCATTCGTGCCGGAAAGTGCCGCCCTGGTATTAAAGCGCTGCTGGAGATTTCCAATCGCGACCCCCTAAAGCTGGCAGCCAGTGATTTAGGTTTTGCCCTCGGGCCACGGCTGAATGCGGCGGGCCGTCTGGACGATATGTCCGTTGGTGTGGCGCTGTTGCTGTGCGACAACATTGGCGAAGCGCGTGTGCTGGCCAATGAGCTGGATGCGCTCAACCAGACGCGCAAAGAGATCGAGCAGGGTATGCAGGCCGAAGCACTGACTTTGTGTGAAAAGCTGGAACGCAGTAGCGATACGCTACCGGGCGGCCTGGCAATGTATCATCCCGAGTGGCATCAGGGCGTTGTGGGGATTCTGGCATCGCGTATTAAAGAGCGATTCCATCGCCCAGTGATAGCGTTTGCCCCGGCAGGTGATGGTACTCTCAAAGGGTCCGGGCGTTCGATTCAGGGGCTGCACATGCGCGATGCGCTGGAGCGCCTGGACACCCTTTATCCGGGCATGATCCTCAAGTTTGGCGGTCACGCCATGGCGGCGGGTTTATCGCTTGAAGAGGCGCAGTTTGAGCGTTTCCAGCAGCGTTTTGGCGAGCTGGTAACCGAGTGGCTGGATCCTGCCTTACTGCAAGGTGAAGTGGTGTCGGATGGCCCACTGAGCGCGGCGGAGATGACCATGGAGATCGCACAAATGCTGCGCGATGCCGGACCGTGGGGGCAAATGTTCCCGGAACCGCTGTTTGACGGGCATTTCCGTTTGCTCCAGCAGCGTCTGGTCGGTGAGCGTCATCTGAAGGTGATGGTCGAGCCCGTGGGCGGTGGTCCGCTGCTGGACGGTATTGCGTTTAATGTCGATACCACCTGCTGGCCAGACAACGGCGTGCGCGAAGTTCAGCTTGCCTACAAACTGGATATTAACGAGTTTCGCGGCAACCGCAGCTTGCAGATTATAATCGACAATATCTGGCCACTTTAGCGTCACTAATCGCTATAAAAAAGGGCGTGGATTAGTTACAATCCCGCTCTTATCACCGCATTTTGACTAGTCCAATAAAAGAAATCAGACAATGTTTGAAATTAATCCGGTAAATAACCGCATTCAGGACCTCACGGAGCGCTCTGACGTTCTTAGGGGGTATCTTTGACTATGATGCCAAGAAAGAGCGTCTGGAAGAAGTAAACGCCGAGCTGGAACAGCCGGACGTGTGGAACGAACCCGAACGCGCTCAGGCGCTGGGCAAAGAGCGTTCCTCCCTTGAGGCCATCGTTGATACGCTCGATCAGATGAGCCAGGGCCTGGAAGATGTCTCCGGCCTGCTGGAACTGGCTGTAGAAGCCGACGACGAAGAAACCTTTAACGAAGCCGTAGCAGAACTCGATACGCTGGAAGATAAGCTGGCCCAGCTGGAATTCCGTCGTATGTTCTCCGGTGAATATGACAGCGCGGATTGCTATCTCGATATTCAGGCAGGTTCTGGCGGTACGGAAGCGCAGGACTGGGCAAGCATGCTGATGCGCATGTATCTGCGTTGGGCTGAAGCGCGCGGCTTTAAGACTGAAATCATTGAAGAGTCTGAAGGTGAAGTCGCGGGTATTAAGTCCGTGACCATCAGAATTGCTGGTGAATATGCGTACGGTTGGCTGCGTACTGAAACCGGCGTACACCGTCTGGTACGTAAGAGTCCGTTCGACTCCGGCGGACGTCGCCATACGTCGTTCAGTTCGGCGTTTGTTTATCCGGAAGTTGACGATGATATTGATATCGATATCAACCCGGCGGACCTGCGTATCGACGTTTACCGTGCCTCCGGTGCAGGTGGTCAGCACGTTAACCGTACGGAATCTGCGGTGCGTATTACCCACATCCCGACCGGGATTGTGACGCAGTGTCAGAACGACCGTTCCCAGCACAAGAACAAAGACCAGGCCATGAAGCAGATGAAAGCGAAGCTTTATGAACTGGAAATGCAGAAGAAGAATGCCGAGAAACAGGCGATGGAAGACACCAAGTCAGATATCGGCTGGGGTAGCCAGATTCGTTCTTATGTCCTTGATGACTCCCGCATCAAAGATCTGCGTACCGGGGTTGAAACCCGTAACACGCAGGCGGTGCTGGATGGCAGCCTGGATCAATTTATCGAAGCAAGTTTGAAAGCAGGGTTATGAGGAACCAACATGTCTGAACAACACGTACAGGGCGCTGACGCGGTAGCCGACCTTAACAATGAACTGAAAACGCGCCGTGAGAAGCTGGCGAGCCTGCGTGAGCAGGGGATCCCGTTCCCGAACGATTTCCGTCGCGATCATACCTCAGACCAACTGCATGCTGACTTCGACGCGAAAGAAAACGAAGAGCTGGAAGCGCTGAACATTGAGGTATCCGTTGCTGGCCGTATGATGACCCGTCGTATTATGGGTAAAGCATCATTCGTTACGCTGCAGGACGTTGGCGGCCGTATTCAGCTGTACGTTGCTCGCGATGACCTGCCGGAAGGCGTCTACAACGAGCAGTTCAAAAAATGGGATCTGGGCGATATCCTCGGCGCGAAAGGTAAGTTGTTCAAGACCAAGACCGGTGAGCTGTCTATCCACTGCACCGAACTGCGTCTGCTGACCAAAGCGCTGCGCCCGCTGCCGGACAAATTCCACGGTCTGCAGGATCAGGAAGCACGCTATCGTCAACGTTACCTGGATCTCATCTCTAACGATGAATCCCGCAATACCTTTAAAGTGCGTTCACAGATTATGGCTGGCATCCGTCAGTTCATGGTTGCTCGCGGCTTTATGGAAGTCGAAACCCCGATGATGCAGGTGATCCCAGGCGGTGCGGCAGCGCGTCCGTTTATCACCCATCATAACGCGCTGGATCTGGACATGTACCTGCGTATCGCGCCGGAACTTTACCTCAAGCGTCTGGTGGTTGGCGGCTTCGAACGCGTATTCGAAATTAACCGTAACTTCCGTAACGAAGGCATCTCTGTTCGCCATAACCCAGAGTTCACCATGATGGAACTCTACATGGCTTATGCGGACTACAAAGATCTCATCGAACTGACTGAATCTCTGTTCCGTACGTTGGCGCAGAACGTTCTGGGAACGACTGAAGTGCCTTACGGTGAAGAAGTCTTCGACTTCGGTAAGCCGTTTGAAAAACTGACCATGCGCGAAGCGATTCAGAAATACAGTCCGGAAACCAACATGGCCGATCTGGATAACTTCGACTCTGCAAAAGCGATTGCTGAATCTATCGGCATCAAAGTTGAGAAGAGCTGGGGTCTGGGCCGTATTGTGACCGAGATCTTTGAAGAAGTTGCAGAAGCGCACCTGATTCAACCAACCTTCATTACCGAGTATCCGGCAGAAGTTTCTCCGCTGGCGCGTCGTAATGACGAAAACCCGGAAATCACCGATCGCTTCGAATTCTTCATCGGCGGACGTGAGATCGGTAACGGCTTCAGCGAGCTGAACGATGCCGAAGATCAGGCGCAGCGTTTCCAGGATCAGGTTAACGCCAAAGATGCGGGTGATGACGAAGCGATGTTCTACGACGAAGACTACGTTACCGCTCTGGAACACGGTCTGCCGCCGACTGCGGGTCTGGGCATTGGTATCGACCGTATGGTTATGCTGTTCACCAACAGCCACACCATCCGCGACGTGATCCTGTTCCCGGCGATGCGCCCGGTTAAGTAAGATGTGAAATGCCGGATGGCGGCTGACGCCTTATCCGGCCTACGATTCGTAATGTAGGCCAGATAAACGTAGCGCCATCAGGCAATAATTTGTTGGCAGTAATTCTGCAACAGCGCACGCGCTTCTTTGTTTGCAACCTGCATTACCATCCACGGGCTGAAAGCCCACGGCGTCGCGTCAATCCCGCTTAAGACATCCTCAAGATTGCTCCACTGGCAATCCATCACTTCATCTGGGTTTAGCTGTAGCTCACTGACGATATGTGCGGCATAAACCGGACATACTTCGTTTTCAACTATTCCACTCGGGTCCGTGGCGCGATAACGAAAATCAGCGTATACGGGGGTGAGCAAGTTGATATCTGCACCCAGTTCGAAGCGAGCCCGGCGGACAATAGCAGCTTCGTTGGTTTCACCTAACTGCGGGTGACCGCAGACAGAGTTGGTCCAGACACCTGGCCAGGCTTTTTTGTGCAGCGAGCGGCGGGTGACCAGCAGTTGGCCCTGCTCGTTAAATATCCAGCACGAGAAAGCGGAGTGCAGGGGGGTTGTGGCGGTATGCGCCGCATACTTTTCCAGCGTTCCGCAGGGTTGGTCCTGCTCATTCAATAAAATGACATGTTCCTGTCGCATAGCGTCCACCATCAATCTTAAGCACTCACATTATATGCTTAATTAAGTCAGAGTGATTAACAGAGGGTGTGAAATGCCAGAGCTGCCGGTTCGTTGCGCGATATGATTTGGCATCCGGTTTCTGGCTGCTATGATAAAGCGTCTGAAAATGTTGCGAGGTATTGTTTTGAGTGCAGGACGCCTGAAGAAAAATGGCCTGGGTATCGTGATGCTGCTGTGTGTCGGTCTGCTGTTAGCGGGCTGTTCCGGGAGCAAGTCGTCTGATACAGGAAGTTATTCCGGCTCCGTGTATACCGTGAAGCGGGGAGATACGCTATACCGTATTTCGCGCGCCACCGGTACCAGCGTGAAAGAGATCGCTCGCCTGAATAATATTTCACCGCCCTATACCATTGAAGTGGGGCAAAAGCTGAAGGTCAGCGGCGGCGCGAAAACCAGTTCTGGATCTGGCAAAACAACCAAGAAATCCTCAACCAAAACGGCGGCGGTCAGACCATCTTCTTCTGTGCCGCAGTCGTCCTGGCCACCAGTAGGGCAACGTTGCTGGCAGTGGCCTGCCAGCGGTAAGGTGATCCTGCCTTATTCTACGGCGGACGGCGGCAATAAGGGCATTGATATCTCGGCTGCGCGCGGTACGCCGATTTATGCGGCCGGAGCAGGGAAGGTGGTTTATGTCGGTAATCAGCTGCGGGGCTACGGTAATCTCATCATGATTAAGCACAGTGAGGACTACATCACTGCGTATGCGCATAATGACACCATGCTGGTGAACAACGGTCAAAACGTGAAGGCCGGGCAGAAGATAGCGACGATGGGCAGCTCGGATGCGACGACAGTGCGCCTGCATTTCCAAATCCGCTACCGGGCAACGGCTATCGATCCGCTGCGTTATTTACCGCCGCAGGGGAGTAAGCCAAAATGCTGACGGTGAATTAATCGCCAGTCAGTCGGTTAGTCCCTTGCCAAGAAGAGCGTAAGGTTTATAATCCCTTACGCACTTCAATGCGGGCGTAGTTCAATGGTAGAACGAGAGCTTCCCAAGCTCTATACGAGGGTTCGATTCCCTTCGCCCGCTCCAGTCTCCTGATAAATCAAGAAGTTACGATTTATCAGTTAGTTACGTTGCCCCGCTAAAGCAGGTACAACTTAAACTACCCATTGTTCTACGCCCGCACCTGTCGCGTGATTGGTCTGTGGTACAAGGGAGCATATCATCACGCTGGCGGTGGTTCCACGTTCTTACCGCGACAGCACAACAACGAACAAAAAGCCGCATACCTGGCACAACTCCCAAACAGATTGATCACACGCATTTAAGCCCGATGTGTGGCCCTATAAGCCACGTAAACAGGTGAATAGTGGTAATGCCCCGGTAGCTACAGATCCGGCTCTGCCAGCGCTTCGCTCACGCTCCTAACGGTACACGAGCACCCTGATAAGGTGTGATCCCTCTGACAATCTGATGCAGTCGCCTAACGGCTTCACTTGTCTCCTTACCACTAACGGGGCTTTATGGATGCTATTGTCTGTGACCTAGTTAGTTGTAAAATCATAAAAAATTTCATGTGATGTTAAGCACCTGTATGGATCAAAGGACGGCACTATGGTTAAAAATTACGAGGAAGAATCATTTAAAGTTATCAGTCGATTCATTGCATTACACTTAACCCCAGAAAGATTAATGAAGATCGGGGCTTTTGTTGTTTGTTATGGTCAGTTTGAAACAACTTTGGAGCGTGCCTTATGGACTCTGAGAGAGATTGATGTAAAAGGAGTTAGGCCCTTTACCGAAAAATTGCCATCTGATAAATGGTTCGAGTATTTGGGAAATGGTAATGATAAACTTAGCAATGAATGTAATACAGTCTTAAATCTTGCTTCTCTCGCTGCTATTGATTTGGCTGATTATAGGAATAGTTTGGTTCATGGATATTTATTACCGCTGGGTGATAAGCCTTCATTCATGAGAAATCCAAGATGGCATGGTGAACTTAGGAATAAAAGAACAGGCGATGCCTATATCGAAGAGCCACTCCTAGATCTTGCTATTATTTCTGGATGGACATTATTTAGGGTTGTTAGTCTAACAGAAAAAATTTTTGAGGATGAATCGGCAGAACCCTCAATAGTTATGTTAGAAAACGAAGTAAGAGAGGCACGAAGCTGTACAAATGAGTTACGCCATCTCAGAAGTTTAATGAATGAAGAGAAATATTAGTCAAAATCTTGAATTTCAATTATGAGATATAGGAGGTTTTATGGATGGTGTTTGTAAGTTATGTCTTGAAGCAAAAGAACTTCAGGAATCACACAGTATCCCTAGAAGTTTCTTTAACAAAGCAAAAGGAAACGGCGGTCAAGTTATCTCTATGCAAAAAGGAAGGGAACCAAGAAGAGAAAATTTAGATCCTAAAGAACCAATGCTATGTTTTGAATGCGAACAATTTCTTAGTGGTCAATACGAGTCTTATGGGATCAGATTGCTAAGAAACCCTCACAACATTAGAAAGAACTCTGATCACATTATTATTAGCAACTTCGATTACAAGCGCTTTTATCTATTTCTATTATCCATACTATGGAGAGCCTCTAATGCTATGGACCTGCATTATTCTTCGGTGGTAGGGAATCCTGATTTTGGAGAGATGATGAGGCACTGCATTAAAAATAACATTGTTAGGTTTAATAATAAGAGTCAGGTTAAAATTGATAATTTTATCAAGATTAGAGTGCTACGGATTGTTGATAGCACTGGCAATATTCCTGATCATGTCATCAAATCGGTCCTCACGAACTTTGCTTTTGGTGAGATTGAAAGTATCAATGGGATTGGATGGTATTTTATAGCTGAAGGTTTTATCTTTCACTATGTATTTTATCCTGGTGAAAATTACTATGATGCCCGCACTACAAGATTGAACTCACAGCTTACATCTGGAAGTCATCAGAAAATACAAAAAGTAGAGGTATCTAAAGATAGAATGTTGTCAGAAATGTTTAATTATATGATCGAATGTTCGAAAGGCTATCATCAACAAAGACAATAATGATTTTTGTTCTTTTGCCTCTCCATGAAAGGAATTGTTTTCCCCTTTATATAACCTTTACGCCACAGGCCCCAACCAATAAAAAAGGCTAGCCCATAAAGGCTAGCCCGTTGAATTTTTATTACTTCCCAATAATCTGCCGGAGTTTCTTTTTCTCCAACATAATTTTTAACGCTCGCTCAAAGCCGTACTGTTTTTCATAGCGGCATAGAGACACCTGATCGATCCCCAACTTACGCCAGGGCTGAACGGTTGATCACGTCGGCATTGGTTGAGGTGTACACCTCTCCCAAGGCTGGAATGTTAAGGCTAATCTTCACTACTCACCTCAAATGGTAAAAAGCCCCAGCAATGCCAGGGCTTAAAGTCTGTTACTTGCTGCCTTACTTCAACTTAACGTTGAGCAGGTAGGACGGACGCAGTACCAGAGGAATATGACTTGATTCCTGATGGATGGTTACCATGTTGTAACGGTCAACCATCACTTTCTGGTAGTACGGGCTGATCACGCCTTTAGCGGCAATATCCTGATTACGGGAAGCCGGGCCGCGCACCAGTTTGAACGGGTTACGATCAGCACTGGAGAACTTAGGAACGAACAGGCCGGAACCCTCTTCAATCTCGTAGCGGTCATCGTCCGCCAGAATGAAAGTAATGTTGCCAATGCTGAAGCTGTCATAGCCCGCAGTGTTAACCGGGATCAGCGCACCACGTGCCGCCTCTGCCACCTTGTTAGTGATCAGGCTGGTTACTTCAGGGTGACCCGCTAAAGCGTCATACAGATCCGGGGATGCGAAACAGAAGAATCGCTCCAGATAGGCACGGGATGCGCCGTACTCTTTCACCAGTTGGCGGCGAATCTTCGAAAGCTGGGCATACACATTAGCCCCGGCTGAGGCGTCAAGCTCAAAATCTAGCGGGGCGGTATCAAACACCACGTTGAAATCGACGTCGCCGTCATTGGTCTTTGCCGCTTTCGCTTTCTGTTGGAACAGGGCGCGGGCTAAAGTCGCTTCCACAGTCTCCAGGTGGTGATCACGCATACGCACGGATTTAGCGGCAATGACGGACGCAACCGCCTGAGCCTGATCCGGGTTAGCCGGGCTTACCAAGGATTGCCAATCTTCGGTTTTCACATCGGATTCTGTTGCGTAGTGTGGGATCTCCTGATCACGGAGGATGGTTTTATCCATCTTGATGCTGTTTACTTCGGTGCCGTAGCGGGAGACCTGCTCAAGCTCTGCAACAGCGCTTTCCACAATATCCACAACCTGAGCGCGTGGGGTAGTGGAGTTAACACCAGTGAAGATACCCAGATCAGAGATCAGGTGATTACCAGCGGGAACGGACTTGATAGCCGCTACCGTGTCGAGACGTTCAAAACTTTTGAAATCCACAGCCATGTGATTACTCTCCTTGAGATTTACGGAAATCAGAATTAACAGCCAGGCGAATCTCACCCGATGCGGTCAGCGCTTCTAATGCGGCTTTCTTGGATGCCTCATCTTTGGCTTTCAGATTGAAATCCGTGATCACTACGTGGCGATCCACAATGACCAGCGTTTTGGGCTTGCCGTCGGCGTCCATGTTGGACAGGTTAATGATCGGCTTGCCAGCGTCAGCGGCGGATGAGTCATACAGGGCAAAAGTTTTGCTGTCCAGGATGTCGCCACAATCGACGTGATCGGGGAGACCATCCGGGGCGGTTACTTCGGTGCGGTCAAAAAGTGAGCTAGCATAGCTCACGATGATGTCGCCCTGGGTCACAGGGTAACGAGGAGTAGCATTCATTGAATTTTCCTTGAGGAGTGGAGAAGCGCACAGGGGCGCAGTGATACCCGGCGTTGCACCGGAGAATCCGGGAGTTGGGGAGACTCCAGATCGGATATTAGAGATACAGGAGAGAGGCAGCGAATAGGATCAGAGGTCCATCATGGACCCCATCACCAGCCCCGATCCCACACCTCTGTGGAGGGAAAGGGTAAACCCTTTTTGTGTGGATACTTGCCGCCCCTGGCGGCGTCACGCCAATAGCGCCAACCTTTTGGCAAATACCCACAAAAAAAAGAACCCGGGAAGATTACCGGGTGGACTTAATAAGAGGAGATTTATCGCTTGAGTTTTCCTGTGGCGACTCATCGACAAGACACCAGAGGAAAACGGCGTGAACTGAAACACGCCGGAAACCGTAAACGGTTAATCATCCACACGGTTACCACGCCGTTGGATTGTGCCCTTTCGGGGAGGCTTTTGAGATAAGGAGATCTCGCGTGATATCTTGAGAGGAACATCACACTGTGAACCCTGGCAAGTGGAGTTGTTCAAGGCTCACAGGGTGAGGAACCAGAGCGGAGGAGAAGCCGCCCGGCTCACTCGTACAGATCTTGATTGCTCGGCTAAGCACACGTTGCGACTCTGTACACAGCGTGACGCGATGAGTTGCAAAACGGCGGGTTTCCAGATCCCGAGTAGACATGCTCACTACATAACGCTATGTCTATATTTTACAATAATTTATGCAAAATTGCAACAAAATGATCAGGTATATGTTGACTTATACGTCGTGATGTGTATCAGATGAATTTGTGGGGGGTGATTACGGTGGGTTTGTGGGTGGTCTGACTCAGGGGGGGCTATGTGTCTTTTGGGACACACTAGACAATAATAGATATATAAGACCTCGCTCCGCTCGCCCGTCCGGGCTACGGTCTTATTAATCTTATAATTTAATCGTTCAATAATTAATCGCTCAGGCTCTTAATTATTTCTCTCTTAAATTCTAGCCTCTTAAAACCTTTCGCTACGCTCACCCGTCCGGGTCCAGGTTTTAGGCCGGGGCCTGTTTCCCACATGTGGAGTCGAGCCTGTTGGCTCATCTCCCGGTGTAAAGAAATCAGACGCCACGACAAACCGGGGAATCTTCAGAGGTGTAAAGAAATCAGACAGCAGGTGACATCTGGTGTAAAGAATCCCGACACCGTGGTGTAAAGAAATCAGACACAATAAGACTATAGATAAACCTACCCACACCAGATAAAACTAGAACCCCCAGGACCAGGGCAAGACCTTAAAGAGATTGTGAGTATTAATTGATTGTTAATTAAGCAAGACTCTTTAGGTAAGGAACATCCGTTCCTGATCTTGGGACAGGCTACGCCCAACGGGTTAGCCTCCTTTGGGCAATGCAGAACCAGAACCGCAACACGGTTTCTGTTTCTGCCTTTGGGAAACCGTGACACCTGGCAGCGGGGTGGGGTGCCCGGCGCGGAGTGATACCCACGGACGCCACAGGGCAATACCTAACGCGCTGTATGGCGTTATCTCCTCTCAGGTGACCCTACCACCACAGGGTGGCCCTCAGAACCGCTTACAGCTCGTTATACGCATGATTTGATAAATCAACCCAGCCGCAAATAATCCATTGTCAATCTATTGAAATTATGATAAAATAATCAACGTGATGCGGGGTTGTAATTGAGTGCAATTTCCCAATTTAATGATAAATGTTCTGCCCGGAGATTGCAAGCCCTATGAGTAAAATCGATTACAGCGACGTTGACACCCTTATCTGGCGTGTCGATCAGCGTCTTACTTCCCGTAAATCCCTGATTGAGTTACGGAGCCGTTTTAAGAAGCTGAACAAGACCGCAGAGGTCGAGGCTATCACCGAAGCCCTGAACCGTACCGAACAGCCAGCCTATGGAATCATGCGACAGAATGAACGCCTGATCGATAAGCTGGAGGTCATGGACGCCTCGCAGGCTTTAGAGTTGAAAGCCGCCGTGAACATGTACACCGAAAAGAACCGCACCACTCATGCAAACCTTCAGGTCTCCGTTGTTCTGGCCTACCAGGGGATGTTCGAGGCTCGCGGTGTGCCGATGGACTATGACGAAACAATGTCTTTCATCCTCCTGAATGCCGCCGAACAGTTCGAGCGCCTAACGGGTGGCCTCCCGATCTTGGTCGATTAATCCAATTCCAACTTGAGGGGATCAGCATGATGCACAGCTTCACAGACTTGTCAGAGAGTCGCCTGGTTAACGCTTACGCTTCCCAGGTGGTTAACGCGATCCGGGATGACGCCAGCGCCCCCGGGCTGTATGACGACATTTACACGACGTTACAGCAGCTTCCGCCGTCCAGAATGGTGACGTTGGGTAATCCGGGCCTGAAGGCCTCAGCCTCTTGGTGGGGCGCATTTTTCGGGCTGAGTCTTTCAGCCGATGACATCGACGAACTCAAGGAGATCGCACTGTGAAAATTGACTTCCCGAAAGAACAGGCCGATCAGCTTTATGCCCTGGTAAGGGCGGGCGGTGGTGCGCCTCATACAATCGTTAAGGAGGCGTTAGCCGCCTACCTGAAAAACCATCCTCTTTTAGTCGCTTCCGCAGAAGGAAAACAGAATGCCAGCAACAGCAAGTAAGCCATTTACCGCCGTTTGTCACGAACTGGCAGACATTGAGAGAATCAACGGCAAAGTATTCACCATGAACATGGTTTACACCTATGCACTGATCGAGGGTTACCAGACCAATGGGCAAACCGCCTATTTCTCACAAGACATGCTGAAGCGTCGCCTGGGGGTTACCCGTCAAACAGTTGTAAAACTCCTGGCGGATATGGTGGCTATTGGGCTGATCAACAAGACGGCGCAGATCGGCGGCAAGACTTGCCATTACACTGTAAACCCGATCACCCCGGCTATGTTGGGCACAGGGGAAGCAGGAGCGCCACAGGAACAGCCACAACAGTCCGCTAAGGCCCCGGAAGAGGTGCAGGAACCCAACCACGCGGCGGAAGCTGTAGAAGCGCCTGAAGTGGCGGACATTGTGCCTATAACGGCAGCGGCAGGAGAACAGCCAACGGACTTAATCAGGCTGTATACATCCAAGGTGGAAACGGCGGACCAGACAGACCCGCAACCCGGGGAGACGGCTCCTATGGTGGTGCCATTCCCAAGGGGAGAGATCAAGGAGCCATCCAGGGATTGGGATTTAGACCCAGCCTTTTGATTCTGTAAAATTTAATTGCAATTCCCTACTTTCCGCATTGTGTCAAGTGCCTGCCTAACCCCGCCCGGTAACCCCATAACTCCCTGAAATTTTTATTTCACTTTCTTTTTGTGATTTAAGTCAAATCTGTCTACAGCCCGCGCCGTTGTTGGTTTTCCCCTCTGCATAAAATTATGAATGCTTACTTTCTAATCAGTTGGAGAGTGGCCGTCTGGTCGCTTTTCGTACTGGCTCACCTCTTTCACTATCTCCCCGGCATGGGGTAAGGATGCCCTATGGCACAGAACAACATTGATTTGCTTCTTCAGCAGGTGGCAATTGAGAAGGTCAAACAGGCGCAGCAAAAAGCCGCCAAGGCAGCGGCCCAGATCCGCGCCAACGGGGAGGTCAAGAATGGAAAATAAGATCATCACAAGGACAACCAACGTTGTCGATTTTGAAGTTTCGAAAGAGTCTTACAACCGGGCCAAGAAAAAGATCGAGGATGTGGGCAAGTCATGGGAGAAGGTTGATCAGAAAGTCAAATCAGCCTCCCGCCAACAGCTTGAGAATAATAAAGCTATCGTCCAGGCAAATAACCTGGAGGCAAAACGTTTAGCGTCGCAGAACCGACTGAACGCCGCCAAGGAAAAGGAGCGGGCGATCTCCGCTAAGACAGCCACGCAGCGCAAAATGGAAACGGCGGACCAGCTACGGGCTGAAAGCAAGCTACAACGGGAGTTAGGGAGACGCTTCACCGGGCAGCGTGGGCCACGTGTCCGCCAGCCGTTACCAACAGCCGCCGAGATGGTGCCCGCCGTACAGGGTCTGATCAACGCTCACAGCCCCGAATCAAAAGCCAACGCAGCGAAAGCCGCAGCGCAGGCTATGCGACAGGCCAAACGTGAAGAGGCGCGTTTAGCGAGGGAGGCGGGCAAGGCAGAAAAGCGCCGCTTAGACTACGCCCGTAGACGTTATCTGACTATCCGATCAGAGGCGTACAAAATCCAGAACATTGAGGGCCTGACTAATGCGGAGCGTACAGAAGCAATTCTGAAGATGCGCCGGGTAGCGGATCAGCAGCAGCGTGAAGCCCTGAACGCTCAAGAGACACGATTCGAGCTTCGCAAGATCACCCAAGAGCTACAGAAGCAAGCGCGGTTGCGTCGCCGTATGGCTACCCAGCGGACCCACGGCGGCAACTTTGGGGGCGGTGGTCGCCACCCCGGGCGCGGTTCCAATGGTGTGACGGCGGGTGTGGGTGTTGGCCTCGCAGGTGCAGCGGGGGCAGCGGCGGCGGGACTCCTAGCGGTAGCGGGCGCGTCAATGGCGGTAGCCTCCACACTCCGGGAATCATTTGAACGCCAGAAGCAATACAGCGGCCTCAAAGAGCAGGGAGTAAGCGCCACAGACGCAGACGCGATCCTGTTAGCAGCAAACCAGAAAGGGGCGGGAATCTCTCTTGATAAGCTACAAGATCAGTTTGTTGACTACAAAGACAAGGTAGGTGATTTGTCACTGGGGCAATGGAAAACTGACAAGAAGGGTAACCGCACATACTCCGGCGGTGGTGAGCTGGCAGATGTCGCTAACCTGGCAGAATCCAAGCAAGCTGGAGCGGGAACAGGCGTTATCAAGCGTCTACAATCTACAGACTTCAAAGGGTATCTGTCCTACCTCCGCGAACTCCAGAAGCAGTACAAGCTGACTGATTCAGAGATGACCCTATTTGGGGAATTTATTGATGATGGTTCCAAGACTCTCCGGGCCTTTGATCAAAACGGACAGATCGCCAGTGATGCCCTGAAAACTGTTAAGAACTCTTCTCTGTATCTCACAGACGCGCAGCGTGAGCAGGTGGGCAACCTCCAGAGCAGTATGATGTTATTGGGCCAGGCGTCCAGCGGGCTGGCTGATAACTTCACGTTGGGATTTGCTGAGGCGTTTAATTCTTCGGATGAATTGACCAAAGCAATGGAAAGCCTAGCCCCAGTTATGGAGGGCCTGGGCCGCGCGTCCGCAGACGTCCTAAATTCTTTTGTGCGCCTCTTTGGTTGGCTCTCCCATATCCTCCCGAGTGTAGGCGGTGACGGTACAGCGGCAGGCATTAAGGAGAATTACACGGGGTCACGTGATATGACTCCCAAGTCAGAACAGCCGGAGAAAGGATTCTGGGGAAATCTGTTAGATTTTGACTCCAAGGCTTTCCTTCCGCAGGAGTACGGCGGTAAGGCCCCAAATCTGCCAAAACCTCTACAGGTCCCGGATAACCTCCCGGCGCTAGCCCCATTTAAGGATCTGAAAGTAACCCCGGCCCCCGTGCCAACCTTCAGCCCTTCCAGCCTGACACAATCAGCCGTGAACGCTAAGGCATCACAACAGACCGTTGTTGTGAAGCAGGAGCCTCTACAGGTGAATGTGAACGTGAATGACGGCAAGGTTAAGGATCTTGTGAATGCAACTGTGGATGACCGGGAGCGCGATCACCTCAATATGATGACAGCCGGGCAGATGTAACAGCCCGGCATATACAAAGGCCCACGGCTAACCCCGGCGGGACTTTTTTGTTGTCTGTTACAAAACAAAAAATAAAAAAGTTGACAACTGATACATATTATGAATTGCAATTTGCAAAGAAGCATGAGAAACTAGATATTCATGAGTAGTAAATAAGATTATGAAGTTCCCAACCGCTTAGAGTTGGGACCGGGGAAAGAATCCTCGCCCGTGACTACTCCTAATTCGATTAGGAGAGCCACACAATGTTTTCAGCACGTTCCCGCTTTACTAGTAACGCCACAAAGCCCAATAAGCGCCCAGTCAATGCCCGTACAGGTTACAAGCCTGTGTTGTCCTCCAAGTTTTTCCAGGAGGCAAAATAATGATCTTGTCTCGGGCAAAACTCATCGCTGAAGGTTTCACCCTGACCAAGTCTGCCCGGTTCGGCATCCGCCGGAAGGGTAACGCCGTTGGATCTATCCAATGCAAACGCCCAATTTGTAGCACCTATGCCGGGCAGTGTACGCCGATCGCTGACGTCATCTATACGTTAGCCGTGGGAGACATCCCGGAAGGTCATAAGGTCGTACTCCTTAACCCTGAAGGGCCTTTTACAGTCGATAACGTCGCTCTGTTGACCCCTGAAGAGGCCAAAGCGCGAATTAGCAGGATTCGATCCGAGGGTGCCAAAGGGAAGAGGTCCCCAAAGCCCGCCGGGTTGCCAAAAGGCATCATGGAACGTAAGCCGGGGTATTACGTGGCGTCATTCATGTGTGATGGGAAGCGACACAACAAGGCTGGAAAAGACATCTCAGAATTGACTGTGTGGCTGTTACGCGAGCGTGACGGATTATCTATCGGGGAGATCGTGTAATGATCAGTTTAGTCTCCGCTTATATTCAGGAACAGAAGCGACAAGCGCGAAAGGGCAGACGAAAGCGAAAGTAAAAGAGGAGGGGAGACCGGGACGGTCTCCCTTTTCTTTGTGTTGCAAACACCCCCATTTAAATGGCGTTAAATAGGGATTAAATACCCGGTAAATGAAGCACAGGCCCTAATAAAGGCCCGTAAAGATGGGGAGAAACGGTTGTAAAGTGTACAGGTGTCACTCCCTTAGTGGATGTATTTCATTGATTTTGTGGGAACAATTTTCTATTCATTATGCCTGTGTGTAACAAAATTCACTCTAACCCCAAAATAATTTTTTTCTCAGAAAGTCAAAACCCCGAAAATCTGCAATTGATAGCTATTCTCATCTATGGGTGATAATGATAATTACTCTCAAAAAGACCGGGCGGTAGCCACCGCCCTAAACCCAAAATGTGTTTTTGCTCAAAGGTAAAGCCTGAAGAGGCGGACGCCTCGAAAGGGTAGAAAATAGGGTTAGTGCGTGGAAGTTATCCACAGGTGAACGGCGTTACTCACAGGAGGAATGGAAATACAGGAATGTAAGCCTGAAGAGGCGGATCAGATGGGAAAAGAGTTCCCCCGGAGGGCGTTACAGGAGGTTAAGAGGTTGAAACGTTCAAAAGCGTGCAGGTCTAACCTGTTGCGGGATTGTTAAAAAGGTACGTGTAACAGTCATTATGTTAAATGCACCTGTAAATCCACCCAGCATTCGCTCATTATCTGACCGCGCGATTTACAATAATCTTCTGTAAGCTCATATGCGGCCCTCTGAGACGTCGAGAGGGTTAAGCTGTGTGATTGTATAGAAGAAGGGGAGATAACGCTACAGAGAGGCGCACAGGAGTCCACCCGGGAGGGGTGCCCTGATATTTCCCGAAAATCACATAGGCCCCAGGGGGCGGGGTGTTTGGCTGCCTGGCGGATCTGCCCAAACTCCAAGATATTTGCCACCTCAACAAGGTAGGGCACACCTGGCTTTAGCTATCGTAAAAATATAGCGGTGATACTTAATAACCTGCATACAAGCGATCAGCACCATTTGATGCGCAGGTATAGGATTGGCTGGGGGAGGCTTAATTGAGGGAATAAAAAGCCGGGCGATCCCCGGCCTTTCTCTCAACTAACGTTTTTTATTCGATTGCGAAACTACTGAACCCGCTAAGGTCTTAGTAACATCGCTTGAGCGTGGGTTTTTCAATGCTGCTGATGCTTTGGCTTCCATACCTGCACCAGTCTGGTTTTTTGTCCCGGCCTGGGACAGTACCGAACCCGCTAAACTTTTCTGAATCGCCGAGGCGTTCGGATTGTTAAGGGTCTCTGCTGCCAAATGAGACACGCTTTGTGAAGATTGCTTACTATTCGCTGCCATTCAAACACCTATTCACAATATGGATGATTGGATATATTGTATTTTCAATATCAATAAACACAATATGTAGTGTTTATGATAGTAACGAAGCGGCAAAGTTAGCAAGCTCGGAAAAAAGTTTTCACTGGTTTTATGACCAGTGTCAATTGTTTGATAACTGACCGTTTACGAAGCGGCAGAGGAGTCATATAAGTAGTGTGCAGGCATAAGCCTGTATCACGAGGAATCAGTAAAATGGCTGATGACAAGACCAAAATCGGTACACCTGACAACGATTTAATAAGTATCAAACAGGATTACGAAAGACGTGATTGGGCTAAAAAGTTTGGCGTTAGTGAGGCTAAACTTATTCAAGCTGTTCAAGCCGTAGGTCATTCGGCTAAGAAAGTACAGGCATGGCTTAAAGACCATTGATATATGGGCGCCTTACGGGGCGCTTTATTTTTTTATTGTTCTTTGGGAGAAAGTTAATGGCTAATAATTTATTTATTACTTATGACCTTATAAAAACTAAAGATTACGCGGCTGTTCATGCAGCCATTAAAACGCTGGGTAACTGGGCAAAGGCGACAGAATCTAATTGGTATGTCAATAGTGTCTATTCTGTTGAAAATGCAGCGAAGATTGTCAAAGCCGCAATGGATAATGATGATAGATTAATTGTTGTGGATGCAACAAATAATAATGCTTATTGGTATAACCTTCCTGATGAAGTTGCTGCTCGTATTCGAGCTGAATGGCCACGATAATATAGGGGGGGGCACCCCCCCTTCAATTTATAGAGCATGGTAATAGACACACTCCACATATTCGGCTAACTCTCTCATCCCAGCACCTTTGCTATACGTCCTGAATGCTTCGGTTTTGGCTTTCTGCTCTGTGTGTCCGGTGATGGCCCCGATCCGCTGTTCTGGTACTCCTGCACGGTCTAAACAGGTTATGAACATTCCCCGCAAGCTGTGGAAACACTGCCGATCTGTAGCTGTGGACAATGTGCTGTCACGTAGCCGGGTAAACTTCTGACTGTACCACGGCCCCCGTTTACCATCCTTCCGAATGATATTGTTTGACTGTGCCAGCAGATATTCTCCGCTGTTATTTGCCAGATGTTTATCAATAATGCCGATCAGAAGAGAGTGGATCGGAACGTACCGCACCCCTGCTACAGTCTTGGACTTGCTGACAAAGAAACATCTGACACCCTCCAACATTACAATTTCATCCCGTTTGATGCTGGCGATCTCATCAAGTCGCATTCCTGAATACAGCCCAATCAATATGACATCGCGTAGGACGTCATCCGCTTCTTTGATAAGGGTTACCAGTTGATCGGCTTCAAACGGTTGATAACTTTCAATTGTGCGCCGTGCTTCGAGGTTGTGACCGTGAAACGGGTTACTGTCTGGGATTGCGTCATATCGACGTTTGGCGAACTCGTACAGGCTTCCTAAAGAGGTTAGCCAGTTCTGGATAGTCTGAGGCGCTACCTTCGATTGTTGGCCCTCTATGAAGTCTGTAACCGTTCTGCGTCCTATCTTGTTCAAACCAATATCAACCTGCCCAATACTCTGGAGAAACACTTCTACGGCCCTCGCTGATTTGCTGAGTGTGGAGAATGCCCGGCGCTCACTGTAGACCGTCATATATTCATCGCGTATGACTGCCAATGTTGGGATCGGGGAGATTGCTGAAGGCGCACTCTTGGCCTGTTTTATTGTGGTATGGAGCGTGGTGATCGCGTTCTGGATGCGTATATCTTCGCGGTCAGGGTTAAGCAGGGCCTTCAGATTATTGAACTCAATCAACATGTGGTTTCTGAAGTGGCGAGCCTTTTCGATATCCTTCGTCCCGGTGGATTTTCTCCAGGCTCGTTTGTTGTCGAATATGTGGCGCATGTACTTTGGTACGAAGATTTGGAAAACCCAGATCCCGCAATGACTTTGAAAAAGATACTGATTGTTCTTGATAGCCATGATTACGATCCTATAGGATCACGCTATCAGGTACGAAAATATGTACAATGTTGAGATGGACTAACGAGAGCTTCCCAAGCTCTATACGAGGGTTCGATTCCCTTCGCCCGCTCCAAAACTCTCTCCCTGTAGTTATTCTTTATAAATGTTAAATAGCGACACCGAAATCCGGTGGCAGTGTGCTGTTACCTTCACCCAGATTACGTTGTAGCAATACCGTGTCGAGCCATAGTCCATGTTTGAAGCCAATGTTTTTCAGTGTGCCGATTTCCGTAAATCCGGCCTGCTGATGGACTTTTAACGATCCCTGATTATTGCTGTCGCCGACGATGGCAATCAGTTGCCGATAGCCCTGTGCTTCAGCCCAGCCGATCACATGACGCAGTAAAGCTTTTCCTACACCCTGACGCTGAGCCGTTGGAGCAATATAAATCGAATCCTCAAGGGTATAGCGGTAGGCATAACGCTCGCGATAGCGGGTGAGGTAGCAATACCCGATGACCTTATCTTCCTGTAGCGCGACGACCCACGGCAGCCCGAGGCTGCGGATTTTTTCCAGACGAGCAAACATCTGGTGAGCATCCGGCGGCTCGGTTTCAAAGCTGCCGGTACCGTGAAGAACATGATGTGCATAGATATCGCGTATGGCGGGGATGTGCTTTTCTTCTGCGTTAACGATTTTCATTGACCGGCTCCCATTGGCGTCTTTGCCCAGATTACCTGAAAGACTGAGGGGAAGGTAAGTGCAAAAAATTATGCTTCGATCAGTTGCTTGCAATGCTAATAGGCTTTCATATTGTAAGGGGAAATAATTGATTGTGGTTGATGTTGTCAATAATACGCAAGGTTGGTAAATACATTAACGCGTAGAGTAATACACAATTATTTGTGCACGTCTTCGAGCGTGTATCCAAATACCAATTATGGTAGGTTTCGAAAAATGATGAATAAAGTTATTTGATTTCAATGTGTTGTTTCTGTATCTAATTCTTCTTGCGCCTGTACCCTTATTTTCATTTCATTGGCCCTGTTTGAGCCCTAAAAATTAAGTTATATTTTGTTGTTAGCAGAGAGCCTATTATCAGACTTTTCTCTATTCACCTCTCAAAATAGTTACCATGCAAACAGTTGCGCGGTGTAGCTATGCTAACCAGCAATAGTAAGCATCGTCACATGATGTCACCGGGCAAACTTTGTTTAAATCCAGAATTCAATCCCAAGAGTATTAGGATTATTTAGTCTAAAATACTTTTTTGACTAAGACTTTTCTTATTCCATAGCCACGAACTACATGGAGTGATAAAATTCCCGAGTTTATGCCTCCTGCTCAACGATTAGGGGACGCGGTGCGGGTAGTCAATAAGACGAAAGAATTAATTGCTTTATAACCCTATTACGAAATAAGCGGCAGTGCATCTTACATGGTCGGCAATCGTCAGGGATTGACCTTAACTTATTGAAAACGCTTATTTTTACTCTGATGTAAGATATAAGGGCAGATATGTTCAGTATGCGTCGACATGCCAACTTCATTAAACGTTTTAAGTCTGTAAGCTGTTTATTTACGGCCAGCATTCTTTTCCCTATGCAAATCTCTGCTGCGGTATCAGATTATGATGCTTTGGTTATTGAAGCGCGGGGGGGGAATAGTGCGCCGCTATTGCGCTACCTTGAGGATCAGGGAAAGAAAAGTGCGCTAACGCCAAACCAGGTTGCCGACTGGCTGCAAGTTTCCAGTTGGGTTGAGAACAACGATAAAACAACAATTGAAATCTGGCAGCGGTATCGTGGGCAGATGGATGTACCTGCACGGGGAAAAGTCGCCGCAGCGCGTGCGTATCGTAACCAGAAAAACTGGAATGATTCATTGGCGGTATGGGAAAGTGTTTTACAGCAAGAACCTGATAACGTGGATGTACGCACCGGCTGGATAATGACGCTGGCAGATGCGCGCTACAATCAGCAAGCCCTTACCGAAGCGAATAAATGGGCTCAGGCACATCCGGGCGCAGATTCCGACGCATTGCTTGCCTATGTATATCATTCTCAGGGGAAAAATTGGGATGCACTGTTGGTTGCCAGCCAGGCGGATGACGTCGATCCTGGCAACAAAAATGCAAAATCCACGCTGTTGTCTGCGCTGTCAGCGAACCGTGTTTCCGGACCAGCCTTAAATATGGCGGAAGTCGTACCCACGGCAGATCCTGTGAAGCGTCGCCTTGAGCTTGATGCGGCGGCTGAAATGGTCCGATCCTCTTATACGTCCGCACGTAATGAAGAAGAACGTTTTATCGTAGCAGATAAAGCGCTGGCCCGTTATGACCAGTTGTTGGCGGCCTGGAAAGATGAGCCGTCTGCGCAGAATGATGTCCGCCGGGCGAGAATAGACCGTATGGGTGCCCTGTTGGTGCGTAAGCGTACTGCCGAAGTGATCGAGGAATATGAGTCCCTTTCCGCAAGCGGCGAAGTACCAAACTACGCAAAACGTTGGGTGGCATCAGCATGGTTAAGCGAGCGTCAGCCGGAAAAAACCGAAGCGATGTTGGCGAGCATCTACTACCCAAATGGGCCTATCCCGGTGACGCCGCTCAGTCCAGAGGATCAACAAGATCTGTTCTATGCACACATTGATAATGAAAACTTCGATGCTGCCAAAAAACAAGTCGATGATTTGATCAAAGAGAGTCCGTATCTGCGGCGTATCTATGGCTCGCCAACGCCGCAGCCTAACGATAACTGGCTGCTCGGACAGTCGCTGCTGACGCAATATCATATCGCTGCCAATGAACTGCCAGAGGCAGAAAAGCTCGCAGAGCATCTGGCACGAACAGGCTCCGGTAACCAGGGACTGCGCATTTCCTATGCCTCTGTGCTTGAAGCGCGTGGATTGCCGCATGCGGCGGAGAAAGAGCTTAAGCTGGCGGAAGTGATTGAGCCAAGCAACCTGGAGCTGGAGCGTCAGCAGGCTTACGTTGCGCTGGATCTCCAGGAATGGAAGCAGGCCGATGAACTGACGGATGACGTTATTGCCCGTAGCCCGGATGATGAAGCGACGCTGCGCCTCGCGCGTATTCGTGATGTCCACAAAATGTCGGAAGTGCGCATTAGCGGCACGCAGGGGATCTCGTCCGATAGCCCGGTCAGCGGTAAGAATGACTTCAACATCAACACGGCTATTTACAGTCCGCCGATTAATGACAACTGGCGACTGTTTACTGGATTCAACTTCGCTACCGGTGAATTTGAGGAAGGGAAGGGCATCAGCCGCGATCTGGCGGTGGGTGCAGAATGGACTTCCCGTGATTACTGGGCGGAAATGGAAGTGTCTGGCCGAAATTATGGCGATGGTCAGAAGATTGGGGGGCGTCTATCCGGCTGGCATGACTTCAATGACAACTGGCGCGTAGGCGGTTCGGCCGAGCGCTTGTCGCGTAATACGCCATTGCGCGCGCTGCGTAGCGGTGTGTATGCCAACGGCGGCGATATGTTCGTTCGCTGGTATCAAAACGAACGACGTGAATATCAACTGTCGTTTGCTGCATCACATTTCTCAGACGGTAACGATCGCATCGAATACGGACTCAGCGGAAAAGAGCGCATCTGGACCACGCCTCGCTTCACGCTGGACTTTACGCCGGGCATTGGCGGGAGCACCAACACCAAAGAGAATGTGCCGTATTACAACCCGAAGAGTGATTTTTCGGTTGTCCCTGGCCTGAGCGCTGAGCAGGTTCTTTACCGCCACTATGATACCGTCTGGACGCAGCAAGGTCTGGCAGGCGTAGGTGGCTACTGGCAGCAAGGTGAAGATGCAGGCGCTATCGTCCAGGTCGGATACGGACAACGGCTTAAATGGAACAACGTCGTAGATGGCGGGGTGATGCTGATTTGGGATAAACGCCCCTATGACGGTAAACGTGAGCGGAATATCTCCCTCGCTTTCGATTTAAATGTCAGGTTTTAAGGATTGTTCATGCTGAAAAGATGCCTGTGGCTTAGCGCATTAATCGCTGGCTGGTTGATGATTACCGCGTGCAGCAGCGCGCACAATACAACGCCTCGCTATGTTCCTCCTGGGGAGAGAACACCGCTGACGGCGGATCATCAGTGGCCGAAAAATAGTTTCCTGGTACTGGGTTATCACGATGTTGAAGATGGTGCTGCCGACCAGCGTTACCTCTCTGTGCGTACCAGCGCGTTGAGCGACCAAATGGCCTGGCTGCGTGATAATGGCTATCAGCCGATCAGCGTGCAGCAAATTCTGGATGCCCATGACGGTAAAATTGTACTGCCGGAAAAAGCGGTATTACTCACCTTTGATGACGGGTATAGCAGTTTTTATACCCGCGTCTGGCCATTGCTGAAAGCCTACAACTGGCCTGCGCTCTGGGCGCCAGTAGGCAGTTGGGTTGATGCACCAGCCAACAAAAAAGTCGATTTTGGCGGCTTAATGACAGCGCGAGATAAATTCGCCACCTGGAAAATGGTCGAAGAAATGGGGAAATCGCCGTTGGTGGAAGTCGGTGCGCACACCTGGAACTCGCACTTTGGCGCTGAGGCCAATCCGCAGGGGAGTAAAGAGCCAGCTGTAGCGAACCGCCTGTATGATAAGAAAACCGGCACTTACGAAACGGACGAACAGTACACGCGACGTATAAACACGGATATTTCTCTGATCACTAACAAGATAAAATCGGTGACAGGGAAATCGCCGCGCGCGTGGGTATGGCCGTACGGCGCAGCCAACGGCACGACGTTAAACCTGGCCAAAGAGCATGGCTATAAGATGGCCTTTACGCTTAATGAAGGGTTGGCGAATGCCGCGTTTCTCGATGATATTCCGCGCGTGCTGATCTCTGATAACCCATCCCTTAAGCGCTTTGCCAGTCAGGTCGCTCAGGTCCGTGAGCCACAGACGATGCGCGTGATGCATGTCGATCTGGATTACGTGTATGACAAGGACCCTGCTCAGCAGAAGCGAAATATCGATAAGCTGATCCAGCGCGTTTATGACATGCGTATTTCTCATGTCTTCCTGCAGGCGTATGCCGACCCTAAAGGCGACGGGAATATTCGTGAGGTCTATTTCCCCAACCGCTGGCTGCCGATGCGTGCCGATCTCTTTAACTATATCTCCTGGCAATTACAAACGCGGGCAGGGGTGACGGTATATGCCTGGATGCCGGTTCTGGCTTTCGATCTCGACGCGTCTATTCCACGCGTAACCGCATGGGATCCGAAAACGGGACGTACTGCTATCAATCACGAGAACTATGTCCGCCTTTCACCCTGGAGCAGCGAAGCGCGTCAGCGCATCACTGAAATCTACGAAGACCTGGCGAAGCACGCCAGTTTCAAAGGTATTTTGTTTCATGACGATGCTTTCCTGACGGACTTTGAAGATGCGTCACCGGAGGCGTTAGCCGCCTACCGTGCCGCAGGGCTTCCGGGCAGTATCGAGCAAATACGTAATAATCCTCAGGCGTTCGAGCGCTGGACGCGCCTGAAAAGTAAGATGCTGATCGACTTCACCAAACAGCTGACCCAGTCTGTGCGTAATATTCGCGGTCCACAGGTGCAAACTGCGCGCAATATTTACGCCATGCCGGTACTGGAGCCTGAAAGTGAAGCCTGGTTTGCACAAAACCTGAATGATTTCCTCAATACCTATGACTGGACGGCGCCGATGGCGATGCCATTCATGGAACAGATCCCGGCCAATGATGCCAACGCATGGCTTGACCGACTGGTGAATGCCGTTGCACAAAACCCTGGGGCGCTGGATAAAACCGTGTTTGAACTGCAGGCACGAGACTGGCGTAAATCCGGGGATCAGGCTGAAATCAGCGGAAAACAAATAGCCGAATGGATGCGCCAGCTGAAATTAAGCGGTGCAGGTAACTACGGCTATTACCCGGATGATTTCATCAGCGACAAACCTGAGATGTCAGAGATTCGCTCGACGTTCTCCTCATACTGGTATCCGCAAAAATGACCGATCGCATTATTGCTTTCCTGATACTTTGCCTGATGTTCAGCCTGCCGTTTGGCGTGGCTGTCATCTTTACAGGTGAAGTGATGTTGAACTTCGTCTTCTTCTGGCCTTTGTTCATGTCTGCTTTGTGGATAAGCGGCGGAGTCTATTTCTGGTTTTACCGTGAACGTCACTGGAAATGGGGAGATGACACGCCACCACCGACCCTGCCGGGGAATCCACTGGTTTCCATTCTGATCCCCTGTTTTAACGAAGGGATCAACGCGCGTGAAACCATTGAGGCCGCACTGGCACAGCGATATAAGAATATCGAAGTGATTGCCATCAACGATGGTTCAACGGATGACACTCACGACGTGCTGGAACAACTGGCAGTGGAATACCCCAGCCTGCGGGTGATTCATCTGGCTGAAAACCAGGGCAAAGCGCTGGCGCTCAAGACCGGTGCGGCCGCGGCGCGCAGCGATTACCTGGTGTGCATTGATGGCGATGCGTTACTGGATCGTGATGCCGTTGCCTATATTGTGGCTCCACTGATCCAGTTCCCGCGCGTTGGTGCGGTGACGGGGAATCCGCGTATTCGAACCCGCTCTACGTTAATCGGCCGTGTGCAGGTCGGTGAGTTCTCTTCCATTATCGGCTTAATTAAGCGTACTCAACGAGTCTATGGGCAGATCTTTACCGTTTCAGGCGTAGTTGCGGCGTTTCGTCGTCGCGCGCTGGCCGAGGTCGGTTACTGGAGCCCGGACATGATCACTGAAGATATCGATATCAGTTGGAAGCTGCAATTGCGCCACTGGTCGGTATTCTTTGAGCCGCGCGCACTGTGTTGGATCCTGATGCCTGAAACGTTAAAAGGGCTGTGGAAGCAGCGTTTGCGCTGGGCGCAGGGTGGTGCAGAGGTGTTTATCGTTAACATGCGTCGTCTGTGGTCGTGGGAGTTCCGTCGCATGTGGCCGCTGTTTCTTGAGTTTTGTTTTTCTACCGCCTGGTCGTTTGCCTATGCGATCAGTATCGTGCTGTTCCTGTTAGGGCTGATGATCCCGATGCCGGACTCGCTGTATGTGCAGCATCTGTTCCCGCCAGCCTTTACCGGACTTATCCTCGGCGTGGTGTGCTTGCTGCAGTTTGCGGTGAGCCTGATGATTGAACGACGTTATGAAAAAGGCATTGGCGCCTCGTTGTTCTGGATTATCTGGTTCCCGGTGGTGTACTGGATGCTAAGCCTGTTCACCACGCTGGTCGCGTTCCCGAAAGTGATGCTCAAACGCAAACGCGGCAGAGCGCGGTGGGTGAGTCCTGACCGTGGAATTGGGAGGATCGAATCGTGAATCAGCCACTGATCTTTACGGAGCGGCGTCTGCTGCCTCGCATTATCGATGTGTTGTTGACGCTCATCGCCTGGGTTGGTTTCTTATACCTGATCTATAAAGGGTTGATCACGGCCCTGGCGCATTCACCGTATATGGGGGTGCGACCCTTTTTCACCACGCTGGATACGGTCACGTTTTATATCCTTGTCGCCCTGGTCAACGGCCTGGTGCTAATTGGCTGGGCTAAGTACAACCAGTTTCGTTTTCGGGTGGAACGCCGCAGTCGCAGACCCGGGCTGGAAGACCATGAGCTGGCAGAAAGTTTGCGTATTACCCGGGAGCTGGTTACGGAACTGAACAAGGCGAGGGTGCTGACGGTCCACCATCATGAGAATGGCGAAATCAGTCATATCGATGTGGACAGGGATATTGCCGATAACCGCCTCCCGCCGCCAACGCCTGCGATGCTGGAGTATTTGCCACCAGAGCAGCAGCCGTCGTTGCAGAACAGGCCCGAGTGATATTTCTGCTTTCAGCAGCTTCCTTCAGCCTCGCATAGGTCTATGATTAGACCCAGACAATAAAAAAATGTGAGGCAATGTCGTGGATAAGGAACTACTGGATGCAGGTTACCGGGCCTATACCGGCGAGAAGATTGACGTCTATTTCAACACGGCGATATGTCAGCATTCGGGCAATTGCGTGCGGGGAAGCGCGAAACTGTTTAACCTGAAACGTAAACCGTGGATCATTCCGGATGAAGTGGATGTCGAGACGGTCATCAAGGTCATCGATACCTGTCCGAGCGGTGCGCTGAAATATCGCCAGAAATGAGTGAGGGGACCATGGAAATTCTTGCAGGCCACAACAAGTTTTATGTCAATGATGCTGAGGGCAACCAGGTTGCCGAGATAGTATTTGTGCCGACGGGCGAGCATCTGAGCATCATTGAACATACCGATGTCGACCCCAGCCTGAAAGGTCAGGGCGTCGGCAAACAGCTGGTGGCGAAAGTGGTAGAGAAGATGCGCGCTGAAAACCGCAAAGTTATTCCGCTGTGCCCGTTTGCCAAACATGAATTTGATAAAACCCGCGAGTACGACGATATCCGCGCCTGATCATCTTATGTGTACCGGAAGGTATAACAGCCATCCGGTTCATCACTCCCGATGCAGCAGATCCTGATAAATCCCCGTCAGTATCCCTTGTGGCCCAAACTCTTTTTTAATCCACTGAGTTACACGACCGGTTGCCGAATGCTGGGTGGCCAACAGCATTCGTGAATCCTGACGCGGGTTGTGGATCTGCCGCGTCACCAGCAACGACTTTTCCATCGCCTCGCGCACCATGTAGTCCGGCAGAAAACCGATGCCTTCACCCAGGATCTGGCACTGGCACTTGGTATTAAAATCGGGAACCAGAATCGACTCCTGTCCGTGTAACAGCCAGCCGACCTTCTTGTTGATGGTGTGTGCGGTGTCTTCCACCATGATGTTCGGGTACAGGCGTAACTGGCTCTCAGAAATGGGTTCCGGCATAAAGGCGAGGGGATGATCCGGGGCAATCGCAAACGACCAACGGATCGCGCCGATCTCGGTGTAATCAATTCCGCCGCCGTCCAGTAACGTATCGGGTGCGCCAATGGCGATATTAGCCAGGTTGTTGATGATCGAATCCCAGACGCCGTTATACACCTCGGTGGTGACGGTTATCTGGCAGGTTGGAAACTGTTTCTTGAGTACCTGCAGCAGCCGCGCTGTATGTTGAGGGGTATACAAAAGCTGGTTAATGCAGATGCGTACCCGGGCTTCAATGCCCTGAGCGATGGTATCAATGCTGCGCTTGATTGCGTGGAAATCGTTGAGCAGGTCGGTCGCCTTGCGAAACAGGTAGCGCCCGGACTCGGTCAGTTCAATGCTGCGAGTACTGCGGGTAAACAGCACCACGTCGAGACCCATTTCCATGCGCTTAATGGTGTAACTAATTGCCGATGTGGTTAAGCCAAGCTCTTCAGCCGCCTTGCTAAAGCTGCTGTAGCGGGCAGCCATCGTAAACGCCAGTAGGTTTTCCTCGGTAAATATTGAATTCATCTTTCTCCCCTCCGGCGACAATGCGCATCCGCAACACGATGATTGTTGAATGTATTTGTAATCCTTATACAGAGCAATCAGTTTTGAACAAAATTTAACACTACTTTTACATTTGATTTGAAGGCAATCACACTTCTGTATTTTAATTGCAGGCCGCTATCCGTGCAGCATACCGCCTGATTCACCGGACTACTGATTAGTGGCTAAAAGGGCCCCAGCCATAAGGGAAAGATTGCACTACAGCACGTTTTGTTCTCATTGTTAAAATTGATTCAATAATCGATGCGCTAACGATGAATGAAATTTAAGCGGATGTTATTCTCTGCACTCTGTTGCTATTCTCAGGTTATCGGATATTTAAAAAGTCTAAAAAACTGCAGGAGAGCGATTATGTCAGAGAAAGAACTCATTACTGAATTTCTGCTGGCGGCAGAACAGGGCAATGCCGATGGATTAAAATCCTGTCTGGCAAAAAATGTGGATATTAATGCCACTAACCGCCAGGGGCGTACTGCCATTATTATTGCCAGCCTGAATAAACATTATGACTGTGTTTCTTTATTGATTGCTGAGGGTGCCGATATTAATAAACAAGATCAAACTTGTTTTAACCCCTTCCTGATTAGCTGCCTGACGAATGATTTAACGCTGTTGCGTACGGTATTACCGGCTAACCCCGACCTTAATTGTCTGAGCCGTTTTGGCGGTGTCGGTATTACGCCAGCCAGCGAAAAAGGCCATGTCGAGATCGTGCGTGAGCTGCTGCTGCGTACCGATATCAATGTCAACCACACTAATTTTGTTGGCTGGACGCCGCTCCTGGAAGCCATCGTACTTAATGACGGTGGCGCGAAGCAGCAGGAGATCGTTAAGCTGCTGCTCGACCATGGGGCAAACCCGCACATGACGGATAAATACGGTAAAACTCCGCTGGAACTGGCGCGAGAGAAAGGGTACCACGAAATTGCCGAGCTGCTGATTGCGGCCGGAGCCTGACACAGGAGCGCCATTATCGCTACGCCATCACGGCGATGCGTACGGGCGCTAACCGCAGACAGCGCGTTTCTCACTTTCCGGGGAACGGGGCGGGTTGAACAGGTTTTTTCCCACGCGGTAAACCTGTTGATACCTGAACAGCAGCGGCTGCTGACGTTACTGAGTGAAGATTGTGATAACGCACCTAACAGCTGTCGGCTGGCGCTGACGCATTGTGACGACCTGTTTCACCCCGGTGAGCTGGTCAATTTTAGCGGGTCGGGAATAGTTGTTGGCAATGATAAATGGATAGAAACCGCCGGTTGCCTGCTGTGGCGAATACCACGGTGGACATCTGATGCAGCAAGTCTTGCCGCAGTCGGCTGGCAGCATTGGGATGAGGTTATCCGCCAACAGCTAAGAAGCGACGACACATTATTTCTGTATCAGGGTGACAATCCGTTTTTTCAGGAAATCACCCGTCAATTACACAACCGCCGACAAACATTACTGACGGCGTTGCGTACAGGAGAAAATATCTCTACAGCGGTCAGCCATTTAATTGGTTTGGGGATTGGTCTGACGCCCTCATCGGATGATTATTTAGTGGGCCTAAGCACTATTCTATTTATTCCCGGACATCCGCTGAGGAAATATCGTGAAGATTTTTTAGCAGCTTTACAATGTGCCGGAAATAATACGACGCTACTCAGCAAAATAACATTAGAGGAAGCTTTTCATCAGCGTTATCGGGAAAGCATTGGACGGCTGCTCAACCATATTATTACTGAGCAACAACCCGTTTCTACACAATATATTACTGACATTAAAAATATTGGCTCAAGTTCTGGCTGCGACATGCTGTATGGCATGGCAGATGCCTGCGCCCTGAGCCACAGGTCCGGAGGGAATTATGTCGATCAGGATAGTTGTTAAAAAGAACACGTATTTTGATTCTGTCTCACTGATGTCTATCTCCACGCGCGCAAATAAGCTCGATGGTGTTGAGCAGGCGTTCGTGGCTATGGCGACAGAAATGAATAAGGGCGTGCTGAAGAATCTCGGCCTGCTCACGCCTGAGCTGGAAGAGGCGAAGAGTGGCGATCTGATGATTGTCATTAAAGGCGCGAGCGACGAAGCAAACGCGCAAACGCTGGTGGCGATTGACGATCTGTTTACGCATAAAGAGCAGGGTGGCCAGCACGAAGCGCGCTATGCCACGCTGGCCAGCGCGAAGAAGCACGTTCCCGACAGCAACCTGGCGGTGATCTCGGTCAACGGCCTGTTTGCCGCGCGTGAAGCGCGTCAGGCGCTGCAAAATAACCTCAACGTGATGTTGTTCTCTGACAACGTCTCTCTTGAAGACGAGCTGACGCTTAAGCAACTGGCGCACGAAAAAGGGCTGTTGATGATGGGGCCAGACTGCGGAACCGCCATCATTAACGGCGCGGCGCTGTGTTTTGGCAACGCAGTGCGTCGCGGCAACATCGGAATTATTGGTGCGTCCGGTACCGGTAGCCAGGAGCTGAGCGTACGCATTCACGAGTTTGGCGGCGGAATTTCCCAACTGATTGGCACCGGTGGACGCGATCTGAGTGAGAAGATTGGCGGCCTGATGATGCTTGACGCGATTGGCATGCTGGAGGCCGATCCGCAAACTGAGATCATCGCTCTTATCTCCAAACCTCCTGCGCCAGCGGTGGCGCGCAAGGTGCTGGAACGTGCGCGCGCCTGTCATAAGCCCGTGGTGGTGTGTTTCCTCGGACGTGAAGCCGCGCCTGCGGATGAAAAAGGCCTGCAGTTTGCCCGCGGTACTAAAGAGGCGGCGTTGAAAGCGGTACTGCTGACCGGCGTGAAAAAAGAGAGCCTGGATCTGCATCCGCTCAACTGGCCGCTGATTGAAGAGGTTCGCGCCCGTCTGACCCCGCAACAAAAGTACATCCGTGGCTTGTTCTGCGGTGGCACGTTGTGCGATGAGGCGATGTTTGCTGCCATGGAAAAACATGCCGAAGTTTACAGCAACATTCATCCGGACCCGGCGTTCCGCCTGCAAGATCTCAACCGCAGCGTGGCGCATACCTTCCTCGATTTCGGTGATGACGATTTTACCAACGGTAAACCGCACCCGATGATCGATCCCACCAACCGCATTAGTCGTCTGTTGCAGGAAGCGCGCGATCCTGAAGTCGGCGTGATCGTGATGGACTTCGTCCTTGGTTTTGGATCGCATGAAGATCCGGTTGGCGTGATGCTCGACGCGATCGTTGAAGCCAAAGCGATCGCCGCCGCAGACGGTCGTCCGCTTGAGATCCTCGGCTATGTGCTGGGGACCGATCTTGATACGCCGTCGCTGGAAAAACAATGTCAGATGCTGACTGATGCGGGCGTTATCTGGGCGAGCAGTAGCACCAACACCGGATTGCTGGCGCGTGAATTTATCTGTAAAGGGGAGGAAGCCTGATGAGCCAGACACTGTTTAACCAGCCACTGAACGTGATTAACGTCGGTATCGCGATGTTCAGCGATGACCTGAAAAAGCAGAACGTTCCAGTGACCCAGCTCGACTGGACGCCGCCGGGTCAGGGCAACATGCAGGTGGTTGCTGCACTGGACGAGATTGCCGATTCGCCGCTGGCAGACAAAATCGCTGCTGCTAACCAGCAGGCGCTGGAACGTATTATTCAGTCGCATCCGGTGCTGATTGGCTATGACCAGGCAATCAATGTCGTACCGGGGATGACCCGCAACACCATCCTGCATGCCGGGCCGCCGATCCGCTGGGAAAAAATGTGCGGTGCGATGAAGGGCGCGGTCACCGGGGCGCTGGTGTTTGAAGGACTGGCGAAAGATCTGGATGAAGCTGCCGAACTGGCCGCCTCGGGTGAAATTATCTTCTCACCATGTCACGAGCATGACTGCGTTGGCTCGATGGCGGGTGTGACCTCTGCGTCGATGTTTATGCACATCGTTGAGAACAAAACCTACGGCAACCGCGCATATACCAATATGAGCGAGCAGATGGCGAAGATCCTGCGTATGGGCGCGAACGATCAGAGCGTTATTGATCGTCTGAACTGGATGCGTGATGTGCTGGGACCGATGCTGCGCGATGCCATGAAGCTGGCGGGCGAAATCGATCTGCGCCTGATGTTGGCGCAGGCGCTACACATGGGCGATGAGTGCCATAACCGTAACAACGCCGGGACGGCGCTGCTGATTCAGGCGCTGACGCCGTGGATTATTCAGACCGGTTATCCGGTTGAGCAGCAGCGTGAGGTGTTCGAGTTCGTCCTCAGCAGCGATTACTTCTCCGGGCCGACCTGGATGGCGATGTGTAAAGCCGCAATGGACGCCGCCCACGGCATTGAATACAGCACCGTGGTGACGACGATGGCGCGAAACGGTGTTGAGTTCGGTCTGCGCATCAGCGGCTTACCGGGTCAGTGGTTTACCGGTCCGGCGCAGCAGGTGATTGGCCCGATGTTTGCAGGCTACAAGCCGGAAGATTCCGGACGTGATATTGGCGATAGCGCGATCACCGAAACCTACGGCATTGGCGGTTTCGCCATGGCGACGGCACCGGCCATCGTGGCACTGGTGGGTGGTACGGTCGAAGAGGCCGTTGATTTCTCGCGCCAGATGCGTGAAATCACTCTCGGCGAAAACCCCAACGTCACCATTCCGCTGCTAGGTTTTATGGGCGTACCGACTGCTATCGATATTACGCGCGTGGGCAGCACCGGCATTCTGCCAGTGATTAACACCGCCATTGCGCACAAAGATGCGGGGATCGGCATGATCGGCGCCGGAATAGTCCACCCGCCGTTCGCCTGTTTTGAAAAGGCGATCCTCAACTGGCGCGACCGCTACTGCCAATAACAACAATCGGGGCTAACGCGGTTAGCCCCACAGTAGCGAAGCGAAAAACGTTGCTTACCTGCAGGGCTGGGCGATCTCCGCGATCGCAAACGATGCTTAACCTGTTAAGGATATTCCATGAACAGCATAAAACTAGAATGGAAACGTGGTGACTGGGCAGCTTACTTTGGGCTGATGACCAACAACCTGACTAACCTGCTGACAATGATGGGGCTGCTCATTTTTGTCGTCGGGATCCCTACTGAAATTGTCTATGGTCGCATTGCGCCTGCCTTTGGTCTGGCGGTGCTGGTAGCCAGCGTCTGCTACGCCTGGTTTGGCCTGCAGATGGCAAAACACACCGGGCGTAAAGACGTGACGGCGCTGCCGTCCGGACCGAGCGCACCGTCAATCTTTACCGTAACCTTCCTGGTACTGATGCCGGTTTATCAGCAAACCAAAGATGCCAACTTTGCTATCCAGATAGCCCTGGTGTGGTGCTTTGTCGAAGCGTTGATCCTGGTCGGCGGCTCCTTCCTGGGCGAGACCATCCGCAATATGATTCCACGTACGGTACTGCTTTCTTGTCTGTCCGGCCTGGGACTGTTGCTGCTGGCGATGAACCCTATGCTGCAGGCATTCGAAGCGCCGACCGTCTCTTTCATCGTCCTGTTGCTGATCTTCATTAACTGGTTCGGTAAGAAGCCGATTTTTGCCCGCATTCCTACCGGTTTGCTGCTGCTGATTGCCGGTACGGCCCTGGCGTGGATCTCCGGTTTACAAAGCCCGGAAGCCATTAAAGCGTCGATGTCTTCCTTTGGCTTCAACCCGCCGGAAATTCATGTCGACAGCTTCTTGCAAGGTTTGCCGCATGCACTGCCGTATCTGGCTTCTGCGGTTCCTCTGGGTCTGGCGAACTACATTTTCGACCTTGAGAACATTGAAAGTGCACACGCGGCGGGGGATGAGTACAACACCCGTAAGGTGATGATGGCGAACGGCTTTGCCTCCATGCTCGGCTGCATGCTGGGCAACCCGTTCCCGGTGACCGTGTATGTTGGGCATGCGGGCTGGAAAGCGATGGGCGCCAGTATCGGCTATACCCTCGCTTCAGGCATCACCATGTTGCTGGTACCGCTGTTTGGCCTGGGCGCGTTTATGCTCGCCATTATTCCGATGACTGCGATAGTGCCGATTCTGGTGTTTATCGGCGTGGTGACCGCCAACCAGGTGGTGCGAGAAACGCCCAAAGTCGAGGTTCCCGTTATCTTCATCTGCCTGTTCCCGTGGATCGCTAACTGGGCATTGACCATCGTTAACAGCGTGATGGGCGCCGCCGGAACATCCGCGGGGAAACTGGGTAGCGACTTATTGCACAGCAAAGGTGTCTATTACGACGGACTGGTGCATCTGGGAAGCGGCGCGCCGCTGGCCAGCATGCTGTGGGGCTGCGTCGCTATCTTCGCCATTATGAATAAGCCGCTGCGCGGGGCGATTGCCGCAGCCTTTGGGGCACTGTTATCGCTGTTTGGCGTGATCCACTCCCCGGCAGTTGGCTTTGCTGAGGGCAGCTCGATGATGTTTGTTGTGGCCTACCTGATGATGAGCGGCATGTTTGTCCTCAAGCATGTTCTTGATAGCCGTGAAGCGGTGACTGCGCCTGAGCAGGAACCGACGAAAACGACCTGAATCGCCTGTAAGCGGAAGATAACACTATGAAAGAACTTGTGGTCGTTGCCATTGGCGGCAACAGCATTATCAAAGATAACGCCAGCCAGTCGATTGAGCACCAGGCTGAAGCGGTGAAGGCGGTGGCGGATACGGTGCTGGAGATGTTGGCATCGGACTACAACATTGTGCTGACGCACGGTAACGGGCCGCAGGTGGGGTTGGATCTCCGACGTGCGGAAATCGCGCACGAGCGTGAAGGGTTGCCGCTTACCCCGCTGGCAAACTGCGTCGCAGATACGCAGGGGGGCATCGGCTATTTGATCCAACAGGCGCTGAACAACCGTCTGGCGCGGCGCGGCGAGCAGAAGGCAGTCACGGTAGTCACGCAGGTGGAGGTCGACAAAAACGATCCGGGCTTTGCTAATCCGACCAAGCCTATCGGGGCGTTCTTTAGCGCAGCGCAGCGCGATGAGTTGCTGCGGGTCAATCCAGGCTGGCGCTTTGTTGAGGATTCGGGACGCGGCTACCGCCGGGTTGTGGCTTCCCCTGAACCAAAACGTATTGTTGAAGCAGAGGCGATCAAAACGCTGACTCAGCAGGGGTTCGTGGTGATTGGTGCGGGTGGTGGTGGCATCCCGGTGGTGCGTAGCGATCAGGGGGATTACCAGAGCGTGGATGCGGTGATTGATAAAGATCTCTCCACGGCGTTGCTGGCACAGGAGATCCGCGCCGACATTCTGGTGATCACCACCGGCGTCGAGCAGGTCTGTATTCATTTTGGCAAACCTAACCAGCAGGCGCTGGATACGGTGGATGTCGCCACGATGACCCGTTACATGCAGGAGGGACATTTCCCGCCGGGCAGCATGTTACCCAAGATTGTTGCCAGCCTGGCGTTTCTGGAGCGTGGCGGTAAACGAGTGATCATCACCACGCCGGAATGCCTGCCCGCCGCACTGCGCGGCGAAACGGGCACCCATATTGTCCATTCCTGAGAGGAGATGCGAATGAAGGAAAGTAACAGCCGCCGTGAATTTTTAAGCCAGAGCGGAAAAATGGTCACTGCCGCCGCGCTGTTTGGCGCAGTCGCCCCGGTCGCGTATGCTGCTAATCCTGTCGGGAACACCTGCGGGTCGAAGAGCACAATGACGATTAACGATAAGCACTATTACCTGGATAACGTCCTGCTGGAAGCGGGGTTTGATTACGAAAACTCAGTGGTGGTGCACACCCGTACCGCGCTGCAAACCGTTGAAATCCAGGACGGGAGAATAGTTGCGCTGCGCGAGAATAAGCAGCATCCGGATGCGACGCTGCCGCACTACGATGCGGGTGGAAAGCTGATGCTGCCCGCCATGCGCGACATGCATATCCATCTGGATAAAACCTTTTACGGCGGTCCCTGGCGTTCGCTGAACCGTCCGGCGGGCACCACCATTCAGGATATGATCCGCCTGGAACAAAAGCTGCTGCCTGAACTCCAGCCTTACACCCAGGAGCGCGCGGAAAAGCTGATCGATCTGCTGCAATCAAAAGGTACCTCGATTGCCCGCAGCCACTGCAACATAGAACCGGTTTCCGGACTGAAAAACCTGGAGAACCTGCAGGCGGTGCTGGCGCGTCGCCAGCCGGGTTTTGCCTGTGAAATTGTGGCATTTCCACAGCATGGTCTGCTGTTATCAAAATCTGAACCGCTAATGCGTGAAGCGATGCAGGCGGGAGCGCATTATGTCGGCGGTCTGGACCCAACCAGCGTGGATGGGGCGATGGAAAAATCCCTCGACACCATGTTCCAGATTGCGCTCGATTACAACAAAGGCGTGGATATCCATCTGCATGAAACCAGTCCGGCGGGCGTGGCGGCGGTGAATTACATGGTAGAAACGGTGGAGAAAACGCCGCAGTTAAAGGGCAAACTGACCATCAGCCACGCGTTTGCGCTGTCTACGCTGAACGAACAGCAGGTGGATGAACTCGCAACCCGCATGGCGGCGCAGCAGATTACCATTGCCTCGACGGTGCCGATTGGCACGATGCACATGCCGCTAAAACAGCTGCGCGGCAAAGGCGTGGAAGTGATTACCGGGACCGACAGCGTGATTGACCACTGGTCGCCGTACGGCCTGGGAGACATGCTGGAGAAGGCGAATCTGTACGCGCAGCTCTATATTCGCCCGAATGAACTCAACCTGTCGCGGGCGCTGTTCCTCGCTACCGGTGATGTGCTGCCGCTTAACGATAAAGGTGAGCGCGTCTGGCCGAAAGCGCAGGATGAAGCCAGCTTTGTGCTGGTCGATGCCTCATGCTCAGCGGAAGCGGTCGCGCGAATCTCCCCACGCACTGCGACCTTCTACAAAGGCCAACTGGTGTGGGGGAATGTCGCAAGCTAGTTTGGTTTTCCGCGCAGCGGCTATCGCTGCTGCGCTCCCATATATTAACCGACGATCCCCATATAGCCGTGAATCCCCATATATACGCCGACCATTGCAATGAGCACGCTGGAAAAATAGGGCGCTTTGCGTGCCAGCGTGTTAAATCCGCTCCATCGTTTGGCTGCCTGCTGCACGCTGATTGCCGCACCCACGCCCACTGTTACCAGCGTTATCGCCAGCCCGAGGCTAAAGCACAGCACCATGGTGGCGCCCAGCGTGAAGGCTTTGAGCTGGATGCATATCAGCAGTACCGTAATGGCAGCTGGGCACGGGATCAGCCCGCCGGTCAGACCGAACAGTAATATTTGGCCGTTGGTGACCTCTTTGCCCGCAAAGCGGCGCTGAATATCGGTGGCATGCGCCCGTTCGTGGGCATCCTGATATTCTTTTGAGCCTTCGGTGAGTCCGGCCAGTGCGCCATGGTCGTGATTATGCTCGTGTTCGTGATGATGATGGTGATGATCGTCATCGTGGTCATGATGATGGTGGTGATGGTCGTCATGATCATGGTGGTGGTGATGCCCGTGATCGTGGTCGTGATGCGTCTGGACCAGCCAGTTCTGCTCTCCCTGCCAGGTTCGCCAGAACATCCAGAATGCGGTCCCGAGAATAATTATCGCCGAGACAAATTGCAGCCATGGCTCAACGGCCTGGGCGGTAAACGCTTTGCTGATATACATCCCACCGAGCGCAATCAGCCATACTACGGCGGTATGCGACAGCGTCGCTGCCAGTCCCAGCATCACCGCCTGTTTGATGGTCCCCTTAATAGCAATAATAAAGGCCGCCATCATCGTCTTGGAATGCCCTGGTTCCAGACCGTGCAACACACCTAATAGAATCGCGCTGGGAATGAAAAACCAGGCGTTGCCTTGCTGAAGAAGCGTAGAAAACTCACCCATGAGAATGATTCTTAGTTGTTTAATTTCGTCTGATTCTACTCCCCCCCAGTATCAAATACTACCCCCCAGTAGAATGTCGATGGTATTGTCCCTTCAGCCAGACGTTAAAAAGGTAAAGTTATGTCACATACGATCCGCGACAAACAAAAGCTGAAAGCCCGAACCAGCAAAATTCAGGGGCAGGTAGCGGCGTTGAAAACCATGCTGGATGAACCGCATGAATGCGCGGCGGTATTGCAGCAAATAGCGGCGATCCGCGGGGCGGTAAATGGATTAATGCGCGAAGTGATTAAAGGTCATCTGACCGAGCACATTGTGCATCAGGGCGATGAAATTAAGCGCGAAGAAGATTTGGATGTGATTCTGAAAGTACTGGATTCGTACATCAAATAAGCCAGTTTAACGGCTCATCCACGTTCAATACCGTCCAGTTAAGCATGTAGGGTGAACATGTGATTCTTTCTCAGGGTTCCGTTCACCTCAGCAGTGTCATTTATCTGAAGCACAGATTCCTGTGAACGTGTAAAGGGCGTTCTTCGCCACGCCCTTTACAATCCCGGCTCCCGGCGGGAAAATTGCCGCTCCGCGGTCCCCTCCGCTTATTCCTCCAGGCTACCGGGTCGGGCGCGAGGTAGCGTCCCTGCAAAGCGCGCCCTGAGCCAGCATCCATGCTGGCTCTCCCGGGCTTACGGAAACACGTCGGCAATTTTCAGCCGGACCAGCCCACACCTCACCATCTGCGTTTTTGGTCTGAACAGCAAAACAGATTTAACTGGAAATCAGAGTGTTGAAGCGATGACTCGGGTCCGGTTGAAAATCGATGAGGAGTTGACGTCTGACCGGGGCTGTCCGCAGGGATGCGGACAGAGGGGACGGGCTGCATGGACGCAGGCTCGGCCCCGACCCGACAGGCAGACGGCATAAGACGAATGAATCGCGTAGCGACGATTTTCCCGCCGGGAGCCTGGGTTGCAAGGGAGGCGGCGGTGAGCCTCCCTTGCACGTTCACAGGAATCGGTGCTTCAGAGAAACGATGAACATGAGGTGAACGGAACCCTTCTCTGAGATAGCATGTTCATTACTTCCGCCAACACAGGTTGATACTTTCTGAAATTGAGTCGTTAACTGAACGACATCGCACCCACTTTCAGGAGAATGAGCCGTTAAACAACACGTTCTAGCCAAAAAACATCACAGATACGCACAGCAGACCGACAATCAGGGTGATCAGATTACCCACTGAACGGTACGGCTTCAGCGCCGGGATCAGATAGGTAGACAATGTCGGCATGATAAACAAAATCATGGCAATCAGCGGCCCACTAATCGCGTAAATCATTGAAATAGCATTAGGATTAATGCAGCAGATGATAAACGTGATAGCCGAGACCAGCATGATGGACAAAGCGCGGTTAAAGGCCCGGCTTTTCTTCACACCCACCTGATGCAACGATGTTTTTACTACCTCCGTTGCCCCTTCAATCACGCCAAAGTAGGTGCCAAGGAACGATTTTGACATCGCTACGACGGCAACGATGATCCCGGAAATCGACAGCCATGCCGGTGCGTTAGGCATCATCGATAGTGCTGACAGAATGGTCACACCTTCATTTTTCGCGTCTTCGATATAGTTTGTCGGAATCGAAAGCAAACAGCTGAAAACGAAAAACAGTACGCTCAGGCAGATGATAACGTAGGCTACCTTCATGATTTTTTTGCATTTACCCATGGCCTGCTCGCCGTATTTCTCTCTTCTGTCGATGGCGAACGTGGAGATAATTGGCGTATGGCTAAAAGCGAAAACCATCACGGGAATAGATATCCAAACCTGATGAAGCGTGTGCTGATCGACAGACATCTGGCCGGTGAGTAACGTTGGCTGCCAGCTTCCGGTCAGGTAGAGCGAAAGGAATAAAAAATACGCGATGAGCGGGAACACCAGAAAGCCCATCACCCGGATGGTGGCTTGTCGACCCATCAGAAAAATTAAATTCAGCACCAGTACCACGCCCAGACTGACCAGCATGCGGATCCGCAGGTCGATAGTGATATGTTTTGCCAGCTGTTCAGTGAGTGAGTTGGTTATCGCCACGGCGTAGATCAGCACCACCACAAAGAAGGCAATAAAATAGAGGGTGGTGATCAGGCTGCCAATCTTCTTGCCGTAGTAGTGTGTAACCGCGCCAGTGATCCCCTCACCAGCCGACGTTTTTGAAGACAGGATAAACTGGCACAGCGCCTTGTGCGGCCAGTAGGTTAAAGGCCAGGCGACGAGAGCAGTGATAAACAGTACCACCGCACCTGCAGAACCCAGCTGTATGGGGAGGAAGAGGGTTCCTGCGCCGACGGCAGTCCCATATAGTGCGAAGCTCCAGAGAGTCTCTTCTTTTGACCAAAATTTCGACATTATTTGAACGTATCAACTATAAAATAAACAAAAAGAAGCGCAATTTACCACAAATGGCAGGGGCTGGGGGAGATGTGAACAAGCGGGCTGGTGAATGGATGAATAGCCGGAACCGAGAAAATTCCGACTATTGTTTGAATAATCAGGCAGTAACGCGCTGCTGGCGGCGCTTCATAACACGCTCGCGTAACGTGTCATAAGCCCAGTTATAGAACATGGTATACGGCAGGAAGAACAGGAAGAAACCTATTTCCAGCGTGAATGCCTGAAGCAGGCTGACGTTCAGCACATACGCCACGATGCTCACCCCGATCACAATAAAACCGCTCTCAAAACCTAAGGCGTGAAATGCTCGCACTTTCGCCGTACGTTTTACCAGGTGCGACGGCCACAGACGGTCAAACAGGGCGTTATAAATGATATTCCAGATCATCGCTGTAGTGGCGAGAAGAATGGTCAGTCCGCCCATTTCCAGCACCGAGCGCTGCATCAACCATGCGGTGGTTGGTGCGAGAACAGCGGTGGCAATGCCTTCAAAGCAGACGGCATGAAAAATGCGCTCCATTAACGAGCGACGTTGGACTGTATCGTGTTGCATAACCTAAAACCTTCTTTGATGCCCGGATAACGGAATGGTGGCAATTTTATCGTTTTATGTGATATCTAAAAGATAGTATCCATCGATAAAGTAGATAGTTCATGCGTTACTCTCCTGAAGCGTTAACGGCATTTGTAGAGACCGTTTCCTGCGGCTCATTTTCTGCTGCGGCTCGTCGGCTGCGTAAAAGCCAGTCCACTATCAGTACGGCCATTGCGCATCTGGAAGCCGACCTTGGTTTTGCGCTGTTTGACCGTTCATCGCGCCAGCCAACGCTGACCGAAGAAGGTAAGCGGGTGCTGGGTTATGTGCAGGCGATTCTGACGGCCAGCGAACGACTTGATGAAGCGGCGATTTCACTGTCGGGTGAAACGGAAGCGCGTCTGACCTTCGTATTGTCAGACACGCTGCATCCGGATGTGCTGGAAGAGTTGATGGTGCAGTTTGACCGCAAGTTTCCCCATACCGAGTTTGAATGTCTGATTGGCGAAGACGAGGACGTGATCGATCTGCTGCAAAAAGGACGTGCTCAGGTGGGGTTGATCGAAGCGCGGGAGGATTACCCGACCGATATGGGCGTCACGCGCTTGCCGATGCAAACCTGGATGGGATTATACGTGGCGGCATCGCATCCGTTGGCGGCTCAAGAAAAACTGCAGTGGGAGCAGCTACACACCTGGCGCGAGCTGCGTTTGAATACCTATCTGGAAAGCGGGACTAACGTGGCGCGCGGTCCCGTCTGGTCGGCTCCTAACTACCTGTTATTGCTAAGTATGGCTGTTCAGGGATTCGGCTGGTGCGCGCTCCCGTGTGCGCTGGTGGAGGAGTTTGCGGCAGAAAAACCATTGGTTCAATTAAAGCTGCCCGGCTGGCCAAAGGCTATCTCTATCGATCTGTTGTGGAATAAGAAATCACCGCCTGGCGTGGCGGGAAGTTGGCTGCGCGACCATTTACAGCAGAGTGGCGTTCAGATGACCAATAAATGATACGAATTTCCTTTGTGATAAAAATCACCATTCTTAAACAACCTTGATAACTATTTTTAACAATCATCTACTATTGCGGTGTTATTTTGCGCTGAGGTGGTGATGAAAGAGGTTGTGATAGTCGGGGCGTTACGGACACCGATTGGCTGCTTCCAGGGGACGCTGGCGCGCCACTCTGCCGTTGAATTAGGCAGCATGGTGGTCAGGGCGTTGCTGGAACGCACGGGCGTGGACGTTCATGCTGTGGATGAAGTGATCCTCGGTCAGGTGCTTACCGCAGGCGCCGGACAGAACCCGGCGCGTCAGTCTGCCATCAATGGTGGGCTACCCAATACCGTTTCCGCCATCACCATTAACGATGTCTGCGGTTCGGGCCTGAAAGCGCTGCATCTGGCGACCCAGGCTATTCAGTGCGGCGAAGCCGACATTGTGATTGCGGGCGGGCAAGAGAATATGAGCCGTGCCCCGCATGTCCTTACCGATAGCCGCACCGGCGCTCAACTGGGGAACAGCCAACTGGTCGACAGCCTGGTACATGACGGTCTGTGGGATGCCTTCAACGATTATCACATGGGCGTTACCGCGGAAAACCTGGCGCGAGAATACGGCATTAGCCGCGAATTACAGGATGCCTACGCGCTGCACTCGCAGCACAAAGCGCGGATGGCAATTGATGCTGGACGCTTTAAAGATGAAATCGTGCCGGTGGTAACACAGCGTAATGGGCAATCATTGGTGGTGGATACCGACGAGCAGCCGCGTACCGATGCCAGCGCCGAAGGGCTGGCGCGTCTGGATCCTACCTTTGACAGGCTCGGTTCGGTAACGGCAGGTAACGCGTCATCCATCAATGACGGCGCCGCTGCGGTGATGATGATGAGCGAGGCCAAGGCGCAAGAGTTGAACTTACCTGTACTGGCCCGTATTCGCGCCTTTGCCAGCGTCGGGGTCGACCCTGCGCTCATGGGGATTGCGCCAGTGTATGCGACCCGCCGCTGCCTTGAGCGTGTGGGCTGGCAACTGGCTGATGTTGATCTTATCGAAGCTAATGAGGCCTTCGCCGCGCAGGCATTATCCGTTGGGAAAATGCTGGAGTGGGATGAACGGCGGGTGAATGTTAACGGCGGAGCCATTGCGCTCGGTCATCCGATTGGTGCGTCTGGCTGCCGAATTCTGGTTTCGCTGGTGCATGAAATGGTGAAGCGTCGGGCGCATAAGGGCCTGGCAACGCTGTGTATCGGTGGTGGTCAGGGTGTGGCGCTCGCTATCGAACGAGATTAACGATCTTACATTTACCGTCTTAAACGCCTTTCTACGTGTTTTCCCTGCACCTGTAAAAAAGCCCTCCAGCAGGAGGGCAAGGCCAGTTACAGAAACATACACTCTAAACACAGTCAACTTATCAAAACATTGTTTCATTTCATGTGATTAACTGCGCACTTTGTTAGAAAAGGTGTCTTTTCGACTGATCATCGCGGCTGAATTTTCCATTTTTTATCCCCGCCCCTAATGAATAAATAAATTTATCGTATTGTTATTCAATCATTTTATTAAGGTCCATTTCGCTATTCATACGCGCTAGCGTGATCGCACTTACACTTTTGATAATAAGATGCGAAAAAAGTGAAACATCGTTTTATTTATAATTGAAAACACATTCAGGGAGGAATATCATGAGTGCATAAGATAAAACGGAACAGCGTTTTGCTATTCGTTTAAGCATTCACGGTCAATTTATCACTGGAGGTAAATGTGGACGTAAGACAAAGCATCCATAGTGCGCATGCGAAAACCCTGGACACTCAGGGGCTGCGTAATGAGTTTTTGGTCGAAGAAGTGTTTGTCGCAGATGAATACACCATGGTCTACAGCCACATCGACCGCATCATTGTTGGCGGCATTATGCCAGTGGCCAAAACCGTCTCTGTGGGTGGCGAAGTCGGCAAACAGCTGGGCGTAACCTATTTCCTCGAACGTCGTGAGCTGGGTGTGATCAATATCGGCGGCCCGGGCACGATTACCGTTGACGGTCAGTGCTACGAAATTGGCCATCGCGACGCGCTGTACGTCGGAAAAGGGGCAAAAGAGGTGGTATTCGCCAGTATTGATACGACAAAACCGGCGAAGTTTTACTACAACTGCGCGCCGGCCCACACGACTTACCCAACTAAGAAAGTCACGCCTGCAGACGTTGCGCCAGTGACGCTGGGCGATAACCTCACCAGTAACCGTCGTACCATCAACAAATACTTTGTGCCGGATGTTCTGGAAACCTGCCAGTTGAGCATGGGTCTGACTGAACTGGCACCGGGTAACCTGTGGAACACCATGCCGTGTCATACCCATGAACGTCGTATGGAAGTCTATTTCTACTTCAATATGGAAGAAGATACCTGCGTCTTCCACATGATGGGGCAGCCTCAGGAAACGCGTCATATTGTGATGCACAACGAGCAGGCGGTGATTTCTCCAAGCTGGTCTATTCACTCCGGTGTCGGCACAAAAGCGTATACGTTCATTTGGGGCATGGTAGGCGAAAACCAGGTCTTTGATGATATGGACCATGTTGCAGTAAAAGATCTGCGCTAGTTGCGGGCGACAGCCGTGCCTGCTGCGGCGGGCATTATAAAAAATTAAGGATTTACAATGATTTTGAATGCATTCTCTCTTGAAGGTAAAGTCGCCGTTGTGACCGGTTGTGACACCGGTCTGGGTCAGGGTATGGCGCTGGGCCTGGCTGAGGCGGGCTGCGATATCGTCGGTATCAACATTGTTGAACCGACAGAAACCATCGAACGTGTGACCGCACTGGGCCGCCGTTTTTTAAGCCTGACCGCCGATCTGCGTCAAATCGACGGTATTCCGGCGCTGCTGGAGCGCGCAGTGGCAGAATTCGGCCATATCGATATTCTGGTCAACAACGCGGGTCTTATCCGTCGTGACGATGCGATCGATTTCAGCGAAAAAGACTGGGATGACGTGATGAACCTGAACATTAAGAGCGTGTTCTTTATGTCTCAGGCCGCGGCGAAGCACTTTATCGCCCAGGGTAACGGCGGTAAAATTATCAACATCGCCTCTATGCTTTCCTTCCAGGGCGGGATCCGCGTGCCGTCTTACACCGCGTCTAAAAGCGGCGTAATGGGTGTTACCCGTCTGATGGCGAACGAGTGGGCAAAACATAACATCAACGTCAACGCGATTGCACCGGGTTACATGGCGACGAATAACACTCAACAGCTGCGTGCTGATGAGCAGCGTAGCGCAGAAATCCTCGATCGTATTCCGGCGGGGCGTTGGGGTCTGCCGAGCGACCTGATGGGGCCTGTCGTGTTCCTGGCGTCCAGCGCATCTGACTATATCAACGGCTATACCGTTGCGGTAGACGGCGGCTGGCTGGCGCGTTAATTGCTTTCCAGAGCCAACAAACCCTGCTAAATGGCAGGGTTTTTTTTACTTTTGAATCATTAAAATCCATATTGTGGTTATAAATTATTCCATATTAAATTTCATGTGTATCAATTTATTATTTTTAATATTCTTTAATATCAATAAATTAAATTTAATTGAGTGATTGTCGGTAAATTTTAAAATTGGAATATCCATCACATAACGATGTGGTGTAGCTATTTAATCCATGTTTTTGCCGTTTCCCGCCTGACGCTTCCTGCAAGGGATCCCTTACTTTCAATGGCATGGTTACTCTGTATCTGGCAGGAAAAAATGGTCTCAATAAATAATGATGCTGCTTTAGCGCCGCGCCCAGTGCGCGATACGCGACGTATGAATATGTTTGTTTCTATCTCTGCGGCTGTCGCAGGGTTGTTATTCGGCCTGGATATTGGCGTGATTGCCGGGGCGTTGCCTTTCATCACCGATCACTTTGTGTTGACCAGCCGCCTGCAGGAGTGGGTGGTCAGCAGCATGATGCTGGGCGCGGCAATTGGTGCGCTGTTTAACGGTTGGCTGTCATTCCGCCTGGGACGTAAATACAGTCTGATGGCGGGGGCGATCCTTTTCGTCGTCGGATCTCTGGGCTCGGCGTTTGCCTCCAGCGTAGAAATGCTCATTTTTGCCCGCGTGGTACTGGGCGTTGCGGTGGGGATCGCCTCTTACACCGCACCGCTCTATCTCTCTGAAATGGCAAGCGAAAACGTGCGTGGCAAGATGATCAGTATGTATCAGCTGATGGTGACGTTGGGCATCGTTCTGGCCTTTTTGTCTGATACCGCGTTCAGCTACAGCGGTAACTGGCGCGCTATGCTGGGCGTGCTGGCGCTTCCGGCTGTATTGCTGATTATTCTGGTTGTGTTCCTGCCCAACAGCCCGCGCTGGCTGGCGGAAAAAGGTCGCCACATTGAAGCTGAAGAAGTATTGCGCATGCTGCGCGATACGTCAGAAAAGGCCCGCGATGAGCTGAACGAAATCCGTGAAAGCTTGAAGCTGAAGCAGGGTGGTTGGGCGCTGTTTAAAATTAACCGTAACGTGCGCCGCGCAGTTTTTCTTGGGATGTTACTGCAGGCGATGCAGCAGTTCACCGGGATGAACATCATCATGTATTACGCGCCGCGCATTTTCAAAATGGCGGGTTTTACCACCACAGAGCAGCAGATGATTGCCACGCTGGTGGTTGGCTTAACGTTTATGTTCGCTACCTTTATTGCCGTCTTCACGGTCGACAAAGCAGGACGTAAACCGGCGCTGAAAATTGGGTTCAGCGTAATGGCCATCGGGACGCTGGTGCTCGGATATTGCCTGATGCAGTTTGATAACGGCACGGCTTCCAGTGGACTATCCTGGCTGTCAGTTGGCATGACGATGATGTGTATTGCAGGCTATGCGATGAGCGCCGCGCCGGTGGTGTGGATCCTGTGTTCGGAAATTCAGCCGCTGAAATGCCGTGATTTTGGTATTACCTGCTCCACCACCACCAACTGGGTGTCGAACATGATCATTGGCGCAACGTTCCTGACGCTGCTCGATAGCATTGGCGCCGCCGGCACGTTCTGGCTATATACTGCGCTGAACGTCGTGTTTATCGGTATTACGTTCTGGCTGATTCCAGAAACCAAAAACGTCACGCTTGAGCATATCGAACGTAAGCTGATGGCAGGTGAGAAGTTAAGAGATATTGGCGTGTAAGTGAGCAGGGAGCCCGATAGAACAACTGATTATCGGGCTCTCATTACTACTTATTTCAGTGTGGAGCCGCCTGCCTTGCGAGGAGATCCTTAGCAGACAGCCCGGTTATCTTTAGTATAATTTCATGGCTAATACCATTCGCTAACATCATCTGGGCAATGCGTAACGCTTCTTGTTGTTTGGCTTCTTGTTGCAACACTTCCGCAATAGTCATCAGACTTTCCTTTTGCTGTGGTACCCGCTGAGCGACTTCACGGATAAATTTATCTACGTGAGGCGTATTTCCAAACTGCATCATGTAATTAAATAGCGTTTTGAGCTGGCTGTCATTAGCGTATCCCGTAGCCAGCAACGAGACCAGTTGTTCCACTAATCCCATTAAATCACGCTTGCGGATATGTTTTTGCATCAATTCCAGCAGTGCTATACGGCGATGTTGCATAATTTCGTCATCGGGTATTACGGTGATATCTACCAGCGGAAATGTTGCTGAGTATAGCTGTCGTGCCACTATGGGGTCGTCAAACTCATCCAGCCAGCAGAGTGAAAAGGGGTAGGGGCTGAGTGCGCCATGATAAAACAGCATCGGTATCACCAAAGGTAATGTTTTATGGCCAGCATCCAGATGGCGTTGCATTGCGGCCATTGCATAGCGCATTAGCCGAAATGCCATGTGAGCGTCTGGCGAACTCTGATGCTCGATAACAACATAGATATACCCATCGCCTTCATTTGTTTTTAATGACCACAGTACGTCGGAGTAGCTGGCTCGCAGGCTATCCTCAATAAAACTGCCTGATTCCAGTTTTAGTGTTTGCAGATCACATAGCTCCCGCAAGGTTGATGGAAGATAGATATCCAGAAAATCTCTTGCGGTATCAGGATGGTACAAGAACTGTTTGAAGACTGCGTCATGTGGAGTGGATGTTGTCATTTTTGTCATGGCGATCCGTCACCGTTAATTAAGATAACGTGACTGTAATCGCCCACATGGCGAGACGCATCGGGTGATTAATGCTTATGCGAATTGGTATCGAAGGAAAATGCCCCACATTGTAACGTATTCATTTTTAGGGAACTGAGTACGCATTTTAGCGTGTTCTCAAACCGGTCAGTAGCACGGCTTGAGAACAACGAAATTACCCGTGTAGAAAATCTTCGCGTATGGGCGTAAAGGTATCCAGCAGCGTTCCCGGTTTTAAACAGACGCAGCCATGCATAATGTTGGGTTGTTTATACAGGGTATCGCCCGCCCTAACGACATGCTTTTCTTCGCCGATGGTAAATTCAAACTCACCGGACAACACGTAAGTCAGCTGCTCGTGCGGATGATTGTGCATCGGGCCTATCGCGCCTTGCTCGAAGTTCATCTCAACCGCCATCATGTTACCGTCGTGAGCAAGAATGCGCCGGGTAACGCCATTGCCCAGATCGTCAAGCGTGGTCTCTTTATGAAAAATAAACATCCGGCCTTCCTGTAATTAATTAAAACAATGTTTCATTAAACCTATATCAGAAAATTAAAAAAAGAAATGCACGCCAACAGATGTGGAAAGTTGATCACATCTTTGGTTCACTGGAGAGACAACAACGAGTCAGGGGAAATGATGAAAACGATCGGTCTGTTAGGCGGTATGAGCTGGGAATCTACCATTCCTTATTATCGACTCATTAATGAAGGGGTAAAACAGCGCCTGGGCGGCCTGCATTCAGCGCAGATCCTGCTTCACAGCGTGGATTTTCATGAGATTGAGTTGTGCCAGAGTCGCGGTGAGTGGGATAAAGCAGGCGATATTCTGGCGCAGGCGGCGCTGGGGTTACAGCAGGCGGGTGCGGAAGGGATTGTGCTGTGTACCAACACCATGCACAAGGTTGCTGAGGCGATTGAAAGCGCCTGTGATGTGCCGTTCCTGCATATTGCCGACGCGACGGGGCGGGCGATACAAAAGCAGCAGATGAGCAACGTGGCGCTACTGGGTACGCGCTACACCATGGAACAGGATTTTTACCGCGGTCGTTTACAGACTGAATTTGGCATTAGCACGCTGATTCCTGAAGCTGATGACCGTCAGAAAATAAACCAGATTATTTTCGATGAGCTGTGTCTCGGTGAGTTCAGCGAGGCTTCCCGCGATGATTACCTGGGCGTCATCGACCAACTGGCGAAACAGGGGGCGCAAGGGGTGATATTTGGCTGTACTGAGATTGGTCTGCTGGTTCCCGCCGAGCTAAGCCCACTACCGGTTTTCGACACCGCGGCAATCCATGCGCAAGATGCGGTGGCATTTATGCTTTCGGTTGTGGATGCAAAATAGCCTCCAGCGGGTCAATAAGACTTGGTAGATGGTCCTGCAGATGCGCCGTAAAAGCATCAACCAGCGCCGAGGCGGGGCGATGAAGTGGGTGAATCAGGCTGACCGTAAAGGGTACCGAAATACTGAAGCGGCGGATGACGACCCCGCTACTGGCGTAATCCAGCGCGGTCAGTGGGTTTACCACCGAGATCCCCACGCCTGCCCGCACCATTGCACAAATTGAAGCGGCGCTATGGGTTTCAATCACCATACGGCGCTTCACCTGGTGCTCATTAAACAGGGTATCCAGTAGCTGACGGTAACTGTCGGTCCGTGACAGGCTGATGTAGTTTTCCCCCTGAAAATCCTGCGGCGTTAACACCGCTTTCTTAGTGAGCGGATGCCCCTGGGGCAGCACGCACACTTCATCCAGCGCCAGCAATTCGGTGCGTTTTGTTCCGGCAGGCGTATGCAGCGTTTCCGTTAACCCCAGATCGTGGCGCTGAGCCGACAGCCACTCTTCCAGTAGCGGTGACTCCTGCGGCACTATCTGAATATTGACCTGCGGATAGCGTGCGAGGAATGGCTGCAGTAGTGGCGGTAAAAAGGACTGTGAGAATACCGGCAGGCAAACAATCGACAATTCGCCCTGGCGGAACTCGCGCAGGCTTTCGGCGGCGCTCACAATTCTGTCCAGGCCATACCACGAACGTTGCACCTCTTCAAACAGACGTAACCCTTGCACGGTTGGGTGCAGCCGGCCACGCGTGCGTTCAAACAGCGTTAATCCCAGTACTTTCTCGAATCGGGCCAGTTCCCGACTGACGGTGGGCTGCGAGGTATGTAGCATGCGCGCGGCTTCCGTCAGATTGCCTGCCGTCATGATGGCGTGAAAAATTTCGATGTGTCGCAGGTTAACGGCGGGCATGGGCAATCCTCGAATGAACCAATCCATATCATTTTTGCATAGACTCACGATAAAACGATATTTTTTATTCTTTTCGGGCTGTGGCGTAATCATAAAAAAGCCAATGCCGGAGTACACCATGCCACGCCCACTCAACAACACAGACACTGACCTGACCGCCGACAACCTGCTGCGCCTGCCTGCCGAATTCGGCTGCCCGGTGTGGGTCTATGATGCGCAGATTATACGCGCCCAGATTGCCAAAATGAGTCAGTTTGACGTGGTGCGTTTTGCCCAGAAGGCATGTTCGAATATTCATATTTTGCACCTGATGCGCGAGCAGGGCGTAAAGGTTGATTCCGTCTCGCTTGGCGAAATTGAACGTGCACTAGCGGCAGGTTTTGTACCGGGGAAAGATGAAATCGTCTTTACCGCCGATATGATTGATGAAGCGACGCTTGCGCGGGTGCATGAATTGCGCATTCCGGTAAATGCCGGGTCGGTGGATATGCTGGAACAACTGGGTCAGGTCTCGCCGGGCCATCGCGTGTGGCTACGCGTAAACCCTGGCTTTGGGCATGGACACAGTCAGAAAACCAATACCGGCGGCGAAAACAGCAAGCACGGGATCTGGTATAGCGATCTTCCCGCGGCGCTGGAGGTGATTCAGCGCTACAAGCTGAAGCTGGTGGGGATTCATATGCATATTGGTTCTGGTGTGGACTACGCGCATCTGGAGCAGGTGTGTGGTGCGATGGTGCGTCAGGTAATTGAATTTGATCAGGATCTGGAGGCGATCTCTGCGGGCGGCGGTTTATCAATCCCGTATCGCGAAGGTGAAGAGGCGATCGATACCGATCACTACTTTGGATTGTGGAACGCTGCGCGTGAGCAGATTGCTAAATACCTGGGTCACCCGGTCGCGCTTGAGATAGAGCCGGGTCGTTTTCTGGTCGCAGAAGCCGGCGTGCTGGTAGCACAGGTACGCAGCGTAAAAGAGATGGGTAGCCGTCACTTTGTACTGATCGATGCGGGCTTCAACGATCTGATGCGCCCGGCGATGTACGGCAGCTATCATCATATCTCCGCGCTGGCTGGGGATAGTCGCTCTCTGGAACACACCCCGCAACGGGAAACCGTGGTGGCCGGGCCGCTGTGCGAATCTGGCGACGTGTTTACCCAGCAGGAGGGCGGAAATGTGGAAACCCGTCTGTTGCCTGCGGTGGTGCCGGGTGATTATCTGGTCTTGCATGATACCGGGGCGTACGGCGCGTCTATGTCGTCAAACTACAATAGCCGTCCTCTGCTGCCGGAGGTTTTGTTCGATAACGGCGTGGCGCGGCTGATTCGCCGTCGCCAGACCATTGATGAGCTGCTAGCGCTGGAATTAATCTGATTACAGCGTGGTGAAATGCCGGATGGCGCTACGCTTATCCGGCCTATGAAATTAACTGTGGGGCCTGTTGGCCGGATAACGCGCTTGTGCCGCCATCCGGCATTTAATTACTTAAAGTACGGCCCGAGCGTTACTGAGTCACGTAGTACCAGTTTGCCGGTAAACGGTGGGATTGGCTCGACGCTCTCACCGTTGGCCAGCCGGATAGCCTGGTCGATTGCCGTGGTTATCATGGTATCAATCGGCAGATAAACGGTAGACAGCCCCGGCTCCAGCCATTTGGCGCTGGGTGCATCATCAAAACCAAACAGTGAGACGTCCGTTGGGATCCTCAGCCCGGCCTGATGTAACGCTTTTGATGCGCCTAATGCCATGTCATCGTTACAGGCGAACAATGCGCTGAATTTCACCCCTTCCTCCAGCAGTTCACGACAGGCTTCATAGCCTCGTGTCATCGTGGAATCGCCGTATTTGACCTTGTCGGGATTCCAGGGAATACCGTTTTTTTCCAGCGCTTTACGATACCCCATCAGGCGGGATTTACCGGTCGGGGTATGGCCTGGCACAGTGATACAAGCAATATCGCTATGGCCCTGGGAGATAAGATAATTGACCGCCTGATAGGCCGCGTCTTCCTGTTCAAAGAAAATCGCGCGATCGCGGGCCTGGCTGACATCACGGTTGATGACCAGCAAGGGCATAGCGATGCTGTTCATCAGCGACATTATCTCTTTTTCACTCATATAGCGGGTATAGAGAATAATGGCGTCGCACTGCCTGTCCGCCAGCATTTGCACGGCTTCCTGCTCACGCTCTGGTGTGTCGTGTCCGTCGGTGACGATCAACTGCTTGCCGTGAGATTCCGTCTGGCGTGAAGCCTGTTGCAGCAGCCGGCCAAAGTAGAATCCATCAAATGTAGAAACCACCAGACCAATGCTGTTGCTGGTGCGGTTTGCCAAAGATCGCGCTAAAAAATTAGGCCGATAATCAAGTGCCTGCATGGCCTTAAACACTTTCTGGCGCGTGCTCTCTTTTACCTGACCCGTGCCATTCAGTACGCGCGAAACGGTCGCTTTTGAGACGCCTGCGTGTCGTGAAACGTCCAACATCGTAGTCATAACGCTATCCTGGTTAATCGTTTGACGATGAATTCCCCGGCTCTGTCAGCGTCGAAACGGAATGGCGACGCACCAGAGTTGGGTTAAAAACGTGGGTAATTTCAGGCACGGGGCGCTTCTCCGCCAGCGCGAGCGCCAGTTCGGCAGCCTGGGTTGCCATCGTCACGATCGGATAGCGCACCGTGGTCAGACGCGGGCGCACGTAGCGGGAAACCAGCACATCATCAAAACCAATCAGCGAGATTTCTCCCGGTACATCAATGCCGTTATCATTTAATACGCCCATGGCACCAGCCGCCATTGAGTCGTTGTAGCAGGCTACCGCAGTGAAGTTTTTGCCACGACCAAGTAACTCGGTCATCGCCTGTTCACCGCCGCTTTCATCCGGTTCACCAAACGTTACCAGGCGATCGCTGACCGGTATATTGCTCTCTGCCAGCGCGTCGTAATAGCCTTGCAGACGATCTTCCGCATCTGAAATTGTGTGATTGGAGCACAGATAGCCAATGCGTGTATGGCCCTGTTGAATGAGGTGGCGGGTCGCCAGCCATGCGCCGAAACGGTCATCAAGGGCAACGCAGCGTTGTTCGAATCCTGGCAGAATTCGGTTAATTAATACCATGCCGGGGATTTGCTTCATTAGTGATGCCAGCTCAGCATCCGGGATGATTTTTGCGTGGACAACAAGGGCTGCGCAGCGGTGGCGAATGAGCTGTTCAATCGCCTGTCGTTCCTTCTGTTCGTTATGGTAGCCGTTGCCAATCAGTAAAAAATTACCGGTGTTATAGGCCACCTGCTCGACAGCTTTAACCATTGCCCCAAAGAATGGATCGGACACATCACCAACTACCAGACCGATGGTCTCTGTGGATTGTTGTGCCAGCGCACGCGCGTTGGCGTTGGGGTGGTAGCTGAGTGATTCCATTGCACTCGTTACAGCCAGGCGCGATGCTTCGCTGGCTTTAGGGGAATCATTAATCACTCGAGAAACGGTGGCGACTGATACACCTGCTAGTCGGGCTACATCCTTTATGGTCGCCATGATAGTACCTGTTGTGGGTAAACGCTTACATTCCGTCAGTGTTACGGAAAATGGCTGGCTGTTCAAGCAGATTGCCCGTCAGAACGTCGCAAATGTGAGCGCACACGAGCGAAGTAAGACAGAAAATAGAAAATGCTAATTTTTGCTTACACTTTGCGGTGTGCTGTTGCGATTGTTCGCTGGTGAGGGAACTGAGCAGATTGCTAGAGTTGAGATCCCAGAGGTATTGATAGGTGAAATCAACTTTCGGGTTGATCACTAGAATTACACCAGCCTGCGCAGATGCGCAGGTTTTTTTTTACCTTCAGCTTATCTGTAACAGTAACCGATAATTTACACAACTCGTTGCATTTGGGTTCATTCCTTTGCGTTTTCGCACTGGCGTATCTGGCTGCTGACGACCACAATCAAGATCCCAGAGGTATTGATTGGTGAGATTATTCGGTACGCACTTCGTACCTGTCTCTTGCACCAACCTGCGCGGATGCGCAGGTTTTTTTTCGGATTCAATTTACCCCTTTCCTGTCGCGTCCACTCCCCAACTCGTATACTCTCCCACCATTGATGTTTATATAATTAATGGCACAGGGAGTTGAGATGCTATTTGGCTTTTTTCGTAATCTGTTTCGCGTGCTTTTCCGCGTTCGCGTCACGGGCGATGTCAGCGCGCTACAGGGAGAACGCGTTCTAATCACTCCCAACCATGTATCATTTATAGACGGCATCCTGTTGGCGCTCTTTTTACCGATTCGTCCCGTCTTCGCTGTTTACACCTCGATCAGCCAGCAATGGTATATGCGCTGGCTAACCCCGCTGATTGATTTCGTTCCGTTAGATCCAACCAAACCGATGTCGATTAAACATCTGGTTCGTCTGGTCGAACAGGGCCGCCCGGTGGTTATCTTTCCGGAAGGGCGTATTTCGACCACCGGCTCGTTGATGAAAATCTATGACGGTGCCGGGTTTGTCGCCGCTAAGTCGGGAGCGACGGTCGTACCTGTGCGCATTGAGGGCGCAGAGCTTTCCCGCTTTAGCCGCCTGAAAGGTTTGGTTAAACAGCGATTCTTCCCGCGCATCCGCTTACACATCCTACCGCCGACACAACTGCCGATGCCGGAAGCACCGCGAGCTCGCGATCGCCGTAAAATCGCCGGAGAGATGCTGCATCAAATTATGATGGAAGCACGCATGGCGGTTCGTCCGCGTGAGACGCTCTACGAGTCGCTGCTGGCGGCGAAATACCGTTTTGGCGCAGGCAAAAACTGCATTGAAGATATTAATTTCACTCCGGACAGCTACCGTAAACTGCTGACGAAAACGCTGTTTGTCGCGCGTATTCTGGAAAAATACAGCACCGAGGGTGAAAGAATCGGCCTGATGCTGCCAAATGCGGGAATCAGCGCGGCGGTCATTTTTGGCGCCATTGCGCGTCGACGCATTCCAGCCATGATGAACTACACCGCGGGTGTGAAAGGATTAACCAGCGCCATTACTGCGTCTGAAATAAAGACGATCTTCACATCCCGACAGTTTCTCGATAAAGGCAAACTCTGGCATTTACCGGAACAGCTCACCCAGGTGCGTTGGGTGTATCTGGAAGACTTGAAAGCTGATGTGACCTTTAGCGATAAGCTGTGGATTTTCTCACATCTGCTGGCACCGCATCTGGCGCAGGTGAAGCAGCAGCCGGAAGACGCTGCGGTGATCCTCTTTACCTCCGGTTCAGAAGGCCATCCGAAAGGCGTGGTTCACAGTCATAAAAGCATTCTGGCGAACGTTGAGCAGATTAAAACGATTGCCGATTTCACCGCCGATGACCGCTTTATGTCGGCGCTGCCGCTGTTCCACTCCTTTGGGCTAACGGTGGGATTATTCACGCCGCTACTAACTGGCGCAGAAGTGTTTCTTTATCCCAGCCCGCTGCATTACCGCATTGTGCCAGAGCTGGTATACGACCGGAACTGCACCGTGTTGTTTGGTACGTCAACGTTCCTCGGCAACTACGCGCGTTTCGCGCATCCATACGATTTCCATCGCCTGCGCTATGTGGTTGCGGGAGCGGAAAAACTGCAGGACAGCACAAAGCAACTGTGGCAGGAGAAATTTGGCCTGCGTGTCCTTGAGGGCTATGGGGTGACGGAATGTGCGCCGGTGGTGTCGATTAACGTACCGATGGCGGCAAAATCGGGAACGGTAGGGCGCATTTTGCCTGGTATGGATGCTCGACTGTTGGCCGTTCCGGGAATTGAGGACGGTGGGCGTTTACAGCTGAAAGGCCCTAATATTATGAGCGGCTATTTGCGCGTCGAAAAACCTGGGGTGCTGGAAGTGCCGACGGCAGAGAATGCGCAAGGTGAGATTGAGCGCGGCTGGTATGACACCGGAGACATCGTGCGCTTTGATGAAAACGGCTTTGTACAGATTCAGGGGCGCGCTAAGCGTTTTGCTAAAATTGCCGGAGAGATGGTGTCGCTGGAAATGGTTGAGCAACTGGCGTTGGCGGTATCAGCAGACAAAATGCATGCCACGGCGATCAAGAGCGATGCCAGCAAAGGTGAGGCGCTGGTGCTGTTTACCACCGATAGCGAACTCACGCGTGAAAAACTACAGCAGTATGCGCGGGCGCACGGCGTACCTGAACTCGCCGTACCGCGTGATATACGCCACCTGAAGCAACTCCCATTACTCGGCAGCGGTAAGCCGGATTTTGTTACGCTGAAAAGCTGGGTCGATGAGCCGGAAAAACAACATGAGTGAGTCAGTGCACACTAACACGTCAATCTGGTCCAAAGGGATGATGTCCGTTATCGCCGCGCAGTTTCTGTCTGCGTTTGGCGATAACGCGTTGCTGTTTGCTACGCTGGCGTTGCTGAAGGAGCAATTTTATCCGGACTGGAGCCAGCCTATCCTGCAAATGGTGTTTGTGGGTGCTTACATTCTGTTTGCGCCGTTTGTTGGACAGGTGGCGGATAGCTTTGCCAAAGGCAGAGTGATGATGTTCGCGAACTCCCTGAAACTGCTGGGTGCGGCAAGTATTTGCTTCGGCATTAATCCGTTTCTCGGGTATACGCTAGTGGGGATTGGCGCGGCGGCGTATTCACCGGCCAAGTATGGCATTCTCGGTGAACTGACCACCGGCGACAAACTGGTGAAAGCCAACGGCCTGATGGAAGCTTCCACCATTGCCGCGATTTTGCTCGGTTCTGTCGCCGGCGGCGTTCTGGCCGACTGGCACGTGATTGCCGCGCTTTCTGCCTGTGCGCTGGCCTATGCTGGCGCAGTGGTCGCTAACCTGTATATCCCGAAACTGGCCGCGGCTCGCCCTGGCCAGTCCTGGCATCTGGGGAAAATGACGCGCAGTTTCTTCTGTGCCGCCTCTTCGCTGTGGCGCAACGGTGAAACACGCTTCTCGTTGGTGGGAACCAGCCTTTTTTGGGGGGCGGGCGTTACGCTGCGTTTTCTGCTGGTACTGTGGGTTCCGGTGGCGCTCGGCATCACCGATAACGCCACGCCGACCTATCTCAATGCCATGGTAGCGATCGGGATTGTCGTCGGTGCGGGGGCGGCTGCGAAGCTGGTGACGCTGGAAACCGTGTCGCGCTGTATGCCTGCGGGGATCCTGATTGGCGTCGTGGTGCTGATTTTTTCTCTTCAACATTCGCTGCTTCCGGCCTACGCATTGCTGATGCTTATCGGCGTGTGTGGTGGGTTCTTTGTGGTGCCGCTGAATGCGTTACTGCAGGAGCGGGGTAAGAAAAGCGTCGGCGCAGGTAATGCGATTGCGGTGCAGAACCTGGGTGAAAACAGCGCGATGCTACTGATGCTGGGTATTTACTCACTGGCGGTGCTGGTGGGGATCCCAGCGGTAGCGATTGGTATTGGGTTCGGTGCACTGTTTGCGCTGGCGATTGCAGCGCTGTGGATTTGGCAGCGCCGCCATTAGTCTGTTATATGCTGTTGCAACCAGGCCTACAGGGAACGCTGTCTGTAGGCCTGATAAGCGCAGCGCCATCAGGCGCTAACTGTTAAGGTGCAGGATAGGTATACACCTGATGCACCGCTTCAATCTCTGCCAGCACTTCCTCGCTCAACTCCAGATGCAGACTTTCAACGTTGGTTTTTAGCTGCTCCATGGTCGTGGCGCCCAGCAAAGTGCTGGCGACAAACGGCTGACGACGCACGAATGCCAGCGCCATTTGCGCAGGATCCAGATTATGGCGTTTCGCGATATCCACATAGGCCGCAACGGCTTTCTGCGTCTGCTCGCCGCTGTAGCGCGTGAAACGGCTAAACAGCGTATTGCGTGCACCGGCAGGTTTCGCGCCGTTCAGGTATTTCCCGGTTAATGTACCGAAGCCCAGGCAAGAGTAGGCCAGCAGCTCAACGCCTTCATACTGGCTCACTTCTGCCAGTCCAACCTCAAAGCTGCGGTTCAGCAGGCTGTAGGGGTTCTGGATGGTGGCGATGCGTGGCAGATCGTGTTTGTCCGCCAGGTGCAGATAGCGCATCACGCCAAATGCGGTTTCATTAGAAACGCCGATGTAGCGAATTTTCCCGGCGCGCTGAAACTCTGCCAATGCGTCCAGCGTGTCCAGCAGGGAAACGACCGGCGCGGAGTCTGTCCAGCTGTAGCCTAACTTACCAAAGCAGTTGGTCGGGCGCTGCGGCCAGTGAACCTGATACAGATCCAGGTAATCGGTTTGCAGTCTTTTCAGGCTGTCGTGCAGCGCTTCACGGATATTTTTACGATCCAGCGCCTGATTCGGGCGGATGCCGCTGTCGTTGTTGCGTGATGGTCCGCTGACCTTAGAAGCGACGATCAGCTTTTCGCGGCTGCCGTGTTTGGCGAGCCAGTTACCTACGTAGGTTTCGGTGAGACCCTGGGTTTCAGGACGCGGCGGTACCGGATACATCTCGGCAACGTCGATCAAATTAATGCCCTGTGCTACGGCATAATCGAGCTGTGCATGTGCGTCGGCTTCGCTGTTTTGTTCACCAAACGTCATTGTGCCCAGCCCCAGTGTACTGACTTCCAGCGAGCTGTGGGGTATACGGTGATATTGCATAGCCGTTTCCTTTTTATAATCACGACATAAGGATTATAAAAATGGCTGAGGGAAGCGAAAAAGGGAAGTAAAATTGTTAAGGCCAGCGCGCTGCTGACCTCAACCATCAGCGTTCAATGATTTGGGACACATCATCGCGGTTAATCTGCATCGCATTGCCCTGCTGGTCGTGATAGCTCACCAGACCGGTATCATCGTCAATTTCTGGTTTTCCATCGGTCAGGATCATTCGACCATCTTTTGTCGCCATTACATAATCGCTGCTGCATCCGGAAACGGCAAAAGCCAGTCCTACGGCGGAAATCAAAACTGCCCATTTTTTCATCTGCTTATCCTCACATGGCCTGCGTCTGACAATAGTTTAGTAATAACGCGAAGTTGTGCAGGGTGAAAGCAGTAAAATCTTAAACTGTGAGAAGGGGTAGGTGTGGTGGGCATTCGCTCCCCTTGCAGGGAGCGATGGATTTCATCAGAGCGGATTTTTTTTATTACGCCACAGGTTCAGGGTCTCTACCGCGATAGAGAAGAACATGGCGAAATAGATATATCCTTTCGGAACGTGGACGTCGAAACTTTCCAGAATCAGCGTAAAACCGACCAGAATCAGGAACGAGAGCGCCAGCATTTTTACTGAAGGGTGGCGATCGACAAACTCACCAATTGGGCGAGCAGCAAACATCATCACGCCTACGGCAATCACTACTGCCGCCATCATGATAAACAGATGATCGGACAAACCAACCGCAGTAATCACGGAATCCAGACTGAAGATAATGTCTAACAACATGATCTGCACAATCGCGCCCAGGAAAGAAGATACGCGGGTTTTTAACCCCTCTTCCTCACCTTCAATGGATTCGTGGATCTCCTTGCTGGCTTTCCAGATCAGGAACAATCCCCCCAGCAGAAGGATCAGGTCACGTGCTGATATTGCCTCGCCAAACAACTCGAATAGCGGGTTTGTCAGTCGCGTTACCCAAGCGATAGAAGCCAGCAGAGCCAGACGCATGATCATCGCCGCCGCCAGCCCAATACGTCGGGCATGATTGCGTTGCGCTGTCGGGAGTTTGGCTACAACCAGAGAAAGGAAAATAATATTGTCGATCCCAAGAACGATCTCCAGCAGCGTCAGCGTACCGAGCGCAAGCCAGGCGTTAGGATCGGTTATCCATGCAAATAACATCGAACAAAGTCCTGCCAAAAAAAAGAAGCGGTAATTATAGGCCCGTAACGCGGCGGGTGAAAGGCCGGGCGGTGCCTATTGCGCCTGGAACAAGAAATGTCGCTCAAGCAATGCGCGGGTGAAGTTCTTTTTCAGGTAAAAGCCGCGTGGCAGGGTCAGGATGGGCTCGCCGTTGGCGCCAATGGCCTCGGTAAGCGCGCGGGCGTTGGCGGCTTTAGGACGCAGTTGCAGTACTTCCCCATGGCGAGCGGTGATGCGTTCGACATGACCTAACACAATCATGTCCATTAATTCTTCCCAGTCCAGACGCAATTGCCGGTCCTCTTCTTCATTCGGGCTCCACAGCAAGGGAGAGCCGACGCGGCGCTCAGCCAGCGGGATGCTGCGTTCGCCTTCTACCGGGATCCACAGAACGCGTTTGAGTTTGTGCCGTACATGGCTGGTTTCCCAGGTGACGCCGGTATTGCCGGTTAACGGTGCCACGCACACAAAGGTGGTTTCCAGCGGTCTGCCAAGACTGTCCACAGGGATCGTTTTCAGCTCCACGCCCAGCGCCGCAAAATCCTGCTCTGGTTTACTGCCCGCGCTGGCACCGAGCCAGATTTCCAGTAGCACGCCAATCCAGCCTTTATCGCGCTTAAGATCCTTCGGCGTAACGATTCCCGCCATTGCCGCTAATTCTCCTAACGCGTAGCCCGAAAGCTGTCGTGCCTGGCTCAGCAACTGGGCTTCAGATTCAGGGGGAGAAAGCAACGGACGGAGTTCTGGCATCGGGTTAACCCTTAGGTGAAAAAATAAGCAATGATTTTATACCGTGTGGACAGAGTTTATCTTTTTCCACATGCTTTATTCAATTATATGATTTATATTGGTTTTTAGATTCACGTTTGCAGAGTTGCGCAACAGCGAAGCGGGTTTTCCAATTCTGGTCACTGACAATGAACAGGATCTTACACCATGTTATCCACAGAAAGATGGGATAACTGTGAAAAACCCCCACTACTGTTTCAATTTACAGCCTTGACGTGCGACGAAAATCGAATTTTCACACAAATTGTGCCTAACTTATTGGCATAATCTGTGGATAAAACCGACGCTGGTCGATCTTTCATCAGCGTGAAGATCGTATGAGTGATGTACATCACATTTCTGTGTGTTTATCTGCGTGGATCAGTTTTAACTTTATGAATGTATAAGACTATTTTTACTCTGTGACGAATGTCTTATTCGGACTGTTCTGGGTTTTCCCATAGTAATTCCGTACTTCTTCACAACTATATCCACAGAAAAGGTGAATAAAATCGCCTTGCTTGCCCTTCTTCTGTTTATAACTCGGCCTTTAACTGTGAGTTATTCAATTGTTATTAGAATATCGCACCCTTAACAGAGTGGTTTACCGCCCCTCAGGAGTGTGAAACAATCGTTTGTATATAAGGTTTATGTTGAGGTAGTCCGGTGATTGATGACGATGGCTACCGCCCGAATGTAGGGATAGTAATTTGTAACCGCCAGGGGCAGGTCATGTGGGCCCGGCGATTTGGTCAGCACTCCTGGCAATTTCCACAAGGTGGGATCAACGCAGGAGAGACAGCAGAGCAGGCGATGTACCGGGAACTCTTTGAAGAAGTGGGTCTCAGTCGTAAAGATGTACGGATCCTTGCTTCTACTCGTAACTGGTTGCGTTACAAGTTACCGAAACGTTTGGTGCGTTGGGACACGAAGCCGGTTTGTATCGGCCAGAAACAAAAGTGGTTTCTTCTGCAATTGGTCAGCAGCGATGCTGAAATCAATATGCAAACCAGCAGTACACCTGAGTTCGACGGCTGGCGCTGGGTGAGTTACTGGTATCCGGTTCGACAGGTGGTGTCATTTAAACGCGATGTCTATCGCAGGGTGATGAAAGAATTCGCAAGTGTTGTCATGGCGCTTCAGGAGAGCACTCCTAAGCCGCAAAGCACACCTGCGTACAGACGTAAAAGAGGTTAAGCTACGCAAATTATGCTCACCCGCCTGCGCGAAATAGTCGAAAAGGTGGCCAGTGCTCCGCGTCTGAATGAAGCGCTCAATATACTGGTTACCGACATCTGTCTTGCGATGGATACAGAGGTCTGTTCGGTTTATCTGGCCGATCACGATCGACGTTGTTATTACCTCATGGCGACCCGGGGACTGAAAAAACCACGTGGTCGCACTGTCGCACTCGCGTTTGATGAAGGTATCGTTGGCCTGGTTGGCAGGCTGGCGGAACCTATCAACCTCGCCGATGCGCAAAAACATCCCAGCTTTAAATACATACCTTCGGTAAAAGAAGAGCGTTTTCGTGCATTCTTAGGCGTACCGATCATTCAGCGTCGCCAGCTTTTAGGTGTGCTGGTGGTGCAGCAGCGTGAACTGCGTCAGTACGATGAAAGTGAAGAGTCTTTCCTCGTCACGCTCGCCACGCAAATGGCGGCCATACTTTCGCAGTCGCAACTAAACGCGCTGTTCGGTCAATACCGGCAAACGCGCATCCGTGCATTGCCTGCCGCCCCCGGCGTGGCAATAGCTGAAGGCTGGCAGGATGCGACGCTGCCGCTGATGGAGCAGGTCTATCAGGCTTCAACGCTGGATCCGGTGCTTGAGCGCGAGCGACTGACCGGTGCGTTGGAAGAGGCGGCGAACGAATTCCGCCGCTACAGCAAGCGTTTTACCGCTGGGGCGCAGAAAGAAACGGCGGCGATCTTTGATCTTTACTCGCACTTGCTTTCCGATACCCGTCTGCGCCGCGAGCTGTTTGCGGAAGTGGATAACGGTTCAGTGGCCGAGTGGGCGGTTAAAACGATCATTGAAAAGTTTGCCGAACAATTTGCCGCGCTGAGCGATAACTACCTCAAAGAGCGGGCCGGAGATTTACGCGCGCTCGGCCAGCGTCTGCTGTTCCACCTCGACGACTCTATCCAGGGGCCGAATGCCTGGCCGGAACGCTTCGTACTGGTGGCGGATGAACTTTCGGCGACCACGCTGGCGGAGCTTCCTCAGGACCGGTTAGTCGGCGTGGTTGTCCGGGACGGCGCAGCCAACTCTCATGCGGCAATTATGGTTCGTGCGCTGGGTATCCCTACCGTTATGGGGGCCGATATCCAGCCGTCGGTGCTGCATCGTCGCACGCTGGTGGTGGACGGTTATCGCGGTGAACTGCTGGTCGATCCGGAACCGGTATTGATTCAGGAATACCAGCGTCTTATCAGTGAAGAAATTGAGCTGAGCCGCCTGGCGGAAGACGACGTCAACCAGCCAGCACAGTTGAAAAGCGGCGAGCGCGTGAAGGTGATGCTCAATGCGGGTCTCAGCCCGGAACATGAAGAAAAGCTGGGTAGCAGGATCGACGGTATTGGCCTGTATCGCACCGAAATCCCGTTCATGCTGCAAAGCGGTTTTCCTTCGGAAGAAGAACAGGTTGCGCAGTATCAGGGCATGCTGCAAATGTTTAACGACAAGCCGGTGACCCTACGTACGCTGGATGTCGGTGCCGATAAACAGCTGCCCTACATGCCGATCAGTGAAGAGAACCCGTGCCTTGGCTGGCGAGGGATCCGCATAACGCTCGATCAGCCAGAGATCTTTTTGATCCAGGTTCGCGCCATGCTGCGTGCCAACGCGGCAACCGGCAACCTCAGCATTTTGCTGCCGATGGTAACCAGCATTGATGAAGTGGACGAAGCGCGACGTTTGATTGAACGCGCCGGACGCGAAGTGGAGGAGATGATCGGTTACGAGATCCCGAAACCGCGCATTGGCATCATGCTGGAAGTTCCGTCGATGGTGTTCATGCTGCCGCATCTGACAAACCGGATTGACTTTATCTCAGTCGGAACCAACGATCTTACCCAGTACATACTGGCCGTCGATCGTAACAACACACGGGTAGCTAGCATTTATGACAGTCTGCATCCGGGGATGTTACGTGCGCTGGCGATGATTGCGCAGGAAGCCGAAAGAAGCGGTATCGATTTACGCCTGTGTGGTGAAATGGCGGGCGACCCGATGTGCGTGGCTATTCTGATCGGCCTGGGTTTCCGTCATTTGTCGATGAACGGTCGTTCTGTCGCTCGCGTAAAATATCTGCTGCGTCATATCGATTTTGATGAGGCGCAAACGCTGGCGCAGCGCAGCCTGGAAGCGCAGATGGCGGCTGAGGTACGCCATCAGGTAGCGGCCTTTATGGAGCGCCGCGGCATGGGGGGATTGATTCGCGGAGGATTGTAGGCCTGATAAGCGTAGCGTCATCAGGCATTACGGGGTAAAGATTACTTATACAGATCTTTTACATCTTCCCGGCATCCGCTTCTAACCCCTTGTGCTATCATTCGCACCTTTGGAGCGCCTGCATTATGCAGGCGCGCTTATCAATTGCTGTCTGACTTCAGCGAAATAACAAGAACTTGTGGTGACAGATGACCAGTAGCTATCTGCATTTTCCGGATTTCGATCCGGTCATTTTCTCAATCGGACCCGTCGCGCTTCACTGGTACGGCTTAATGTATTTGGTGGGGTTTATTTTTGCGATGTGGCTGGCGACGCGCCGCGCGAATCGCCCGGGCAGTGGCTGGACCAAAAATGAAGTAGAAAACTTACTGTATGCGGGCTTCCTCGGGGTTTTCCTCGGTGGGCGTATTGGTTACGTACTGTTCTATAACTTCGAGTTATTCCTCGATAATCCCCTGTATCTGTTCCGCGTCTGGGACGGCGGTATGTCCTTCCACGGTGGACTTATCGGTGTGATCCTGGTGATGATTATCTTCGCCAAACGCACCAAACGTTCGTTCTTCCAGGTTTCTGATTTCATTGCCCCGCTGATTCCGTTTGGTCTGGGTGCAGGGCGTCTGGGTAACTTTATCAATGGTGAGCTGTGGGGACGCGTTGACCCGAACTTCAAGTACGCCATGCTGTTCCCGGGCTCTCGTACCGAAGATATTTTACTACTGCAAACTAACCCGCAATGGCAGTCTATTTTTGATACCTACGGCTCGCTGCCGCGCCACGCCTCACAGCTTTATGAGATGGCGCTCGAGGGTGTTGTGCTGTTTATCATTCTCAACCTGTACATTCGTAAGCCGCGTCCAATGGGCTCGGTATCCGGTCTGTTCCTGATTGGTTATGGCGCGTTTCGTATTATCGTTGAATTCTTCCGCCAGCCGGATGCGCAGTTTACTGGCACCTGGGTACAGTACATCAGCATGGGGCAGATCCTCTCTATCCCGATGATTGTCGCAGGCATTATTATGATGGTTTGGGCGTACCGCCGCAGCCCACAGCAACACGTTTCCTGAGGAACCATGAAACAGTATTTAGAACTGATGCAAAAAGTGCTGGATGAAGGCACACAGAAAAACGACCGTACCGGAACCGGAACGCTTTCCATTTTTGGTCATCAGATGCGTTTTAATCTGCAGGAAGGGTTCCCGCTGGTTACGACGAAACGCTGCCATTTACGCTCGATCATTCATGAGCTGCTGTGGTTTTTGCAGGGCGACACTAACGTTGCCTACCTGCATGAAAACAACGTCTCAATCTGGGACGAATGGGCGGATGAAAACGGTAATTTAGGCCCGGTTTATGGTAAACAGTGGCGCGCGTGGCCTACGCCAGATGGTCGCCATATTGACCAGATCACCACCGTGTTAAACCAGCTTAAAAATGACCCGGACTCTCGCCGCATTATCGTTTCTGCATGGAACGTCGGTGAGCTGGATAAAATGGCGCTGGCACCGTGCCATGCGTTCTTCCAGTTTTACGTCGCGGATGGCAAGCTCTCCTGTCAGCTGTATCAGCGTTCGTGCGATGTGTTCCTCGGCCTGCCGTTTAACATTGCCAGCTACGCTTTGCTGGTACACATGATGGCGCAGCAGTGTGATCTGGAAGTGGGTGATTTTGTCTGGACCGGTGGCGACACGCACCTGTACAGCAATCATATGGATCAAACGCATCTGCAGCTTAGCCGTGAACCTCGCGCGTTGCCGAAACTGGTTATTAAACGTAAGCCTGAATCTATCTTTGACTATCGCTTCGAAGACTTTGAAATTGAAGGCTACGATCCGCACCCGGGTATTAAAGCGCCGGTGGCTATCTAACCAGCTTCATGCTGACACAACCGACGCCCGTGCGCGTCGGTTTTTTTTGTCTAAAATCACGTTCTTCGGCGAACATTCCTGAAATAGTGCAACGGTCTGCAACGCGACAAATATTTCCCGTAGCTCGCCGTAGAAACCGAATTTCCCGCTCGTTATTCATTTTCCTCACGCCATACTGGCGGCATGAAAAAACAACAAGGTTACACGCTTCTCGAAACCCTGATTGCGATGCTGATCGTCGTGGCGCTTGGTGCATCTGGGCTGTATGGTTGGCAGCGCTGGCAGCAACAACAGCGGCTGTGGCAGACCGCCTGCCAGGTGCGGGACTACCTGCTGCAACTGCGTGAAGATGCTAACTGGCGCAATCGTGATCACGTCATCAACGTACTCCGCGAAGGGGGGACATGGTGTCTGGCAAGCTCAGCGACATCACAAGCTTCGTGTCAGCCTGTTTCACCGTTGATATTTGCGCCACTCTGGGCTGATGTCGAAATGGCAGATATCACGCCTTCACTGGCTTTTTTTGGACTGCGCAATACGGCATGGGCCGGACATATACGCCTGAAAAATGCGGCAGGGGAATGGCGCGTGGTGGTGTCTGGCTGGGGGCGAATCAGGCTTTGTGAGCGCGATGAGGCCAGATTATGTCAGTAAACGAACGGGGATTTTCACTGCTGGAGGTGCTCATTGCCATGGCGATTAGCAGTATTTTATTACTTAGCTCGGCACGATTTTTACCGGCGCTACAGCGAGAGATTCTGCGTAACACGCGCCAGTTAGCGCTGGAAGATGAAATATGGCAGCGGGCCTACACCGTTGCGAAGCATCTTCAACGGGCGGGGTATTGCCGGGGAAACTGTGTCGGAGAGGGACTGGTGATATCGGCTAAGGGGGATTGTGTCATTGCACGCTGGGATGCCAACGGCAACGGCGTTTGGGAGAGCAGTTCCGCGAAAGAGGCTGATTCTATCGGGTTTCGTTTACAGGACAAGGTATTGGAAACCCTGCGTGGAGCCACCGGCTGCACTGGAAAAGGATGGGAGAAAATGACCGATCAGACTACCATCCAGATTGAGGCATTCCAGGTTGAACGGCTGAATTTTAGCGGATATTCCCCGCTTCTTACGCTGCGTTTGCGTGGAGTGAGCAATGACGAACCACAAAAAGTTGTTGAAGCGGTCTACAGCGTTACGGGATTTAACCTGTGAACCGTGAGCGAGGCGTATCCTCTCTGGCAATGGTCCTGTTGCTACTGGTGCTCGGTAGTCTGCTGCTGCAAGGCGTTATCAGACAGGAGGCTAGTTTTGCTGCGCGTGTGGTCATACAAAGTCAGGCGCTGCAGCGTCAGGCGGTAGTGCAATCCGCGATGGAATGGGGGCGTATACAACCCTGGCGCTTACAACCCGTCGTACAGTGTCGGCGCGATCCCACGCAGAATGCCGCGGTTTGCCTGCGCCTGCTTACCAATAATTTCGTGCTGCTAATCGCCCACTATGAAGGAGTATTTTTATGGCGTCAGGGGGCGGTTATTGATGGCAACATAGAATTCTCGGCGCATGGCTGGAGCGATTTTTGTCCGCTTAAGGAGCAGACGTTATGCCAGATCCCCTGAACAGTCAGCGTGGCTTTAGTCTGCCGGAAGTTATGCTGGCAATGGTACTGATGATCATGATTGTGACCGCGTTGTCAGGATACCAGCGGGTGCTAATGAACAGCTTTATTATCAGAAACCAGTATCAACAACTCTGGCGTCACGCCTGGCAGCAAAGCCAGCAGTACCAGTTTTCATCGCCTGTGAACTGGCAGGTTAACCGAATGCAGACAACGAGAGCGGGATGTGTCAGCATCAACGTCATAATTTCTTCACCCCTCGGCAGGCAGGGTCAGATGACGCGTCTGCATTGCCCGAATCGTCAGTAGTCAGGAGTCGCTATGTTAAGGGTCTACCACTCCAACCGTCTGGATGTGCTGGAAGCGTTAATGGAGTTTATCGTTGAGCGCGAGCGGCTGGACGACCCCTTTGAGCCTGAGATGATCCTGGTTCAAAGTACCGGTATGGCGCAGTGGTTACAAATGACTCTTGCACAGAAGTTTAGTATTGCCGCCAATATCGATTTTCCGCTGCCCGCGAGTTTTATCTGGGATATGTTTGTGCGCGTGCTGCCGGATATCCCGAAAGAGAGCGCGTTCAGCAAACAGAGCATGAGCTGGAAGTTGATGACGCTGTTGCCGCAATTACTGGATGGCGATGACTTTGCATTGCTGCGCCACTATCTGACGGACGACACCGATAAACGTAAGCTTTTTCAGCTTTCCTCGCGCGCGGCTGACCTTTTCGACCAGTATTTAGTCTACCGCCCTGACTGGTTGACCCAGTGGGAAGAGGGGCGACTGGTTGAGGGACTCGGCGAGTCTCAGGCCTGGCAGGCACCGTTGTGGAAAGCGCTGGTGGAATACACCGCGGAGTTGGGCCAGCCGCGTTGGCATCGTGCCAATTTATACCAACGATTTATTCAGACGTTGGAAAACGCGTCCGAGTGCCCGCAGGGACTGCCTTCTCGCGTCTTTATTTGCGGCATTTCGGCGCTGCCGCCGGTTTATTTGCAGGCATTGCAGGCTCTGGGTAAGCACATCGATATTCATCTGCTGTTTACCAACCCTTGTCGCTACTACTGGGGAGATATTAAAGATCCTGCCTGGCTGGCGAAGCTGATGGCGCGTCAGCGTCGGCACAGCTTTGAAGAACGGCACCTGCCGCTGTTTCGTGATAACCAGAAAGCCGAAGGATTATTTAACAGCGATGGCGAACAGGATGTGGGCAACCCGATGCTGGCCTCGTGGGGCAAGCTGGGGCGTGATTACATTTATTTGCTTTCGGAGCTGGAAAATAGTCAGGAACTGGATGCGTTTGTCGACATTACGCCTGACAACCTTTTGCATAATATTCAATCGGATATTCTGGAACTCGAAAGTCATGCCGTGGCGGGCGTCACGCTGAAAGAATATTCCCGTAGTGACAATAAACGCCGGCTTGATCTGAACGATACCAGCGTGACTTTCCATGTCTGCCATAGCCCACAGCGCGAGGTGGAAATTCTGCATGACCGGCTGTTGGCCATGCTGGAAGCGGACCCAACACTGACGCCGCGCGATATTATCGTGATGGTGGCGGACATCGACAGCTACAGCCCATTCATTCAGTCGGTCTTTGGCAGTGCACCAGCCGAGCGTTACTTACCTTATGCGATTTCCGACCGTCGGGCACGTCAGTCTCATCCCGTCTTACAGGCTTTTATTAGTCTGCTGTCTCTACCGGATAGCCGTTTTGTCTCAGAGGATGTTCTGGCGTTACTGGATGTCCCCGTGCTGGCGGCGCGTTTCAACATTGATGAAGAAGGGTTGCGCTATCTTCGCTTATGGGTCAATGAATCCGGGATTCGTTGGGGAATTGACGACGATAACGTGCGTGAACTGGAACTTCCGCCTACTGGTCAGCATACCTGGCAATTTGGTTTAACGCGTATGCTGCTCGGCTACGCGATGGAAAGTGCGCAGGGCGAGTGGCAATCGGTATTGCCTTACGATGAGTCCAGCGGTTTGATTGCCGAGCTGGTAGGGCATCTGGCCTCGTTGCTGATGCAGCTTAATCTCTGGCGTAGAGGGTTAGCGCAGGAACGACCGCTGGAAGAGTGGCTACCTGTTTGTCGGGAAATGCTCAATGATTTCTTCCTGCCGGACGCGGATACCGAAGCGGCGATGACGCTGATTGAACAGCAGTGGCAGGCTATTATCACCGAAGGTTTAGGGGCCGAGTACGGCGATGCTATACCGCTCTCTCTGTTGCGTGATGAGCTGGCCCAGCGCCTTGATCAGGAACGCATCAGCCAGCGCTTCCTGGCGGGTCCCGTTAACATTTGTACGCTGATGCCGATGCGCTCCATTCCGTTCAAAGTGGTGTGCCTGCTGGGTATGAACGATGGGGTTTATCCACGCCAGCTTGCGCCGCTGGGCTTTGATTTAATGAGTCAAAAACCGATGCGGGGCGATCGCAGCCGTCGTGATGATGACCGCTATCTGTTCCTCGAAGCATTGATTTCAGCACAGCAGACGCTCTACATCAGCTACATTGGCCGCTCTATCCAGGATAACAGCGAGCGCTTTCCGTCGGTGCTGGTGCAAGAACTGATGGACTACATCGGGCAAAGCCATTATCTGCCGGGTGACGAATTGTTGACCTGCGATCAAAGCGAGGCAAGGGTAAAAGCGCACATTACCCGTTTGCATACCCGTATGCCCTTTGATGCACAAAACTATTTGCCGGGCGAACAGCAAAGCTATGCCCGGGAATGGCTGCCTGCGGCGAGTCTGTCAGGAAAAGCGCACACGGATTTTGTGCAGCCTCTTCCTTTTGAAATGCCAGAAACACTGACTCTGGAAACGCTGCAGCGATTTTGGGCTCACCCGGTGCGGGCCTTTTTCCAGATGCGTCTGAGGGTCAACTTCCGCTCTGAAGAGAGTGAGATCCCGGACACGGAGCCTTTCACCCTTGAAGGATTAACCCGCTATCAGCTTAATCAGCAATTGCTTAATACACTGGTTGAAGAGAACGACGCTGAACGACTGTTTCGTCGTTTTCGTGCGGCGGGCACGCTACCCTATGGGCCGTTTGGCGAAATTCTGTGGGATACGCAGCGTCAGGAGATGCAGTCGCTGGCTGAGCGTATTATCGCCAGTCGTCAGCCCTGTCAGAGCATGGAAATCGATCTTAACTGTAACGGCGTACAAATCACCGGTTGGTTGCCGCAGGTTCAAGAGGACGGTTTGTTGCGCTGGCGCCCATCTTTGATCAGCATTGCGCAGGGCGTGCAACTTTGGCTGGAACATCTTGTCTATTGTGCGAGTGGCGGTACGGGAGAGAGCCGATTATTCCTGCGTAAAGACGGGGAATGGCGTTTTCCGCCGCTGGATGCAGAACAGGCGTTGCTGTATCTGTCGCAACTCATTGAGGGGTATCGGGAAGGCATGTCGTCACCATTGCTGGTATTGCCCGAAAGTGGCGGTGCATGGATAAAAACCTGTTATGACGCCGCAAATGATGCCATGTTAGATGACGATGCAACGTTGCAAAAAGCGCGCAGTAAGTTTCTGCAAGCCTATGAAGGCAACATGATAGTACGTGGCGAAGGTGATGATATCTGGTATCAGCGTCTTTGGCGTCAACTGGATGCTGATACGCTGGAGACTATTGTTTTACAGTCTCAACGCTACCTGTTACCGATTTTTCGCTTCAATCAGTCATGATGGCTGTATAAAAATTGCGCAATTTGGTGGCTTCCACTATGATGCGCATTCTGTCACGGACTGATTCTTACAAAGAGAAGATGCTGGCTCGTTCAGCACATAGTCTTGCCCTGTTCAGACCATGTATTTATGCGTGGTTTGTAGTGAACAGGTGAATACGTTAATGATGAGGTTTGTGAATGCCCCGCAGCACCTGGTTCAGCGCATTACTGTTGTTCGTCGCCCTTTGGGTTCCCGTAAGTCAGGCAGATACCGGTTGGCAGCCTTTAGCTGAAACCATCCGTAAAAGCGATAAAGATACCCGTCAGTATCAGGCCGTGCGCCTTGATAACGGCATGGTTGTGCTGCTGGTATCCGATCCTCAGGCCGTGAAATCCCTTTCTGCACTGGTAGTCCCCGTGGGCTCGCTGGAAGATCCGGACGATCATCAGGGACTGGCGCACTATCTCGAACACATGTGCCTGATGGGCTCGAAAAAATACCCGCAGCCGGACAGCCTGGCTGAATTTCTGAAAATGCACGGTGGTAGCCACAATGCCAGCACTGCGCCTTATCGTACGGCCTTCTATCTTGAAGTCGAAAATGACGCGTTGGTGGGGGCGGTGGATCGCCTGGCGGATGCTATTGCCGATCCATTATTGGATAAAAAATATGCCGACCGTGAGCGTAACGCGGTTAACTCCGAGCTGACGCTGGCGCGTACCCGAGACGGGATGCGTATGGCTCAGGTGAGCGCTGAGACTATCAACCCGGCGCACCCTGGCTCGCGTTTCTCTGGCGGGAATCTAGAGACATTAAGTGACAAACCGGGCAACCCGGTGGTACAGGCGTTACAAAAATTTCATGAAAAGTACTACTCCGCGAACCTGATGAAGGCGGTGATTTATAGCAATAAACCGCTGCCAGAGCTGGCGCGGATAGCGGCTGACACCTTTGGGCGCGTGCCGAACAGAAATATCGAAAAGCCTGAAATTACCGTACCGGTCGTCACTGATGCGCAAAAGGGCATCATCATCCACTATGTTCCGGCAATGCCGCGTAAAGTATTGCGCGTCGAGTTTCGTATCGATAACAACAGCGCGCAGTTCCGCAGTAAAACCGATGAGCTGGTGACCTACCTGATTGGCAATCGTAGTCCGGGCACATTGTCTGACTGGCTGCAAAAGCAGGGCCTGGTTGAAGGTATTCGCGCAGACTCCGATCCGGTGGTCAACGGGAACAGCGGCGTGTTAGCCATTTCCGCGACGTTAACCGACAAGGGGCTGGCGAATCGCGATGAAGTTGTCGCGGCAATCTTTAGCTACCTCAATTTGTTACGCGAGAAAGGCGTCGATAAACGCTATTTTGACGAGCTGGCACATGTGCTGGATCTCGATTTCCGTTATCCCTCCATCACCCGTGATATGGACTACGTGGAATGGCTAGCTGATACCATGATCCGCGTTCCCGTCGAGCATACGCTGGATGCGGTGAATATTGCTGACCAGTACGATGCGAAAGCTGTTGAGCAACGTCTGGCAATGATGACGCCGCAGAATGCGCGTATCTGGTATATCAGCGCGAAAGAGCCGCATAATAAAACCGCTTATTTTGTCGATGCGCCTTACCAGGTGGATAAAATCAGCGACAAAACCTTTGCCGACTGGCAGCAAAAAGCACAGGGCATTGCGCTGTCGTTACCGGAGGTGAACCCCTACATTCCGGATGATTTCACGCTGATTAAGACGGATAAAAAATACGCTCATCCGGAGCTGATTGTTGATGAGCCGGATTTACGCGTGGTGTATGCCCCAAGCCAGTATTTTGCCAGCGAGCCGAAGGCTGACGTCAGCGTGATCCTGCGTAACCCGAAAGCCATGGACAGCGCCCGCAACCAGGTCTTATTCGCACTTAACGATTACCTGGCGGGGATTGCGCTCGATCAGTTAAGTAACCAGGCATCGGTAGGTGGAATTGGTTTCTCTACCAACGCTAACAATGGGTTGATGCTTAACGCCAACGGCTACACCCAACGTTTGCCGCAGCTTTTTCAGGCGCTGCTGAGCGGCTATTTCAGCTATACCTCAACGGATGAACAACTGGAACAGGCGAAATCCTGGTATGCCCAGATGATGGATTCCGCAGAAAAGGGTAAAGCCTACGATCAGGCTATTATGCCGGTGCAGATGCTTTCTCAGGTGCCTTATTTTTCACGTGATGAGCGCCGTCAGTTGCTGCCTTCCATCACCCTGAAAGAGGTGATGACCTACCGCGACGCCTTAAAAACCGGTGCGCGACCTGAATTCCTGGTCATTGGCAATATGAGCGAAGCTCAGACAACGAGCATGGCGCGGGATATCCAAAAACAGCTTGGTGCGAACGGGTCACAGTGGTGTCGCAACAAAGATGTGGTGGTGGACAAGAAGCAGTCCGTCATCTTTGAAAAAGCAGGCAGCAGCACGGATTCAGCACTGGCGGCGGTATTTGTGCCAACCGGATACGATGAATACACCAGTTCAGCCTACAGCGCCATGTTGGGGCAGATTGTTCAGCCGTGGTTCTACAATCAGTTGCGTACTGAAGAACAGTTAGGTTACGCCGTATTTGCTTTCCCGATGAGCGTTGGCCGTCAGTGGGGAATGGGGTTCCTGCTGCAAAGCAGTGATAAGCAGCCGTCTTACCTCTGGGAGCGTTATAAAGCGTTCTTCCCGACGGCGGAAGCGAAGCTGCGGGCGATGAAACCTGAAGAGTTCGCGCAAATTCAGCAGGCGATTATTGCGCAAATGCTGCAGGCGCCGCAAACGCTGGGGGCAGAAGCCTCACAGTTAAGCAAAGATTTTGATCGCGGCAATATGCGCTTCGATTCACGTGATAAAATAGTGGCTCAGATTAAACTGCTGACGCCGCAAAAACTTGCCGACTTCTTCCATCAGGCGGTGGTTGAGCCGCAAGGCATGGCGATATTGTCACAGGTTTCCGGCAGTCAGAACGGGCAAGCAGAATATGTGCACCCGGAAGGCTGGAAAGTGTGGCAGACCGTCAGCGCGTTGCAGCAAACCTTACCCCTGATGAGTGATAAGAATGAATGATGCCGCTGAGTCCCTTGATCCACTGCGTTTGCCCCTGACGGGCGAGCGTCTGATTGAAGCCTCTGCGGGCACCGGTAAAACCTTTACCATCGCCGCCCTGTATTTACGTTTACTGCTTGGACTGGGCGGCTCTGCCGCCTTTCCTCGTCCTCTGACCGTCGAAGAACTGCTGGTAGTCACCTTCACTGAGGCGGCTACCGAAGAGTTGCGCGGTCGAATTCGTAGCAACATTCATGAACTGCGAATTGCCTGCCTGCGTGAAACCACCGACAACCCGCTATATGCCCGTTTGTTAGATGAAATTGCCGATAAAAAACAGGCTGCTCAGTGGCTGTTATTGGCTGAAAGACAGATGGATGAAGCGGCGGTGTTTACCATCCACGGTTTTTGTCAGCGTATGCTCAGCCTTAACGCCTTTGAGTCTGGCATGCTGTTCGAACAGCAGCTGATAGAGGATGAATCGCTGCTGCGCTATCAGGCCTGCGCGGACTTCTGGCGTCGGCACTGCTACCCGTTGCCCCGCGACATTGCGCAGGTGGTTTTTGAAACGTGGAAAGGGCCGCAGGCGCTGCTGAGAGATATCGATCGCTATCTGCAAGGGGAAGCACCGGTTATCAAGGCTCCTCCGCCCGATGACGAAACGCTGGCCTCCCGGCATGAACAAATTCTTGCACGCATTAACCAGATCAAGCAGCAATGGCGTGATTCTGTTGATGAGCTGGATGGTCTGCTGGAAGCCTCCGGGATCGATCGGCGTAAATTTAATCGCGCTAACCAGGGTAAGTGGATCGAAAAGATCAGCGCATGGGCGCAGGAAGAAACCCAAAGCTATCAGTTGCCTGATGCGTTGGAGAAATTCTCCCAGCGCTTTTTAGAAGAGCGAACCAAAGCGGGCGGCGTAACGCCTCAGCACCCGCTTTTCGTCGCTATTGATGAACTGCTTAGCGAACCGTTAACCCTGCGCGATCTGGTGATCACCCGGGCGCTGGCGGAGATCCGCGCGGCGGTTGCCGAGGAGAAACGCCGCCGCGGCGAGCTGGGTTTTGACGATATGCTCAGCCGTCTGGATGCAGCGTTGCGCAGTGAAAGCGGCGATGCGCTGGCGACGGCTATTCGCACCCGTTTTCCGGTTGCCATGATCGATGAATTCCAGGATACCGATCCGCAGCAGTACCGTATTTTTCGTCGGATCTGGCAGCATCAGCCGGATACCGCACTTCTGCTGATTGGCGATCCAAAACAGGCGATTTACGCGTTTCGCGGCGCGGATATCTTCACCTATATGAAGGCGCGCAGCGAAGTCAGCGCACACTATACGCTTGATACCAACTGGCGTTCGGCCCCTGGCATGGTCAATAGCGTGAATACGCTTTTCAGCCAGATGGACGACGCCTTTATGTTCCGCGAAATCCCCTTCAGCCCGGTAAAATTCGCAGAAAAAAACCAGTCGCTTCAGTTTGTTTTACACGGTGAAACGCAGCCAGCCATGAGTATGTGGCTGATGGAAGGGGAAAGCTGTGGCGTCGGCGACTATCAGAACTACATGGCGCAGGTGTGCGCCACGCAAATTCGCGACTGGCTTAAGGCCGGACATTCTGGCGCTGCGCAACTGGTCAGTGGCAAAGCATCCAGCCCGGTACGCGCGTCGGACATCAGCGTACTGGTACGTAGCCGCCAGGAAGCGGCGCTGGTCCGCGATGCGCTGACGCAACTGGCCATTCCCTCCGTCTACCTCTCTAACCGTGACAGCGTATTTGAAACGCTGGAAGCACAGGAGCTGCTGTGGGTGCTGCAGGCGGTGATGACACCGGAGCGTGAGAACACGCTGCGTAGCGCGCTGGCGACCTCAATGATGGGGCTGAATGCGCAGGATCTTGAAGCGTTAAATAACGACGAAAATGCCTGGGATGCGGTGGTCGAGGAGTTCGATGGTTATCGTCAGATCTGGCATAAACGCGGCGTGATGCCGATGCTGCGCGCGCTGATGGCTGCCCGCCAGATTGCGGAGAACCTGCTGGCGACGGCGGGGGGCGAACGTCGACTGACCGACATTTTACATATCAGCGAACTGTTGCAGGAAGCGGGCTCGCAGCTGGAAAGCGAGCATGCGCTGGTGCGCTGGTTGTCCCAGCATATTCTTGAACCCGACAGCAATGCGTCCAGTCAGCAGCTCAGGCTCGAAAGCGACAAGCATTTGGTTAAAATCGTCACCATCCATAAATCGAAAGGGCTGGAATATCCGCTGGTCTGGCTGCCATTTATCACCAATTTCCGCGTCCAGGATCAGGCTTTCTACCACGATCGCAGCTCCTTTGAAGCAGTGCTGGATCTCAGCGATGCCGAGGAGAGCGTTGAGCTGGCAGAAGCGGAACGTCTGGCGGAAGACCTGCGTTTGCTGTATGTCGCGCTAACCCGTTCGGTATGGCACTGCAGCCTTGGCGTTGCGCCGTTGGTACGACGTCGGGGCGATAAAAAAGGGGATACCGATGTGCATCAGAGCGCCCTTGGTCGCCTGTTGCAAAAAGGTGAGCCGATGGATGCCACGGGTCTGCGTGGCGCGATTGAAGCGCTTTGCAGCAACGATATTGCTTGCCAGACTCCCGCGCAGCCTGACGGCGAACCCTGGCAGGTTGCGCAGTCTGTTAGCAGTGAACTGAGTGCAAAAATACTGCAGCGTACGCCCGGCGATAGCTGGCGCGTGACCAGTTATTCCGGTCTGCAACAGCGTGGACATGGTATCGCGCAGGATCTGATCCCACGACTGGATATCGATGCCGCAGGCGTCGGTGAGGTTATTGAAGAATCAGGACTCACACCGCATCAGTTCCCGCGCGGCGCTTCGCCGGGTACGTTCTTGCATAGCCTGTTTGAAAATCTCGATTTTACGCAGCCGGTGGATCCGCATTGGGTCGAGGAGCAACTGGCGTTGGGCGGTTATGAAGCGCACTGGACGCCGGTTTTGGCCGAATGGCTGGACGCCATTTTGCAGGCGCCTCTCAACGAGACGGGCGTGAGTTTGAGCCAGCTTTCCGCGCGAGAAAAACAGGTGGAGATGGAGTTTTATCTGCCGATTTCGCAGCCGCTGATGGCCAGCCAACTTGATGCGTTAATTCGCCAGTACGATCCGCTCTCGGCGGGGTGCCCTGCGTTGGACTTTATGCAGGTGCGCGGCATGCTAAAAGGCTTTATTGACCTGGTATTCCGCCACCAGGGGCGCTATTACCTGCTCGATTACAAATCGAACTGGCTGGGTGAAGACAGCTCCGCCTATACGCAGCAGGCGATGGCCTCTGCCATGCAGGCGCATCGCTACGACCTGCAGTATCAACTTTATACTCTGGCGCTGCATCGCTACTTGCGCCATCGCATTGCTGATTACGATTATGAACGCCATTTTGGCGGCGTTATCTATCTCTTCCTGCGTGGCGTTGACCGTGAAAATCCGCAGCAGGGAATTTATGCGACCCGACCTGACGGAGAGTTGATCGCTTTGATGGACGAGTTGTTTGCCGGTGTGCCGCTGGAGGAGATGTCATGACAATCCAGAAACGATTACTGGAAGCCGTTGAGCAAAAGCAGCTCCGCCCTCTGGATGCCCAGTTCGCGCTGGCGGTTGCCGGAAATGATAACCCTGCCGTTGCGCTGGCAGCGGCGTTGCTCAGCCGTGAAGCAGGAGAAGGGCACGTCTGCTTACCGCTTTCGCGTCTATCCCGAAGTGAGGACGCCCATCCTCTGTTAAGCGCCTGGCTCGCTGAAGCGGGAGAGCCCGAAGACTGGGCGGAATGCCTGCTGGCCTCCGGGGCGGTAAGCCGTGGCGAGCAGCCCACACCGCTGGTGCTGTACGGCGATCGTTTGTATCTGAACCGGATGTGGCATAACGAACGCGCGGTGGCGCGCTTTTTCGGTGAGGTTAACTACGCCATTGAGGTGGATGAACAACGGCTGACCCACACGCTGGCAGCGCTGTTTCCGCCCGTTGAAGGCGTTAACTGGCAAAAAGTGGCCGCTGCTGTCGCGCTCACCCGGCGTATATCGGTGATCTCCGGCGGACCGGGGACCGGAAAAACAACAACGGTGGCGAGGCTTCTGGCGGCGTTGATTCAGATGGCGGACGGTGAACGCTGTCGTATTCGCCTGGCGGCGCCCACGGGAAAAGCAGCAGCACGTCTGACCGCCTCGCTGGGCGCGGCGTTGCGTGAACTGCCGCTGACCGATGAGCAAAAGAAGCGCATTCCCGATGATGCCAGTACGCTGCATCGATTATTAGGCGCTCAGCCTGGTAGCCAACGTTTGCGGCATCATGCAGGAAACCCGCTGCATCTTGACGTGCTGGTAGTGGATGAAGCCTCGATGATCGATTTGCCGATGATGTCGCGCCTTATCGATGCGCTACCGCCACACGGGCGGGTGATTTTTCTGGGCGATCGCGACCAGCTCGCTTCTGTTGAAGCGGGGGCGGTACTGGGGGATATCTGTGCTTTCGTCGGTGATGGTTTTACCCCGGAGCGTGCCCGCCAGCTTAGTCGCCTGACTGAAACCACTATTCCGGCTGGTTCGGGAACTCAGGCGGCTGCTCTGCGCGACAGTTTGTGCCTGCTGCAAAAGAGCTACCGTTTCGGTAGCGATTCCGGAATCGGTCAGTTGGCTGCGGCGATTAATCGTGGTGACAAAGCCGCGATAAAAACGGTCTTCCAGCAGGGATTTGGCGACATCGAAAAACGCGCTCTGCACAGCAGCGAAGATTACGCTGCGATGCTGGAGGAAGCGCTGGCGGGTTATGGTCACTATCTGGATTTACTGCGCGAGCGCGTCGAGCCGGATGCTGTCATTCAGGCCTTCAATGAGTATCAGCTATTGTGTGCCCTGCGGGAAGGTCCGTTTGGCGTGGGTGGTTTGAATGAACGCATTGAGCAGGTGATGGCGCAAAAACGCAAAATTCACCGTTCGACGCATAGCCGCTGGTATGAAGGAAGGCCAGTGATGATCGCGCGCAATGAGAGTTCGCTGGGATTATTTAACGGTGATATTGGCATTGCCCTGGATCGTGGGCAGGGTCTGAGGGTGTGGTTTGCGCTGCCGGACGGTTCTATCAAATCGGTTCAGCCCAGCCGCTTGCCTGAACATGAAACCACCTGGGCAATGACGGTGCATAAATCGCAGGGATCTGAGTTTGACCACGCGGCGTTGATTTTACCCAACCAGCATTCACCTGTGGTGACTCGCGAACTGGTCTATACCGCCGTTACCCGCGCGCGCCGTCGTTTGTCGCTATATGCCGATGAGCGGATATTGAGTGGCGCCATTGCCACCCGAACCGAACGCCGCAGCGGATTGTCGGCGTTGTTTAATGATGGCATGATGTAGGCCGGACAAGCGTCAGCGCCATCCGGCTGTGTGCCTGATGGCGACGCTATCGCGTCTGATCAGCCTACGATCTGCATACCAAAGATGTGCCAGCGAACTGTATGCCGCATCCGGCAACCACTCCTATGCCAAATCCGCCATCAGCACTTTTGACCGCCGCTGATAGTTGTACATCTCTTTTTTGCTTTCCGGCAGCAGGTCGATATCTACCGGCGTGAAGCCTCGCTCCTGAAACCAGTGAATGCTGCGCGTGGTCAGCACGAACAGCTTGCTCAGCCCCATCTGCCGGGCCTGCGCGGCGATCCGTTCCAGCAACACTTCCCCGCGCGACGAGCTACGGTAGTCCGGATGTACCGCTACGCACGCCATTTCGCCAATTCTCTCTTCCGGGAAAGGGTAAAGAGCGGCACAGGCGATAGTCAGGTTATCACGCTGAATAATCGTGAATTTGTCGATCTCCATTTCCAACTGCTCGCGCGAGCGGCGGACCAGAATACCTTGCTGTTCCAGCGGGCGGATAAGCTCCAGAATCCCGCCGATATCGTTGATGGTAGCGCGACGGATCTGCTCGGCGCTTTCCATCACGATCTGCGTACCGATGCCGTCACGGGAGAACAGTTCTTGCAACAAGGCGCCATCTTCCTGATAGCTGATCAGATGGCAGCGGCGTACGCCACTGCGACAGGCTTTCACTGCTCCGCGCAGGAAACGCACCGTACCGGAGCTGTAATCGCCTTTCTCTTCCTGCAACTCAACGCGAGCCTGAGCTTCGTTAGGAAACAACTCGGAAATAATATCGCCATCATCGTTGGTGACACCCTGAGACGAGCAAAAACCGATCATTTTCTCTGCCTTCAGTTTGATAGCCAACTGTGTGGCGACCTCTTCTGACGTCAGATTAAAGCTCTCACCAGTGACGGAAACGGCGACCGGGCCCATCAACACAATCGCGCCGCTATCTAACTGGCGGTGAATGGCATCTTCATCGATGCGACGAATACGCCCGCTATGGCAGTAATCTACGCCGTCATCAACGCCCAGCGGCTGGGAGATAATAAAATTACCGCTGACCACATTGATGTGTGCACCCTGCAATGGCGTATTATTCAGGCTCATCGACAGGCGGGCGGTAATATCAAGCTGAAGTAGCCCTGCAGCCTGTTTGACCAGCTCCAGGGTTTTCGCATCGGTGACGCGCGTGTTTTTGTGGTACACCGGCTCATGATGATGCGCCGCAAGATTGGCATCAATCTGCGGTCGAGCGCCATAGACCACGACCAGGCGGATGCCGAGGCTATGAAGAAGACCAATGTCATTGACGATACTGGAAAAGTTTTCATGCTCGATGGCTTCACCGCCCAGCATAATGACAAACGTTTTTCCCCGATGGGTATTGATATAGGGAACAGAATGGCGGAATCCCTGTACCAGTTCGGTTCTACGCTCCTTCACCACGGCACACCCTCATTGCATGATTATTCGTAATTTGTGTATTTTTATTCTGTTTTGGTTCTGTGCGCAAGCGTAATTTTTACCCATGCTGAAGATTTTTATCAGTAATACCGTGAATATAAAAAGAATGTTTACCCTTTTATAGATGACAGATTATGCGTCATTCGCTAAAGTTTCCGGTCAATTCGGACGTTTTACGTATTACCTCTAAAAAGATTTCTTTTGCTCGGGAGAAGCATGTCGGGATCCAATTCAGCAATCAGTCGCCGCCGTTTATTGAAAGGTGCGGGTGCTATGTGGCTTTTGAGCGTCAGCCAGGTGGGTCTGGCAGCCGTGAGTCAGGTCGTTGCCGTACGTATCTGGCCTGCGTCCAGCTACACTCGCGTCACGGTAGAATCTAACCGTCTGCTGAAATACAAACAGTTTGCCCTGAGTAATCCTGAGCGTGTGGTTGTGGATATTGAAGACGTTAATTTGAACTCGGTGCTCAAGGGCATTGGGACGCAGATTCGTCCTGACGATCCGTATATTAAGTCGGCGCGCGTTGGCCAGTTTGATCCAAAGACTGTGCGGATGGTGTTCGAGCTGAAACAGAATGTGAAGCCGCAACTTTTTGCGCTGGCTCCGGTGGCAGGCTTTAAAGAACGTCTGGTGATGGATCTCTATCCCGCGAATGCCCAGGACGTTCAGGACCCGCTGCTGGCATTGCTGGAAGATTACAACAAGGGCGATCTGGATAAACAGGTGCCACCTGCACAAAGTGGCCCGCAGCCGGGTAAAGCGGGGCGCGATCGTCCCATTGTCATTATGTTGGATCCGGGCCACGGCGGAGAAGACTCCGGTGCGGTGGGGAAATACAAGACGCGTGAAAAGGATGTGGTGCTGCAGATTGCCCGCCGCCTGCGAGCCCTCATAGAGAAAGAGGGCAACATGAAGGTCTTTATGACACGAAATGAAGATATCTTCATTCCGCTTAAAGTCCGCGTGGCGAAAGCGCAGAAGCAGCGTGCAGACCTGTTTGTCTCTATTCACGCCGATGCCTTTACCAGTCGACAACCCAGCGGTTCTTCGGTGTTTGCGCTCTCGACCAAAGGCGCGACCAGTACCGCAGCGAAATATCTGGCGCAGACCCAGAACGCCTCGGATCTCATTGGTGGCGTCAGTAAGAGCGGTGACCGTTACGTCGACCACACCATGTTTGACATGGTGCAGTCGCTGACCATCGCCGACAGCCTGAAGTTTGGTAAAGCGGTATTGAATAAGCTTGGTAAAATCAACAACCTGCATAAAAACCAAGTTGAACAGGCCGGGTTTGCGGTACTGAAAGCGCCGGATATCCCGTCCATTCTGGTCGAAACGGCATTTATCAGTAACGTTGAGGAAGAGCGCAAACTCAAAACGGCGACCTTCCAGCAGGAAGTTGCAGAGTCGATTCTGGCAGGGATTAAAGCCTATTTTGCCGATGGGGCGACACTGGCGAGAAGGGGATAACAAAAAAGCGCTGAAAAGCGCTTTTTTTACGGACCGCAGATACAAAAAAACACCCGTCAGGGTGTTCATAATGTTGGTTGCGGGGGCCGGATTTGAACCGACGACCTTCGGGTTATGAGCCCGACGAGCTACCAGGCTGCTCCACCCCGCGTCCGTCTTTACTCTTCATCGAGTAAACTTGTATCAGATTATATTGGTTGCGGGGGCCGGATTTGAACCGACGACCTTCGGGTTATGAGCCCGACGAGCTACCAGGCTGCTCCACCCCGCGTCCGTCATTACTCTTCCATCGAGTAACGTTACTGCTTCTGATTTTAATTGGTTGCGGGGGCCAGATTTGAACTGACGACCTTCGGGTTATGAGCCCGACGAGCTACCAGGCTGCTCCACCCCGCGTCCGTGGATGCGCACTATACTCTGCTCGCATTTTCATGCAACCCTTTTTTCACCTTGATCACGTTTTTAGGGTGAAAATGAACAAAAACAACGCATTCTGGATTATTTTTTGCTCAAAATTTGCGTTCGGGTATGTATACGCATTTCATTAGGTTCGGGGGTTTGTTATCTTCGTCTCGCATTCAGGCAACATAAGACGAGAACAATGAAAGGACGTTGGGCAAAATATCTTCTGGCGGGAGCAGTAGTCGCGATGCTCGCCGCGTGTTCCTCAAAACCCACCGATCGTGGGCAGCAGTATAAAGACGGGAAATTTACCCAGCCTTTCTCACTGGTGAACCAGCCTGATGCGGTTGGCGCACCAATCAATGCCGGTGATTTCGCCGAGCAGGTTAATCAAATTCGCAGCGCTTCGCCACGTTTGTACGGTAACCAGAGCAACGTCTACAACGCTATCCAGCAATGGTTACGCGCGGGCGGTGATACGCGCAGTATGCGTCAGTTTGGTATTGATGCATGGCAAATGGAAGGGGCTGATAACTACGGTAACGTCCAGTTTACCGGTTACTACACGCCGGTTATCCAGGCGCGGCATACGCGCCAGGGCGAGTTTCAGTATCCTATCTATCGTATGCCGCCAAAACGTGGGCGCTTACCATCCCGTGCCGAGATCTACGCGGGCGCGCTAAGCGACAATTATATTCTGGCATACAGCAACTCCCTGATGGATAACTTCATTATGGATGTTCAGGGCAGTGGTTACATCGATTTTGGCGATGGCAGCCCGCTCAACTTCTTTAGCTATTCCGGGAAAAACGGCCACGCCTATCGCAGTATCGGTAAAGTGCTTATCGACCGTGGCGAAGTGAAAAAAGAAGATATGTCGATGCAGGCTATTCGTCATTGGGGTGAAACGCACAGCGAAGCCGAAGTGCGTGAGCTGCTGGAGCAGAACCCATCGTTTGTCTTCTTTAAACCACAATCTTTTGCTCCGGTGAAAGGGGCCAGCGCGGTACCGTTGATTGGCCGCGCATCAGTGGCTTCTGACCGCAGTATCATTCCTGCGGGCACAACGTTACTGGCGGAAGTCCCGTTACTGGACAATAACGGCAAGTTTACCGGCCAGTACGAACTGCGTCTGATGGTGGCGTTGGATGTGGGCGGGGCGATAAAAGGGCAGCACTTCGACATCTATCAGGGTATTGGCGCAGACGCCGGACACCGTGCCGGGTGGTATAATCATTACGGTCGCGTATGGGTACTAAAAACAGCGCCGGGTGCGGGTAACGTGTTCAGCGGTTAATTGCCGGATGGCGCTTCGCTTATCAAGCCTGAATTATTGAGTAGGCCTGATAAGGCGCAGCCACCATCAGGCAGTGATGCAGTCATCAAGGGCGGTATTTGTCCGCTCTTTTTGTTTTCTATATCTGAGGTTCTATGTCTGTGGTTATAAGTGATGCCTGGCGTCAGCGTTTTGGCGGTACGGCGCGTCTGTATGGCGAAAATGCGCTGCAACTGTTTGCTCAATCGCACGTTTGCGTGGTTGGGATTGGCGGAGTGGGGTCATGGGCGGCGGAAGCGCTAGCGCGAACCGGCATTGGCGCCATCACGCTCATCGATATGGATGATGTGTGTGTCACCAATACTAACCGCCAGATCCATGCTTTACGCGATAACGTCGGCCTGGCAAAAGCTGAAGTGATGGCTGAACGTATCCGCCAGATTAACCCGGAGTGCCGGGTGAACGTGGTCGATGATTTTGTCACGCCGGATAACGTTGCTGAATATATGAGTGCGGGATTTTCGTATGTCATTGATGCGATTGATAGCGTGCGCCCAAAAGCGGCACTGATCGCGTACTGTCGGCGTAACAAAATTCCGCTGGTGACCACCGGTGGTGCGGGCGGACAGATCGATCCTACGCAGATTCAGGTCGTTGATTTGGCAAAAACCATCCAGGATCCGTTGGCGGCCAAGCTACGTGAGCGGCTGAAAAGCGATTTTGGCGTGGTGAAAAACAGCAAAGGCAAGCTGGGCGTGGACTGTGTGTTCTCGACCGAAGCGCTGGTGTACCCGCAGGCAGATGGCTCGGTATGTGCGATGAAAGCGACGGCGGAAGGGCCGAAACGTATGGATTGCGCATCCGGGTTTGGCGCGGCCACGATGGTGACCGCCACCTTTGGTTTTGTTGCCGTCTCCCATGCGCTGAAGAAGATGATGGCCAAAGCGGCGCGCCAGCTCTGATTGTGTCGGATGGCGCTATGCTTATCCGACCTACGGTTTGTGCGGTGTTGTAAGCCGGATAAGACGTATCAGCGCCGTCATCCGGCTTTCTGAGCAACCTCAAGAATCGCCTCGTTAAGAGCATGTAGCCCCTGGCTACGCGAGGCGCTGAGCTGCGCGCGTAAACCCAGCTCGTCAAATAATTCCATTGGTGAATGCGCCAGTAACTCGGCGGCCGTTTTACCTTCGACCGCGGTGAGTAATACCGCCAACAGCCCGCGTACTATTCGACCTTCGCTGTCACCAAAGAAATGCAGAGTGCCATTCTCATGAAGAGTATGCCCCAGCCAGACGCGGTTTTCACAGCCCGCGATTTCTTTGGCCCGTGCTTTTAGCGCATCCGGAAGCGCCGGCAACTGCTTACCCAGCAGTATCAGCTGACGATATTTATCTTCCCACTGAGTGAGCGGGATAAAGGTATTGCGTAACGTCTCTTCGGTTACGGTTGTGCCAAACGGGTGTCCGGCGAACAAAGGGCTTGTCATTAATCCACCAATATTTCCAGCGCGCGGTCGACGGCTGCGACCAACGCATCCACATCGCTTTGTGTATTATAAGGGGCAAATGAGGCGCGTAGTGTCCCGGATACGCCCAGTTCTGCCAGTAGCGGTTGCGCGCAGTGTTGCCCCGCGCGCAGCGCAATGCCATATTCGGCCAATAGCGTAACCATATCGCTGTGATGAACACCCGAGAAATCAAAGGCTAACAGACTGGAATCCTGGCTGCGGAAGGACCGAAAGCCGGGGCGTTTCGCCAGCGCATCTTCTGCCAGCGTCGCCAGACCCCGGCTCCAGTTTTCGGCCTGTGCAACGTCGACGTCCGCCAGCCATTCGAGCGCTGCGCTTAGCCCGATAACGCCAGCAACGTTAGGCGTACCGGCCTCCAGCTTCCATGGGGCTGCCTGGGTGGTGAAACCGTCGAAGCTGACTTCGCTAATCATCTTTCCGCCGCCGAGCCACGGTGACATAGCTTCCAGTAATTCAGGCTTACCGTACAGCACGCCAATACCGGTTGGGCCATACAGCTTGTGGCCCGAGAACGCATAGAAATCAATATCTAACTGTTGTACGTCGGCAGGAAAATGGACAATCCCCTGGGCACCATCAACCATCACCACCATGCCAGCCGCATGGGCGAGCGTGATGGCGCGGGCCAGATCCGGGCAGCCACCGGTGACGTTCGACATTTGCCCGAGTGCCAGAATGCGGCTGCGCGGGGTAATGAGTTGCGTAAGGCGCTCAACGTCTGGCAATAAATCGGGGGTGAGTGGGAGTTTGACGACCTTAGCCCCCGTTTGCTCCGCGACCATCAGCCAGGGCACGAGGTTGGCGTGATGTTCCGCTGCGCTAACGATAATCTCATCACCCGGCTGAAGGCGTGGACGCGCATAGCTTTGAGCAACCATGTTGATCGCTTCCGTTGTGCCGCGGGTCCAGACGATGGTTTTGTCATCCGGCGCATTAATCAGGCTTGCGACTTTTTCCCGCGCGGCTTCATAGCGTGCGGTCAGGCGCTGGGCTTCAGCAAACTGGCTGCGATGGACGTTTCCGGCGCTCAGGCTATAAAACTGGTGGGTAGCCTCAATCACCGCCTGTGGCTTCAGCGCCGTAGCAGCGCTGTCGAGATAGACGCCAGCATCGTTGAGTGCGGGAAATTGTGCGCGAAACTGCGCGGGGTTAAAAGCGTTCATGGTATTCCTCAGTTCAGTAAACCGATCGTGGCGCAAAAAGGGCATTGATACAAGGGTTGCGCTAACCATCGGAATACTCTGGATATCCTGGCAAAGCCCGCTCAGTGTCTTATGCTAAATAGCGTTAGGTGAACAATTTTGCCTGTTACGGAGTGTGTTTTTAATAGCATAAATCGCTTTAAGGAGAAGAAGATGAAAAAGACTGCCGCCATAATTTCTGCCTGTATGCTGACTTTTGCCCTGAGCGCCTGTTCCGGTTCGAATTACGTGATGCACACCAACGATGGTCGATCAATCGTAGCTGACGGTAAGCCACAGACCGATAGTGAAACGGGGATGATTTCGTATAAAGACGCTAACGGCAACAAACAGCAGATTAACCGCACTGACGTGAAAGAGATGGTAGAACTGGATAACTAACCGGTCATCCATCGACAAAGAGTCGGACAAAAAAAAGCACCGCAATTTGGCGGTGCTACATTAATCACTATGGACAGACAGGGTAAATGTACAGGAAGTGAAAAAGGGTAGCTTTGCTACCATGGTCTGAATCGCAGACCAATTGCAAACACAACAACACAACATCACAACCGTAAGCCAAAAGCCCACCAGAACACGCATTCCGATAAAACTTTTCGTTCCGGCTTCAGGAAGTGCCGCCACTATAGGTATTTGCTGGTAGAACCTCAACGGACAATTTATAATGGCTCAGATAAAAAAAACTAATAGGTTACAGCCTGTTAGCTAATTGTTAAATTCATTTAACATCAAAGCCTAAAAGTCATGTCAAAACGATTACCACCCTTAAATGCGTTGCGTGTTTTTGATGCTGCAGCGCGTCATTTGAGCTTTACTCGCGCAGCAGAAGAGCTTTTTGTGACGCAGGCCGCAGTAAGTCATCAAATCAAGTCTCTTGAGGATTTCCTGGGGCTGAAGCTGTTTCGTCGACGCAATCGATCTTTGCTGTTAACGGAAGAAGGTCAAAGCTACTTCCTCGACATCAAAGAGATTTTTTCGCAATTAACCGACGCGACGCGTAAACTTCAGGCACGTAGTGCAAAAGGTGCACTTACCGTCAGTTTATTGCCCAGTTTTGCGATCCAATGGCTGGTGCCCAGACTCTCTAGCTTTAACTCAGCTTATCCGGGAATCGATGTCAGGATCCAGGCGGTGGACCGTCAGGAAGACAAACTGGCGGACGATGTAGATGTGGCGATTTTCTACGGACGCGGCAACTGGCCGGGTCTGCGCGTTGAAAAATTGTACGCAGAATATTTATTGCCGGTCTGCTCGCCGCTATTACTCACCGGTGATAAACCGTTGAAGACGCCCGACGATCTGGCTAAACATACATTATTGCACGATGCGTCGCGCCGTGACTGGCAAGCCTATACGCGCCAGCTTGGCCTGAATCATATCAACGTACAGCAGGGACCTATCTTCAGCCATAGCGCCATGGTGCTACAGGCTGCTATCCACGGACAGGGGATTGCGCTGGCGAATAACGTCATGGCGCAGTCCGAAATAGAAGCCGGACGTCTGGTCTGTCCGTTTAACGATGTTCTGGTCAGCAAAAACGCATTTTATCTGGTTTGTCATGACAGTCAGGCAGAACTGGGTAAAATAGCCGCCTTCCGTCAGTGGATTTTGGCTAAAGCGGCCACGGAACAAGAAAAATTCCGCTTTCGTTATGAACAATAATTTACGTAGGGTATTCACATGACCAGCCGTTTTATGCTGATTTTTGCCGCCGTAAGTGGCTTTATCTTTGTGGCGTTGGGTGCCTTTGGGGCACATGTTCTGAGTAAAACCCTCGGTGTCGTTGAGATGGGGTGGATCCAGACTGGCCTTGAGTATCAAGCGTTCCATACGTTGGCTATCTTTGGCCTGGCCGTCGCCATGCAGCGACGCATTAGCATTTGGTTTTACTGGAGTAGCGTGTTTCTGGCATTAGGAACGGTGCTGTTTAGCGGCAGCCTGTATTGCCTTGCACTCTCTCATTTACGCCTGTGGGCGTTTGTTACCCCCGTCGGCGGTTTCAGCTTCCTTGTGGGCTGGGCGCTGATGTTAGTGGGTGCTATTAGATTGAAACGTAAGAGCGTTAGCCATGAATAAGGTTGTGTTGTTGTGTCGCCCGGGTTTTGAAAAAGAGTGCGCCGCAGAAATTACGGATAAAGCAGGGCGCCGGGAAATCTTCGGTTTTGCCCGCGTGAAAGACAATGCGGGTTACGTCATCTTCGAATGCTATCAGCAGGATGATGCCGAAAAGCTAGTGAAAGAGCTGCCGTTTAGCTCACTGATTTTTGCCCGTCAAATGTTTGTGGTGGGCGAACTGCTGCAATATTTACCGCCGGAAGACCGCATTACGCCGATCGTTGGCATGCTGCAGGGCGTGGTGGAAAAGGGTGGCGATCTGCGTGTCGAAGTCGCCGACACCAATGAAAGCAAAGAGCTGGTTAAGTTCTGCCGTAAATTTACCGTACCGCTGCGCGCGGCGCTGCGTGAAGCGGGCGTACTGGCAAAATATGAAACGCCGAAACGTCCGGTGGTTCATGTTTTCTTTATCGCCCCTGGCTGTTGTTATACCGGTTATTCCTGGCCTGACAATAACTCACCGTTCTACATGGGTATTCCGCGACTGAAATTCCCGGCCGATGCGCCGAGCCGCTCAACGCTGAAACTGGAAGAAGCGCTGCACGTGTTTATCCCTGCCGATGAATGGGATGAGCGTCTGGCGAACGGAATGTATGCGGTGGATTTAGGGGCCTGCCCGGGCGGATGGACCTATCAGCTGGTTAAACGCAACATGTGGGTTTACTCCGTGGATAACGGTCCAATGGCACAAAGCCTGATGGATACCGGACAGGTCACCTGGCTGCGTGAAGACGGATTTAAATACCGTCCGAATCGGAACAATATTTCGTGGATGGTCTGCGATATGGTGGAGAAGCCGGCGAAGGTCGCCGCGCTGATGGCACAATGGCTGGTCAACGGCTGGTGTCGTGAGGCAATATTCAACCTCAAGCTGCCGATGAAAAAACGCTACGAAGAGGTATCACAGAACCTGGCTTACATTCAGGCCCAGCTTGATGAACATGGCGTAAATGCCCAAATTCAGGCGCGTCAGCTGTATCATGACCGTGAAGAAGTAACCGTTCACGTACGTCGTCTGTGGGCGGCCGTCGGCGGTCGTCGCGACGAGCGATAAGGCTACAATCCAGGTCGGATGGCGGCGAAATCGCCCTATTCGGCCTGGATTGATTCAATCAGCTGTGTATCTGAAACAATATGCGTCACATCATCCAGATGCCCAATTCTGGCCTCTCCCGAACGATTAAATTTACTTTTATCGATCAACAATAAAGATTGCGATGCGCGCTTAAGCAGAATGGATTTGAAGTCTGCGTTGGTTGCATTTGAGTCCCAGAGCGCACCGTCGCTATTGATCCCTTCGCAGGAAAAAATAAACAGGTCAATATCGAGGGATTTAAGCTGCGAGATAAGCGAGGGATTAACGTAGCAACCGTATTTGCGCTCAAGGCGACCGCCGGAGCTGATAAGCTGAATGTGTTCACGTTTAGCCAATTCCTGGCAGATGGGCTGGCTGTTGGTAAAAACGTGAATGTTGATGTCCGGTAGCTGTCGCGCCAGGTACCAGCAGGTTGAGCTGGCGTCTAAAGCTATCACCATACCTTCTTCGATCCATGCCAGCGCTTCGCGGGCAATATTTGCTTTGTGGGCATAGTGGCTTTTTAGTCGTATATGGAACGGGTCGCCACTGTCCTGATTTTCCCGATGAATAGCCTTGGCCCGCCCATGATTGCGTAGCACCTTGCCCTGGGTTTGTAATTCACTGAGATCGCGGCGGATGGTCTCTTTGCTAACGTTTAGCTGCAAAGACAGGGCTTCAGTTGTCAGGCTTTTGTGGTGGGTAAGCAGATCTACGATTGCCTGCTGGCGCGCCGCTTTCATGTTCAGATCCTCATCTGATGATAAATGCCCGTACCAGACGGGCATTCTGACCAGAGATTACGGCGTTACCCCTTTTTTTAAAAGAATATTCCCGTACTTTGCCCGCTCTCCTGTGATAACGATCGCAAACGCCTTTTGCGCTCGTTCGTAAAAGGCATAACGGTCAATACGCGTGATGTCTGGACAGGGGGCCTGCAATGAAAGCGCCTGTCGATAGCGAGCCTCGACGTCAGGATCGAGAGCGTCGCCTTCTACTGCGGCCATCATCACCAGCGGTGGGGCGTAGCTGTCCAGTTCAAAAAGCGGAATAATCGCCTGCAGCAGGTCACTGACCAGCAGACCGTCGGCGCGAATCACCTGCGGTCCCATGCTATGAGCCGGAAAATGAGCATCGGAAAAGATAATCTCATCGCCGTGACCCATTTCAGCCAGCACCTTCAGCAGGTCGGGGGAAATTAAGGGGGATATTGTTTTGAGCATGTTACTCGACTCCTGTCAGTTCGGATTCGGTTTGCGGATAGAAGTAACGGTACTGGTAGCGCACCTGTGCACGGGCCTGTTCCGGTGAGGTAAATTCCCTAATGCCTGACCAGGCAAACATCGCGGCGCCTGCGACGGTGGTTTCGGCGTCATCCAGCACTTTGACAGGGATCCCGAGAACATTAGCTTTAATCTGGTTCCACAATGCGTTACGGCTTCCCCCGCCAACCAATAACAATTCAGTGGCCTGGAAATGACCGATTTTTTCCAGCATGTGTAAATTCCGCTGCAACTGTTCTGTCAGTCCTTCCAGTGCGGCGCGATAAAAATGCCCGCGGGTGGTATTGAGTGTAACCCCCTGCCAGCCCGCATTCTGAGAGGTCAGCAGGTCGCAGTGCATCTTGACGCCTTCTGCGCCGGCAGGAATGGACCGGGCTTCGTCAATCAGTGTCTGCCAGGGCGATTCGGCAGTCCAAAACAGCTTACGCACCCATTCAAGCACGCCGGAAGCCAGCCACTGCATGCCGGGATTATACAGCCCGGCATGACTGTCTAATTCACAAGTGGAACCCGCATAATGGCTGAGCAGAGAGGTGTCCACCTGTGCGCTGCGTACCATCAGAATTTCCCATGTACCGGAAGAGAGCACCGGTTCGTCTGGCTGAGCTCCCGCGCCAAAGAGCGCAAACTGCGTGTCGTGCCCGGCAGATATCACAGGAATACCCACTGGTAGCCCGAGCAGGCTGGCGGCCTCGTGTTGCAGTACCCCAATTTGTTCGCCCGCTTCCACCAGACGTGGAAACAGTCGGCGCGGTATGCCGGTCGCCTGCAAAATGTCATCACTGAAATCGCGCTGCTGGATGTTCAGCATCTGGCTGGTGCCCGCCATGGTGATATCTGTGGTGAACTCGCCGGTTAAACGGTGGTTGATAAGCGATGAGATAAACAGCCAGGCGTGCGCCTGTTCCAGTAATTGTGGATGGTTTTCTTTCAGCCACACCAGTTTATACAGCGTGTTAAAGCTAAACGCGCCGACGCCGGAGATTTCCTGCAACTGCTGCGGTGACATGTAGCGATGGATATTTTCCATTACTGCTGCGGTTCGCGGGCACTTCCAACTGATTACCGGATATAACTGCCTGCCGTGTTGATCGACCAGCGCACCGTCTACGCCGAAGGTGGTGACGGCGATCCCGCAGATACGGCAATTGGCCAGTTGCGTGGAGAGCCGCTGACAGCAGCCGGCGAAGCGTTGCAAAATGGCTTCCAGCGACCACTGATGCCAGATACTGTTCTCCGCGGCAATATCACTGGCGTTGGGCGTAGAGGCGCGGGCGATAATTTTTCCCTGACGGTCAACGGCTATGGCCCGCACGTTGGTCGCGCCACAGTCGAGGACCAGGATAACCTCTTGTTTCATAATTGCTCCTGGGAGATTACCTATTGCCGGATGGCGGCTTCGCCTTATCCAGCCTACAAAACCGTGCGCTTCGTAGGCCTGATAAGACGCGTAAGCGCCACCATCAGGCAATTGCTCGATGTTTAACGCTTATACAGCGGACCGTAGTTCTGGCAGGCACGATAATCCTGGCCTTCCGTATCCATTCCGTGGGCTGCCCAGGCTGAAGGACGGTAAATTTTTTCGTCTTCCACGTTGTGCATGCAAACCGGGATACGCAGCATGGCGGCCAGAGTGATAAAGTCTGCGCCCACGTGACCAATTGTCAGCACTCCGTGGTTTGCGCCCCAGTTAGCCATAACCGAATAGACATCGCTGAACGGGCCTTTACCGGTTAAGCGCGGGGCAAACCAGGTGGTCGGCCAGGTAGAGTTGGTGCGCGCATCGAGCTGGTCATGCATATCTTCCGGTAATTCCACGCTCCAGCCTTCTGCGATTTGCAGTACCGGCCCCAGGCCCTTGATGATGTTGATGCGAGTCATGGTGAACGGCACGCCGCCCTCGGTCAGGAAGCGAGAGGAGTAGCCGCCGCCGCGGAAGTATTCGTGAATAGCCGGACACCATTCGGTTGCCGCCAGGCAATCATCGACCTCTTTTTGCGAGATTTCCCAGTGCGGTTTCATGGTCGGTTTCCCTGCGTCGTCGCGCTGTTTGCAGGAACCATCCAGTGCAGCCGATCCCGAGTTAATCAGGTGAATAATGCCGTGCTCAGCAAGGCCGATCAGCGGTTTACCCGTGACACGCTCCACCGCCTCTGGCGACCAGTAGGTGCGCACATCGGCAAAGACCTGCGCCGTGCCGGTGAGTTGATGGCCGAACAGCATCGCCACGCCGTTCAGGCTGTCGTTTTCGGTGGCGACAACGAACGGCTCACGCACGCCATTCCAGTCGAAGGAGCTGTTGAGCAGCGCTTCGGCGGTATCACCATTCGGATATTGATCGGTCCAGTGACGCTGGCCCTGGAAGCCTGCGGCAATCGCGTTGTATCCCAGCGACTCTTCAACCCGACCTTTGTCGGCCAGCTTCTGGTTACCCTGCATCATGTCGCGAATGCACATGGCCATCAGCAGGCTCTCTTTCAGCACCGCACGGCTTTGCTCTGCGTTGCGCTTATATTGCTGCGCGTTCTGATCCTCGCCGTAGCGGAAGTTTTTGTCCGCCCACGCCAGCGCCATTTCCAGCTCAGCTTCGTCATAGATTTTTTGGTCGATGCGACGACGCAGTTCGGTCATATCAACGGGTTGAACTTTCATTCCCAGCCAGGATTCAAAGAAGTTATGATCGACAATAGAGCCGGCAATACCCATTGAAACGCCGCCTACGGACAGGTAGGTTTTGCCTTTCATACCGGCGACGGCTAAGCCCGCGCGGGCAAAGCGCAGCAATTTTTCTTCCACATCGGCAGGGATCGTGGTGTCGCCGGCGTCCTGTACGTCATGGCCGTAAATAGAGAAGGCAGGAAGTCCTTTTTGATTATGCGCAGCCAGCGCGGCAGCCAGATAAACGGCCCCCGGACGTTCTGTACCGTTGAAACCCCAGATAGCTTTCGGCCGCATTGGATCCATGTCGATGGTTTCGCTACCGTAGCACCAGCATGGGGTCACGGTGATGGTCACGCCCACATTCAGGCTGCTGAATTTTTCTTCGCAGGCGGCAGATTCCGCCATCCCGGCGATACAGGTGTCGGCAATGACACATTCAATTTGCGCGCCGCAGGCGTGACGAAGTTTCTCAGCGATCAGCGCAGCGGTGGCTTTAGCCATATTCATGGTTTGCTCTTCGAGCGATTCACGAACACCCATACGGCGCCCATCTATCACCGGACGAATGCCAATCTTCGGTAAGCTATTTTTTTTCATTCGAGGTTCCTCATCTCACTTTATGCCGTGCTGCAAAAGCGGATGTTGAACACCACCGTCGCAGTTGGCTGAATAACTCATTTTTGCTAACTCGAGTTAGCTTAGGTATTAGAGAGTTTTTTGCACAACTTTTTTGTTGTGGAACTGTGAGAGGCTTCACGAGAAGTGGTTAAAATTCGATCTGCGTCAAATAAACCAGAGCGCATATTTTTATATAAATTCTTTTAAATTAAGTATTTGCAATAAATTGTTTGTTCAGCGTCACAGATTTAAACCAAATGATTTGGCTAATTTGAGTAGCTAAAATAGCTTTAAAAGGCACTTCGCTAACTCGAGTTAGCATAATTGATAAAACGCATATGAACGTATAGGTAGTATTCGCATTAACGGTGACGATGGCTTCCTGGCAACGTTTTTTCGCCTGATTCACTGATTGCAGTTTCTGTATATTGAGGAAAGCAGCAATGTCTGAAACATTTTTACAGATGAGTCATATTACGAAACGTTTTCCCGGCGTATTAGCGTTGAGTAATGTGGATTTTGCTTTACGCAAAGGCGAGGTTCATGCGCTGCTGGGTGAGAATGGCGCAGGAAAGTCTACGTTGATGAAGATTTTATCCGGTGTTTATCAGCCTGATGAAGGAGATATTATTTTTGAAGGGCAATCTGTTTCTTTTGCGAACCCGTTGAGCGCACAAAGCGCAGGTATCACGATTATTCACCAGGAATTTAATCTTTTCCCTGAACTCACGGTAGAAGAAAATATTTTTATTGGCAGGGAGTTTTGCAAAAATAACCGCTGGCGTCTGGATGAAAAACAACAGCGACAGGCTGCTATCGATATTTTGCAAAAATTAAACCTGAATATCTCCCCAGAAACGCTGGTGGCCGATCTGACCGTCGCGCAACAACAAATGGTTGAGATTGCTAAAGCGATATCGGTGAATGCCAAGATCCTTATTATGGATGAACCGACGGCGGCACTGACGGAAACGGAAATCGACAGCTTATTTCAGGTAACCCGTTTGCTGAAAGAACAGGGGACGGGCATTGTTTATATCTCGCACAGGCTGGAAGAACTGGCGCTGATAGCCGATCGTGCGACGGTGATGCGTGATGGTCAGTTTATTGCCACTGTAGATTATGATGCGGTTAAAATTAGCGACCTGATTGCCATGATGGTTGGGCGGGACCTCGGCAATATCTATCCTCGTCGTGGACCTTTGGCTCAACGTAAGCCGGTGTTGGAAGTCAGCGGTCTGACTCGCAATGGTGTACTGAACAACATTGATTTCACCCTGTATCAGGGCGAAATATTGGGTTTTGCCGGTCTGATGGGCGCAGGGCGTACCGAGCTGGCGCGGGCGATTTTTGGCGCGGATCCCATTGATGGCGGTACCCTCAAGCTAAACGGAAAAGTGACGGTAATTAAAGATATTCCTGATGCTATCCAACAGGGTATCAGCTATTTAACCGAGGACAGAAAAAAAGAGGGGCTGGCATTAGGACTGTCCGTTGAGCGTAATATTATGTTGGGCAATTATCCTGAATATTCTGACCGCTATGGCAATGTGGACAGCAAACGTTGTCAGAAAACCAGCGAGGAACAGGTTAAAGCCCTACGGATTAAAACACCACATTTAGAGCAGGCTGCACTGAATTTAAGTGGCGGTAATCAGCAGAAAATTATTATTGCCAGATGGGTGTGTAAAGATACCGATATTCTCATCTTTGACGAACCCACTCGCGGTATTGATGTGGGGGCCAAACTTGAAATTTATGAATTAATGAATCGACTGGTGGCAAAAGGGAAGTCAATTATCATGATCTCCTCTGAATTACCGGAAGTGCTGGGTATGTGCGATCGCATTTTGGTTATGCGTAATGGACGTATTACCGGGGAGTTAGCTTCTGATGACGCCACACAAGAAAAAATCATGCAATACGCGACGTTAGAGGACTAATTTATGACTATCTCTGTAACCTCTTCAGACAGCAATAATAAGAAAATAAAAATTAACAAAGAACTTTTAATGCGCCTGGCGCCGCTTTTGAGTCTGATTATTTTAGTAATATTTTTTAGTTTTGGTTCGCCATTTTTCTTTAACACTGAAAACATCATGACAATTGCCTTGCAAACGTCAGTGATTGGCATCATGGCAATTGGCGTTACCTTCGTCATTATCACTTCAGGAATCGATCTTTCTCTTGGCTCGGTAGTGGCCTTTTCTGGTGTTGCGGTAGGCATCAGCGCCACGCTGGGATTGCCTCTGCCCGTATGTATTCTGGCGGGGGTGCTGGCCGGGGGATTATGCGGCTATATCAACGGCCTGCTGGTTACCAAAATGACTATCCCGCCTTTTATCGCCACGCTGGGCCTGATGATGTCAGTTAGAGGCATCAATATGGTGATGACCGATGGTCGTGCGATTTATTTCGCTGATTACCCCACCTTCAAAATGCTGGCCCAGGGACGTTTGTTCGATGTGCTGCCTTATCCCGTTTTTTATCTGGTGGTGGTAGCGCTAATCGCCGCCTACATCCTGAAGAAAACGGTGATTGGTCGCTATGTTTACGCCGTGGGGAGCAATGAGGTGGCCGCCCATCTTTCCGGTATTAAAGTTCAGCGCGTCAAAATTTTCGTCTACGCCTTTTGCGGTCTGTTGACCGGGATTGCCGGGGTTATTCTGGCTTCTCGTTTGAACTCTGGTCAGCCAACAGTCGGCGTGGGTTATGAGCTGGAAGCCATTGCAGCGGTTGTTATTGGCGGTACGAGCCTGATGGGCGGAATTGGTACCATCGGCGGCACGATCATCGGCGCATTCATTATGAGCGTGTTGAAGAATGGTCTGAACCTGATGGGCGTCTCCCAGTTCTGGCAAATGGTAGCCATGGGCGTGGTGGTCATTGCCGCGGTTTATCTCGATACATTACGCAAAAAAATTCGTTGATTTACGCTCCCGGAAGTCACGGGGCATCATAACCCTGACGTTTAGGGTGACTCACTCAGAACGGAGTAAAACAATGAGAACCAGGAATTTTGTCTATGCGTTATCCCTGCTGGCCTGTATGACATCCAGCGTATTGGCTAAAGATATGAACCTTCCGGTGGTCAGTAAAGGTTTCCAGCATGAATTCTGGCAAACCGTAAAAATGGGGACGGAAGCAGCAGCAAAAGAGTTGGGCGATAAAACCAGCTATGTTGGCCCGGCGGATGAAACTCAGATTGCCGAGCAGATTCAGCTAGTTGAAAACGCGATGGCGCAAAAACCTAATGGGCTATTACTGGCCGCGTTAGATGCCAATGCGCTTGCGCCATTAGTTGAGACCGCAAATTCACGCGGTATTAAAGTTGTGACGTTTGACTCCGGCGTGAATTCCGATATTCCGGTGAGCTTTGTCGCCACGAATAACCGTAAAGCCGGTGCAGAAGCCGCAGACGCGCTGGCAGCGGAAGTGGGCAGTAAAGGGAAAGTGGGCATTATTGCGCACGTAGCAGGGACCTCTTCTGCGATTGAGCGTTCGGAAGGGTTTATTGCCCGTATGAAGGAGAAATATCCGGATATTCAGGTGCTACCGGTCCAGTACAGTGATGGCGATCCGCAAAAGGCGATGGATAAAACCATCGATATGATCCAGGCCAATCCTGATATTGCAGGGATTTATGGCACGAATGAAGGTTCAACGCTGGGCGTAGCAAACGCTATTGATAGTCAGAACCTGAAAGGCAAAGTGAAAGTGATTGGTTTTGATAGCACTGAGGCAATCATAGCCTTCCTGAAGTCTGGGGTTATTCAGGGCTTTGTGGTGCAGGACGCTTATCAGATTGGCTACCAGGGTATCAAGACGCTGAATGCAGCGGTATCGGGTCAGTCTGTACCGAAAGAGATTGATATTCCGGTGAAATTTGTCAGTGCGAAGAACATTGATACCCCAGAAATTGACAAATTGTTACACCCATTCGGTAAAAAATAAGACCGTTGGGGCGAGGTGCTCGCCCCATCATTAGCCAGCGTCAGGGAGTTACTATGGGCAGTGGATATTTCCTCGGTGTGGATGTCGGTTCCGCCAGCGTCAGGGCTGGTGTCTTTGATGCCTGTGGCACACGGCTGGCTTTTGCGACACGCCCCATCTCGCAGTTTCGACCCGGTCCTGAGCGGGTTGAGCAGTCATCTGCAGAAATCTGGCAGCAGGTTTGCCAGGCAGTGAAGGAGGCGGTGTCGTCATCCGGGGTTTGTATTGAGGATATTCGCTCATTGGGATTTGATGCCACCTGTTCATTGGTGGTACTGGATGAACACGGGCAGGGACTGGCGGTTTCGCCTGGTGAATCGCCAGACCATAACATCATCATGTGGATGGATCATCGCGCGGTAGATGAGGCCAAACGCATTAATGCCACGCAAGATCCGGCTCTGCGCTATGTCGGCGGCGAAGTCAGCGTAGAGATGGAACTTCCCAAGGTGCTGTGGCTGAAAAATCATTTTCCCGCAACGTGGCAGAGTGCACATCGTTTCTATGATCTTGCGGACTTTCTGGTCTCTAAAGCTACCGCCACTGATGTTGCCGGTTTGTGCACGCTGACCTGTAAATGGAACTATCTGGCACATGAACAACGCTTTAGCCACTCCCTGCTAGACGCCGTTGAATTAACGGATTTGTTGGGCAAAATCCCGTCGCGTATTCTTCCGCCAGGCGCTGGCGTTGGAACGCTTAGCAGCGATTCGGCCCAGGCGTTGGGGCTGACGACTGCAGTGGTCGTTGCCAGCGGTATGATTGATGCCCATGCTGGCGGAGTTGCGCTTGCCGGGGTTGAGCCTGAGGGGACGTTGGCGCTGATTAGCGGAACGTCAAATTGCCATATGCTGTGCAGCGAGCAGGAAATTCATACGCCAGGTGTTTGGGGGCCTTATTGGTCAGCCATGCTACCAGGCTACTGGCTGACGGAAGGGGGGCAGAGTGCTGCTGGGGCGTTAGTCGACTGGACGCTTCAGGAATCAGGAGCCAGTGCTGAGCTGTTTCACAAAGCTGAGGCCCGGGGCTGCCATCCCATTGTTTTAGTTAATGAATGGGTTGCCGCACTTGAGGAGCAGGAGTCTGAGCCTGGTCGTTATCTGCATGTGCTTGCCGATCACCACGGTAATCGTTCGCCGCGCGCACGGCCCGATGCTCGAGGCAGCATCTGTGGTTTGACGCTGGAACGAGGTGAGATGCAGGTAGCTCGTCTGTACCTGGCGACATTACAGGCGATCGCCTGCGGTACGCGGCATATTATGGAAGTGATGCGTGAAAACGGTCACACCATTTCCCGACTGACGCTGTGCGGCGGCGCAACGCATAACCCACTGTGGATGAGAGAATATGCCGATGCTACCGGATGCGATATTCATCTTATGCAGGAAGAGGATGCGGTGACGTTAGGTGCGGCTATCACTGGCGCGGTAGCATGCGGCGCGTGGGCAACTATACCGTCCGCATGCCGGGCAATGGTTCGATCGGGCGAGGTGATTAAGGCGAACCCGGTGCGGCGGAACTTCTATGATCGCAAATACCAGGCTTATCTGATGCTGTGGGATCAGCAGCAGGCGATTAACCAACTTATGCAGTAAGACAAAAGTTTAAAATACTTTTATGATTGTAGATTGACGTTTTTGGATGTGGACTGGGGCATATAGATGGCTAAAACAGTAGAACAGATAGCCAGCGATCTGAATTTATCGGTTACGACCGTACGACTGGTGCTGAACGGGAAAGCAGAGCAATATCGAATCAGTGTCAAAACCCAAACGCGTATTAATGAATATGTCGAGCGCTATGGTTACGTCATTAACCATTCAGCACGTAGCCTGAAATTAAATAAAACGGATACTTTGGGATTGATTGTACCCAATATTTCCAACGTCTTTTTTGCCACACTCGCAGAAAAACTTGAGCAACGCTGTCGTCGTTCAGGTTATCAGTTAACGATTAGCTGTACCTATGACGATGTTGATTACGAAAATAAACTGACCAAAGCGTTAATCGCCCGTAATGTTGATGGCCTTTTTATTGTTCCCTCAACGTTAGAGAATCAGCAACACCATTTACGTCAGGTCAGAAAACCGATGGTGTTACTTGACCGTGATTTTAAGTATACCGATAACGCACTGGTAGAAAGTCATAACATCTTGGGCGGCGAGAAATTGACGCAGAGTCTGTTTGACGCTGGAAAGTCGCCAATCTGGTTTTTAGTGGGGGATACCGGATTACCCAGCATTGGTGATCGTTTGCAAGGTTATCTTAATGCATTGAACAATAATGGTATTTCACATAGAGATTGGGTGCGCGAAGGTCCGGACAACACACCTGAAGGTGGTTATCGACTGATGGATGAGTTGATCGGCGAACAGGGCTGTCCGCAGGCGTTTATCGCCTCATCATTACCGGTACTGGAGGGGGCCATTAACGCTATTCGTAATCGTTTGGGCACAATTCCACCGGAAATTAATATTGGGACATTCGATGAACACCCAATGCTGGGATTCCTCGCCAATAATGTCTGGTCAATGCAACAGGATGAAAATGTCTGGGCGGAAAAAGCATTCGATATGATGATGAGTGCTATTGATGATCACCCAATTAAAGAAACTGTAAAAGTTGAGATGAAACTTATTAAGCGCGTAAGACAACCTTAATATGTCGCTATAAATAAATCGGCCAACTGAATCTGAATAAATACGTTCAGTGGCTGCCTGTACCTGAAACCTGACCCGTCTTATTCTGCGGCTGCATTTTTCGCAATAAAGACGAGGGGAAACTGTACCCGGAGAATCATTATGGAAAGAATGCGTTTGTCGCGAGAAATCATTGAAACCTGTCTGGAAATGACCAGCCTTGGATTGAATCAGGGGACGGCGGGAAATGTGAGTGCGCGTTATGAAAACGGGATGCTGATCACGCCCAGCGGTATTCCTTACGAAAGACTTACTGAAAACATGATCGTGTATGTAGATAACGACGGGAAATATGATAAAGGACAATTACCCTCCAGTGAATGGCGTTTTCACCTGGCGGCATACCAGACGCGTCCGGATGCCAATGCGGTTGTCCATAACCATGCCGTACACTGCACGGCCGTTTCAATTCTTAATCGCCCTATCCCGGCAATTCACTACATGATTGCAGCGGCGGGGGGGAACTCTATTCCGTGTGCGCCTTATGCGACGTTTGGTACACGAGAGCTGTCAGAGCATGTGAGCGTCGCCCTGAAAAACCGTAAGGCAACGCTTTTACAGCACCATGGGTTGATTGCTTGCGAAGCGAATTTGGAAAAAGCACTGTGGTTGGCGCATGAAGTGGAAGTTCTGGCCCGTCTGTACCTGAGCACGCTGGCGATTGTTGACCCGGTGCCGGAGCTGGATGACGAGGAGATCGCTATTGTGCTGGAGAAATTCAAATCTTACGGATTACGCATTGAAGAGTAATTTCGCATAGCGAAAAGGAGAAATACAATGGCGAACAGAATGATTCTGAATGAAACGGCATGGTTTGGCCGGGGGGCTGTTGGCGCATTAACCGATGAAGTTATTCGTCGCGGTTATCGCAAGGCGTTGATTGTGACTGATAAAAATCTGGTGCAGTGCGGCGTTGTTGAGAAGGTGACTTCCCGAATGGATGCTGCAGGTCTGGCATGGGAAATCTATTCAGGCGTTATTCCTAATCCAACCATTGCGGTAGTGCAGGAGGGATTGAGTGTCTTTCAGCAAAGCGGCGCAGACTATCTGATAGCCATCGGCGGAGGCTCCCCGCAGGATACCTGTAAAGCGATTGGCATTATCAATAATAACCCGGAGTTTGCGGATGTACGCAGCCTTGAAGGGTTATCGCCGACGCGCAGCCCGAGCGTGCCGGTTATGGCTATCCCAACCACCGCGGGAACAGCGGCGGAAGTGACCATTAACTACGTGATCACTGACGAAGAGAATCGGCGTAAGTTTGTTTGTGTCGATCCACATGACATCCCGCAGGTGGCGTTCATCGATGCTGATATGATGGACGGCATGCCTGCTGCATTAAAAGCGGCTACTGGGGTAGATGCACTGACTCATGCCATTGAAGGTTACATCACCCGGGCAGCGTGGGCGCTTACCGATGCGCTGCACATTAAAGCCATCGAAATTATTGCCGGGTCATTGCGCGGTTCCGTTGCGGGTGACAGCCAGGCGGGTGAAGCGATGGCCCTGGGCCAGTACGTTGCCGGGATGGGCTTCTCCAACGTTGGTCTGGGATTAGTGCATGGCATGGCACACCCGTTAGGCGCGTTCTACAACACGCCGCACGGCATCGCGAATGCCATTTTGCTGCCGCACGTGATGCACTATAACGCCGAATTCACTGGGGAAAAATTCCGCGATATTGCCCGGGTAATGGGGGTTAAGGTTGAAGGACTGACGTTGGCGCAAGCACGCAAAGCGGCAGTGGATGCTGTCTTCGCCCTTAATCGCGATGTAGGGATCCCACTGCACTTACGCGATGTTGGCGTCCGTAAAGAGGATATTCCTGCGCTGGCGCAGGCCGCATTTGACGATGTTTGTACCGGGGGAAATCCGCGTGAAGCGAGCCTTGGGGATATCGTCGAGCTGTACCATACTGCCTGGTAATCACCTGGCGTTTATCTGGCCTACAGGGTTATACGTTAAGTAGGCCGGATAAGCGCAGCGCCATCCGAAAATAAGACTACCGTGCCAGCCGTAGCTGCTGTAGGTTTCCGTCGATATGTAAGTCCGTTTGCAGCCGCGCGATATCGCGGCACAAAAACGCCATCTCCCGATGTTCTTCGAGTTTCTTACGCCATTTCTCCGGTACGTCATCCAGATGTTCATACAGTGCTTCCAGCGTTGGAAACTGCGTCAGCAATTGTGTGGCGCTTTTAGGACCAATACCGGCAACCCCAGGTATCTTAGAACTGCTGATCCCTGCCAATCCCCAGTAATCAGGCAACTGTTGCGGCAGTACGCCGAACTCTTTCTCGATAAACGGCGCATCCAGCCAGCGTTTCTGGAAATAATCGCGAATACGCAGCGTTGGGGAGAGTAGCTGACAATAGCCTTTATCGGTTGAGACGATGGTTGCCTGATGTCCGGCCTGGCTAACTTTCACCGCCAGAGTTGCGGCTAAATCATCGGCTTCATTCCCGCTGGATTCCCAGCAGCAGACACCGCGCTGTTCAAAAGCGGCGCGTAAGGCGGGCATTTCCTTGTGTAAATCGTCAGGCATTGGCGGGCGACCGGCTTTGTAGTCAGGTAAGCGTTGGTGACGCCAGCCGCTGTTGCGTGCTTCGTCATCAAATACCGCCACGGCGTGTGTGGGCTGACTGTGCACAATCAACTGATCGAGCGCGTGCTGGCACGTTTCCACGCAGGGTGAGCCCTGTACGGCGTGAATTCGGCGGATAAGATTCAGTGCATCGACAATGAGCAGATGGACGGCCACGGTGTTCTCCCTAACAAATCAGTCTGTAGGGTAACATTCACGGCGAGTGGAGGCGAAGATCTGATACAACATTTTGCCGGATGGCGGCTGAAGCCTTATCCGGCCTACAAATGAATACGGCACTGTAGGCCGGATAAGCTTGCGCCATCCGGCAATGGGGTGGGACTTAATCGCAGGTGACAATTTTCATTGCCAAACCGCCGCGAGATGTTTCGCGGTATTTGGCATTCATGTCTTTACCGGTTTCGTACATGGTCTCGATAACTTTATCGAGGCACACGCGTGGCTCACTGGTACGGCGCAGCGCCATACGTGCGGCGTTCACCGCTTTCACGGACGCGATCGCGTTACGTTCAATGCACGGTACTTGTACCTGGCCGGCAACCGGATCGCAGGTCAGACCCAGGTTATGTTCCATACCGATTTCCGCCGCGATGCACACCTGCATTGGACTACCACCCAGCAGTTCAGCCAGACCAGCCGCTGCCATGGAGCAGGCCACGCCAACTTCACCCTGACAGCCGACTTCAGCACCAGAGATAGAGGCGTTCATTTTATACAGTGAACCAATGGCGCTCGCGACCAGCATGTAGCGTGCCAGCGAGTTAGCGTTCACTTCACGGATAAACTTGTCGTAATACGCCAGTACGGCAGGAACAATCCCGCATGCACCGTTGGTTGGCGCGGTAACTACACGTCCACCTGCTGCGTTTTCTTCGTTCACGGCCAGCGCGAACATGTTGATCCAGTCAACAACCGCCATCGGGTCAGTGGTGGTTTTGTCGCTGCTGACCAGCATGCGACGCAGCGCAGCGGCACGACGCGGAACGCGCAGTTTGCCCGGCAATACACCTTCGGTGGTGATGCCGCGCTCAATCCCGCTACGCATCACTTCCCAGACGTTAGCAAAGTGCTGTTCCAGCTCTTCTTTACTGTGCAGGGCCAGTTCGTTTTGCATCATCAGACCGGAAAGTGACAGGCCGGTTTCCTGGCAATGACGTTGCAAATCAGCTGCGGATTTATACGGATACGGCACGTTTACCGGAGAGTTGTTCGGTAAACCAAAATGTTCTTCATCAACGATGAACCCACCGCCAATGGAATAGTAAGTCTGGCTGTAAATGGCTTTTTCGCCCGCCAGTGCGGTAATACGCATCCCGTTTTCGTGCAGGGACAAATTGTCCGCATGGAAATTCATGCACTTGTCGACCGGGAACTCGACCTCATGTTGACCGTCTGCCAGCAGCAAACGCCCATGAGTATTCACATCCTGGATAAAGGAAGGGATGGCATCAATGTCTACGGTATCCGGCAGATTACCCGCCAGGCCCATAATAATCGCGATGTCGGTATGGTGACCTTTCCCCGTCAGAGACAAGGAGCCATAGACATCAACCACTACGCGGGTTACGTCAGTGAGAATTCCGCGTGCAATCAGGTCATCCGTGAATTGTTTGCCTGCTTTCATCGGGCCAACAGTGTGGGAGCTGGAAGGGCCAATGCCGATTTTGAAAATATCGAATACGCTAATCATGAGGCGTCCATTGTGTATCGAGATGCGCCGCCCCGAAGAGCGGCGCAGGGGAATTAACTGAACAGAGAGTAGAAAATAGCGGAGATAGCGATCAGGCCCATAATCACAACGAAGACGTTGCTGATATGGCCGCTGTACTTACGCATTGCCGGTACTTTCTGGATGGCATACATCGGCATCAGGAACAGAATCATCGCGATGATTGGGCCACCCAGGGTCTCAATCATACCGAGGATGCTCGGGTTCAGTGTCGCCACAATCCAGGTGGTTACCAGCATGAACAGTGCAGTGATTTTGTTCAGTTTGTTGATTTCGATGGATTTGCCTTTGCCGCGCAGAGACTTAATCACCATCCCGTTGAAGCCTTCACGTGCGCCCAGGTAGTGGCCGAGGAAGGATTTGGTGATAGCGATAATCGCGATGATCGGTGCCATCCAGGCAATAATCGGCGCGTTAAAGTGGTTCGCCAGGTAAGACAGAATCGAGATGTTCTGCTCTTTTGCTGCTGCCAGGTCCGCCGGGGTCAGGCTGAATACACAGCTGAAGACGAAGAACATAACGGTCAGTACCATCATGATGTGAGCGAATGCCAGAATCTTGGAGCATTTCTTCTCAGCTTCATCACCGTACTCTTCACGCTTCGCCACGGCGAAGGAGGAGATGATCGGGGAGTGGTTGAAGGAGAACACCATTACCGGAATCGCCAGCCACAGGGTCAACAGCAGGCCGTTCCCGGTGGTTGCCGCAGAGTCAAAAGACATGGTTTCCAGAATCGCACCGCTCCACTGAGGGATCAGATACAGCGCCAGCAGCATCAGAGCCGCAACGAACGGGAATACCAGGATGCTCATCGCCTTAACGATCATCTGCTCACCGAAGCGCACGATGGTCATCATGCCGACAATCAGGATCAGAGACAGGATTGCACGCGGCGGAGGAGTAATCGCCAGCTGATGGGTCAGGAAGCTTTCAACGGTATTGGTGATTGCTACGCTGTAAACCAACAGAATCGGGTAGATAGCGAAGAAGTAGAGCAGGGTAATCAGTTTACCTGCGCCAACGCCGAAGTGTTCTTCTACAACTTCGGTGATGTCTTCACCCGGATTTTTACCGGACAGCACAAAGCGAGTCAGACCGCGGTGTGCAAAGAAGGTCATTGGGAAGGCAAGGATCGCCATGATGATCAGTGGGATCATACCGCCTACGCCTGCGTTGATCGGCAGGAACAATACACCCGCGCCAATCGCCGTGCCGTAAAGGCCCAGCATCCACATGGTGTCTGTCTTGCGCCATGCGCTGCGGGTCTGGCCCGTAACGATAGTGCCGGTTTGAGTGTTTTCCATCTATTTCTCCTGGAGGAAGCTTAAAAAGCCGGGTTTGAGGTCAATCCAATGAGAAAGTACCCGGCTGTAAATCGAAATTCGTTGAGCGATTTTTATATAATTTTTCGCCGTAATAATTTTCGGGCGGAAAGATACATTTTAGTAATGAATGTATCAGTGATCGGGATCCCAAATGCAATAATCCACCTTTTATGTGGATAAATTTGGGCCATTAATCTGTTAAAAAATAGTCAAAGCGAATTTACGGGCGCGAAGGCTAACATTAACGACATATCTCATGAAAGCGAAGGCGCGAAGATAGGCGTGTTCAGCTGTAAAAACTGTTGTTTTTAGATGATTTCGGCGACTAATAATAATTTACTAAGATAAATCACGGTTGGTTTTTCAAGGTAATCGTTTGCGTGGCACGCTGTTTTTAATGAATCATCACTGGTATTTATGTGATTGTCAGAGCTATGTGACTGGTATCACTAAAAAAAGCCGGGAGGCAAATGCGCCAAACCCGGCTTTGATATGGACAAAACTGTCATCGCTATAGTGCTGCTAGCGGGTGTAGAAGGTTAGGCGCAGATCTCGTAACAAGGGATATACGCAGTGCCCGGTAACTTCATACGATGTTGTGCAACAAAGCCCTGCAGGAGATCGTCCATGCGGCGCATCATTTCGCGGTCACCGTGGATTTTGTACGGGCCAAACTCTTCAATAGCGCGGATGCCGACTTCCTTCACGTTACCAGCCACAATACCGGAGAATGCGCGACGTAGATCGGCCGCCAGTACTTCAACGGGTTGATCCGGGTACAGCTTCAGGTTGGCCATGTTTTCATGGGACGGTTCGAACGGCATCTGCAGATCGGGCGCGATACGAATCGACCAGTTAAAGCTGTAAGCATCACCTGTGTCGCGACGGTTTTCTTTCACCAGCGGCATCGCTTTTTTCATCAGACGCGCCACTTCCGCTGCATCGTCAATGATAATGCGATAGTGGCGACGCGCATCTTCCCCCAGCGTGTGCACGATAAATTCGTCAAGCACGCGGAAGTAATCCGCACTCTCTTTTGGTCCGGTCAGGATCAGTGGTAGAACCTGATCTTTGTTGGCCGGATTCATCAGGATCCCCAGAAGATACAGCAGCTCTTCTGCTGTCCCTACGCCACCCGGGAAGATGATAATACCGTGGGCGATACGCACGAACGCTTCAAGACGTTTTTCAATGTCCGGCATGATGATCAGTTCGTTTACCAGCGGGTTAGGCGGTTCAGCGGCGATGATTGACGGTTCGGTCATGCCAATAAAGCGGCTGTCTTTGTATCGCTGCTGGGCGTGGCCTACCGCAGCGCCTTTCATTGGCGCTTCCATCGCCCCTGGACCGCAGCCGGTACAGATGTTCAGTTCGCGCAGGCCCAACTGGGTGCCGACGCGACGGGCGTACAGGTACTCATTTTCGTTGATTGAGTGACCGCCCCAGCAGACGACCATGTTCGGCGCTTCACCGACGTGCAGCGCCCGGGCATTACGCAGGATCGAGAATACGAGGTTGGTGATATGGACCGAGCTTTCGAGATCCAGATGCTGAAAACGACCGGCGTTATGGATCTGGCCATTGACGAACAGAATGTCGCGCAGCACGGCAAACAGGTTAGCCTGTAGCGCACGAATAATGCGTCCATCAACAAACGCATCTTCAGGTGGGTTGATCAGTTCCAGCTTCACGCCCCGTTCGCGGCGCAGTACGTTAATATCGAAACTTTCAAAGCGTGACAGCAGTTCTTTACTGTTGTCGGTCAAACTGCCGGAGTTCAGAACGGCAAGCGAACAGTTACGAAACAGTTGATACAGGTCGCTGCTGGCCGTGCGTTTAAGCATATCGACTTCCAGCTGCGACAACATGTCCATTGAGCCAAGCGGGCTAATATGTGTAATCAAGTAAACTCCTTATGGGACGCAACACGTCATTCCCTGTGATTACAATAGCCCTGGCTTATGGCCTTTCACAACCTTGTGCGCGAAATCCGACACGCAAAATTGAGAAAAAAGATTACTGACGTACCAGACGACCGGTTGCCGGAGTGAAATCGGTGTTGGTGCGCCATGGGTTAATGTCCAGGCCACCACGTCGCGTGTAGCGTGCGTAAACGCTCAGTTTCTCCGGCTGGCAGAAGCGCAGAATGTCATTGAAAATGCGTTCCACACACTGTTCATGAAACTCGTTATGGTGGCGGAAGGAGACCAGGTAACGCAGCAGCTTCTCTCTGTCGATTTTACGTCCGCGATACTGAATTTGTATGGAGCCCCAGTCTGGCTGGTGGGTGATTAAACAGTTGGACTTCAGCAGATGGCTGACCAGTGTCTCTTCCACTGCCTTTTCACCGCTCACGGCATTTTCCAGATACGCAGTGCTGAACTGGTAGTTATCGATGATGATATCCTGATTGTCGATACAGGTGCCGTTAAAGTGGGCTATAGGCTGCCCTTCCAGTTCGTCAAGGCGGTACAGCGCCACGCTGACATCGCCCTGAGCGCAGGCGCGAAGATCGTTTTCCAGTGTCTGACGTACCGCATCCCAGGAATCAAAACGCGTCTGATTAAAACTGTTCAGGTAAAGCTTAAAGCTTTTCGATTCAATCAGATTTACGCTGGTGTAATCCAGTTCCACGTGACCGACTGCGACCTGCGGTAAGCCGTTGGCATTCAGCCACGACAGTTCATACAGCGTCCAGATATCCGCACCGTGAAAAGGCAGGGCATCGGCCTTTAAATCCAGCGGATCGCGGTTCAGGCTGCGCGGAACACCCTGCAACAGACTTGCATCGTAATTGTCTCGGTAATCCGTTGATTTACCTAGAGTCAGGCCGTCAAGCGCCTGATGATTTTCATAAGAGGACATGTTTCACCGTCATAAACCAGATACACTATGCGACAAGTGTATCCTGGCTTTTGTGAAGAGAGAAATCAGTGGACGAATTGACAGCGCAGGCGTTGGTAGCCTTTACGACGCGTTATTGCGACGCATGGCATGAAAAAAACAACAGTTGGCCACTCAGTGAAGAGCTGTATGGCGTACCTTCTCCGTGCATCATTTCTTCCACAGACGATGCGGTATTTTGGCAGCCTCAACCTTTTGTCGGCGAAAAAAACCTCAATGCGGTTGAACGGGCATTTGATATTGTGATACAACCTGCCGTTCACGCTTTTTACACCACCCAGTTTGCCGGGGATATGCACGCGCAGTTTGCGGATGGAAAGCTGACGCTGCTGCAGACCTGGAGTGAAGATGACTTCAGGCGCGTTCAGGAAAACCTGATTGGTCACTTGGTTACGCAAAAGCGACTTAAGCTTTCGCCTACGCTTTTTATTGCCACACAAGATAATGAGCTTGACGTCATTTCGGTGTGCAATCTGTCCGGTGAAGTGTGCAAAGAAACGCTGGGAACCCGTAAACGAACGGTGCTGGCGGCCTCACTTGCGGAATTCCTCACTCAACTTAAGCCAGTTCTGTAATCCTGTTTGCCCTGAATCTTGTGAGAGATCTCTTACATACCCTGTAGGACATTGCCAGGTGATAAGTAAAGACTTAATGAATTGATAAAATAATAATTTATTATTATTCAATTGGTTAGTATTTTATTGTCAACTTTCATACGAAAATAATCGTAAGGGTAAGCCTGTAAGCATCTTGTAAGACAAAGCGAAACAGGCGATTCTATATCTGTCGACAAGGAGTCGCACAACGAAGAGAACATCAGGATGATGGCTCTTCACCTGGACACACCAGGACGGTGTTGCAAGGACAGGCTTCAGGACGAAGCAAAGAGGAAGACGCTGGATGCGTTAAAGGACACCTCCAGGACGGAGAATGAGAGCCGGTCAGGATGTTCGGCGGGTCAGGATGGCCAGGATACTTCAGGATGAAGTTTTCACATCGGGGTGATGTGAGCAGGATGCAAAAGTTCAGGATGAACAAGGTCGCAAGACCACAGGAAAAGTTGTCACGGATGAGCAGGGAGCACTAAAAGTAGCTGGAATGCTGCGAAACGAACCGGGAGCACTGTTTTTTTTACAGTGCTCCCTTTTTTTATTTCCCTCCACTAGTGCTATTCTTCGCGCCAGATTTTTCATCATTGAGGTTTATTTCATGACGACTCATGACCGTGTGCGCCAGCAGTTACACGCACTTGAAGCGCTACTGCGTGAACATAATCACTGGCGGATGGATGAGCCAGCAGAGCATCTGTTTACCAGTACGCAGCCTTTTTGTATGGATACCATGGAGCCGGTCGAGTGGCTGCAGTGGGTGTTGATTCCCCGCATGCATACGCTACTCGATAACGCGCAGCCGCTTCCGCAGGCTTTTGCCGTCGCACCGTATTACGAAATGGCGCTAGCAGCCGATCATCCGCAACGTGACATTCTCCTGGCTGCATTGCAGGAGCTGGATGCGCTGTTTACCAGTGATAACGCCTGATGCTGGAGATTCTCTATCAGGATGAATGGCTGGTTGCAGTCAATAAACCTTCGGGCTGGTTGGTTCACCGCAGTTGGCTCGACCGGGATGAGAAAGTGGTGGTGATGCAAACGGTGCGAGACCAAATTGGTCAGCACGTTTTTACCGCCCATCGACTCGACAGACCAACCTCCGGTGTGCTGCTGATGGGACTGTCCAGCGAAGCCGGGCGTTTGTTGTCTCAGCAGTTTGAACATCATCAAATTCAGAAACGCTATCATGCGATTGTGCGTGGCTGGCTGATGGATGATGCCGTGCTGGATTACCCGTTGGTCGAAGAGCTGGATAAGATTGCCGATAAGTTTGCCCGCGATGATAAAGGCCCGCAGCCTGCCGTCACCCATTATCGCGGCCTGGCAACGGTAGAAATGCCGGTAGCGACCGGACGTTATCCGACCACCCGTTACGGGCTGGTGGAGCTGGATCCTAAAACCGGTCGGAAACACCAGCTCAGGCGCCATCTGGCCCACTTACGCCATCCGATAATTGGCGACAGCAAGCACGGTGATTTACGGCAAAACCGCAGCGCCGCAGAGCATTTTGGCTGTCAGCGATTGATGCTGCATGCCAGCCAGCTTGCGCTGACACATCCATTCACCGGTGAGCCGCTGGTTATTCGCGCCGGGCTGGATGACGTCTGGATGCAGGCATTGTCACAATTTGGCTGGCGTGGACTTCTCCCTGAGAATGAAAGGGTTGAGTTCAGCGGGATGTCAGGTCAGGATGAATAGATAGATTCTTAAGTCCCAGGAGATTACGGTTATGGCGGAAATTGGAATTTTTGTCGGCACGATGTACGGAAACGCACTGCTGGTTGCTGAAGAGGCCGAGGCCATTTTGACGGCACAGGGTCATAAAGCCACGGTGTTTGAAGATCCGGAGCTCAGCGACTGGCAGGCATATCAGGATAAATATGTGCTGGTGGTGACCTCAACGACCGGGCAGGGCGATCTGCCCGATAGCATCGTGCCGCTGTTTCAGGGGATCAAAGATAATCTCGGTTTCCAGCCAAATCTGCATTACGGAGTCATTGCGCTGGGCGACAGCAGCTACGTTAATTTCTGCAATGGTGGCAAACAGTTTGATGCGCTTTTACAGGAGCAAAGCGCACAGCGCGTGGGTGAAATGTTGCTGATTGATGCCAGCGAACATCCTGAACCGGAAAGCGAATCCAACCCCTGGGTAGAAAACTGGGGAACCTTGCTCAAATAATCTCTCGCCCGTACGGGCATACAACCCCCATTTGAACCGTAGGCCGGGTCAGGCGAAGCCGCCACCCGGCAATAAAACCTCAATTACGTGAACTAACTTCCACTGCTTTGGGCTTATGCCCCAAACAACTTCTTACTGCCTCCCGAATGTTGTGTTCATGCACGGTGAGGGTAAGAGCCACTCCTTCATATACTTTTCCCGTCAGTTCCCGAAAAGGCAGCGAGTCAGAATAAAACGGCCCTGAGCTGTACCAAAACTGCCACACACTAACCTCTCATTCTGATCACCCTACAGGTGCTGTACAGAATGAACTGGCGACAGCCAAGATTCAGGAGTGCAACAATGAGTTCATTAAGTCAGGCGGCGAGCAGCGCGGAAAAACGCACTAACGCTCGCTACTGGATAGTGGTGATGTTGTTTATCGTCACATCCTTCAACTACGGCGATCGCGCCACCTTATCCATTGCCGGTTCGGAGATGGCCAAAGACATTGGTCTGGATGCGGTAGGGATGGGTTATGTATTCTCCGCTTTCTCATGGGCCTATGTTATCGGCCAGATCCCTGGCGGCTGGTTGCTCGACCGCTTCGGTTCAAAACGTGTTTATTTCTGGTCCATCTTTATTTGGTCCATGTTTACCCTGCTGCAGGGCTTCGTCGATATCTTTAGCGGCTTCGGCATTATCGTTGCGCTGTTTACGTTGCGATTCCTTGTCGGTTTAGCTGAAGCTCCTTCCTTCCCCGGCAATAGTCGTATAGTTGCGGCATGGTTCCCGGCACAGGAGAGGGGCACGGCGGTCGCAATCTTTAACTCTGCGCAGTACTTTGCCACCGTTATTTTTGCGCCAATCATGGGGTGGCTGACCCACGAAGTGGGCTGGTCGCATGTGTTCTTCTTTATGGGCGGCCTCGGGATTGTTATCAGCTTTATCTGGCTGAAGGTGATTCATGAACCAAACCAGCACCCGGGCGTAAACCAAAAAGAGCTGGAGTACATTGCTGAAGGCGGGGCGCTGATCAATATGGATCAGGCGGCCGCCAAAGCTAAAGTGCCGTTCAGCGTGAAGTGGGGGCAAATCAAACAGCTGCTGGGCTCACGGATGATGATCGGTATTTACATCGGGCAATACTGCATTAACGCGCTGACCTACTTCTTTATCACCTGGTTCCCGGTTTATCTGGTGCAGGCTCGCGGTATGTCGATTTTGAAAGCAGGTTTTGTCGCTTCGGTCCCGGCCATTTGCGGATTCGCCGGCGGCGTGCTCGGCGGCATTATTTCCGACTGGCTGATGCGCCGTACCGGTTCGCTAAATATCGCCCGTAAAACGCCAATCGTACTCGGCATGCTGCTGTCGATGGTGATGGTGTTCTGTAACTACGTCAACGTGGAGTGGATGATCATCGGCTTTATGGCGCTGGCCTTCTTCGGCAAAGGTATCGGTGCGTTGGGATGGGCGGTGATGGCTGATACTGCACCTAAAGAGATCAGCGGTCTGAGCGGCGGTTTGTTCAACATGTTTGGCAACATCTCCGGCATCGTCACGCCAATTGCTATCGGCTACATCGTAGGGACCACCGGCTCGTTTAACGGCGCGTTGATTTACGTCGGGGTGCATGCGTTGATTGCGGTGGTGAGCTATCTGGTACTGGTGGGCGATATTAAACGTATCGAACTGAAACCTGTCGCAGGACAATGATGATGACAACACAATCGAGTCCCGTTATTACCGATATGAAGGTCATCCCGGTGGCCGGTCATGACAGCATGCTGCTCAATATTGGCGGTGCGCACAATGCATATTTCACCCGCAATATTGTGGTTCTTACCGATAACGCCGGCAATACCGGCGTCGGTGAAGCGCCGGGCGGCGAAGTGATTTATCAGACGCTGGTTGACGCTATCCCGATGGTATTGGGTCAGGAGGTTGCGCGCCTGAATAAGGTGGTACAGCAGGTGCATAAAGGCAACCAGGCCGCTGATTTTGACACCTTTGGCAAAGGCGCCTGGACGTTTGAGCTACGGGTAAACGCAGTGGCGGCGCTGGAAGCTGCGCTGCTTGACCTGTTGGGCAAGGCGCTCAACGTACCTGTCTGTGAACTGTTAGGGCCGGGCAAGCAGCGCGATGCGGTCACCGTACTCGGCTATCTGTTCTACGTGGGCGATCGCACAAAGACCGATTTACCGTATCTGGAAAGCACGCCGGGAAACCATGAGTGGTATCACCTGCGTCACCAGCAAGCGATGAACAGTGAGGCGGTGGTACGTCTGGCTCAGGCTTCGCAGGATCGCTACGGCTTTAAAGATTTCAAACTCAAAGGTGGTGTACTGCCTGGCGAGCAGGAAATCGACACCGCTCGTGCGCTGAAAAAATGCTTCCCGGATGCGCGTATTACGGTTGATCCCAACGGAGCCTGGTTACTGGATGAAGCCATCTCCCTGTGTAAAGGGCTGAACGATGTTCTGACCTACGCCGAAGATCCATGTGGCGCTGAACAGGGTTTTTCTGGCCGCGAAGTGATGGCCGAGTTCCGCCGTGCAACCGGTCTGCCGGTAGCAACGAACATGATAGCCACCAACTGGCGTGAAATGGGCCATGCGGTGATGCTGAACTCAGTAGATATTCCGCTGGCCGATCCGCACTTCTGGACCCTTTCCGGCGCGGTGCGCGTGGCACAGTTATGCGATGACTGGGGCCTGACCTGGGGCTGCCATTCTAACAATCATTTTGATATTTCGCTGGCGATGTTTACCCACGTCGGTGCGGCTGCGCCGGGTAATCCAACGGCTATTGATACCCACTGGATCTGGCAGGAGGGTGATTGCCGCCTGACCAAAAATCCGCTGGAGATTAAAAACGGAAAAATTGCGGTACCCGATGCGCCCGGTCTGGGCGTGGAACTGGACTGGGATCAGATACAGAAAGCGCATGAGGCTTATAAGGCGCTGCCCGGCGGCGCGCGTAATGACGCAGGCCCAATGCAGTATCTGATCCCCGGATGGACTTTTGACCGTAAACGTCCCGTTTTCGGCCGCCACTAATTTTGAATAAGGACTTAATTATGAGCGCACAATTTTCTACCCCATTGGTTACCTCTATGCAGGTTATTCCGGTTGCGGGTCATGACAGTATGCTGATGAACCTGAGCGGCGCACATGCTCCATTCTTCACGCGCAATATTGTGATTATTAAAGATAACTCCGGTCATACCGGCGTGGGTGAAATTCCCGGCGGAGAAAAAATCCGCAAAACGCTGGAAGATGCTATCCCGCTGGTGGTAGGCAAAACGTTAGGTGAATACAAAAACGTGCTGAATGCGGTACGCAATACTTTTGCCGATCGTGATGCGGGCGGTCGCGGTTTGCAGACCTTTGATTTACGTACCACTATTCATGTGGTTACTGGGATCGAAGCGGCCATGTTGGATCTGTTAGGTCAGCATCTGGGCGTAAACGTCGCCTCTCTGCTGGGGGATGGACAGCAGCGTAGCGAAGTTGAAATGTTGGGTTATCTGTTCTTTGTCGGTAACCGTAAGGCAACGCCGCTGCCGTACCAGAGTCAGCCGGATGAGAAGTGCGACTGGTATCGTCTGCGTCATGAAGAGGCGATGACCCCGGATGCGGTAGTGCGCCTGGCGGAAGCTGCGTATGAGAAGTATGGTTTCAACGACTTTAAACTGAAAGGCGGCGTGCTGGCAGGTGTTGAGGAAGCAGAATCTATCGTTGCGCTGGCGAAGCGTTTCCCGCAGGCCCGCGTCACGCTGGATCCGAACGGCGCGTGGTCGCTAAATGAAGCGATTAAGATCGGCAAATATCTGAAGGGTTCTCTGGCCTATGCGGAAGATCCGTGCGGAGCCGAGCAGGGCTTCTCTGGTCGTGAAGTGATGGCGGAATTCCGCCGCGCTACCGGTCTGCCGACCGCCACCAACATGATCGCTACCGACTGGCGTCAGATGGGGCATACGCTGTCGCTGCAGTCCGTGGATATCCCACTGGCGGACCCGCACTTCTGGACCATGCAGGGTTCTGTCCGCGTGGCGCAAATGTGCCATGAGTTTGGGTTGACCTGGGGATCGCACTCCAACAACCACTTTGATATTTCGCTGGCGATGTTTACGCATGTCGCGGCAGCGGCTCCGGGCAAAATTACCGCGATTGACACCCACTGGATCTGGCAGGAAGGCAATCAACGCCTGACCAAAGAGCCATTTGAAATCAAAGGCGGCATGGTGCAGGTTCCGGCAAAACCGGGTCTGGGCGTGGAGCTGGATATGGATCAGGTCATGAAAGCGCATGAGCTGTACCAGCAACATGGGCTGGGGGCGCGTGATGATGCGATGGGAATGCAGTATCTGATCCCGAACTGGACGTTTGATAATAAGCGTCCGTGCATGGTACGCTAAGTGAGCTGGGACCGCTCCCATTGAGGGGCGGTTTTTATCCTGGTATATGCTTAACACAGTCAACATGCGTAAGGATGCTTTATGAAAATAGTAATCGCACCGGATTCCTATAAGGAAAGTTTGAGTGCGCTTGAAGTGGCAACGGCTATTGAGCAGGGGTTTCGTGAGATCTGGCCTGATGCGGATTACGTGAAGATTCCGGTTGCAGATGGCGGTGAAGGAACGGTCGAAGCGATGGTTGCCGCAACGCAAGGTCACCTTGTGCATGTTGATGTTACCGGCCCTTTGGGCAACACAATTCAGGCATTTTATGGTTTATCCGGTGATGAGCGCTCGGCGTTTATCGAAATGGCGGCCGCCAGCGGACTGGAACAGGTTCCTGCGGGGTTACGCGATCCGCTGAAAACGACATCCTGGGGAACCGGGGAGTTAATCCGTCATGCGTTGGACGCTGGCGTTGAGCATATCATCATTGGAATTGGCGGAAGTGCCACCAATGATGGCGGTGCCGGGATGGTGCAAGCGCTGGGAGCAAAATTGCTGGATACGCAAAATAACGATATTGCCCATGGCGGGGCTGGCCTCGAATCGCTCGCTCGGATTGATATTTCTCAGTTAGACCAGCGACTTGCTGCGTGTCGTATTGAAGTGGCTTGCGACGTGACTAATCCGTTGACCGGTGAAGAGGGCGCTTCTGCGGTTTTTGGCCCGCAAAAAGGGGCGACGCCGGAGATGATTTCCCGCCTGGATCGGGCACTCACGCACTATGCGCAACTCATTGTCCGCGATCTGGACGTCAACGTGCTGGATCTGGCCGGCGGTGGCGCCGCTGGTGGTATGGGGGCGGCGCTATATGCGTTTTGCGGCGCACAGTTGCGCTGCGGTATTGAGATAGTAACGGATGCGTTGCACCTTGACGCCTGCGTTGCGGATGCGGATTTAGTGGTAACGGGTGAAGGGCGCATTGATAGTCAGACCATTCACGGTAAGGTTCCGGTTGGCGTGGCGAAGGTCGCAAAGCGTTACAACAAACCGGTTATCGGCATTGCCGGTAGCCTGACGGCGGATGTCGGTGTGGTCCACGAGCATGGGCTGGATGCGGTTTTCAGTGTCATCTATACCATCTGTACCCTGGATGAGGCGCTAAAGAACGCGAGCGACAACGTACGAATGACGGCGCGAAACGTGGCCGCAACGCTTAAAGCCGGGCAGCAATTACGCTGAGTTGTAGGTTGGATAAGGCGGTCACGCCGCCTTCCTGCGAATATTACCCCAACAACTTCTTCGCTTCGCGCGCAACGTTGTCCATTTCATCCAGAAGCTCTAAAAACTCAGGCTCCAGCTCTTCTTCCTTGGTCCCGCTACGTAATTGCTGCTCAATAAGCTGACACAGGTTTTTCATGCGGGGAACGCCGCTATAACCGCAGCTGCCGTGCAGCTTGTGGATCATATCCACCAGCCCTTCAGGGTTTTCACCGACCAGCTGTTCTTCAATTTTGTTACGTACTTCGGGCAGAAAATCGAGCAGCATTTGCAGCATATCCCGCGCCAAATCGTTCTTACCCGCAGCTTGCCTTAATGCCAGTTGCCAGTCGAGCGTTGTATTCGGATTGACGACCGGCTCAACGGGTTCAACGGCGATCGCCCTAAGCGCTGTGCTTGCGCCGGGTTTGTAGCGTAACAGCAGATTATGCAGCTTATCTTCCTCGATAGGCTTCGCCAGGTAATCGTTCATCCCGGCGCTGAGCAGCTTCTCTTTCTGCCCGGCCATGGCGTGTGCGGTGACCGCAATGACCGGTGTCTGCTGTTGATGAGGAAGCTGGTGGATTAGTTCGCAAGCGCGAATGCCGTCCATGTCTGGCATCTGAATATCCATCAGGATCAGATCAAATTGCATTTGTCTGGCGCGATCCACCGCTTGATGCCCACTGTCGCAGAGCACGACGTGCTGCACCTTATCTTCCAACAGTGCGCCAATCAGCTTGAGGTTCGCCGGGTTGTCGTCTACCGCCATAACGGTCATTGCGATTTTGCTATCGTCTAACAGCAGCGGATCCGCGCTGTGATTCACCTGACAATACTCTGTCAGCGCAGGCAGTAAGCGAGTTGAGGTGAGAGGTTTCAACAGACATGCCGCCGCGCCGCCCTGTTTTAACTTCTCGGCGTTAATCTGCGCATGGCAAGGCAGGGCCAGTAACAAAAAGTCGGTCATCGCCGCAGCGTTTGCCAGCCGCTCATGCTGCATGGTGAGCGGTTCGCGTAAAGTGACCGGAATGCCGAGCAGCAGAATATCGTAGTGATCCTTCGGCAGCCCGGAGAATGAAGGGCTGTAAATCACCTCCAACGGCGTTTCGCTCAAGATATCTAACGTGCACTGTGCGGCAGTGGCGTTCGGTTCGACGTAGGCCAGTCGTTTACCGGCCAGGCAGAGCGTGGTTGAGCGGTCAACGAGAACGTTAGGGTTAAGATCGAGGCTGATATGGAACCAGAACGTGGAACCCCGGTTCGGTTGACTATGGAAGGAGATATCCCCGCCCATTTCGTTGACCAGTTTTTGCGTAATGACCAGGCCCAGCCCGGTACCGCCGTGGCGGCGGGAAATACTGGCATCCGCCTGGCGGAAGGCCTGGAACAAGCGTGACTGATCGCGCTCAGGAATACCAATTCCGGTATCGCGGATTTGTACTTCAATCTGCACTTTCGTGTTACTAAGGGCGCGCTTCTCGACCAGAATGTCGATATTGCCGCCTTCGGTAAATTTGATGGCATTGCCAACCAGATTAGTGATTACCTGCTGTAAGCGCAGCGGATCGCCGATGACGTTGTCCGGCACGTCATTCTTAATATTCAGCGTCAGCTCAAGCCCTTTATCATGGGATGAATGCGCTAACAGCGTAACGACGTCATCCAGCGTGCTGCGCAGCGGGAAGGGAATGCTTTCCAGAATCAGCTTGCCCGCCTCAAGTTTGGAGAAGTCGAGTACATCATTGATGATAGCCAGCAGATTGTTAGCCGAGCGTTCAATGGTATTCAGGTGATCGCGCTGCGTGGTGTTGAGCTCGGTTTTTAGCGTAAGACGGGTGAAGCCAATCACGCCATTCAGCGGTGTTCGCAGTTCGTGCGACATGTTAGCCAGAAACTCAGACTTAATACGCGCCGCTTCCTGGGCGCGTTTCTTCGCCAGATCCAGTTCGACGTTCTGGATTTCCATCTGCTCCAGCGTTTCACGCAGGTCAGAGGTGGCCTGATCGATGTTGTGCTGCATCTCTTCATGGTAAGCCGCAAGTGACATCGCCATCGAGTTGATACCATTTTTGAGCATATCCAACTCGCCCAGCATGAAACCTTCCACGCGGCTGTCGAGCTGTCCTCTACGTATTCGGTCAACGGTATTCACCATATTGCGAATCGGGCCGGTTACGTCGCGCATCAGACGCCAGCCAAAAATTAACGCAATACCAATACAAAACAGCATCATTACGCTGGAGATAAAGATCTCTTTGTACTGCTGCAATCGCACGGACTTAAGATCCAGCTCAAGCGCCACATACCCCAGCATATTTTTGGTGTTTTTCGCATCGCTTACGGCGGATTCATCTGGTGAATAGCTTTCCGATATAATCGGGGTACGCAGGATCATGATATCCCCGTGCCGGGTGACGCTCAGCTTACGGGGAAACGGTGAACCTGTCGCCAACTGCATTTCAGACGGATCGAGATGAAAATTAGAGGTGACGAACAGTCGGTTATTTTCGTCATAAACAGAAATTGCCCGCACGATATCGGAATGGCGACGATGCAGCACGCTGATAAGCTGGCCGATGGATTCCCTGTTTTGCAGGTTCATGCCATATTCGCTGGAGACCGCGAGTGGTTCTATGATGCTGGCACCAGCATCTTCCAGTTGACGCTGCAAGTCGTTATAGCGATGCACAACAAAAAAGATACTGAGCAACAAACCTATCAGGACGGTCGGGGCCAGGATCAGAATCATCATGCGTGCGCGCAGGCTGTAGTTGGTCATGGAGTTCCGTTATGGGACAATTAGGGTCACACTGTTAAATAGAGAAATATCTCGTCGATGGCGCAATTCTACTCTGCAAAACGACGCGTGACGACGCGTCAGATCATAACCGTTACCGTCAATGACCTCGATCCTTTTGGTCAGGGCGTCGCTCGCCATAACGGAAAAGCGTTGTTTATACCGGAATTGCTACCCCAGGAAAGCGCCGAGGTGGTGATTACCGAAGATAAAAAACAGTTCGCCCGCGCGCAAGTAAAACGACGTTTGAACAACAGCCCTGAGCGTGAAGTGCCACGTTGCCCGCATTTTGGCGTATGCGGCGGTTGCCAGCAGCAGCATGCCAGCATCTCGTTACAGCAGCGTAGTAAAAGCGCGGCGTTGTCGCGTTTAATGAAATGTGACGTGTCGGATGTTATAGCTGATACGCCGTGGGGCTATCGTCGTCGTGCCCGATTGAGCCTGAACTATCGGCCAAAAGAACACAAATTGCAGATGGGGTTTCGCAAATCAGGCTCCAGCGACATTATCGATGTCAAACAATGCCCTGTTTTGGTGCCCCAGCTTGAAGCGTTATTGCCCCATCTCAGGGCGTGTCTGGAAAGTCTTCAAGGGTTACGCCACCTTGGACATGTTGAACTGGTGCAGGCAGGGAGCGGAACCCTGATGATTTTGCGCCACACGGCGCCATTAAGTGCAGCGGATAAAGAAAAACTGGAATGCTTTTCGCATTCTCAGGGGCTGTCTTTGTTTCTGGCCCCGCAAAGCGAGATACTGGAATCAATATCAGAAGAATCGCCCTGGTATGATTCAAATGGACTACGGTTAACCTTCAGCCCGCGCGATTTTATTCAGGTTAACGAAGGGGTAAACCAACAAATGGTGGCCCGTGCGCTGGAATGGCTCGATGTGCAACCTGAAGATCGCGTACTCGATCTGTTCTGTGGAATGGGGAATTTTACCCTGCCGCTGGCAACTCGAGCAGCAAGCGTGGTTGGCGTGGAAGGTGTTCCGGCGCTGGTTGGAAAAGGTCGGGAAAATGCACTGAATAACGGATTACACAATGTGACATTCTTTCATGAGAACCTTGAGGAAGATGTTACCCGGCAGCCGTGGGCGAAAAACGGATTCGACAAAGTTTTGCTCGATCCTGCGCGTGCGGGGGCTGCTGGTGTGATGCAACATATTATAAAATTAGAACCTATACGCGTTGTTTATGTATCCTGTAACCCGGCAACGCTGGCTCGTGACAGCGATGCTTTGCTCAATGCGGGATATGCCATCCGGCGGCTGGCGATGCTCGATATGTTCCCGCACACTGGACACCTGGAATCAATGGTCCTGTTTGAGCGTTTGTAATGAACTTAATACCCATTGGATTTCGCCTTGTAATGCTGTGTGAAAGACAATGGGTTCGGCTTGTCGACTTCGACAGGCCATGCCCCTTAAGGAGAGGACGATGGTTGCGGTAAGAAGTGCACATTTAAATAAAGCTGGTGAGTTTGATCCCAAGAAATGGATCGCGAGTCTGGGGATCTCCAGCCAGCAGTCGTGTGAACGCTTAGCCGAAACCTGGGCGTACTGCCTCCAGCAGACACAGGGGCATCCGGATGCGGATCTGCTGCTGTGGCGTGGCGTGGAGATGGTAGAAATTCTCTCCATGTTGAGCATGGATATCGACACGCTGCGTGCAGCAATGCTGTTCCCTCTGGCTGATGCCAACGTGGTAAGTGAAGACATCCTGCGCGAGAGCGTGGGCAAATCCATTGTTCATCTTATCCACGGCGTGCGTGATATGGCGGCGATACGCCAGCTTAAAGCCACGCATACCGATTCAGTTTCTTCCGAGCAGGTCGATAACGTCCGCCGCATGCTGCTGGCAATGGTAGATGACTTCCGCTGTGTGGTCATCAAGCTGGCAGAGCGGATTGCCCATCTGCGTGAAGTGAAAGACGCGCCGGAAGATGAACGCGTTCTGGCGGCAAAAGAGTGCACCAATATCTATGCACCGCTGGCCAACCGTTTGGGAATCGGGCAATTAAAATGGGAGCTGGAAGATTATTGCTTCCGTTATCTGCACCCGGCTGAATACAAACGCATTGCCAAGCTGCTGCATGAACGTCGTATCGACAGGGAGCATTACATTGATGAGTTCGTTGGTCATTTGCGCTCAGAGATGAAAACGGAAGGCGTCAAAGCTGAAGTGTACGGGCGTCCGAAGCATATCTACAGCATCTGGCGCAAAATGCAGAAAAAGCAGTTGGCCTTCGATGAACTGTTCGATGTGCGCGCAGTGCGTATCGTGGCAGAGCGTTTACAGGACTGCTATGCCGCGCTCGGGATAGTACATACTCACTATCGCCATCTGCCGGATGAGTTTGATGACTACGTCGCGAACCCGAAACCCAACGGCTACCAGTCAATCCATACGGTTGTGCTGGGGCCGGGCGGGAAAACCATTGAAATTCAGATCCGTACCAAACAGATGCACGAAGATGCCGAACTGGGCGTCGCGGCGCACTGGAAGTACAAAGAGGGCACCGCTTCAGGCGCGGCGCGCTCTGGTCATGAAGATCGCATTGCATGGCTGCGTAAGCTGATCGCCTGGCAGGAAGAGATGGCAGATTCCGGTGAAATGCTGGATGAAGTTCGTAGCCAGGTCTTTGATGACCGCGTGTATGTCTTTACGCCGAAAGGCGACGTTGTGGATCTGCCTGCAGGCTCCACGCCGCTCGATTTTGCTTACCACATTCATAGTGATGTGGGGCATCGTTGCATTGGCGCGAAAATTGGTGGACGCATCGTACCGTTTACCTACCAACTGCAGATGGGCGATCAAATTGAAATTATCACCCAGAAACAGCCAAACCCAAGCCGCGACTGGTTGAACCCTAACCTTGGCTACGTAACCACCAGTCGTGGGCGTTCGAAGATCCACGCCTGGTTCCGTAAACAGGACCGTGATAAGAACATTCTTGCAGGTCGCCAGATCCTCGACGATGAGCTGGCGCATTTAGGCATCAGCCTGAAAGAAGCGGAAAAACATCTGCTGCCGCGCTACAGTTTCAATGAGCTGGATGAACTGCTGGCGGCGATTGGCGGAGGAGACATCCGCCTCAACCAGATGGTGAATTTCCTGCAGGCGCAGTTTAATAAGCCAAGCGCTGCCGAACAGGATGCCGCCGCGCTGAAACAGCTTCAGCAGAAAACGCACGCACCGCAGAGTCGCCGTAAAGACGACGGTCGTGTCGTGGTAGAAGGGGTAGGTAACCTGATGCACCACATCGCTCGCTGCTGCCAGCCGATTCCAGGCGATGAGATTGTCGGGTTTATTACCCAGGGACGCGGTATTTCTGTGCACCGGGCGGATTGTGAACAGCTGACTGAGCTGCGCTCCCATGCGCCGGAACGTATTGTTGATGCGGTCTGGGGCGAAAGTTACTCTGCAGGGTATTCGCTGGTGGTTCGCGTCCAGGCCAACGATCGCAGTGGCTTGTTACGTGATATCACCACGATTCTCGCCAACGAGAAGGTAAACGTGCTGGGAGTTGCCAGCCGGAGTGATACCAAACAACAGCTTGCCACCATTGATATGACCATCGAAATCTACAACCTGCAGGTGCTCGGGCGCGTGCTCGGCAAGCTGAACCAGGTACCGGATGTGATCGACGCACGTCGTCTGCACGGTAATTAATCATTATGTAGGCCGGATAACCTTGTAGGCCTGATAAGACGCGTTAGCGTTGCCATCAGGCATTGCTATGTTGCCGGATGTTGCCTTATCCGGCCTACTGTATTGAAATTTCAGGATATTCCAATGAATCAAATCGACCGACTGCTCGGTATTATGCAGCGCTTGCGCGACCCGGAGAACGGCTGTCCGTGGGACAAAGAGCAGACATTCGCCACTATTGCTCCTTACACCCTCGAAGAGACTTATGAAGTGCTGGACGCGATTGCGCGAGAAGACTTCGACGACCTGCGTGGAGAGTTGGGGGATCTGCTGTTCCAGGTGGTGTTTTACGCCCAGATGGCTCAGGAAGAAGGGCGCTTCAACTTTGATGATATCTGCGCAGCGATAAGCGATAAGCTTGAACGCCGCCACCCGCATGTTTTTGCTGACGTTTCTGCCAGTAACAGCACCGAGGTGCTTACCCGTTGGGAGCAAATCAAAACCGAAGAACGTGCTGAGAAGGCACAGCATTCCGCGCTCGACGATATTCCCCGTAGTTTACCGGCATTAATGCGCGCCCAAAAAATCCAGAAACGCTGCTCAAATGTTGGCTTCGACTGGAAAACATTAGGACCGGTTGTCGACAAGGTTTACGAAGAGATCGACGAAGTCATGTTTGAGGCGAAGCAGGCTGTTGTCGACCAGGCTAAACTGGAGGAGGAAATGGGCGATCTGCTGTTTGCCACGGTCAATATGGCCCGGCATTTAGGCACTAAAGCAGAGACTGCTTTGCAAAAAGCGAACGAGAAATTTGAGCGACGTTTTCGTGAGGTTGAGCGAATTGTGGCTGCTCGCGGTCTGGAAATGACTGGTGTTGATCTGGAAACTATGGAAGAAGTCTGGCAACAGGTAAAACGGCAGGAAATTGATCTCTAAGGGATTTCGTCGGTCAAGGGCGATTTGTGTGATTTTTTAAATAACAAGCGCTTGATTTACGTCAAAAACATTTACCCCAAAGGGGCTATTTTCTCACTCCCGATGTTAATGTGAGCCTGGTGAAGAGGAGGAATAATGAAAGTTTGTGGCGCTCGTCATGTTCGGGTATACTACTTTCCCGTCTTGGTAATTCCATCGTTTCACCCTAACTTCTCAGGTCCAGCATGACAACGAACTATATTTTTGTGACCGGCGGGGTCGTATCCTCTCTGGGAAAAGGCATTGCCGCAGCCTCCCTGGCAGCCATTCTTGAAGCCCGTGGCCTCAATGTAACCATGATGAAACTGGATCCGTACATCAACGTCGATCCAGGTACTATGAGCCCAATCCAACACGGGGAAGTGTTCGTTACCGAAGACGGCGCTGAAACCGACCTGGACCTGGGTCACTATGAGCGCTTCATTCGTACCAAAATGAGCCGCCGCAACAACTTCACTACGGGTCGTATCTACTCCGACGTTCTGCGTAAAGAACGCCGTGGCGACTACCTGGGCGCGACCGTTCAGGTTATCCCGCACATCACGAATGCAATTAAAGAGCGTGTTCTGGAAGGCGGTGAAGGTCATGATGTTGTTCTGGTTGAAATCGGCGGAACCGTTGGGGATATCGAATCTCTGCCGTTCCTTGAAGCGATTCGCCAGATGGCCGTAGAAATTGGCCGCGAGCACACGCTGTTTATGCATCTGACGCTGGTTCCGTACATGGCGGCGGCAGGTGAAGTCAAAACTAAACCGACTCAGCACTCTGTAAAAGAGCTGCTTTCTATCGGTATTCAGCCAGATATCCTGATTTGCCGCTCCGATCGCGCAGTTCCGGCTAATGAACGTGCAAAAATTGCATTGTTCTGTAACGTTCCGGAAAAAGCGGTGATTTCTCTGAAAGATGTCGATTCCATCTATAAAATCCCGGGCCTGTTGAAATCTCAGGGCCTTGACGATTATATTTGTAAACGATTCAGCTTGAACTGTCCGGAAGCTAATCTGTCAGAATGGGAACAGGTTATCTACGAAGAAGCTAATCCGGCAGGCGAAGTGACTATCGGTATGGTCGGCAAGTACATTGAACTGCCGGATGCCTATAAGTCAGTTATCGAAGCGCTGAAGCATGGCGGTCTGAAGAATCGTGTCACCGTCAATATCAAGCTGATCGATTCACAAGATGTCGAAACGCGTGGCGTTGAGATCCTGAAAGGTCTTGATGCCATCCTGATCCCTGGCGGCTTCGGCTACCGTGGTGTTGAAGGTAAAATCGCGACGGCGCGCTTTGCGCGTGAGAACAATATTCCTTATCTGGGCATTTGCCTGGGTATGCAGGTTGCGTTGATTGAGTTTGCACGTAACGTAGTGGGTATGGACAACGCCAACTCCACGGAATTTGTGCCAGACTGTAAGTACCCGGTGGTGGCCCTGATTACCGAATGGCGCGATGAAGACGGCAACGTCGAAGTCCGTACCGAGAAGAGCGATCTGGGCGGCACTATGCGTCTTGGTGCGCAGCAGTGTCAGTTGAGCGACGATAGCCTGGTTCGTCAACTGTACGGCGCACCGACAATTGTTGAACGCCACCGCCACCGTTATGAAGTCAACAATATGCTGTTGAAACAGATTGAAGCTGCGGGTCTGCGTATTGCAGGCCGTTCCGGTGATGATCAGTTGGTCGAGATCATTGAGGTACCGAATCATCCGTGGTTCGTGGCCTGTCAGTTCCACCCGGAATTTACTTCCACGCCACGTGATGGGCACCCGCTGTTTGCCGGCTTTGTGAAAGCCGCCAGTGAACATCAGAAGCGTCAGGCGAAGTAAGAAGTAAATAAGTTAGAACGGCAATGCACCCATCAGGGTGCATTGTTTGTCTGGAGTTTTAGTTTAACTTGTACTGAGGAAAATCTAATGTCCAAAATCGTTAAAATCATCGGTCGTGAAATCATCGACTCCCGTGGTAACCCGACTGTTGAAGCCGAAGTACACCTGGAAGGTGGTTTCGTTGGTATGGCAGCAGCTCCGTCAGGTGCTTCTACTGGTTCCCGCGAAGCACTGGAACTGCGCGATGGCGACAAATCCCGTTTCATGGGTAAAGGCGTACTGAAAGCTGTTGCAGCTGTTAACGGCCCAATTGCTCAGGCTCTGCTGGGTAAAGATGCTAAAGATCAGGCTGGCATCGACAAGATCATGATCGATCTGGACGGTACTGAAAACAAATCCAACTTCGGTGCAAACGCCATCCTGGCTGTGTCCCTGGCGAACGCCAAAGCAGCAGCTGCTGCTAAAGGCCTGCCGCTGTATGCACACATCGCTGAACTGAACGGTACTCCGGGTAAATACTCCATGCCGGTTCCGATGATGAACATCATCAACGGTGGTGAGCACGCTGACAACAACGTCGACATCCAGGAATTCATGATTCAGCCGGTTGGCGCTAAGACTCTGAAAGAAGCCGTTCGTATGGGTTCTGAAGTGTTCCACAACCTGGCTAAAGTTCTGAAAGCTAAAGGTATGAACACTGCAGTTGGTGACGAAGGTGGCTACGCGCCGAACCTGGGTTCCAACGCTGAAGCTCTGGCTGTAATCGCTGAAGCGGTTAAAGCAGCTGGCTACGAGCTGGGCAAAGACATCACTCTGGCGATGGACTGTGCAGCTTCTGAATTCTACAAAGACGGTAAATACGTTCTGGCTGGCGAAGGCAACAAAGCATTCACCTCCGAAGAATTCACTCACTTCCTGGAAGAACTGACCAAACAGTACCCGATCGTGTCCATCGAAGATGGTCTGGACGAGTCTGACTGGGACGGTTTCGCATACCAGACTAAAGTACTGGGCGACAAAATCCAGCTGGTTGGTGACGATCTGTTCGTAACCAACACCAAGATCCTGAAAGAAGGCATCGAAAAAGGCATCGTTAACTCCATCCTGATCAAATTCAACCAGATCGGTTCTCTGACCGAAACTCTGGCTGCGATCAAAATGGCGAAAGACGCTGGCTACACCGCTGTCATCTCTCACCGTTCTGGCGAAACTGAAGATGCTACCATCGCTGACCTGGCTGTTGGTACCGCTGCAGGCCAGATCAAAACTGGTTCTATGAGCCGTTCTGACCGCGTTGCTAAGTACAACCAGCTGATTCGTATCGAAGAAGCTCTGGGTGAACAAGCACCGTACAACGGTCGTAAAGAGATCAAAGGTCAGGCGTAATCCTGTTCTTTAACTCTTAACTTAAAAACCCGCTGCGGCGGGTTTTTTTATGCTTTTAAAGCAGTAGAGGAAGTGTTGCGCTGGCGGTTTGCTGGCTCACGTCACTGTACTTTTCATCCAGCGCAATCAGCGACGTGGTGAGAAGTTCTACCAACAGCATCACACCCACCTTGGCGTTTAGCGCACCAGCACTCAACGGACCTTCTGGTTTGGCTGCGACCAGTTGAATATCGCTCAGCGAGGCCAGCGGACTGCGCGGCGTATTACTCAGCGCCAGTACGCGCACGCCTTGCTTACGCGCCAGTTTCACGACATGCAGCAGATCGCGCGTGGAGCCTGAACTGGAGATCGCTACCACGAGCGTATTTTTGCTAAGCGTAGTGGCATTCATGGCTGCGCGGTGCATGTCGCTGAACAGTTGCGCGGGTTTGCCGAGGCGCAGGAGTTTGTAATGTAAATACTCCCCCAGAATAGCGCTGGCCGCTACGCCATAAATCTGTACCGACTGAGCCTGATGTAGCGCCAGAGCGGCGGATTCCAGTAATGTCCTGTCGAGTAACTTTGCTGTGTCCTGCAGCGCTTGCACGGATTCATTGACCACATTGTCAATTTCATCCCCGCTGTGCTCTACCGGCTGTCCTTGCTGGAGATCGAGAGCCAGCGCCATTTTGAATTCGTTATAACCCTTACACCCAAGCGTGCGGCACAGACGTGTGACGCTCGCCTCGCTGGTGTCGCTTTCACGCGCCAGTTCGGTAATCGTCAGGTAGACAACTTTTGCCGGATCACTAAGCACAAACTCTCCCAGCTTCTGCTGTGTTCGGCTATATCCGTCAACGCCCTGGCGCAATCTCAGCAGCAGGTTTTCATTTTCTGACATGCAAAATCCTTAATGCGTTTCTCTGCTAATAGTGTGGCGGAAAGCAGGGGAGAGATGCCAGTCATTTTAAAAAAGTATGATCGGCTTCCTGGTTTTTGATGATAATTTTCATTTATAAAATTAATTATGGTAAAAATTTTCATCATTAATCGGGGAGATGAAAAAATGATGCAAATGTTTAGCGGCGCCTCATCGGGCGCATGGTTTGAAAAGGCACAGCGGTTCGGCAAATCGTTCATGCTGCCGATTGCGGTACTGCCCGCTGCGGGGCTGTTGTTAGGGATTGGCGGTGCGCTGTCGAATCCAAACACATTGACGGCGTATCCGTTTTTGGACGTTGACTGGTTACAGGCAATCTTCACGATCATGACCAGCGCAGGTTCTATTGTGTTTGCCAACCTGTCGGTACTTTTTGCGGTGGGTGTGGCAGTAGGATTGGCGAAAACGGACAAAGGCACCGCCGGGCTTGCTGCATTGCTGGCATTTCTGGTGATGAACGCCACCATCAACGCTTTATTGACACTCAACGGAACGCTGGCGCACGAGAATCCCGGTGCCGTAGGCCAGGGGATGACGCTGGGTATTCAGACGCTGGAAACAGGCGTATTTGGTGGGGTGGTGATTGGGCTTGTCACCTGCGCGCTGCATAGCCGTTTCAATAAAGTCTCGCTACCTCAGTTCCTTGGTTTCTTCAGCGGTTCGCGCTTTGTGCCGATTATTAGCTCCCTTGCCGCGATTGTAGTGGGTGCGGTCATGACGGTGGTTTGGCCGCATTTCCAGAAACTCATTTTTGGACTGGGTGGTCTGGTGGATGCGACCGGTTATCTGGGTACGCTGTTGTACGGCTTCATCCTGCGTATGCTTGGCCCACTGGGGTTACACCATATCTTTTATTTACCGTTCTGGACCACAGCGCTTGGCGGAAGTGAAATCGTCAACGGCCAGTTGGTTGAAGGCACGCAGCGTATTTTCTTCGCGCAACTTGCCGATCCGAATACGCAGCAGTTCTATGCGGGCACCTCGCGCTTTATGTCCGGGCGCTTTATCACCATGATGTTTGGCCTGCTTGGCGCATGTCTTGCGATGTACCATACTGCAAAACCAGAGAACAGAAAGCTTGTCGCCGGACTGCTGTTGTCTGCGGCCCTGACCTCTTTCCTGACGGGGATCACTGAGCCTATCGAGTTCTCCTTCCTGTTTGTCGCACCTGTGTTATACGTCATTCACGCCTTCTTCGATGGTCTGGCGTTTATGATGGCGCATATTTTACATATCACCATCGGGCAAACCTTTTCGGGTGGGCTTATCGATTTCCTCCTCTTTGGTGTGCTACAGGGGGAAGCTAAAACCAACTGGATGTACGTCCCTATGGTGGGGATCCCGTGGTTCTTCCTTTACTACTTCACCTTCCGCTATTTGATTAACCGCTTTAACTGGTTGACGCCTGGTCGTGAAAACGCAGCACCGACTGAATCCGGCCTGCCGCAAAGTGAGCGTGCTGCGGCTGTGATTGCCGGACTGGGAGGTAAAGAGAATCTGGAAGAGGTGGACTGTTGCGCCACACGTCTGCGCGTGACGGTAAAAGAGAGTAGCAAGGTCGATGAAGCGGCGCTGAAAGCGACCGGAGCGCGTGGCGTAATTATTCGCGGCAACGGGGTTCAGGTGATTTATGGCCCGCATGTCACCATCATCAAAAACGAAGTCGAAGAGATCTTATCGTAATGAAAACTGTACTGGATTCCCTGAAAGGTAAATTAATCGTCTCCTGCCAGGCGCTGGAAAATGAGCCCCTGCACAGTCCGTTTATTATGTCGCGTATGGCACTGGCGGCAGCGCAGGGAGGTGCTGTAGGTATTCGTGCGAACAGCGTGGTGGATATTCGCGCGATCAAACAGAGCGTCTCCCTGCCGGTGATTGGGATTATCAAGCGTGATTATCCGGGTAGCGATGTGTTTATCACGGCTACGCTCCAGGAAGTGGATGAGCTAATGACCGTTGAGCCGGAGATTATTGCTCTGGATGCGACAGCGCGCCCGCGCCCTGGTGGACAAACGCTGGAAGAATTAGTTATGCAAATCCGCGCTCGCTACCCGTCTGTGCTGCTGATGGCGGATATCGCCACCATAGACGAGGCGGTGACAGCTGAGCGTCTGGGTTTTGACTGCGTGGGCACCACGCTCTACGGCTATACCGATGACACTGCCGGGCATGTGCTGGCGGAAAACGACTGCGGTTTTTTACGTGAGGTATTGGCGGCGGTCAGCGTACCTGTCGTGGCAGAAGGAAACGTCGATACTCCGGAACGTGCCGCACGATGCCTGGAATTAGGTGCCCATACCGTGGTGGTTGGTGGCGCAATCACGCGTCCGCAGCAGATAACGGCACGCTTTGTCGCGGCGATCGCCTCGTAAAGCATCGATGGGGCATGATACTTTGGCGGGGATCTGCGATAATTATCGTTTATCCCCATATTGAGAGCGCTATGCAGTACCCGATTAACGAGATGTTCCAGACCCTGCAAGGTGAGGGTTACTTTACCGGCGTCCCCGCCATTTTTATTCGTTTACAGGGATGCCCGGTTGGCTGTGCCTGGTGCGATACCAAACACACCTGGGATAAGCTTGAAGATCGGGAAGTCTCCCTGTACAGCATCCTGGCCAAGACCAAAGAAAGCGACAAATGGGGGGCGGCGAGCAGTGAGGATCTGCTGGCGGTCATTTCGCGTCAGGGGTATACCGCCCGTCATGTGGTGATCACCGGCGGCGAGCCTTGCATTCATGACCTGATGCCGCTGACTGACCTGCTGGAAAAGAACGGCTTTAGCTGCCAGATTGAAACCAGTGGCACCCACGAAGTACGCTGTACGCCGAATACCTGGGTGACCGTATCGCCGAAGGTAAATATGCGTGGCGGTTATGATGTGCTGTCGCAGGCGCTGGAGCGCGCGAATGAAATCAAACATCCGGTTGGTCGCGTTCGCGATATTGAAGCGCTGGATGAACTGCTGGCGACGTTGAGCGACGACAAACCACGAATCATCGCCTTACAGCCAATCAGCCAGAAAGAAGATGCGACGCGTTTGTGTATTGATACCTGTATTGCGCGCAACTGGCGTCTGTCGATGCAAACCCATAAATATCTGAATATTGCCTGATAACTGTGCCGGGAGCGTTTCGCTTACCCGGCCAGAGTTTGTTGCTTGTTGCAGGCCGGATAAGACGCATTGCCATCCGGCAAGCCTACAATCACTCGCCGCGGTACACGCAGCCTGCTGTGCAGGTTTCTTTCACCATTACAGCACTTAGCAGAGGGACCACAGGTTTAATCTGATCCCAAATCCATTTGGCCAGCACTTCACTGGTTGGATTTTCTAAGCCAGGAATATCGTTCAAATAGTAGTGATCGAGTCTGTCGTAAGTCGGCTTAAACGCGGCTTTTAACTCAGCAAAATCCATGATCCAACCAGTATGCGGATCGACTTCACCGGTAATTTCAAGACGCACCATAAATGAGTGACCATGCAGGCGGCCACACTTATGCCCTTCCGGTACGTGCGGCAGGCGGTGAGCGGCTTCGAAGGTGAAATCTTTAAACAAGGTGGTGGACATTATTTACTCTCAAGAATGCGAAAAACCGCCGTAGGGTACCGTAAAGCACAATTTTTATCATTAGTTAAAAGGGCGCTAAGCATCAGAACGTCATATTTACGCTGTTAATGTTTAATAACTATTTATATATCATATAGTTATTAAATCGTTTTTGTCGTTAATGACTATAACTAAAACAGGTTAGTCCATTTGGTTATTTGTTATTTCTATCCCTTCTTTAATTGTTACTATCCCCGCCGTTAACCTTATCTTCAGTTTGGGTTTTATTGCTGAAATCCGCTTTGCTTACTGGAACATGACAACGCATGACGACACAGGCCCCACCTTCCGCTCTGCTACCGCTAAACCCGGAGCAACTGGCACGCCTTCAGGCAGCCACGACCGATTTCACTCCCGCACAGCTTGCGTGGGTTTCTGGCTATTTTTGGGGCGTGCTGAATCAGCAGCCTGGTAGCAATGCAGCGGCGCTTGCGCCTGTCGCTGAAATGCCAGGCATTACGCTTATCTCTGCCTCGCAAACCGGTAATGCGCGTCGTGTGGCGGAAGCCCTGCGCGATGATCTGATCGCCGCGAAGCTCAACGTCACTCTGATCAACGCTGGCGACTATAAATTCAAACAAATCGCCAATGAAAAACTGCTGATCGTGGTGGCGTCGACGCAAGGGGAAGGTGAACCGGCGGAAGAAGCCGTGGCGTTGCATAAATTCCTGTTCTCGAAAAAAGCGCCAAAGCTCGATAACACCGCTTTTGCCGTGTTTGGCCTTGGCGACACCTCCTATGAGTTTTTCTGTCAGTCAGGAAAAGACTTCGATGCGAAACTGGCTGAGCTGGGCGGTGAACGTCTGCTCGATCGTGTAGATGCCGACGTTGAATATCAGGCCGCCGCTGCGCAGTGGCGTGCCCGTTTGGTTGATGTCCTGAAAGCACGTGCGCCTGCGGTACCGTCTGTGCAAGTTGCCGCGAGCGGTGCGGTAAATGAAGTACACACCAGTCCGTACACCAAAGAAGCGCCGCTGACGGCGTCGCTTGCGGTGAATCAGAAAATTACCGGCCGTGACTCTGAAAAAGACGTACGCCATATTGAAATTGATTTAGGCGATTCCGGCCTGCGTTATCAGCCGGGCGATGCATTGGGCGTCTGGTATCAGAATGACCCGGATCTGGTTAAAGAACTGGTTGAACTGCTGTGGCTGAAAGGTGATGAGCCGGTGACGGTTGAAGGCAAAACCTTGTCGCTCGCTGAAGCGTTGCGGTGGCATTTCGAGCTGACGGTGAATACCGGCAATATCGTGGAGAACTATGCCACCTTAACCCGCAGCGAAACATTGCTGCCGTTAGTGGGTGACAAAGCACAGTTGCAGCATTATGCCGCCACCACGCCCATCGTCGATATGGTGCGCTTTTCCCCGGCGCAACTGGATGCTCAGGCGTTAGTTGATCTTCTGCGTCCGTTGACGCCGCGTTTGTACTCCATTGCCTCTTCTCAGGCGGAAGTGGAAAGCGAAGTGCACGTCACCGTGGGCGTGGTGCGTTATGAGATAGAAGGTCGCGCCCGTGCTGGTGGTGCTTCCAGTTTCCTCGCCGACCGCGTGGAAGAAGAAGGTGAAGTTCGCGTGTTCATTGAACACAATGACAATTTCCGCCTGCCGTCAAACCCGCAGACGCCGGTGATTATGATTGGCCCGGGTACGGGAATTGCACCGTTCCGTGCCTTCATGCAGCAGCGTGCGGCTGATGGAGCCGAAGGCAAAAACTGGCTGTTTTTCGGTAACCCGCACTTTACCGAAGATTTCCTGTATCAGGTGGAATGGCAGCGTTACGTCAAAGAGGGCGTACTGAGCCGTATCGATCTCGCCTGGTCCCGCGATCAAAAAGAAAAAGTCTACGTACAAGATAAACTGCGCCAACAGGGCGCGGAACTGTGGCGCTGGATTAACGACGGTGCCCACATTTATGTCTGCGGCGACGCCAATCGTATGGCGAAAGACGTTGAGCAGGCGTTGTTGGAAGTGATTGCCGAATTCGGTGGTATGGATATCGAAGCGGCGGATGAATTTTTAAGTGAGCTGCGCATTGAGCGCCGTTATCAGCGAGATGTCTACTAATGAGCGAAAAACATCCAGGACCATTGGTGGTCGAAGGCAATCTGTCCGACGCTGAGCGTATGAAGCTGGAAAGCAACTATCTGCGCGGTACCATTGCCGAAGATTTAAACGACGGCCTGACCGGCGGGTTTAAAGGCGACAACTTCCTGCTGATCCGTTTTCACGGTATGTACCAGCAGGACGACCGCGATATCCGCGCTGAACGTGCCGAGCAAAAGCTTGAGCCGCGTCACGCGATGCTGCTGCGCTGTCGTCTGCCGGGTGGAGTGATCACCACCAAACAGTGGCAGGCGATCGACAAGTTCGCCCATGACAACACTATTTACGGCAGCATTCGTCTGACCAACCGTCAGACCTTCCAGTTTCACGGCATTCTGAAGAAGAACGTTAAACCGGTACACCAGATGCTGCACTCCGTCGGCCTGGACGCACTGGCGACCGCCAACGATATGAACCGTAACGTGCTGTGTACCTCCAACCCGTATGAATCTGAGCTGCACGCCGAAGCCTACGAGTGGGCGAAAAAGATCTCCGAACATCTGCTGCCGCGCACCCGCGCCTATGCAGAGATCTGGCTTGATCAGGAAAAAGTTGCGACCACCGACGAGGAGCCGATCCTCGGTCAAACCTATCTGCCGCGTAAGTTTAAAACCACGGTGGTGATCCCACCGCAGAACGACATCGATCTGCATGCCAACGACATGAACTTCGTGGCGATTGCGGAAAACGGCAAGTTGGTGGGCTTTAACCTGCTGGTGGGCGGCGGTTTGTCCATTGAGCATGGCAATAAGAAAACTTACGCCCGGACGGCAAGCGAATTTGGTTATCTGCCGCTTGAGCATACACTGGCCGTGGCGGAAGCGGTGGTGACGACTCAGCGTGACTGGGGTAACCGTACCGATCGTAAAAACGCCAAAACCAAATACACGCTGGAACGCGTAGGCGTTGAGACCTTTAAAGCTGAAGTTGAGCGCCGCGCGGGGATCAAGTTTGAGCCTATCCGCCCGTACGAGTTCACCGGTCGCGGCGATCGTATCGGCTGGGTGAAAGGGATCGACAATAAATGGCATCTGACGCTGTTTATTGAAAACGGCCGTATCCTGGATTATCCGGGCCGTCCATTGAAAACCGGTCTGCTTGAGATCGCGAAGATCCACAAAGGTGAGTTCCGTATTACCGCGAACCAGAACCTGATCATTGCAGGTGTTCCTGAGAGTGAAAAGGCGAAGATCGAGAAGATTGCGCAGAAGAGTGGCTTAATGAATGCGGTCACTCCGCAGCGTGAAAACTCGATGGCCTGCGTGTCGTTCCCAACCTGTCCGCTGGCGATGGCGGAGGCCGAGCGCTTCCTGCCAACGTTTATCGACAACATCGACACGCTGATGGCGAAGCACAGCCTGAGTGATGAAAATATTGTCATGCGTGTGACTGGCTGCCCGAACGGTTGCGGCCGCGCGATGCTGGCGGAAGTTGGTCTGGTGGGGAAAGCGCCCGGACGTTACAACCTCCATTTAGGGGGCAACCGTATTGGAACTCGCATTCCCCGGATGTTTAAAGAGAACATCACCGAGCCGGAAATTCTGGCATCGCTGGATGAACTGATTGGGCGCTGGGCGAAAGAGCGCGAAGCGGGTGAAGGCTTCGGTGACTTTACGGTGCGTGCGGGCATTATTCGCCCGGTGCTCGATCCTGCCCGGGATTTCTGGGAATAATGTGAAATTGACTTATCGGGTCTACTGAATTGGTAGATCTGATAAGCGCAGCGCCATCAGGCAAGGCAAACAGTGAGGAACTTATGTCCAAACTCGATCTCAACGCGTTGAACGAACTGCCGAAAGTTGAACGCGTTATGGCGTTGGCGCAAACCAACGACCAACTGGAAAAATTGAGCGCCGAGGATCGCGTGGCGTGGGCGCTGGAAAACCTGCCTGGCGAATATGTACTGTCATCAAGTTTTGGTATTCAGGCGGCAGTGAGCCTGCACCTGGTAAATCAGGTTCGCCCGGATATCCCGGTGATCCTCACCGATACCGGTTATCTGTTCCCGGAAACCTACCAGTTTATTGACGAGTTAACGGACAAGCTCAAGCTTAATCTGCAAGTCTACCGGGCGAAGGAAAGTGCGGCCTGGCAGGAAGCGCGCTATGGCAAACTGTGGGAGCAGGGCGTTGAGGGCATTGAAAAATACAATGACATCAACAAAGTCGAGCCGATGAACCGGGCGCTACAGGAGCTCGACGCGCAGACCTGGTTTGCCGGTCTGCGCCGTGAGCAATCGGGCAGTCGTGCGCATTTACCGGTGCTGGCTATTCAGCGTGGTGTGTTTAAAGTTCTGCCGATCATCGACTGGGACAACCGTACGGTTTACCAGTATCTGCAAAAGCATGGTCTGAAGTACCATCCACTGTGGGATCAGGGCTATCTGTCAGTCGGCGATACCCATACCACCCGCAAATGGGAGCCGGGAATGGCGGAAGAAGAGACGCGTTTTTTTGGGCTGAAAAGAGAGTGCGGGCTGCACGAAGGCTAACTGTTAAAAGCCCGGTAACGTTTACTTATTACCGGGCTTCTTCTTCAGGATTTACCTGCTTTCGCCAGTTCTTTTACCAGCGGCAGCATAATGCGTACTACGTCGCGGCTACGGCGCTCTATCCGGCCCGGTAAGGCTTTATCGATATGCTGCTGGTTATCCAGTCGCACATCATGCCAGCTGTTGCCAGACGGGAACGAGGCGCTTTTGGCGCGCTGTTGGTAGCCATCTTTCTTGCCCAGGTTCCAGTTGGTCGCTTCAACGGAGAGCACAGCAATACCCGCGTCGTCGAAGACCTCCGCATCGTTACAACATCCTGTTCCCTTCGGATAGTCTTTGTTCAGGCCTGGATTGGTGCTGGCTACAATGCCGCGACTATGCGCGATAGCCAGTGCCCGGTCGCGCGTCAGTTTTCGCACCGCTTCCGGGGTTTTCTTACCGCTGTTGAAATAGAGCTTATCACCGACAATCAGGTTATCGAGGTTGATAACCAGCAGCGTGTTTTTCTTCTCGGCGGCGCTCATTCGCTTCAGGATGTTCTCCGCGCCCAGTTTGCCTTCTTCCTCGCCGCTGGTGGCGATAAATCGGATGCCGTACTGCGTCGGCACGTCTTTGAGTTTTTCCGCCAGTTCCAGCATCACGCCAACGCCTGCAGCGTTGTCGTCGATACCTTGCAGGGTTAACCCACCCAGATTGGCATCTGAATCGGCATCGCTTTGTGCGGCGTAGGTGTCGAGGTGCGCCATAATAATAATCTGCTGCGGCGCTTTGCCTTCATGTGCTGCAATAACGGTGCTTCCCGTTACGTTATGCCAGTTTTTACGGTTATTTTTGGCGGTATAAACATAACGGCTATTAAACGTCCGAATATCACTGCTGTAGCCCATCTGCTGAAATTGCTGACGTATATAATCAGCAGATAACATTTCAGCCGGAGATCCCGTCACGCGGCCCGGGAAAAACGTTGCGATATATCGAGCCTGGGTATTTGCGATATCGCCAGGTTTGGAGGATGTTGCCTGTGCAGGGAGGATAAAACACGCGCCGAGCGCCATAGCAGCAATAAGGTGGCGCGTTGCGAGAAACATAATGAGTCCTTAAGAGCCTATCCCATTTGGCTATTTTATTTGTCATTTTGAACCCGGGCAGTGCTCACAATCCTCACGTACTGCATGTACGCTCCGGTTGTTCCGCGCTGTCCGTGTCCAAACTGACTGCAACAATGTACGCCTAATGGGATAGGCTCTGAATACCAAGCAGAAATTTTCAGCCGCTAGTATGAAACCGTGATCGAGGTAAAACAATTTCATTTGCTCCTAAATGCCCGAAATCCGGTAGCTTAAGCACTTTTTGATATTTGCTTTTCCGGATCGTTATTCCTTTGAGGAACTACTCATTCCAATTCGTAATTTCATTCGCCCTCTTGCCCTCCCTATAGTCAGGTTATCTGAGCATCGTTAGCAAAATAACGGCATTACATAGGAACGGTTATGGATCAAAAACGACTTACCCACCTGCGGCAACTGGAAGCGGAAAGCATCCATATCATTCGTGAGGTGGCCGCCGAGTTTTCTAATCCGGTGATGATGTATTCCATCGGCAAAGATTCCAGCGTAATGCTGCATCTGGCGCGTAAAGCGTTTTATCCTGGCACGCTGCCGTTCCCATTACTGCACGTTGATACCGGCTGGAAGTTCAGCGAAATGTACGAGTTTCGTGACCGTACGGCGAAAGCCTACGGCTGCGAACTGCTGGTGCATAAAAACCCGGAAGGGGTGGCGATGGGCATCAACCCGTTCGTCCACGGCAGCGCCAAGCATACCGACATTATGAAAACCGAAGGGCTGAAGCAGGCGCTCAATAAATACGGTTTTGATGCCGCGTTTGGCGGTGCTCGTCGTGACGAAGAGAAATCACGTGCCAAAGAGCGTATTTACTCTTTCCGCGATCGTTTTCATCGCTGGGATCCTAAAAATCAGCGCCCGGAGCTGTGGCACAACTACAACGGACAAATTAACAAAGGCGAAAGTATTCGCGTCTTCCCGCTCTCCAACTGGACCGAACAGGATATCTGGCAGTACATCTGGCTGGAAAATATCGACATCGTGCCACTGTACCTGGCGGCGGAGCGTCCGGTGCTTGAACGCGACGGCATGTTGATGATGATTGATGACGACAGAATCGATCTGCAACCCGGGGAAGTGATTAAAAAACGCATGGTGCGTTTCCGTACGCTCGGCTGTTGGCCACTGACAGGCGCGGTGGAGTCGAATGCGCAGACGCTGCCGGAAATTATCGAAGAGATGCTGGTCTCAACCACCAGTGAACGTCAGGGCCGCGTGATTGACCGCGACCAGGCGGGCTCCATGGAGCTGAAGAAACGTCAGGGGTATTTCTAAGGAGCCGCCATGAATACGACACTTGCACAACAAATTGCTAATGAAGGCGGCGTTGAAGCCTGGATGGTCGCCCAGCAACACAAAAGTCTGCTGCGCTTTTTAACCTGCGGTAGCGTGGATGACGGGAAAAGCACCCTGATTGGTCGCTTGCTGCATGACACGCGTCAGATTTATGAAGACCAGCTTTCATCGCTGCACAATGACAGTAAACGTCACGGAACTCAGGGCGAAAAGCTTGATCTGGCGTTATTGGTTGACGGCTTGCAGGCCGAGCGCGAGCAGGGCATCACCATCGACGTGGCTTACCGTTATTTCTCTACCGAGAAGCGTAAATTTATTATTGCGGACACTCCCGGGCATGAACAGTACACCCGTAACATGGCGACCGGTGCGTCGACCTGCGACCTGGCGATCCTATTGATCGATGCGCGTAAAGGTGTGCTGGATCAGACTCGTCGTCATAGCTTTATCTCCACGCTGCTTGGGATCAAACACCTGGTGGTGGCGATCAACAAAATGGATCTGGTGGACTTTAGCGAAGAGACATTTAACCGTATTCGCGAAGACTATCTTACTTTTGCTGAACAACTGCCGGGCAACCTGGATATCCGGTTTGTGCCGCTCTCTGCGCTGGAAGGCGATAACGTGGCTTCGCAAAGCGCCAGTATGCCGTGGTACAGCGGTCCGACGCTGCTGGAAGTGCTGGAAACCGTTGAGATCCAGCGCAGTATTGATACTCAGCCGATGCGCTTCCCGGTGCAGTATGTGAACCGACCGAATCTGGATTTTCGTGGTTATGCCGGAACGCTGGCTTCCGGTAGCGTGAAGGTCGGGCAGCGCGTCAAAGTGCTGCCGTCCGGCGTTGAGTCGAGCGTAGCGCGGATCGTGACCTTTGATGGCGATTTACAGGAAGCGTATGCAGGTGAAGCGATCACCCTGGTGCTAAAAGATGAGATCGATATCAGCCGGGGCGACCTGTTACTTGATGCCGGTGAAACGCTGCCGACAGTACAAAGCGCTGCCGTTGATGTGGTGTGGATGGCGGAACAACCGTTGTCGCCAGGGCAGAGCTACGACATAAAAATCGCAGGCAAGAAGACCCGCGCACGCGTTGATAGCGTGCAATATCAGGTCGATATAAACAACCTGACCCAACGTGATGTTGAAGCGTTACCGCTGAACGGCATCGGTCTGGTTAATCTGACTTTTGATGAACCGCTGGTGCTGGATACCTATCAGCAGAACCCGGTGACGGGCGGGCTGATAATTATTGACCGCCTGACCAACGTTACCGTTGGCGCGGGACTGGTGCGTGAGCCAATCGTCCAGGAGCTCGCCGCGGCTTCTCAGTTCTGCGCGTTTGAGCTGGAGCTTAATGCACTGGTGCGTCGCCACTTCCCACACTGGGGTGCGCGCGATCTGCTGGGAGGAAAATAATGGCGCTGCATGACGAAAACGTCGTCTGGCATGCCCATCCTGTTACACCGCAACAGCGGGAACAACGCCACGGTCATCGTGGTGTTGTACTGTGGTTTACCGGGCTGTCTGGTTCCGGTAAATCCACGGTAGCAGGGGCGCTTGAAGAAGCGTTGCATAAGCTGGGGGTGAGTACTTATCTCTTGGATGGCGATAACGTGCGTCACGGTCTGTGCAGCGATCTTGGATTTAGTGATGCCGATCGTAAGGAGAATATTCGCCGGGTTGGTGAAGTGGCTAACCTGATGGTGGATGCGGGGCTTGTGGTGTTGACCGCCTTTATCTCACCGCATCGCGCTGAGCGCAAAATGGTTCGTGAGCGGGTTGGCGAAGGGCGTTTTATTGAAGTTTTTGTCGATACGCCATTAGCAACGTGTGAAGCACGCGATCCAAAAGGGTTGTATAAAAAAGCGCGGGCGGGTGAGTTACGCAATTTCACCGGAATTGATTCGGTATACGAAGCGCCTGAATCGCCAGAGATTCATCTTGATGGTGAACAATTGGTAACAAATTTGGTACCCCAATTATTAGACCTGCTGAGGCAGGAAGATATTATCAGATCCTGAGACACCCGAGCTCACATGCCCGGTCAGTCACGGTCACAGGATTAGATATGCGTAACAGCCATAACATTACTATTACAGAGTCAGATACCTTCGCCGCCGACGACGAAACCACCTGGTCACTACCGGGGGCCGTGGTCGGTTTTATCGCGTGGTTGTTGGCGCTGGGATTCCCGTGTCTGATGTATGGCCCTAATACACTGTTTTTCTTCATTTATACCTGGCCCTTTTTCCTCGCGTTGCTGCCCGTGGCGATTGTCGCGGGTATTGCCTTACACTCGCTATTGAAGGGAAGGTTGCTGTTGAGCATTACCTGTACCCTGCTGGTGGTTGGGGCGATGTTTGGCGCCCTATTTTTATGGTTATTGGGTTAGGCAAACGCTTTTTTTTAACAATCGCCGACGTTGTTCACTCTCTGGTCATAATTCAAACCGTAACCAACAATGAGATTATGTTCTCCTTACACGGGGTATACGTAACAACGGGCAAATGTGGTACATTTGCCCGCGTTGTCGCGGCATTCCCGACCGTTGATGTAAAGTTGTCTGCGGAAGTTATGGGATATTAATGCCGTTTTTCAGGGGGCAGGATGGGTAAACTAACGCTGCTGTTGCTGGCTTTATTAGTCTGGCTGCAGTATTCGCTGTGGTTCGGTAAGAACGGCATACATGACTATAGTCGCGTCAACGATGATGTTGCTGCGCAGCAAGCTACAAACGCGAAACTTAAAGCGCGTAACGATCAGCTCTTTGCCGAAATTGACGATCTCAATGGCGGACAAGAGGCTATTGAGGAGCGTGCGCGCAACGAACTCAGTATGACTAAGCCGGGCGAAACTTTTTATCGTCTGGTGCCTGACGCGTCTAAACGCGCTCAGACTGCAGGGCAAAACAATCGATAAACCGTCCAGGGATTTAACATGGCAGCCACTTTATTGGACGTTTGCGCCGTGGTGCCGGCTGCCGGGTTTGGCCGCCGAATGCAAACAGAGTGTCCTAAGCAGTACCTCTCTATTGGCAATAAAACCATTCTTGAACACTCGGTTGATGCGCTGCTGGCTCATCCCCGGGTGACGCGAGTCGTCATCGCTATCAGCCCAGGCGACAGTCGCTTTGCCCAACTTCCACTTGCTGCGCACCCGCAAATTACGGTGGTGGATGGCGGCAACGAGCGTGCCGATTCTGTCCTTGCCGGTTTGCAAGCCGCAGGGGAGGCCCGTTGGGTGCTGGTGCATGACGCCGCGCGTCCGTGCCTGCACCAGGATGATTTGGCCCGTTTGCTGGCAATTAGCGAGTGCAGCCGTACCGGCGGGATCCTTGCCGCACCGGTACGTGACACAATGAAGCGCGCGGAGCCGGGGCGAACAGACATCGCCCATACGGTCGATCGTACCGATTTATGGCATGCGTTGACGCCGCAGTTTTTCCCGCGCGAGTTATTGCACGATTGCCTGACGCGTGCACTCAACGAAGGTGCAACTATTACAGACGAAGCTTCGGCGCTGGAATATTGCGGCTTTCATCCGCAGCTGGTCGAAGGGCGTGCTGACAACATCAAAGTCACCCGCCCGGAAGATCTGGCGCTGGCGGAATTTTATCTGACCCGAACTATCTAGATACATCATCCTTCAGGCTGCCTGGAGGACGCTGTGTATATCAGGAGAAGGCATAATGCGAATTGGACACGGTTTCGACGTACACGCTTTTGGAGGAGTTGGCCCAATTATCATTGGTGGTGTGCGCATCCCGTATGAAAAAGGATTGCTGGCGCATTCTGATGGTGACGTGGCGTTACACGCGTTAACCGATGCTCTGCTGGGCGCGGCTGCGCTGGGGGATATCGGTAAGCTATTCCCGGACACCGACCCAGCCTTTAAAGGTGCAGATAGTCGTGAATTATTGCGTGAAGCCTGGCGGCGTATTCAGGCCAAAGGCTATACGCTTGGTAATGTGGATGTGACAATTATTGCCCAGGCGCCGAAGATGCTGCCGCACATTCCACAAATGCGAGTGTTTATTGCCGAAGACCTCGGCTGCCATATGGATGATGTTAACGTGAAAGCGACCACCACGGAAAAACTCGGTTTTACCGGGCGTGGGGAAGGGATTGCCTGTGAAGCGGTGGCGTTACTCATTAAGGCAACGAAATGACTGCGTTTGAAGATCTGACGTATCTCCATGGCAAACCACAAGGCCATGGCGTTCTGAAAGCGAATCCGGAAGACTTTGTCGTCGTCGAAGATTTAGGCTTCGAACCCGATGGCGAAGGCGAGCACATTTTGGTGCGTATCCTGAAAAACGGTTGTAACACCCGTTTTGTGGCTGACGCGCTGGCGAAATTCCTGAAAATTCATGCCCGCGAAGTGAGCTTTGCTGGTCAGAAAGACAAGCATGCGGTCACGGAACAGTGGCTGTGTGCGCGTGTGCCGGGCAATGCGATGCCTGATTTAAGCAAATTTGAGCTTGAAGGCTGTAAAGTGCTGGAGTACGCACGCCACAAGCGTAAGCTGCGTTTAGGGGCGCTGAAAGGCAACGAATTTACGCTGGTGCTGCGTGAAGTGAGCGAGCGAAATGATGTTGAAGCGCGTTTGCAGGCAATTAACGAGCGCGGCGTTCCGAACTATTTTGGCGCTCAGCGTTTTGGTATCGGCGGCAGCAACCTGCAAGGGGCGCTGCGCTGGGCGCAAAGCGATGCGCCGGTGCGCGATCGCAATAAACGCAGTTTTTGGTTGTCGGCGGCCCGTAGCGCGTTGTTTAATCAGATAGTCAGTGAACGCCTGAAAAAAACAGACTTTAATCAAGTTGTTGACGGCGATGCGCTACAATTATCGGGGCGCGGAAGCTGGTTTGTCGCCGCACAGGAAGAACAAACTGAATTACAGCGTCGCGTCGATGAGAAAGAATTGATGATTACAGCGGCATTACCGGGCAGCGGTGAGTGGGGAACTCAACGCGACGCGCTGGCGTTTGAAGAAGCCGCTGTTGCTGATGAAACCGCGCTGCAGTCTCTGTTATTGCGCGAGAAAGTCGACGCGTCGCGTCGCGCTATGTTGCTGTATCCACAACAATTAAGCTGGAACTGGTGGGATGACGTAACCGTTGAGTTACGTTTCTGGCTACCGGCAGGTAGCTTCGCCACCAGTGTTGTAAGGGAACTTATTAACACAATGGGTGATTATGCGTATATTGCTGAGTAACGATGATGGGGTTCACGCACCCGGTATACAAACGCTGGCGAAAGCGCTGCGTGAGTTTGCTGACGTACAGGTGGTTGCCCCGGATCGTAACCGCAGTGGCGCGTCCAACTCGCTGACGCTGGAATCCTCACTTCGCACGTTCACCTATGATAACGGTGATATCGCCGTACAAATGGGTACACCTACCGATTGCGTCTATCTGGGCGTTAACGCATTAATGCGTCCGCGTCCGGACATTGTCGTGTCTGGTATTAACGCAGGTCCTAATCTCGGCGATGATGTTATCTATTCCGGTACCGTTGCGGCAGCGATGGAAGGTCGTCACCTGGGCTTCCCTGCGCTGGCTGTCTCACTTGATGGGCATAAACACTACGATACTGCTGCCGCAGTAACCTGCCGTATCTTACGGGCGCTGAGTCGTGAACCGCTGCGCACCGGGCGCATTTTGAATATCAACGTGCCGGATTTACCGCTGGATCAGATTAAAGGTATCCGCGTCACCCGCTGCGGTAGTCGCCATCCTGCGGATCAGGTGATACCACAGCAGGACCCGCGCGGTAATACGCTGTACTGGATCGGGCCACCGGGCGAAAAGTGCGACGCCGGACCGGATACTGATTTTGCCGCCGTCGATGAAGGCTATGTTTCCATCACGCCGCTGCATGTCGATTTAACCGCATACGGCGCGCATGAAGTTGTTTCTGACTGGTTAGACAGCGTGGGAGCCGACACGCAATGGTAAGCAGACGCGTACACACTCTTCTTGAACAATTACGTGCGCAGGGCATCAGAGATGAGCTTGTTCTCGATGCACTCGCCGCCGTGCCGCGTGAAAAATTCATTGATGAGGCGTTTGAACATAAGGCCTGGGACAATATTGCCCTGCCGATTGGTCAGGGGCAGACGATTTCGCAGCCCTATATGGTTGCACGGATGACCGAGCTGCTGGAGTTAACGCCACAGTCCCGGGTGCTGGAAATTGGTACCGGCTCTGGCTACCAAACGGCGATTCTGGCGCACCTGGTGCACCATGTGTGCTCTGTTGAGCGCATTAAAGGTTTGCAGTGGCAGGCGCGTCGTCGACTTAAACAGCTTGATTTACATAATGTTTCTACCCGTCATGGTGATGGATGGCAAGGCTGGCAAGCGCGAGCCCCTTTTGACGCTATCATTGTTACGGCAGCGCCGCCTGAGATCCCAACCGCATTGATGATGCAGTTGGATGAAGGCGGCATTCTCGTCTTACCCGTGGGTGACGAGCACCAGTTTCTGAAACGGGTGCGTCGTCGGGGAGGCGAATTTATTATCGATACCGTGGAGGCCGTACGCTTCGTTCCCTTAGTAAAAGGGGAGCTTGCGTAGATACAGGCTCTGAATACCTGGAGTTTTCCTGGATATTCTGGAATTAGTAAGCGTATCGTGGTCACGTTTCCAGTGCCCAGTCCGATGCCTTGCACGGTGATTACGTCACTGGTTTTAACCAAATTTTCCTGGGGGATAAATGAGCGCGGGAAGCCACAAATTTACCGTTCGCCGCATTGCGGCATTGTCACTGGTTTCATTATGGCTGGCAGGTTGTTCAAATACCTCGAATCCACCTGCACCGGTCAGTTCCGTTGATGGCGGTGCATCAACGAACACCAATTCCGGTATGCTGATTACGCCTCCACCAAAAATGGGCTCGACGTCGACAGTACAGCAAACGCCGCAGATCCAGCCGGTGCAGCGTCCGACCACACAGTCAACACAGATCCAGCCTGTTGCGGAACAACCTGTGCAGATGGAAAACGGTCGTATTGTGTACAACCGTAAGTATGGGAACATTCCGAAAGGTAGCTATACGGGCGGCAGTACCTATACTGTTAAGAAAGGCGATACCCTTTTCTATATTGCCTGGATTACCGGGAACGATTTCCGTGATCTCGCACAACGCAATAACGTTCCGGCCCCGTATGGCCTGAATGTCGGTCAAACTCTGCAAGTGGGCAATGCGTCTGGCGCACCGATTACCGGTGGAAATGCCATCACCCAGGCGGATGCAGCACAGCAAGGAGTTGTGACCAACCCTGCACAAAATTCCACCGTTGCTGTTGCTTCGAAACCAACAATTACGTATTCTGAGGATTCAGGTGAACAAAGTGCTAATAAAATGTTGCCGAACAACAAGCCTGCTGGGACTGTGGTCACAGCGCCTGTAACGGCTCCGGCAGTTAGCGCAACCGAATCAACTGCAAGCTCAACGTCAACCAGCTCGCCAATCTCTACCTGGCGCTGGCCGACCGACGGCAAAGTGATCGAAAACTTTGCGGCTACCGAAGGTGGCAATAAAGGGATCGACATTGCAGGCAGCAAGGGACAGGCTATTGTCGCGACCGCAGATGGACGCGTCGTCTATGCCGGTAACGCGCTGCGTGGTTACGGTAATCTTATTATCATCAAACATAACGATGATTACCTGAGTGCCTACGCCCATAACGATACAATGCTGGTCCGGGAACAACAAGAAATCAAGGCGGGGCAGAAAATAGCTACCATGGGTAGTACCGGAACCAGTTCAACACGCTTGCATTTTGAAATTCGTTACAAGGGGAAATCCGTAAACCCGCTGCGTTATTTACCGCAGCGATAATTCGGCGGAACCAGGCTTTCACGTGCTAGTTCCGTTAGGGATCACGGGTAGGAGCCACCTTTATGAGTCAGAATACGCTGAAAGTTCATGATTTAAATGAAGATGCGGAATTTGATGAGAACGGAGTAGAGGCTTTTGATGAAAAAGCCTTGAGTGAAGAGGAACCCAGTGATAACGACCTGGCTGAAGAAGAGCTGTTATCGCAGGGGGCCACACAGCGTGTGTTGGACGCGACTCAGCTTTACCTTGGTGAGATTGGTTATTCACCACTGTTAACAGCCGAAGAAGAAGTTTATTTTGCGCGTCGCGCACTGCGTGGGGATGTCGCATCCCGCCGTCGCATGATTGAAAGTAACCTGCGTCTGGTGGTGAAAATTGCTCGTCGTTATGGCAATCGTGGTCTGGCATTGCTGGACCTGATTGAAGAGGGCAATCTGGGACTGATCCGTGCAGTCGAGAAGTTTGACCCGGAACGCGGGTTCCGCTTCTCAACATACGCAACCTGGTGGATCCGCCAGACGATCGAACGGGCGATAATGAACCAAACCCGTACGATCCGACTGCCAATTCACATTGTAAAAGAGCTGAACGTCTATCTGCGTACCGCGCGTGAGTTGTCGCATAAACTGGACCACGAACCGAGCGCAGAAGAGATTGCTGAACAACTGGACAAACCGGTTGATGACGTCAGCCGTATGCTCCGACTCAACGAGCGTATTACCTCGGTAGACACCCCGCTGGGTGGCGATTCCGAAAAAGCGTTGCTGGATATTCTGGCCGATGAAAAGGAAAACGGCCCGGAAGACACCACGCAAGACGATGATATGAAACAGAGCATCGTCAAATGGCTGTTCGAACTGAACGCCAAACAGCGTGAGGTACTGGCACGTCGCTTTGGTCTGCTGGGGTATGAAGCTGCGACACTGGAAGATGTGGGCCGCGAAATTGGCCTCACCCGTGAACGTGTTCGCCAGATTCAGGTTGAAGGTCTGCGTCGTCTGCGTGAAATCCTGCAGACTCAGGGACTGAATATCGAAGCGCTGTTCCGCGAGTAAGCACAAGTTCTATCAAGAAAGGCCAGTCTCATTGAGACTGGCCTTTTTCTATGTTTGTTGCCTGATGGCACTGCGTTTATCAGGCCTATGGGGAGCCGGACTTTGTAGGCCGGATAAGACATTTATGTCGCCATCCGGCAGATTAGTTCATCATCTTACGCACCAGACGTGTGAACTGCTCACGTTCTTCATCAGATAATCGCCCCAGAAACTCATCATCCACGCTATCGCCTAACGGGGTTGCGCTGGCCAGTAATGCTTCTCCTTGCGCGGTCAAATAAACAAACCGCCGACGCTTATCTGCCGGGTCGTGTTCACGTCTGACCAACTCCCGTTTTTCCATCCGGCTCAGCATTTCCGCAAGCGTTGCCTTGGTACAGACTGCGGCTTCGGTCAGGGCGACCTGCTCAATGCCGGGATGCTCGGCAATGGCGCGCATCACCGCATACTGCGGTTTGGTCAGATCCGGTAATTCATGTTGCCAGCGAGCCGTATGTTGCTGAAAAAGCTGACGTAAAAGGTGAAAGGCTGTGTTTCTTAACGGCATGAGAGCTCCGGAATATCTGTCAGTCTCTATCTTAACGGGTAACGCGTCATAGTTTAACCATTGCTGCTTTAGCAATCTGTGCGAGGTGCTCTTGTCCGGAATGTATCGAGGGAGTATTTTAATAAAATGTTCGTACACGAACAAAATTGAGGGCGAAATGAGACTGATTGTAGGAATGACCGGGGCGACCGGCGCACCGCTTGGTGTGTCGCTATTGCTGGCACTGCGGGAAATGCCGGGGGTAGAAACCCATCTGGTGCTGTCAAAGTGGGCCAAAACCACCATTGAACTGGAAACACCATACAGCGTCCGTGATGTGTCGGCGTTGGCCGATTATTGCCACAACCCGGCGGACCAGTCGGCGACCATATCCTCAGGATCGTTTCGTACTGACGGCATGATCATTATCCCCTGCAGTATGAAAACGCTGGCCGGTATTCGAGCAGGCTACGCGGAAGGACTGGTGGGGCGCGCTGCTGATGTGGTGCTGAAAGAAGGGCGCAAGCTGGTGCTGGTTCCGCGCGAAATGCCGCTCAGCACTATTCATCTGGAAAACATGCTCGCACTTTCCCGCATGGGCGTGGCGATGGTCCCGCCGATGCCCGCGTTTTACAACCACCCGCAAACGGTCGATGACATCACTCAGCATATCGTTGCGCGTGTGCTCGATCAGTTTGGTCTGGAGCATCCAAACGCCCGTCGCTGGCAGGGTTTACGGCAGGCGCAGAATTTTTCACAGGAGAATGAATAATGGCATTTGATGATTTGCGCAGCTTTTTACAAGCGCTGGACGACCAGGGACAATTGCTGAAAATCAGTGAAGAAGTCAACGCTGAGCCGGATCTGGCTGCGGCGGCTAACGCGACCGGACGTATTGGCGACGGTGCGCCAGCGCTGTGGTTTGACAATATTAGTGGTTTTACCGACGCCCGCGTGGCGATGAATACCATCGGCTCATGGCAGAATCATGCCATTTCATTAGGCCTGCCGCCCAATACGCCGGTGAAAAAACAAATTGATGAGTTTATCCGTCGTTGGGATAAATTTCCGGTTACGCCGGAGCGTCGTGCCAACCCGACGTGGGCTGAAAACTGTGTTGATGGTGAGGAGATCAACCTGTTTGATATTCTGCCGCTGTTTCGTCTGAACGATGGTGACGGCGGTTTCTATCTTGATAAAGCTTGCGTGGTGTCGCGCGATCCGCTGGATCCGGACAACTTCGGCAAACAGAACGTCGGCATTTATCGTATGGAAGTGAAGGGCAAACGCAAGCTTGGCCTGCAGCCGGTGCCGATGCATGATATCGCGCTGCATCTGCATAAAGCTGAAGAGCGCGGTGAAGATCTGCCGATTGCCATCACGCTGGGTAACGATCCTATCATCACCCTGATGGGGGCCACGCCGCTGAAGTACGATCAGTCGGAATACGAAATGGCGGGAGCGCTGCGTGAAAGCCCGTACCCGATCGCTACCGCACCGCTCACCGGCTTTGACGTGCCTTGGGGTTCGGAAGTGATCCTCGAAGGGGTCATTGAAAGCCGTAAGCGTGAAATCGAAGGGCCGTTTGGCGAGTTTACCGGGCACTATTCCGGTGGACGTAATATGACGGTCGTACGTATCGATAAAGTCTCTTATCGCACCAAACCGATTTTTGAATCGCTATATCTGGGGATGCCGTGGACGGAGATTGACTACCTGATGGGGCCGGCAACCTGCGTACCGCTGTATCAACAGCTGAAAGCCGAGTTCCCGGAAGTGCAGGCGGTGAATGCCATGTACACCCACGGTTTGCTGGCGATTATCTCCACCAAAAAACGCTACGGCGGCTTTGCCCGCGCGGTGGGGCTGCGTGCAATGACGACGCCGCATGGCCTGGGTTACGTGAAAATGGTGATTATGGTTGATGAGGATGTTGACCCGTTCAACCTGCCGCAGGTGATGTGGGCGCTGTCTTCGAAGGTCAACCCGGCGGGCGATCTGGTGCAACTGCCGAATATGTCGGTGCTTGAGCTTGATCCGGGTTCCAGTCCGGCGGGGATTACCGACAAGTTAATTATTGATGCCACCACGCCGGTCGCGCCGGATAACCGTGGGCACTACAGCCAGCCGGTATGTGATTTACCGGAAACGAAAGCCTGGGCAGAAAAACTGACCGCCATGCTGGCCAACCGTAAATAAGGAGTAGCAGATGATTTGTCCACGTTGTGCCGATGAACATATTGAAGTGATGGCAAACTCGCCGGTAAAAGATGTCTGGACGGTATATCAGTGCCAGCATTGTCTGTACACCTGGCGTAATACCGAACCGCTACGTCGTACCAGCCGCGAGCACTACCCGGAGGCGTTTCGTATGACGCAGAAGGATATGGATGACGCACCGATGGTGCCGAGTATTCCACCGCTGCTGGCGGAAGGTAAGCGCTAATACTGAAGGCCCGGGATTCCGGGTCTTTTTTGCGAGCAGACTCGTAACGTATTGATAAATTGATTTGTTACAGCGGCATCGGGAATAGAATAGCTGCGGGTGCTTGAGGCTATCTGGGCTTTGAGCATTTGTAAGGTCCCGGAAAGACAAAAGCCCCAAGAGATAGTTCTATCAACCTGAGGCTAGCGTACAAACCTGAACAATTTGGATGTTAGTCTCTTCTTTGCAGGGAGGCAAGACATGCTGACAAAATATGCTCTTGTGGCAATTGTAGTGCTGTGTTTCACGGCGCTGGGATTCACGTTAATGGTGCGAGATTCGTTGTGCGAGTTAAGCATTAAAGAACGTGGTATGGAGTTTAAAGCTGTTCTCGCTTACGAACCGAAGAAGTAGCAACAACGCGGGGGAAACCCCGCGTCTTGATGGTCTGGTTTCGTCCTCTTGCACCCATTCTCGCATTGCCGTAGGCCCGATAAGCAAAGCGCCATCGGGCATTACAACGTTACACCAGACTTTTCAACCGGTAGATCCACTCCAGCGCCTGGCGAGGCGTTAGTGAATCCGGGTCGAGGTTTTCCAGCGCTTCAACGGCGGGCGAGGTTTCTTCAGGCACTGAAAGCAGCGACATCTGTGTTCCATCGACCTGGGTCGCAGCAACGTTTGGCGCAATGCTTTCCAGTTCGCGCAGTTTTTGCCGCGCGCGTTTAATAACCTCTTTCGGCACGCCAGCCAGGGCTGCTACTGCCAGACCATAGCTCTTGCTCGCCGCACCATCCTGTACGCTGTGCATGAAGGCGATGGTATCGCCGTGCTCTAACGCATCCAGATGCACATTCGCGACGCCCTCCATTTTTTCCGGTAACTGAGTCAGTTCGAAGTAGTGGGTGGCAAACAACGTTAATGCTTTGATTTTATTGGCCAGGTTTTCCGCGCACGCCCATGCCAGCGACAGGCCGTCGTAGGTGGAGGTGCCGCGTCCAATCTCATCCATCAGCACCAGGCTGTTCTCGGTGGCATTATGCAGAATGTTGGCGGTTTCGGTCATTTCTACCATGAAGGTAGAACGACCGGATGCCAAATCATCCGCCGCGCCCACGCGGGTAAAGATCCGATCGATCGGGCCTATTTCCACTTTCTGCGCCGGAACGTAGCTGCCGATGTAGGCCAACAGCGCAATCAACGCGGTCTGGCGCATATAGGTACTTTTACCCCCCATATTCGGACCGGTGATGATCAGCATCCGTCGCTGAGGCGAGAGGTTAAGCGGGTTGGCGATAAACGGCTCGGTTAGCACCTGTTCAACCACCGGATGACGTCCCTCAGTAATACGAATGCCGGGTTTATCGGTGAAGGTCGGGCAGGTGTAATTCAGGGTATAAGCGCGTTCTGCAAGGTTGACCAGTACGTCCAGCTCCGCCAGCGCGCTGGCGCTCTGTTGCAAATCAGCCAGATGCGGCAACAGCATGTCGAACAGCTCATCGTACAGCTGTTTTTCCAGCGCCAGTGCTTTACCTTTTGACGTCAGAACTTTGTCTTCGTACTCTTTCAGTTCCGGAATAATGTAGCGTTCGGCGTTTTTCAGCGTCTGACGACGCACATAGTTAATCGGCGCCAGATGGCTCTGCCCACGGCTGATCTGAATGTAGTAGCCATGAACGGCGTTAAACCCAACCTTCAGCGTATCCAGACCGGTGCGCTCGCGCTCACGGATTTCCAGTCTGTCCAGATAGTCAGTTGCGCCATCAGCCAGCGCTCGCCATTCGTCCAATTCTTCGTTATAGCCCGGGGCGATGACGCCACCGTCGCGAACCAGCACTGGCGGAGCTTCCACAACAGCGCGTTCCAGCAGTTCACGCAGCTCAGCAAACTCACCCATTTTCTCGCGCAGCATCTGCACGGGGGCACTGTCTACACTTTCCAGTTGCGCGCGCAGTTCCGGTAATTGCTGGAAGGCATGACGCATACGGGCCAGATCGCGCGGACGCGCAGTACGCAGGGCCAAACGCGCCAGGATACGTTCCAGATCGCCGACCTGACGCAGCACGGGTTGCAATTCACTGGTGGAATCCTGTAGCGCGCCGATAGTCTGTTGACGCTCGATAAGGACTCTGGTGTCACGGACCGGCATATGCAGCCAGCGTTTGAGCATACGGCTGCCCATCGGCGTCACGGTGCAGTCGAGTACTGAAGCCAGTGTGTTTTCAACGCCGCCCGCCAGGTTCTGGGTAATTTCCAGATTGCGGCGCGTGGCGGCATCCATAATGATGCTGTCCTGTTGACGTTCCATGGTGATAGAACGAATATGCGGCAGCGAGGTGCGCTGGGTATCTTTTACGTATTGCAGCAGACAGCCAGCAGCACATAATCCGCGCGGGGCGTTTTCCACGCCAAAACCAATCAGATCCCGCGTGCCAAACTGCAAGTTTAGTTGCTGGCGAGCAGTATCGATTTCAAATTCCCATAGTGGACGACGACGCAATCCGCGACGCCCCTCAATCAGTGATGTTTCAGCGAAATCTTCGGCATACAGCAGTTCAGCGGGATTGGTGCGCTGCAATTCTGCGGCCATGGTCTCGCGGTCGGCCGGTTCGCTGACGCGAAAACGCCCGGAGCTGATATCCAGCGTGGCGTAGCCGTAACCTTTACTGTCTTGCCAGATAGCGGCCAGCAGGTTGTCCTGGCGTTCTTGCAACAGCGCTTCATCACTGATGGTGCCAGGCGTGACGATACGCACCACTTTGCGCTCAACCGGGCCTTTGCTGGTTGCCGGATCGCCGATTTGCTCACAAATAGCGACAGATTCCCCCTGATTGACCAGCTTGGCGAGGTAGTTTTCTACCGCATGGTGAGGAATACCCGCCATCGGGATAGGCTCGCCTGCTGATGCGCCGCGTTTGGTCAGGGAGATATCAAGCAGCTGAGACGCGCGTTTCGCATCGTCATAAAACAGTTCGTAAAAGTCGCCCATGCGGTAAAACAACAGTATCTCCGGATGCTGGGCTTTTAGCTTGAGATACTGCTGCATCATCGGGGTGTGGTTCGTGAAGTCCGTATCAAGTGACTCTTTCATATCGCTTTTGCTCTTTTTTTAATCTTTTTGGGTGCCTGGGCAGTCTCACGTGAGCCCCTGGAAACTCACATAAACCCACAAATTTGTCATTCGAAAGCCGCCTGAAGGGCAGTAACGACGAGCGTTGGCTCGGCCTGAATGGTCTATCTTATCACCGACAACGGCTGAGATTCATCCGTAGGTTTTGCCGCCAGAACGCTTATTGATTATTCATTTTCCGGCAAAGCATAATTCTGGCAATACAGATAGGGGATCCCCTCTTTGGTAATCAGGTATGTCTCGCTGTTCAGCGCAAAAAAATCGACGTTGGATACGCTGGTGTTGGTCAGGAAAAAGTCGGGGAGGAGTTCCTGAATAAGGCTGGCGGGAGCCGTTTCGCGATTGGAAATTTGGATTTTCTGTGAAATCCAAACCGGGCTTGAGCCGTAGCTGGATTGTGTAAAAAGTACCATGCGTTGCACGGTCTGCTCATTATTTTCGGCATCTTTGATAATACCATCAATATTAACAATACCTTTACTGCCCCCGGTTTTGATATCAATAATCCCTCGGAACGAGCTTGTATTGCGTACAATTTCGATGGCAGAGCGGCAGGTAAGATCTTGTAACTCACCATTGTTCTTACTGTACCGATAGACGACAGTAAGAATTAGCGTAGCAAAACAAAGCAGCAGGATAATACCTGTCTGGATGCGGGAGGTTCGGGGATATAAATTCATTAGCTATCATACCGCGGGTAATATACCGGCTGACAGGCGTTTTCCTGCCTGGCTTTTATCGGCGAGCGACACACTAGCGCGGACAGTTTCTTAGACTCAGGATAGGTTGTGATATAAATAAATTTATGGCTCTGACACAATCCTGGGTTTTTGTCGATAAACGCGGTATGCCGGGAAAAGTTACTGGCATCGCTATTGAAATAATACTGACAGTCTGTTGGTGTTTTGCTCGCGGCGATATAGCCGGAGAAATAATCATCACTGGCTTGCCACGGATATAATATAAGCACACAAATTATCAGGGTAAGTGCCAACATAATCGTTTCTGCTGTCGTTATCAAAGGTTGACGCGGCGTGTCAGACAAAAGTTCCTCAATGGCGGCATCTGGCGCTAATGGCGCTAAGGATTCTTCAACAGAAGCAGAGTTATTCTCCGGTGTATCAATGACCTGAATATCAAACTCTTCCTGAATGATCAGCCCTTTGCGGGGAATCGTTGTGATCAGCGGTTGTTCAAGCTCCAGCTGCAGCAAGCTTTTACGCAACGAGAGAATACTTTGATAAAAGGCGTTGAAACTTACCTGGCGGTGATTTTTACCCCAACCGAATTCCAGCAATTCGTTTTGAGAAACCACTTGCCCGCGATGTTGAATAAGTAATAAAAGACATAACGACGCTGAGTGTTTGAGTTTTATCCGCTGATTGGGGTGATCTACCCGCGCCAGACATTGTGCGGCTGGCGTAAATATTATTCTATTTTCAATCAGATAACTGACATTGCCAGTCTCAGACATATTGTCTCTACTCTTGATGATGCGTCAGATGGTTGATTAGTCATGATACCACTGAGCCTATAAAGACCACCAGCATGGACCTAATCCCACAGCGAGAACCGAGAAGTGTTGCAATTTAGTATCATGATATAACAAGAATGATAATTTTTTAATGAAAATAAAATCCATTGAAATCAATTAATTGTATCTTTTTTGCTACTATACAAAGAACAGAAAGATGAAAAAATGTCGACAAAGATGATTGCCATTAATTCTTTATGGACAGCGCCATATACTGCCTGACACCACCACGCGAAAACAGCATGAACCTTAACGCGTCAACGGCACCAGGGAATGCCGGTGGTAGATGTAGATGGGAATAAATGTCAGCTTGTTTGCGGGCTGACATTTATTTTTAGTGCTGAGTAAATTTAACCATCTTTTTGACAAAGCCATAATTTGCGGTAGAGAGTCCCATGTTCCAGAAAGAAATTGAAAATGCTGTAGTGCTCGTTGGCGATGAAATGAAGAAGTCGGATAATGCCTGGCTGTCGTTACGTAAAAAACGTCAGCGTATTGATTTGAAGACCGATGGACATATCTTGTTTCTGGAGAAAGGGACTGTCTCTGTTTATCGTGTGGAAAACGATTTAGTCACGGTGAGTATTTCTGCACCTGCCATTCTCGGCCTGCCACAAATGCGTACGGAAGTGGCCGGTCACTATTTACGTTGTGATACCGATTGCGAAATGTGGGCGATGAGCGTACAAAATGCCGATCTCCTGTTTACAGCTAAAAACTTATGGAAGCAGGCGTTTGATATCTTAACGCATCATCTTCAACGTTATTTCCAGCGTGAGGCGTTGCAGTCGCACCGCACTATACGTGAGCAGATTATTGAACACGTAAAATATATCTGGGCGATGGAGCCTGGGGTGCGTGAGAAAACGTCCGTGTATACTTTTATTTTGACCCGTAACCATATCTCTCGTAGCGCCATCCATAAGGTGTTACAGGAACTGGTTAATGACGGGAAGATCATCCTGAATCGTGGAAAGCTCTCTTTTTGCACGCCGTTATAAACCTATGCGCTCTCCGGCAATAATGAAAGGGAGCGCAATCGCTCAACGTTCTCTGAGTGCTTCCGCACGTGCGCGAATAATCGGTTTTAACAGGTAGCTCAGAATCGTTTTCTTACCAGTGAGAATATCGACGCTCGCCACCATCCCGGGAATGATCAACATTGGATGCTCTTTTGTACCCAGGTAATTTTTATCCGTCTGCAAACGCACAATATAAAAGCTTCGCCCCTGTTTATCGGTAACGGTGTCCGGGCTTATTTGCACCACTTCTCCTTGCAGACCGCCATAGATGGTGTAATCGTAAGCGGTAAATTTCACCATCGCATGCTGACCCGGGTGGAGGAAGGCGATATCGCGCGGCTGTATTTTGGCCTCGATTAACAGCTTGTCATCCAGCGGAACGATTTCCACTAGGTCGCTGCCCGGCTGAATGACGCCGCCGATAGTATTCACCATCACCTGCTGAACGATACCCCGCACTGGTGAGGTGACCATGGTACGGTTCACCCGATCCTCCAGTGCTTTAACGCTGGCCTGCGTTTTGCTCAGATTCGTACGCGCCTCATTGAGTTGGGCCAGTGCATCACTCTGGAAACGGCCACGGCTTTCACCGATTTTATTCTCAATCTCTTTAATTTCTGACGTGGCCTTGGGTAGCGACAGGCTAATAGAATTGAGCTGCCCGGCGGTTTCCACTTCGGTACGACGCAGGCGCAGCAGCTCGACTTTTGAAATGGCGCCCGAGGCGAGCAGCGGCTCGGACATTTTGATTTCCTGACGCAGTAACCCGAGACTGTGCTTAAACTGTTCCTCCTTCGATTCAAAATCGCGCAGTTCCTGTTTTTTCTGCACCAGTTGTTCTTCAAGCCCGGAAATTTCGTTGTGAAATTGCTTCCGGCGGCTGTTGTACAGTTCGGTTTCTCCTCTGGCGACATCCGGCGCCTGGCTGGCAATCTCTGGTGAAATAACAAAGTCCCGGTTTTCGACTTCAGCCGTCAGACGTTCTACCTTGGCGCGCAGACCGAGTTTGTCGGCTTCCGTTTCGCCGACGTTGGAGGCGAAACGCGTGTCGTCGAGGTGCAGTAACGGCGTTCCGGCGTTAACAATTTGCCCCTCGTGCACATACAACTCGGTGACAATTCCCCCTTCCAGGTTCTGGATTTTTTGCAGTTTGGATGAAGGGATTGCTTTGCCTTCGCCGCGGGTGACTTCATCAATTTTCGCAAAGCCGGCCCACACGAAAGACAGTACGACCAGGGCGAGGATCGTCCACAGCGTCAGTCGAATCACTCTTGGGGAGTCATCAATAATGGCCTGGCTGACCTCATTAATACTGTCGGTTTGATTTTCGTCACGACCACGAAAATAGTGCTGCATATAGCGGCGAGCGTGAGCCAGGAAATCAGCGAGATGCATTAATCTGCCCCTTTTTCAACGCATCCATCACCACAGCTTTCGGGCCATCCGCGATGATGCGTCCTTTATCAACAATAATCAGGCGGTCAACCAGCGACAGCATCGACGCGCGGTGGGTGATCAGCAATAACGTTTTTCCCGCGATGAAGGGAGCCAGCGCGTGTTTGATCTTCTCTTCGCTGGTGTTGTCCATCGAACTGGTGGGTTCATCCAGTAGCAGGAGAGGGGGATCTAGCAACAGCGCACGCGCGAGTGCCACAGCCTGCCGTTGCCCGCCGGAAAGCTGAGATCCGCGTTCGCCGACCTGCAGGTTATAGCCGTCGGGATGCAGGCGTGCGAAATCGTTGACGCCCGCCAGTTCCGCTGCCCGCAGCATGGTTTCGTCATCGATATAACGCGCCCCGCACAGCAGGTTATCGCGCAGTGTGCCATTGAATAGCTGGATATCCTGCGGCACGTAACCGATGCTGTGGCGCAGATCGTTCGCATCCAGCTGACGAGAGTCGATACCATCGATCAGCAGGTTCCCGGCGCTCGGCTGGTATAAATTGACGATAAGTTTACTCAGTGAACTTTTACCGGAACCGCTGCGCCCGATAATGCCGATGCGCTCGCCAGGCTGAATGGTCAGGTTAATTTTGTGCAGAGACAGGTTTTGTTGCTCCGGATAGCTGAAATCCACATCGCGAAATTCAATGCTGCCCTGTAACTGTTCACGCTTGAGTGGGTTTTCATCCGCACGGCGCTCCTGCGCCAGCGACATCATTTTCTCAGTATTTTTGATGGTCAGCTTCGCCTGCTGATAGCGGGCGATAAGGCCGGTAAGCTGGCCCAGTGGCATGAGTGCCCGACCGTTGAGCATGTAACAGGCGATCAAGCCACCCATACTCAGTTTGCCGTCGATAATCATGTACACCCCGACGATGATCATCACCACGCCTGAAATTTGCTGGAACCAGCCGGTGAGGTTGCTGGCCAGGCTGGATAAGGTTTTCACCCGTAGTTCGAGGCGGCTCAGGCTACCCAGCGTTTGTTCCCACTGGAACTGGCGTTCGCTCTGGGCATTATTTACTTTGATGGCATCCAGACTGCTCAGGGTTTCAATCAGTAGCGCCTGGCGTTCGCTGGCGAGGCTCATGGTTTTTGCTACCGCGGCGTTGACCGGCTTTTGTAGTGCCCAACTGCACAGCAGGGCAATCGGTAGCGTCAGCACGGGGATCCAGGCCAGCGATCCGCCGATAATGCCGATGACGATCAACAGCAGCAGGGTGAAGGGCAGATCGATAATTGTCGTCAGAGTGAGTGATGAGAGGAAATCACGCAGTGACTGAAACTCGTGAATGTTTTGTGCAAAGCTGCCCACGCGTGCCGGGCGCTCTTTCATCTCCATACCGATAATGCGCTCAAACAGGGTCGAGGAGATGATGAGATCGCTTTTCTTACCTGCAATATCAAGGCAGATACCGCGCAGCATTTTTAAAATCAGATCAAAGATAAAGGCCAGGCAGATGCCGATCGCTAACACCCACAGTGTGGCCGTTGCCTGGTTCGGCACAACGCGATCATAGACATTCATGGTAAAGAGCGGTGTGCCGAGCGCAATCAGGTTGATCAGCAGGCTGGCCAACACCGCATCCATATACAGAAAACGCGACAGTTTCAGTGTGTCTTTAAACCAGGATTTGGTACGCGGCAGAAAGGCCTCTGCCTGCAAATCGAATTCGTGGCGCGGATGCGCAAAAATGACTTTGCCCGCATAGTTCTGCCTGAGCGTGGGTAAATCAACGCAGATTTCCCCGCCTTCGCTTTCGCTGGGCATAAAGCGGGCGCTGCCGTCATCGTTCCAGGCCAACAACACCCCGGTTCCCCCAGAGTTCAATAACAAGACCGCTGGCAGCGACATCGCTGGAATTTTATCGAGCGTGCGCGTGACGACTCGCGCCTTTAAACCGGCCCTTGCCGCAGCGCGTGGAAATATATTCAGCGTGAGCCGATCGTTTTCTAATGGCAGGCCATTGCTTAATGTTGAACGACTCGCCGGTTTGCCGTGCAGAGAACACAGAATAAGTAAGCTATCTAATAACGGGTCGTCATTATGGCTACGTGGGTCGTGATGTTGAGAATTAGGGCTAGCGTAATTCTCAGGGACGTCATTTAATAATTCGGCTTGTGCACTCATTTTCGCAACCATTCTGACAGTGCATGGTTAAATAATAGCAAGCTAATTATAAGCATGCAGGTCAGAGATTTATTGGGGATTAATAATTATTAATGAAGTTCCGGTAAGTTATTTTCTTCTGCTGAATCTACCGGTTGCCCCGAAGGCGGAGGTGTGATTTTTAGAATATTCATTAATTCACCGGTGCGTTCGCTAATACGATAGCCACTGGTCATAGCCAGATAACGTAATTCAACAAGACGGCGTTTAGAGGAAAACACTTCATTTTCACTATCGAGTAAATCCAGCAGCGTACGCTCGCCAAGACTAAATTGATCCTGATAAGCCGTGCGCACTTTGACGCTGCGGTCGGCGTATTCTTCTGCCGAAGGAAGCTGAGCGCGTGCGTTTTGCAGTGCGGTCCAGGCCAGGCGCAGCTCCTGATTCAGCTGGCGCAGCGTGTTATTACGTACATCCTGAGCCTGCTTGTGCAGATAAGCACGGGAGTTCATGTTGGCTTTGTCGCTGCCGCCCTGGTACAGGTTGTAATGCAGTTTTACCATCGCTTCCCACTCTTCGGTGTGGGCTTGGGTGGTATCGGTGTTATTGCTGATTCCGCGGGAAAGTTCAACGTCCACTCGCGGATAGAAGGTCGATTTCGAGGCTTCATACTGCTGGTGCGCAGCTTCTATATCCGCATTGGCGGACTTCAGTAATGGACTGTTTTTTTCCATCCGGCTTTTGGCATCTTCCAGCGAGGTTGGCAACAGAGAGTCAATGCTCTCTGGCTGGCTTAAGTCCAGCGGATCCATGCCGGTCACGCTGACAAAGGTGGTTTTCGCATCTTCAAGGTTAGTCTGCTCGGTTAGCAGGTTGTTACGCGCCTGTGCCAGACGTGCTTCGGCCTGCATAAAGTCCCCGGAGCGCCCAACTCCCTGATCGGTACGCAGTTTTATCTGGTCGTAAATGCGTTCGTGGTTAGCCAGATCGTCTTCAGCAAGACGCACAAACTCTTCGCGTTGCAGCACATCAAAATAGGCCTGGATCACCGCATAAGCAGTGCTTTCGCTGGTGTTCATCACACCGTAGGCGCGTGAGTCAACGGTCGCTTTTTGCCGCGCCACTTCGCTGTTGGTCGCAAAGCCGTTAAACACATTTTGCTCGAGGCTGATAGTCGCCTCGTTAGGTGACTGAGTCAGACCGTTATTGCGGCCTGTCGCACGGGTAGTTGCATCATCAACATTTTTGCGCCCGGCCTCTGCATTTAAATTCAGTGATGGTAAATAGCCACCTTGTGCCGCTCGCAGTTCTTGCTCTGAGGAATAACGGCTATTTATTGCAGCATTAACTTCAGGATGATTCGCTAATGCATCTTTAACGGTATTTTGTAAGTCTTCTGCGTTAACTGCATTTATTGAAAAACATGAAAGCAGAAAAACTAAAAACTTCTTCATGACATGAATGCCTTATATCTCACGGTTATGACATCCAGTTGTCGTCGCTATCATCCATTTTTACAAACACGTTATATTAATTAACAAATGTGAATTATCTTGATTGATGGCTGTAATCAGCTATTCAGCGATATGTTTTGTCACATCGTGTTTTATTTTTGGTTATTTTTTATTATATTCATTTGCCAGTCAAGTCTCATGTAATTGCATTCTGTAAAATGTGTTTTTTTCTACATTGAGATATTAATGTTTACATTAATTGAATGTGATATTTGTTCGTTAATATATTAACGAGTTTATAAAAATAATGATGGTAATTAAGTGAGGTTACGGTGAGCAAATTACTCGGTGTGATCAAAGCAATCATTGGACAGGTTTACGTTGTTGATGCCAATGGCGCACAACGACAGGTTCATGAAGGCGACAGGGTATATAGCGGTGAGGAAATTGTAACCGGAGTCAGCGGCGCGGTAAGTATCTCTTTACCAGACGGAAAAACGCTTGATATAGGCCGCAATAGCCATTGGGGTGAGCACGGTCTACGGGCCAGTCATAATCAGGAAAGTAGCGCTCAGGATATTGCTGCTGCACAAAAGGCCATTGCCGATGGTGCTGACCCGACGCAGGTGCTGGAAGCCACCGCGGCGGGTAATGAAGCACCGGTAACATTAGAAGGTGGCGGCGGTGGTCATACTCTGGTTCAGCTTGAATTAACCGGACAGGTGGTTGATCCGACTGCAGGTTTTAACACCAAAGGTCTGGGAAGCCCGAACTGGGATATCAACTTGCCAATTGGGGGGATTGATGCCGGTTCCGCGAGTGTTTTCCCGCCTGAGGTGCAAATTACCGAGTTTGCCGGCAACGACGGTTTCATTAACAAAAATGAATTCCACCAGACCCATTTAAGCGGCACCAGTAATCAAAATCACATCACACTCACCTTCACCGATAGCCAAAAAAACACATTTACCGTTACTGTTCCGGTGAGCAACGGGCACTGGAATATTGAGACTGATCTGGGGGGACTGGTTCCGGGAAATGTAACAGTGGTGGCCATCGCGACCGATGTGACGGGACGAACGGCTGAAAGTGTTGACCATGCGCTGATTGATATTACCGGGCCAAATATCAGTATTAGCGTTGAAAACGTCACGCCGGATAACCTCATTAACTACGAAGAGTCACGTCAGCCGCAAACCCTGATCCACGGGATGGTCGGCGGCGATGCTAAACCCGGCGATATCGTCACTTTATTGGTTGATGGTAACGAATATACCAGCTTTGTCACCGATCCAGGTAATGGGACTCTGACTTATACCATTCCGGTACTGACCCAGGGATTACTGAATGACCCGAGCATTCACGCCACATTAACCTCTACTGACGACGCAGGAAACACCACCATTGTTTCCACGGATCATCATGTCGATAACGATCTGTATGCGCAAAATGCCGTGACCATTGAAATGGTGGCGAATGATGATGTCGTAAACGCTAATGAGTTTCGTATGCCGACCATTATTTCTGGCGTTGCCAGCGGTGATGCCAAAGCAGGTGATCCGGTTACGTTGACCATTCAGGGCAAAGCGTTTCACGGCACGGTTTTCGACGATCATGGCCAGTTACGCTATGAAATCGTTGTGCCTTCCGCAACCCTCAAAGAAGGGGCAAACGATGTGCAGGTGACGCTGGTCAGCCATGACGCGGTAGGCAATGAAGCTACTGCAATTACGCACCGCACTGTGGTACTGGACACCCAGGCGCATAACGCCTTGACCATCGACAACGTTACCGACGATAACACCCTGAACCGTGTAGAGCTGTATATGCGTAACCAGGTGATTTCCGGCACGGTGAGCGGGGAAGACGCTAAAGCGGGCGACCCGCTGCTGGTGGAGATTAACGGCCACCAGTATCGCGGAGAGGTTATCGATCTCGGCAACAACGCGCTGGGCTACCGTATCACGGTAGACACTTCAGACTTTGCCAACAACAGCGTACCGATTGACGGTAATGTGGACGTGAAGGTCACGGTCACCTCGCACGATGCGGCGGGCAACCAGGCGATTGCCACCGATACCCACAGCGTACACATTGATAATCTCGCGACTAATCAGGTCAACATTGGCGTGGTAGCGACGGATGATGTGGTCAACGCCCATGAGTTTCATATGCCGACCCTCATTTCTGGCGTCGCCAGCGGTGATGCCAAAGCGGGCGATCCGGTTACCGTCAGCGTGCAGGGGCAGACCTTTTCCGGAACGGTGGTCGATGATAACGGCCAGATGCGTTACGAAGTGGCATTACCGAAAGGGGCGCTGCTGGAAGGTAAAAACGATGTGGTGGTGACGCTGGTCAGCCACGACGCGGCGGGTAATGAAGTCACCGCGCTTGAGCACCGGACCGTCACGCTGGACACCCAGGCGCACAACTCTCTGACAATTAATGATGTAGACGGCGATAACACCCTGAATCGTAGTGAGCTGTACACACGTAACCAGGTGATTTCCGGCACGGTGAGCGGGGAAGACGCCAAAGCGGGCGACCCGGTGCTGGTGGAGATTAACGGCCACCAGTACCGCGGGGAGGTTATCGATTTAGGCAACAACGCGCTGGGCTACCGTATCACGGTAGACACTTCAGACTTTGCTAACAACAGCGTACCGATTGACGGTAATGTGGACGTGAAGGTCACGGTCACCTCGTACGATGCGGCGGGCAACATGGCGATCGCCACCGGGACCCACAGCGTGCATCTCGACAACGTTGCCCAAAATGCTGTCACTGTCGAAACGGTGGCACATGATGATGTGGTCAACGCCATTGAAAACAGTATGCCCACGCTGATTAGCGGCGTGGCGGGCGGTGATGCGAAAGCGGGCGATGCCGTTGTCATTAGCGTGCAGGGGCTTAAATTTGCCGGAACGGTGGTCGATGATAACGGCCAGATGCGTTACGAAGTGGCATTACCGAAAGGAACGCTGCTGGAAGGTAAAAACGATGTGGTGGTGACGCTGGTCAGCCACGATGCGGCGGGCAATGAAGTCACCGCGCTTGAGCACCGGACCGTCACGCTGGACACCCAGGCGCACAACTCTCTGACAATTAATGATGTAGACGGCGATAACACCCTGAATCGTAGTGAGCTGTACACACGTAACCAGGTGATTTCCGGCACGGTGAGCGGGGAAGACGCCAAAGCGGGCGACCCGGTGCTGGTGGAGATTAACGGCCATCAGTATCACGGTCAGGTAGTCGATCTCGGCAACAACACGCTGGGCTACCGTATTTCGGTGAATACTTCTGACTTTGCCGGTAACAGCCTTAATGTCGACGCCAGCGTGGACGTGAAGGTCACGGTCACCTCGCACGATGCGGCGGGCAACCTGGCGATTGCCACCGATACCCACAGCGTGCATCTCGATAACTATGCTGAGAACAGCGTGCATATTGACGCTGTTGCTGGCGATAACGTTATCAATATCAACGAGTTTTCGGCAAACGGCGGTATTACGCAAATTACCGGTGCCGTCAGTGGGGCGGATGCGAAAGCGGGGGATATCGTTACGCTGGAGCTGAAAGGCGGTACGGTGATTCAGGGCGTGGTTCTCGCGCTGGTCGGCGGCGGTCTGGGCTATAGTTTCCCGGTCAATACCCATATGCTGATGACTCACCCCGAGATGACCGTTTCGGTAACCTCCAGAGACGCGGCGGGGAACAGCATAACAAATCACGCTACCTTGACCGTGAGCAGCGATATGTACACCCAGTCGCATATCACCATTGATGGCGTAACGGCTGATAACGTTATCAATATTAAAGAATCTACCGATAACCACGGCAAGACGACCATCAGCGGCTCGGTCAGCGGCGATGCGAAGGCACACAATACTGTCGAGCTGGTGATTAATGGTCAGCACTATTCGGGGGAGGTGGTGACGCTGGCGAACGGCGGCCTCGGCTACAGTATTCCTGTTAACACCAGGGATCTGGTCAACGATCCGGTTATTCACGCGAGTATTCATACCCGGGATGACCATGGTAATGAAACCACCGCGACGGCAGATCGTCGCGTTGGCGTGGATCTGCATGCCGACTCCACCATCGGTATTGATACCGTTGCAGGGGATGACATTATCAGCAAGGTGGAATCCGACCAGCATATCGCCACTATCACCGGGCCGGTAGGCGGCGATGCGAAGCCCGGAGATGATGTCACTTTAACCTTCAACGGCAAAACCTATTCGGGTACGGTTATTGAACTTCCTGACCACTCGCTGGGCTACCGCATTGAGGTCAGCACCGACAAACTGCCTGATGGCAGCGATCAAAAAGTTCATGTCTCTATCTCAACCGTCGACGATCACGGCAACCCCTACACGGCAACGCATGACCAAATTGTGCATATCGATCTGCACGCTGAGGCGAGCATCACCGTTGATAAGGTGACGAGCGACAATGTGCTGAACCATTCTGAGCTGAATATGGCACAGCAAATCATCACCGGTACCGTCGGGGGGGATGCGAAAGTTGACGATGTGGTCACCCTGGAGATTAATGGGCGCATCTATACCGGCAAGGTCATTGCGCTTGGCAATAACCAACTGGGTTATCACATCCCGGTCGACTCTTCGGCATTCAGCAACAACCAGGGCAACCAGGATAAAAATGTGAACGTCAGGGCGACGGTCACCTCGCACGATGCGGTGGGTAATGAGGTCATCACCCCTATTGACCGTGACGTCCATATTGATAACCATGCCAGGGCTTCGATTACCCTCGATACCGTGGCGGGCGACAATATGATTAATGGCGCAGAATCCGTTAAGCCCACCACCGAAGTCATGGGGACGGTCTCTGGCGATGTGAAAGTGGGTGACAAAGTTGAAGTGACCGTTAACGGCACAACCTACGAGACCACCGTTCAGCGCTTACCTGAACATAACGGCGCGAAGGGCTATAAACTGGATGTCCCGACCAGCGACCTCGTCGCCGATCCGCATATTACCGCGCATATCACAGGTGTTGATACGGCTGACAATACTCAGGATGGGCAGGCGGATAAGGATTTGCAGGTTGATCTTAAGGCGGATGCAACCCTCACTATCGACCCGGTCACCAGTGACAATACGATCAACGGGGCGGAGTCTCTCCAGCAATTTACCCTGGTCACCGGCACAGTCGGCGGCGATGTGCATGTCAACGATACGGTGTATCTGACCGTTAATGGTCATGTGCTGACGGGGAAAGTGTTTGCTCAGGGCAATGGTGATTTAGTCTATAGCATCAAGGTCAGCACTGCCGATCTGCTGGCCGACCCGCATTTAACGGCAACCGTCAGCACCACCGATGCAGCAGGCAATCCGGCCACGGCCAATGCCCAGGCTACGGTAAACATCGATACCCGGGTGGTTGCCGCGATTACGGTCGACGACGTTACGCTTGATAACACGCTTAACTATGCTGAGCAGCATCAGCCCCATACCCTCGTTAGCGGCACCGTGAGCGGAGAGGTTAAACCTGGCGACCCGCTGCTAATGAAGATCAACGGTCATATTTATCATGGCGTTGTTGACGATCTTGGCGGCAATAAGATGGGCTACCATATCTCGGTCGACACGACCGATCTGCTCGCCAGCCCGCATATTGAAGTCTCCATGGATGTCACCGACGGCGCGCAGAACCACGCGCAATTCGTTGCGCATCATAACGTCAGTCTGGACGATAGCGCCGCTGCGACGATTACCCTCGAACGCGTAACGGGCGATGATGTTTTGAACGGCGTTGAATTACAGGCGCCGAAAACAACCATCAGCGGCACGGTCGGCGGCGATGCCCGGATAAACGATGTGGTACATCTGAACATCGGTGGTCATTTGGTGGATGCTAAGGTGATCCCATTGCCGCATTTGGGGGGCGCGTTAGGCTATTCGATCGATGTTGATACCCAGTGGCTGCAAAACGATCCGCATATCACGGCGACAATTACCACGACAGATCCTCACGACAACACCGCGACGGCGGAGGCGAAGAGTACGCTAACGATTGACGATAGCGCCGTGGCGAGCGTCCATATTGATCCGCTGGTGACTGACGACCATGACGCGGTAATCAACGGCAAAGAGGCGCATAACCCGCTGACCACCGTCACCGGAAGCGTTGGCGGCGATGTGCAGGTTGGCGATCTGGTCACACTCACCATCAACAATCAAACCTACTACGCGCAGGTACGGGATGACCATGGTCAGCATGTGTTCAGCACCGAGGTCTCAACGCTGGATCTGCTCATGGACCCGAATATTCAGGCGAAGGTCTCGGCAACCGATGCGGCAGGCAACGTCGCGAATGGGCAAGATAGCCTGCCGGTGGTGATTGATACCGTTGCTGATGCGGGGATTACCATTGACACTGCTTCCAGCGGACTGGTGCCCGGCCAAACCGTTGCGAATGATTTACAGCCGGGTTGGCGGCCTGACTTTATCTCCGTCACCGGGCATGTCGATCCCGATGCGGTTTTTGGCGACACGGTGACCATTACGGTGGGGCATGGCGTCGTTATAACCACTCAGGTAACAAAATTACCTGACGGTAAACTGGGCTATCAGGCCAATATCAGCTCCGATAAATTCGATAACGATGGCAATATTGTGGTGTCTATCACCACTCATGATAATCATGGCAACACGGCGACGGCGGCAGAGCATAAATTTATTAATCTGCCCTGGATGCACCATATGGCCGTAATCGGCAATACGCCTTACGGATTCGGTACACCGCCGGTCGTCACCACCCCAACCACCGGTATGGGAACGACGCAACCACCGCAGCCTCATGTCCATCTCACTGTTGATAAGGTGGCGGGTGACGACATTCTTAATCAGCAGGAGGCGCAAAAAAATACCACGCCAATACGTGGCCTGGTTAGCGGGGATGCGCATGTTGGTGATGACGTCATCGTCACTATTAACAACATTCCCTATCACGGCAAAGCGATTGCGATTGCGGGATTGCTGGGCTATCAGGTGAATGTCCCAACGGATGTGCTGACGGCGCATCCGACGTTTGATGTATCAATTACCGTACACAATTCAGCGGGTAGCGACACGGCGAAGGAAACGAAAACGATCGCCGTCGACACCGATAATCCTGTTCATATCACGATGGATAAGATCGCGGGTGATGACGTTATCAATGGTCAGGAAGCGAAAACCGGCGTAACGACGGTACGCGGTACGGTCAGCGGTGATGGGATCCACGACGGCAGCGTGGTGACTTTGCAGGTGAACGGCAATACGTTAACTGCCGTGGTGCATGCGGATCACGGTCAGTGGGTCTGGTCGCAGGATGTCAGTATCAACGACCTGCGTAGCAACCCGGACATTGTCGCGACGGTAGCCGCCAGCGATGTGGCTGGCAATCCAGGGACGGATTCGACAAACCGCCATGTCGATGTCGACCTCAAGGCCGATGCGAGTGTGTCGATTGATAAAATCACCGCCGATAACGTACTGAATGCTCAGGAAACATTGCAACCGACGATCGCGGTGAGCGGGACAGTTTCGGGTGATGTACACCCTGGCGAAAGCGTGACGCTGATGGTGAATGGTCAAACGTATACCGCGGTTATCGATGCGAACAATCACTACGTTGTTGATGTGAACACGGCGGATCTGCTGGCCGATCGTTCCATTGAGGCCTCGGTAACCGGCCATGACGTTCACGGCAACGTGCAGGACGCTACCTTTACCCAAACATTTGCTGTGGATACCACGGCAACGGGAACCGTGACAATCAACACCGTGGGCGGTGACAACACGCTTAATGCTGATGAGGTCAAGGCCGGTAAGGTTGAGATTAGCGGTACCGTTTCGGGTGATGTTCACAAAGGCGATACGGTGCAGATCACCGTTAATGGCGTTACGGTCGACGCTACCGTCATAGAATTACCGCATATGAACGGCCAACTGGGCTATAAACAGTTTGTCAGCACCACCGATCTTCAGGCGGATCCCACGATTCATGTCAGCGTGACGGGGCATGATGCAGCGGGCAATAGCCAAACGGCGGTCAACGACAAAACTGTGACGATTGATACCCATGCGGATGCGATGCTCGTTCTGGATCCGGTGTCCGGGGACGATGTGTTGAACAATGATGAAGCCGGGAAAGCAACCACGACCATCACTGGCCACGTGACCGGCGACGTTGAGGTTGGCGATCAGGTTACCGTCACCGTGAACGGTAAAGAACTGGTGGCTAAAGTCAGGGCCAACGGCAGTGACAAGGTATTCAGTGTTGAAGCCAGTACGGTTGATTTGGTGCATGACCAGCACATTACCGCCCGCGTCGTGGCGCATGATGATGCCGGTAACCGCCAGCAGATTGATACTGACAAGACGATTACTGTCGATCGCCTGGCTTCTGGAACCGTGGGGATTGATGACGTCAGCGCTGACAACATTCTGAACCATCAGGAACTGTCGGGGCCGAACGTCACGATCACGGGTCTTGTGGGCGGCGATGCGCAGGTTAATGATCCGATCAACTTAACCATTGGCGGGCATACGTTTCATGGCAACGTGACTAAGCTGAACAACGGTGATCTGGGATATCAGATCGCTGTGGATTCAGCCACTCTGCGCGCCAACACGTCAATCAAGGTTGAGCTTACCGGGCATGATGCGCCTGGGAATTCATTCACGGCACAGTCCACGCATACTTACTCGGTTGATGAGCACGCCAACGGCGCGATTACCATCCATGACAGTATCGCAGGCGACAACACCGTGAACCTGCAAGAATCGCAGTCGGACACGTTGATCCGCTTTACGGTTTCAGGGGACGCACATCCGACGGACGTTGTCACGGTCAGCATCAATGGTCACGACGCGGTGGCCACACTGATCCCCGGCACCTCCAGGGATTATCAGATTGCGGTTCCGGGCACGTACCTGCATGAAGGCAACAATAACGTTGAGGTGAAAACGACGTTACACGATGACGCCGGAAATACGCTGGAGGTGACGAATCATAAAAATGTGGTGCTTGATACGCATACCGATGCCAGCATCGTGGTGGACAAGATAACCGGGGATAACCATATATCCGCGGCCGAATCGCAGTCCGGCATTATGCACATCACCGGCAGCGTGACAGGTGATGTGCACGCTGGCGATCATATCAACGCGCTGGTTAACGGCCATGATCACGATGTGGTGGTGTATCTGGACAATAACGAGCTGCGCTACGACATTGCTGCGAACGTTTCTGAATTTCATGGCGGTCATAACAGGGTCATGGTGAGCATTGAAGCGCATGATAATCACGGCAACGTGGCGCTATATGGGCAGCAGGTTGATGTCATGATGGACGATCCGCTTTCACACAAAGGGCACACGGCAGATAAGGGGCAACATGCTGCTTTTCAACAGGCACTGCACAACCTGTTTGATGACAGCACGTTGTCTCTGTCTTACGCGCCTGCGGCAACCGCGCACGGCCAGACGGTGGGCGCATTGAGTGCTGACGATAAAGCGCAGAGCATTCTCGCTAAGGTCGATCTCAGCGATCTGGCGCGAGAACTGCACGAAGGCGTCGATATTGCGAAGTACATTCAAAGCGGCGGCGATCACCAGTTTATCGCCAGCCCGGCGAAGGCCGCACACGGGATGGCTCTTGCGCTTTCTACCCCGGTGAGCGGAGATTTACATTCTCCGTCCTATTCGCTGGATCACCTGATAGCTAAACCTGAGCAAAATCACAATCACTAGCGTATGTTCACTGCCCTGTGTCAACAGGGCAGTGGCATCTCATCGATAAGGCAACAATATGAATTCTGTTCCACCAAACGAAGAGAGCGGCAAAAGCTGCGAAAATGACCCGCAGCAGCCTTTAGCCATGCTGCAAAAAAGCGATCTGGAGATGGTGCGTGTACTCGATGATCTGATTTACCTGCTAATCCGCAAAGGCGTGATCGCCATTACCGATCTACCGCCGATGGCGCAGGTTAAATTAATGAATCGTGCAAACGCACGTCAGGAGCTTGGCGGGTTAGAACAACTGCTCGGTGGCGATGACAGTATTTTTTAGCTGACGCAGGCAGTCAGTTTCCTGGCCGGATAAGCGAAGCGCCATCCGGCAACATACAAGCGTATCAAGGCTTCCTGCGTTTATCACAGCGGCGCGGGTTCACCTAATAGTTGACCCATTGCGCCATCGACACCTAACTCCCGCAGCACCTTAAGTTCGCCTTCCGTTTCAACGCGTTCGGCAATTAGCGGTAAGTCAATATTGCGCGTGGCGTTGCATAACACTTCAATAAATAAACGTTTATCGTTTTCTTTATCAATGTTGCGGATATAGCTGCTGTCTATTTTCAGGTAAGCAAGCCCCCACTGTGACAGATGACCGATCATATCGAAACGGCTGCCAAAGTGTTGCAGACCCAGCGCGCAACGATGCTGGCTTACGGCTTTCACAAACACCGCCATTTGATGTGGCACAGGCAGTTGGTTTTCATCCAGTTCCAGAATCAACTGGCTGGCTAATCGCTGTGAATACCGTAGCGGATGGAGCAGATCAGAAATGGTGACCGCGCTGGCGACAGAACTGCCAGAAATACTCAGCGCTAATTTTCCCGGCGCGGTTTTTAATTGGTTCAGCGTCAGCTTCAGCATTACTTTATCAAGGCGATGGCTCCAACCAAAGCGATGGATCCACGGCAGGAAGCGCCCGGCGGTAATGGTGTTGCCCTGCTCATCAATAATTCGCGACAGTACCTTGTAATGCAGGATTTTTTCCGGCTGGCGGCAATCCACCACAGGTTGATAAACCAACTGGAACTGCTGATTTTCCAGCGCATGCTCCAGACGAACAAACCACAAATGCTGGTCTTCAGTAGCTGCTGGTAACTCTGTGCCAGGCCCCACCTGGTGGTCGGTATGTGTTTCTGCTTCCACCAGCAGGCGATCGGCCTGAATCAGCAATGATTGCGCGTTATCTCCGGCGCTAAATGGCACCATGCTGGTATAGGCGACCGGTTGTTGGTCTGACATTCCGGTGGCGTAAAAGGCCGTGAGTTTCTGGCTCAGTGAGTTGCACATATCCAGCATTTCATCGTGCGTAACGCCAGGACAGAGCAGGGCGAATTCTCCGCCGCGAATGCGGGCGAGCGTGCTGTCGAGAGACGCATATTTTTCTCTGTGCGCGTTTAGCAGGTTAGCGATGTTGAGCAGCAGCTTATCAGTATGCGGTCCGCCGAAACGCTGATTCAGGCCACCTAAATCCTGAACGCGGAGCAACATCAGGTATCCCGGCGCCGTATCGGCATCGCTCAGTCGCACCTGAAGTTGCATATCAAACGCCCGACGATTGGCAACACCGGTCTGGCTGTCGAGATAAGCTTCATTATGCAGACGTTCGCTGTTGACGGCTTGCTCTTCAAATAATGACTTGAGCTTTGCAGCCATCAAATTCATCGCGCCAACCACCCGGCGTAATTCCGGCGTTTTGGGCAGCTCTTGTAGCGTCAGAAACTCGCGGCGGGTAATGGCTTCCGACTGCTTTGCCAGATAATTGAGCGGGCGCAGGAGCTTACGCAGCAGCAGAATGCCAGCGATTAAGCAGGCGAAGCTGCATGACAGCATCCACAATAGATTACCTAATGTGTTGTCCCACAGGCGCTGTACCGCAAAGAGAGGATCGCTGGTGACTTCCACGCGCGCTGCTTGCTTCCAGCCGCGCATAATCGTCGCATCGCCGGTTTGCGGGGTGACATCCACCAGATCAACAAACCAACCGGGGACATCAGGAATGGACGCCGTCGCGCTACGCTCAAGCATAATCTTGCCGTTTTCCAGATTAACGATACGAATCTTTTTGTAGTAGCCGCTATCGAAAATGGAGCTGACCATGAGCTCGATCATCGCCGGGTCGTTGACATTGGGCGTCAACGAAACGCCCAGCGCGGTTGCCGCATCCTGGGCATGCGAAAGGAGTTGGTTATTGGATTGATTGCGAGAACTCTTCAGCGTCACAATAAAATTGCCGCTAAACACAACCATCATAAAGAGAGAGATTGCCAGGAGTAACTGTTTAAAAAGAGACACAGGTGATTCCTATTTATCCATCGGGAAGCCCTCTTCCCGCATTTTGGTGAAAACTTGCTGCCAGCGAGAAAGTCTCTTGCTGTCTCCAACACGTTGATTGTTCTGGTTGCCCGGAAGCCATAGGCCATTGTTGTTAAAGGAGTAAACAGGTAATAAATCCATACGCTGCGTTGCAGGTGAAATGGTGCTCGTCAGGCTATCGAGCACCAGAGGGATCGCTTCAGGCGTGGCATACCAGGTCAGCACCATATGCGCCCGGTTATAGCGCAGAGCCTTGACGTAGGTGATGCGCAGTTTGTCTTCGGAGACGCCTAACTGGCGGAGGGTGAAATATTTGGCGATTGCGTAATCCTCACAATCCGCCTCGCCTTTGCGTAACGACTCAATGGGGGTGGCCCAGTAATCCACGTTATGCCAGACATCAATATCTTCGGCATAGCGGATCTTATCGTTAAAGAATTGATTTACGGCGCGTAATTGCATTTGCTCGTCGGCTTTGTGCAACTGGATCAGAAGTTGTTGCCAGGCGTTGATCCGCTGTTGCGCTTCTGGGGTGGAAGGGCCGTAAAGCGCATCGGACTTCTGCAAAATATTGGCAAAATCCCAGGCCGCGCGCAGGGAATGGATCGATAGCAATAACAGCAACGCCCCGGGGATTTTCCACAGGCGAAGCAGGCGGCGGCGTAAACAGCGGCTGATAATATTCAATTGTTATTTTGACAGCTGCCTGGTGATGGGTTTTTCAACTTCTCGCAGGACCACGGAGACAGCCACTTGTTGCGTAGTTGCGCGTTGACCGGCGAGGCAAATATATCTTTCAGCGTACTGTTAACAAACGTCACAAACTGCGGATCGTTTTTCCTCATCATAATGCCATAATGCATATCGTTGCCGATGCTCTCGCTAGACACGCTAAATAATTCAGGTTGTTCGCTATGGCTGATAAGCGGCCAGGCCAGAATATCATCGACAAAAAAAGCGGCGGATTCATTATGCGCCATTTTATTAAATGCGCCGTGGATAGTCGGGGCGGTAATTATCGAAATATTAAGATGTTGCTCTCTGTTCGTTTTATTGAATTCCAGCAAATCTTTTGAGCTTCCGGTCAGGCTTACCGTGCGCCCCTTGAGATCGGCAAGCGAATGGATGTTATTTTTACGTAAAGAGATGATGCGCATTTTGGCAACGTAATAGTCGGTAGAAAATGACACGCTGGACATCCGCTCTGGCGCATTGGTATTAACGCTGCAGTCCATATCTATTTTATGTGAGCTTAATGCGGCGAACCGTTCGCCAAAGTTCACAGGAATATAATTAATGGTTAAGCTGTTGAGCTTCAGGTACAGGCGTAACTTATCGGCAATCATCTTACATACCGCGATGGTATACCCCGTGACCTTGCCATTGCTGTCGGTAAATGAGAACGGCGGCAGCTGTCGATAACCCACGTTTAGCACGCTGCTGTTCTGAATATGGTCGAGCGTTGCGGCATTCTGCTGCGCCATCAGCGTGGGGGAGATGATGATGCCTGCCAGTAAAATAAGCCATTGCACCGTGCGTTTCACCCTTGTCGTCCCTCGATTAATTATATTTTTCATAATCAAAACTGATCTTCTTTTTAGCAGCCGTTAGTGCTTTCAGGTTATCTGACATAGGAATGTTCAAATTAATGGCTTTCGACGGAATCGGCGACTGAAACCATTTGTTATACAGCGCAGTAAATTCGTTGCTGGTCATCAGCGAGGAGATTGCACCGTCAACAAACGCTTTAAATTCTTTATCGTGTAACGGGAGTAACAAGCCTGCTGGCAGCGGTGCGCTAAGCGCAATGTCGGAAAGTTCATAGTCTTCAGGGTTTGCCGTTTGCGCAATCATCCCTTTGAGCAAAACCGTGCTGGAAATGAGCGCATAATATTCGCCATTTTTCAGTTCATTAAAGGCCGTAATATTATTCGTGTCGAGCTGGATGTTAATATCCAGGTCATTGGCGACATTCACTTTTTGCAACTGCTCAACGTAAATTGTCCCGCTTTTTACCAGCACGCTGTGCCCGGAAAGTTGCGCCAGGTTGTTGTTGCTTTCATTTTTTCGCATCACAAAGCGAGTGCTGGAAAAATAAAACGGCAGCGAGAACTCGCTAATGCTGTGGCGGTTTTTTGAATAAAAGGCCGGGATACACATGATGTCTGCCATGTGATTTTTAATCAGCACAAACTGCGATGCCGAATTGGTTTTTACCCACTCGATTTTCAGGTTTTTGAGCTGAAGTTTTGTTTTGAGCGCGCTAACGATACTGTTGCAAATATCAATGGAGTAGCCTGCGGGGGCGTTTCCGTTCTGCCAGGAGAATGGAAATGCATCATCCTGATAACCGAGGGTGATGGTTTTCTTACTGGCGATCTGCTCCAGCGTGTGCAGTTGCTGCGGAGTGCTCGCCATGCACGGCATCTCCAATACCATCAGCAGGAAAATCCCCACCAGCATGCGCCAGGCCAGGCGAAGGATGTCAGACATTGCAAAGCCCTTCATCAATGACCTCTTCGGTAAACGCGGAAAGTACCTCACGCTCGCGAAGTGGGTAGCTAAAGAAATAGCCCTGGACATTCTGGCACCCAGTATCGCGCAGAATGTCGCGTTGCTGCGCGGTCTCCACCCCTTCGGCGGTAACCGACATCTCGTACTTATGGGCAAACTGGATCAGCATCACAATCAAATACTGGCTGGCATTATCTTGCTGCAGCTTGTCGACCAGTGTGCGCGCGATCTTGATGCGCGTGAAAGGGTAGATCAGCAGGTAATCCAGAGCCGCGTAGCCGGTGCCCAAATCGTCCATCGCGATTTCGATACCCAGAGCGCGGATCTCTTGCAGTACGGGTAACGCAATCGACTTATCCAGTTTCTCGGATTCTGTAATTTCTATTTCAAGGCGTCCGGCTGAAAGCTGGCTGATGCGTAACGCATCTTTGATAACGTCAACCAGCCCCGGGCTGTGCAACTGGTAGGCGGATATATTCACGGCAATCCTGATGCGCTCCGGCCATTTGGCGGCGGCTTCACAGGACTGACGAATAATCCATTCGCCTAAGCGGACAATCAGACCGGAACTCTCGGCGATGCTGATAAAATAATCGGGGTAAATCAGGCCCTTGGTGGGGTGATTCCAGCGGATCAGCGATTCATAGCCATAAACGCTTTCATCATCCAGATTAATAATGGGCTGGTAATGAAGTTCGAACTCTTTGTTATCAATACCATCAATGATTTCCTGATTAATAAACAGGCTGTGGGTTTGCTTCATGACCATGCCGTCTTCGAAGAAATGGAAGCAACCGCGACCATGATGTTTTGACGCGTACATGGCAAGGTCGGCATTGATCATCAACGTCGAGGTATTATTGCCCTGCCAGGGGGCGGTAGTAATACCGATGCTACAGCTGATCGAAAAAGTATGGGTACTCCAGGTAAACGGGGTACTCAGCGCGCGGATGATACGTTTCGCCAGACGATTCGCCTCCCTGATGGCGTTGTCGCTGACATGTTGCAGGATGGCGAATTCATCACCACCCAGGCGCGCGGCGATATCATTGGGTCCCAGCAAGAGCTGCAGACGCTGAGCAACGCTAATGAGCAGTTCATCGCCCGCCTTATGGCCGAAGGTGTCGTTCACCGGTTTGAAGTTGTCGAGGTCAATCAGCAGCAGGTTGAACGATTTTTCTTCCTGATGAAGTTCATTCACGCGCTTATCTAACGCCTGGCCAAACGAAACGCGGTTGGGTAATCCGGTCAGCGAATCGTGGTGGGCCATATGCTCCATTTTTTGCGACATTTCATGCATGCGTTGCAGATAGCCGCGCTCTTCCATGGCGACGCGCAATTTTTCAATCGCCCCCGCCAGATGTCCAATCTCATCATCCTGGTCAAGGTAGGGGGTAATACAGTCCGTCTCTTCATGGGCGATGCGGGTGAGAGAGTTAATCAGCAGCGGAACCGGGCGGAATAATCTGCGCATAAACATCGTTACCAGTGCCAGCGTCACCAGTAAAATCAGGACAAAAATGATGCTGCTCTTTTTTAGCATCGCATCGTAGGTTGCGTATAACTCGCTTTTTTTACCGATGCTGCTTATCAGGCTCCCGAGGATCTCACCGGAAGGCGTCAAAATAGGTATGGCGCTGATAAAGCACTCTTCGCCGTTAATCTGGGCGAAGCCAACATAGTAGTTGACCAGCACATCGCGCGGCAGGCGACCGGAAAAGGTGATGACTCCTTCGCCATCTTCTGACCTGTTGTTGATGCCAATAAATCCTTTCTCGGGTGTATAGAGAAACAGCCAGGTGGGGTTATGGGTCTGGACTGATGCCAGTGCCAGGACATCGACCGGGTTATAACCGGTTTGCATAATGGAGTCGGCGTCGCCGATCTGTCTGTCGGATACGATGCGGGATATCTGCCCGGTATCGCTGGTTTCAACCGAAACGGTGGTATACACGCTACGGATGATGTAGGTCATAATCTGTGCATTCGCCTCAGCCCGTTGCACCCACTGCTGATAAGAAAAGTTGTCTATCAGGCTCCAGTTGGTAAAGGCGCCAGCGCTAAAAGCAATAATGATACCTGTCAGCAAAAATTGCGTTATTTTGCCAGTGATTGAATGTTGCCACCCTTTTATTGCTTTAAGGGAAAACAGAGATTTTGCCACGGATTATGCTAATTCCTGAAAAAGAGTGCTCATTGCTGAATTTAATTTTTGTTATTACTTAATGGAATACCGCTGCTACAAATAAGTAGATGAAAGATATGAAATGCAACGACGTAACAAATAGCTAACATTGAACCATGCAGAGTAATGACAAAAATAACGGTATGCGAATATAGATAGTGCAGTTCTTTTCGTCAACAGGCAAAATTGCACATAAAAATACATTTTTCATCAGGTGCAGCGTACGCTATTAAAGTTGACATTAACGCCGTCTGAGAATGCTTTTTGTGCGTACTGGTTGGAGGTGTTGGGAAATCACGATAGGTAATTTTGTTTTTTTACGCAGCATCAATGAATTAGCTTTTCTCTTATCGCGTATCCGAATGATTTTATCTCGACGAGATGTCCATTTTTGTCTATACGTGGGTGTTTATTTCCTGATGTGAACTGCCTAAGATGCTCGCTTCAATATAGAACATTATTTTATTTTCTCAGTGCGCGGTCAATGTTGACAATTTTGTTATGGTTCATCGACTGACCCAAAAGGATTTGTTTGTGACATTCGAGTCTGGATTAAAGTCCTATTGGTATAGTGCATGACGGATAAATTGGTTTGGACGCGATAATAAATACATATACTGCAAAAAACATTCGGAAATGGTGTCTGCCACTTGTTTTACCGGGCCTTTTTTACCCACTGGCACAATATCTTAACGGTTACTGTATTTTCAATAATAATATTTTAACAGTTTACGATCTCAAACTCGCCGTATTTTCCGCTGCCTTAGTCCTGTTTGGTTTTCGGGTATTGCCGGGATTCATGCTATTCATGGCGCTCATGTTTGCGGTCGGTCCACAAAGCGAACGAGTGGAAGCGTTGTGCCTGATTATGGCTTCGACCTTAAGCTACGCTATTTACCGCCAGGCGACGGGAAGACGCAGTTGCGCCAGTTTTGGTCGTATAAAAATTAGCCTGAATCGTCTGATCTGGCTATGCGGCTTCAACATATTGCTGTATCTGGTGTTGAGCAGAATATTTGCGCTGTTCGTCGCACACGGCCATCGCCCGGATGTGGATAGCATTCCGGTGATGAGTCTGGAAATGCTGGTGCGTATTCAGGGGATCATCAACGGCTGTCTGACGGGCATTCCCTTTATCTACAAGATTTATCGCATCATTCGTCGACCGTCTTACCTCTTTACCTTTATCAAGGCGATTGCCTTTCAGTGTAAAGGCAATATCAGTGCCTGTGGCATTGGCTTTTGGTGTGTCCTACTGATTTTACTGATGTTTTGTTTAACGTCGCCGCATAATCCAAATATCTTTTTCTCTTTCTATAGCCTGATCCTGCTGTTTCCATTGATGTTGTGGGGGGCGATCAAGATTGGTCACTCGTTTACCATGCTGGTGTGGACGGTCGTACTGATTATTTTAGGTAAGCATAACGACAGCTATATCGCCAGCGACATTAACTTCATGCTGCATCAGGCGCTGGTTTCAACGCTGATCTTTGTTTTTTCCCTCACCATTGTGATCATGGGGGCGCTGGCAAAATTTACCCGCCAACGGTTTAACCAGGTTCTATTGCTGGGGCTGACTGACCCGATGACGGGCATGGCGAACCTGCGCGCGCTGAAGACGGAGTTGTTTACCACTGAACGCGCGACCGTGTGCCTGATACAGATCCCCGAGCTTGAGCTATTTTCGCGTCGCTATGGTTTTCATTTTCGCGCCCGCTACCAGAAAATTCTTGCGGAGCACCTCCAAAGGCACCTCGTCAAAAGCGAAAAGGTCTATTACCACGCGGGCTACGATCTGCTTATCCGACTCGAAAATAGCACCTGGGAGCGGTTATGCGACTTATACCAAGCCGCCAACAGTTTCCGCCTGTTTTATAACAACCATCGGCTGGGTTTTCGCAGCGGCTTGGGCTACTGCCTGATTAACGATGTTAGCGATGATGTCTACCAGCTGGTGGGTAAACTCGGCATGGTTGCGGGGTTATCACTGACCAACGGCAGACCGGAAAACCTCGAAGCGCAGCACAGCCGGATCCTCGGCAATCACATTGTTGATAAAACAGAAATCCGTACCGCTTTGCAAAATGCTTTGGATAACAATGCGTTTGTCCTGATGGCCCAGCCGATAGTCAGTACCAACGGTGAAGAACCGTATCATGAGATATTGATCCGTATGCTTAACGAGCGGGGGGAATTCATTCCACCGAACAGTTTCCTGCCGGTTGCGCATGATGCGGGGCTGGCGCCGGATATCGATCTGTGGGTTATCGAAAACACCCTGAAATTTATGTGTAACCATCCGCAGCACTGTTTTTCCATTAACCTTGCGCCAGTGACGGTATGTCGATCAAATATTGTCACGCAGATAACCCAGCTTCTGCACGACTACGCTGTGGAACCGCAGCGGATTATTTTTGAGATAACGGAAGCCGATACGCTTTCAGATAAAGAACAAACTGTTGAAACCCTGCGTTTAATCCGCCAGTTGGGGTGCCGGGTGGCGATTGATGATTTTGGTACTGGGTTTGCCAGCCATGCACGTTTGATGAATATCGAAGCCGATATCCTGAAAATAGATGGCTCTTTTATTCGACGGATCACCGAAAGTGAAATCAGCTACTACATCGTCGAGTCATTCTGTCGCGTTGCCGAAATGAAAAATATGCAAGTCGTCGCTGAATTTGTTGAAAACGCCACGATTCAGGCGTGCCTGGAAAAAATGGATGTGGGGTGGTTACAGGGATATCACATTGGCAAGCCTATGCCGCTGATCACGCTGGAAACGCATCGTACGAACACCTTACGACCAAAAAAGTAATTTCTTCTCAGGTAGAGAATAAAAATCATGAGTGACCTTATCAAAGTGAAAAATCGAACGACGGATACTACCGGTGAGGGACTGCGCGCGCGACTGATATCCTGGCTACACAATATCCATCCAGGTGTGGCGATGAAGCTCGGTATGATTTTGGTGGTTTGCATCGCCACGTTGCTGATTGGCGCCTCTTTTATATTATCGTCTTATCTGTCCAGAGAGCTGCAGGTGAATGCGCTGGAGATGATTAAAACTAACACCCGTATTTTTCATAACAGTATTGCGAATGAATTTCAGCGAATTAATAAGGATGCGGAGCATTACAGCAATGTTTACATTAATAACTACCAAAACGTGGCGAATAAACCGCTGCGCTACATGGACTCCGCTGAATTAAAAGCTGTATTGAGCAACCCCAATACCAACGCGCATTTCACCGAATTAACCAGTGTATTTGCCAGTACGTTTATTCTGCAAGGCGAGCAGTTTGTGCGCGTCAGCAGCACCTTGCTGGCGAGTTCAGGTAATACGGCAACAGCAACGGCATTGGGGCATGACAACCCGGCATTACCATTATTATTGAAAAATAAACCTTTTTCCGGTGTGGTCACGCTGTTTGGTAAGCAATTTATTAGCCACTACGAACCGATTGCCGATAAGTATGGTCAGGTGATTGGGGCAGTTGCGGTGGGCTTTGATGTCAAACAAAGTCTGCAACCGATCATCCAGCATTTATTGAGTGTACGTATTGGTAAAGATGGCTACGCCTACGTGCTCGATGCCGGATTTGAACCGGGTCGGATGCTGGTTCATCCGTCGCTGGGTCACCAGCAGGTGATTAATATCACCGATGCCAACGGTTATAAGCTCTTCGCCGATATGCTCGAACATAAAAATGGCATCACCTATTACAACTGGGTGAGCGGCTATGGCACACCGCCGAAGACCAAAGTCGCCGTCTATGAATACGTAGAAGGGATCAATTGGATAATCGCGACCACCAGCTATGTTGATGATGTCGCCAAGAGCAGCAATTTGGTACGCAACGGCCTGTTGCTGTTCACCGTCTTGCTGTTGCCGATTATTTTACTGCTGATTGCCGTTGCCAGCCGTTTTCTGATTTCTCGCCGCTTAAACCGCGTACTGGGGATTGCCCAGACCATAGCGGAAGGTGACTTGACGGTGGATGTTCAGGTCGATCATCACGATGAGATCGGCGAACTTTTGAGTGCGGTAGAAACGATGCGCCAGCGCCTGCATTCGCTGGTGGGCGGGATGGTTTCTCACGCCAGTTCGGTACACCAGGCTTCCCTGCATATCACTGAAGCGGTAGATGGGCAGGCGTCCACCAGCGTGGAAACGTCCTCTTCGGTGGCTGAAATTACCTCAACTATGGAAGAGTTGTCCGCCTCATCGACGCAGATCGCCGAACACTCGCGGGCTGTTGTGGATATTGCCAACCAGACACTTGAGGATTGCAATAAAGGCTCAGAATCGATGTCGCAATTGCTGATGCGTATGGCGGATATTGATACCGACAATCAGCAAAACATGCGTGAAATTATGATGCTCGGCAATAAATCGGCGGAAATCAGCCGGGTGATGGTGATCATTAACAGCGTCGCGGATCAAACGAAATTGATCGCCTTTAACGCGGCGCTGGAAGCCGCCAGCGCCGGAGAAGCTGGTAAACGCTTCTCGGTGGTAGCGGCTGAAATCCGTCGTCTGGCCGATTCGGTGACCGAATCAACGGTTGAAATTGAAAATAAGATCAGCGAGATCCAAAACGCGATTAACCGTCTGGTGCTGAACGCGGAAAAAGGCGGCGAGAGTATTAAAGCAGGCGCCAGGGCCTGTAAAGTCAGCGCCGAGCATCTGAACGATATCGTTGTTACGGCCGAGCAAACCTCGACGGCGGCGCTGCAAATATCGCTATCAACACAGCAACAGAAAACGGCGAGTAATCAGGTGGTCATGGCGCTGCGTGAGATCGTTGTTGCCAGTAACTATACCTCGCAATCTATCAAAGACATTCTGGTTGTCAGTCAGGATATGACACAACTGTCGAAAGCGCTGAAAGAGGCTTCGTCCTCATTCACACTGACGGAAACGGATGCATGAGTAGCGGCAACATTCGGGTGCTGATCCTTGACCTTGACAGCGTATCGCGTAATGCGTTGGTCAGGCAACTGGAAGAGCACCCGCATATTAAGGTGGTGGGACAAGCTGCTCATCGCAGACAGGCGATTCGACTGGTGCAACAGCTGATGCCCGACCTGTTGATCCTCACGCTGGATACCTCGAGCGCGGATAACGTCGAGGTTGTGGAAACCATCATGGCGACCAGTGCTATTCCCATCCTGGTTATGCGATTTTGCCATGAAAACCAATGGGATGACGATTACATTTCTCGTGGCGCACTGGCGGTGCTGCACCATAGCAGCGATTTCACACTCTCAACCGATGCGCTGCACCGCAAAGTGGAATTGCTGGTCGGCGTGAAGGTGATTCGCCATATCAAAGGATTACGCCATCCAACCGAACCGATAATGCCGCCTGTACGACCGATAATGGACATCGTACAGACGCCGCAGGACTGGCCTTTTGTGCTGGCAATTGCCTGTTCGACGGGCGGGCCGCAGGCGTTGAGTAAACTCTTGCAGGCTCTACCCGCGACGTTCCCGTGCCCGGTGCTCATCGCGCAGCATATTGCCGACGGTTTCGCCAAAGAGATGGTGCACTGGCTGGACAGCGTGACCGATCTGAAGGTGCGACTGGCGCAGGAAGACGATCGGGTGGAAGCGGGGTATGTGTATATATTGCCACCGGAGCAGCACCTGATCGTCAAAAGCAACCAGCGTTTAGCGGCGATCCCCAGACAGGAAAGCGATGTTTATCATCCCAGCTGCAATCTGCTGCTGGAGTCGGTGGCTGAGGTGTTTCGTGAAAAGGCCGTGGGGCTGATTATGACGGGCATGGGCAGCGATGGCTGCCGTGGCATTGAGCTGATTTTCCGCCGTGGAGGAAGGACGCTGGCGCAGGATGAAGAAAGCTCGGTGGTATTCGGTATGAATAAGAACGCGATCGACAAGCAACTGATACACCGTACGATCCCGCTGGACGGTCTGGCGAAGGTGCTGCTTGCGATGGCTTTTCACGGGCTTGTTGAGAGTAAATTGCCATGATCCCCAATCTTCCTGATTATGCCCGGTTGATCAAAGAGCGGGTGGGCTTGCACTTTGATAATGCAATGGAAGACTTGCTGAAATCGGCGCTGAGTCGGCGTATGGGCGAGCGAAAAATCGCGGATTACTATGAATACTATGAACAACTGCGTATTTCGCAGGTTGAGTTCGATAGCTTCATTACGCTGATTACGATTAACGAAACTTACTTTTTCCGTGAAAGCGATACGCTGGATTTAATCTGCGACAAATGGGTTCCGCGTCTGCTGCAACAGCGCAGCGGCCCGGTACGCATTCTGAGTGCCGGATGTTCATCCGGCGAAGAGGCCTACTCGCTGGCGATTAAGCTACATGAACAATACCGCGACGCTATGACTCAGCAGATTGAAATCTACGGCTGCGATATTGACCCGGTTATCTTGGCGAAGGCCCGAAACGCCAGCTATTCAAGCTATTCGTTTCGCGGCGTCGAGGCGAGTATTCAGCAGCGCTACTTTACCCGTTCGGGCAACCTCTACCGGCTGCATGATGAGATTCGTGAGAAAGTCTCGTTTCACCGCAGCAATATTGTCAAAGAGCAACTGCTGCCAGGCGTGGACATCATTTTGCTGCGCAACGTGTCCATCTATTTCGACACGCCAACGCGCCGTGAATTACACGCTAATTTGCTGAAGATGCTGCAGCCGCAGGGAGCCTTATTTTTTGGCAATGCGGAAACGCTGGCCAACAATTTCGACATTCTGAAGCTGGAGCAGGAAGAGGGGATTTTCTATTTTTGCCCCCATCGTGAAGCGGCAAGGAGCGCCCCCGTCCCCAGGCTGGCGGTACGCGTTTCGCCGCCGAAAACATCGCTCAGGTATGCACCTGACGAGCTGCTGGCGCCGCAGTGTGATGACTGGCTAACGAAGGCGCGGGCCTGTCTCGATGAAAAATGTTTTTCTGAAGCCAAAAAATGTATCGCCTGCGTATTACGCGACGATCCCCGTAATCAGGATGCGCTGTTGATTCAGGGGGTGATTGCCCTTGAGCAGCGGGAGTTTTCTCAGACGGCGGGAAACGCGCAGAAGATCCTCGCGCAGGATGAGTGGTCGGCAGAGGCAAAAATGCTGCTGGGGCTGGCGACGATGTGGCAACACCAGACCCAGCAGGCCATCGCCTGGTTCAAGCAGGTGGTTTATCAGGAGCCCGGCTACTGGCCTGCACACTATTATCTGGCCGAAATGTACCGGCAAAGCGAGTTACGTCAGCCCGCTCAACGGACTTATCGCGTGGTGATGCGGTTACTGAACGACGAGATAAACAATCCGTCCTCGGTTTGTCGTCTACGTTTGCCAATAGTATTTCCTGGCAATACGTTTCGTTTCCTGTGTGAACATCAACTGGCGCAATTCGCCCATCAAAGTGGCTAATAAGAGCGATTATGGCTATCGATCTGAAAAAATTCGTTCTGCGCTTTATTGATGAAGGGAGAGGTCATTTGCAGATGATCAGCGAAGGGGCGTTTCTTCTCTCTGCTGATGAACATACCGACGCCTGGATAGGCGAGATGTTTCGTGCTGCGCATACCCTGAAAGGGGGGGCGCGGATGCTGAAGCTGCAAAGTATTGCCGATGTCACGCATCATCTTGAGGATGTATTGAGTGAACTGCGTGATAACAAACTGACACCGGACAGGGCGTTGGGCAATCTGATCCATGAGTCCGTGGAGTATCTTTCTGGTCAGCTTACTCAGCTTTTTGTCAATGAAGGGGATAATCAGTTACCACCGGCTGATGCCGGGCTGTGCGAACGTCTTGCCCGCGCCAGTCGGGGAGAGGACATCACGCTGACTGTCGAAACTGCCGGGGTAACAGAAAAACTGGTGGTCCCTACGCCTGCGACGCCAGCCAGTATGGATGCCGGTATTAAGCAGGCGGATTTCGTGCGGGTAAAGCTGAATAAGCTCGATGGCCTGATCGACATTCTGGGGGAGGTGCTCGCCGGACATGACCGCCTGGAACAGCAGATACAAAACCTGAGTCAGCTGGTACCGCGGTTACCGGGATTGAGTGCTGAACAGCTTCGCCAGCAAATCCATGATTTCAGCGCCCAGTTAAAAGAGAGTGTTCAGCTCCAGCATTTGCAGATGTTTGAACTATACGACGTGGCGGCGCGGATCCGCATGCTGCCACTTTCAACGTTGTTTGAACCGATTTCGCTGCAGGTTAGTGAGCTGGCTTCCACGCTGAATAAGCAGGTGGTATGCCGCTTTGTCGGCGGAGAAGTGGAAATCGATCGTCAGCTGATTGACCGCTTATCGGAGTCGCTGACGCATCTACTGCGTAATGCCGTCGATCACGGGATTGGTGAGATCGACGAACGTCTGGCGCTCGGTAAATCCACCCGCGGCACGATTACCATCACCACCCAGCAGGATGGCAGCGGGATACTACTGCGTATCGAAGATGATGGCCGTGGTCTTAACTATGATGCCATCAGCGCGAAGGCGGTCAGTAAAGGTCTGGTTCCTGCTTCAATGGCCGGGCAACTCTCCGAGCTGGAGTGTAATGAGCTGATTTTTCATCCCGGCTTTTCGACCAGCAAGATAGTCTCCGAGCTTTCCGGTCGCGGCGTTGGCTTAGATGTGGTGCGTAAAACGGTGGTGACTGACCTGCAAGGCGATTTGCAGGTTTATAGCTGCCCAGGGGTCGGAACCAGCTTTAACCTGCGGTTGCCTGTTTCGTTAACCATGATGCGAATTCTGCAATTTGAAGAGCAGGGACACCTGTTTGGACTGGCTGCGCAGTATGTGGTTGAGGTAGTGGAATGCACGGCGCAGGGGATTAGCGATATCGCCGGACGTCCTGCCATTATCTTGCATAACGAGTTTATCCCGGTGGTCTGCGCAGGCGCCTTGCTGGGTATTAATGAACGCCAGAGCAGTTTTTCAACGCCTGGACAGCGATTAATCGTGGTGCAAAACCCGTACAGCAAAATGGCGCTGCGGGTGGATAAGCTGCTCGATGAACGCAAGATGATGATCAAACCGTTACCGAAGCATATGCAACAGCAGTCGCTGGTCTCCGGGATGGTACAAACGCCGGAAAACCAACTGGTCAGCATCCTGCACGTTCCCGCGCTGATGGCGATGGCGCAACAATCACGGCAAACCAGTACACCTGCTCCTGCCACGAGCGTAACGCAGGATGCATGGCATGTGCTGGTGGTCGATGACTCACTGAATACTCGTGAGATAGAAAAGAACGTGCTGGAAGCGCACGGCTATCAGGTGACACTGGCAGAAGACGGGCTATCGGGACTGCAAAAAGCGAAACTGACCCAGTTTGATGCCGTACTGACGGATGTCGAAATGCCGTTTATGGATGGTTTCACCTTCACCAAATCGTTGCGTGGGGAGAAAAACTACCAGCATACGCCAATCATCATCGTGACGTCCCGCGCGAAGGAAGAGGACCGGCGACGAGGGATTCAGGTGGGCGCGGATGCCTACATCGCCAAGGGCGATTTCGAGCAGGACAGTTTGATAAAAACATTAAAAATGCTTTTGTGCTGATGGCGCAAAATCGAGAGAGAAAATGCGAATTTTATTAGTTGATGATGATCTTTTTGCGGCTGAACTGGCAACCATATTTTTGCAAATGGACGGCTACGATGTAGTGATTGTGGAAAGCGCGATTTCCGCCCTGGTGTGCCTGGACTCGGATAGCAACATCGATCTGGTGATTAGCGATCTGCATATGCCAGAGATCAGCGGGTTGGATTTGCTGACGCTGTTACGCGCTCAGAATTGGGTTAAGCCTTTTATTTTACTGAGCGCCAATGAAGTGATGGCCAGCGACACTCTGTACGACCGTTGGGTGAAAAAAGATGAAAACCTTGCGGAAAATCTGGGGGCTGCTGTCAATGCGCTACTGCAACCGTCTGCGATTAACTGAATAAGCCTACGTGTTTGATGAAACAAGAAAATAAGCATATAGCGATGGCGGCTGCGCAGGAAAAAATAGCGCGTTTGCGCCAGGGTTTTTTACGCCGAATCCCAGACATGCTGGCACAAGCGGAAAGATTACTCGTTCAACTGGTCGCAGAGCCCAGCGAAGCCTGTCGCAAACAGCTGCATATTCTGCTGCACAGTATTCACGGTTCGGCGGGTTCCTTTGGCTTTAGCCCACTGGCGGATGCCTCAGCAGAAGGTGAGCGTTTACTTACCGAACCGGAAACAGAGCAAAGCCCGCTGCATTATGACGAGCTGCGGCGAATTATCAGGTGGTTGTATACCCTGACCCAGGAGCAGCTCAACCTGGAGCATCGTATCAGCGATACGGATTTCACTTTACCGATCACCGCGCAGCGTCCGGAAGAGGGATATGTTCGGCGGGCCAGTCAGCCTATCTACCTGTGCGATGATGACGTCGATCAGGTTGAGCTGCTCGCCACCCAATTGCGCTGCTTTGGTTTTACCTGTCATGTGTTCTCAAGCACCCAGGATTTTACTCAGGCCGTACTGTCGCAACCGCCTGCTGTGGTGATTATGGATGTCAGCTTTCCGGACAATGCCTACGGCGGGCCGTTGACGATGTCGGACCTGAAACAAAAAGTTGGCAAGGCCTTTCCGGTGCTGTTCCTCTCGTGTCACAGTGATTTTAACGCCCGGATAAATGCCATTAAATCCGGCTGCGACGGCTACTATGTTAAACCCGCATCTATCACCGATTTAGTGCAGGAGTTGCATCGTTTAACCCAACCGTCGCTGAAAAAACCGTATCAGGTGCTGTTGATCGATGATGAGCCTGCGGTGGCGGAATATAACGCTGAAATGCTACGCATGGCGGGAATGGAAGTACATGTGCTGGAGAAACCACACCATTTGTTGCACGTACTGAATGCGCAACCTATCGATCTGGTGCTGATGGACTACCATATGCCCGAGTTCAGCGGTGAAGAGTTGACGAAACTCATTCGCCAGATACCGCAGCATATTGGCCTGCCAATCGCCTATCTCTCCAGCGAGACCAACAAGCATGCGCAGCTTGGCGCAATGAGCATTGGCGCGGAGGATTTTATTCTTAAACAGGCCGACCCAGAGGAGCTTATCCGTGCCGTCACGATCCGCGCTGAAAGAATGCGCGTCCTGCGTGCCCGCATGTCACAGGACAGCCTGAGTGGATTATATAACCACTCGACGACTACCCATTTTCTCAAAAGCGCGATTGCCGAGTCGAACTACAGCGGTAATCAGTTCTGTATGGTGATGGTGGATCTGGATCGTTTCAAAAGCATTAACGACACCTACGGCCATGCCGTTGGCGACCAGGTTATTGTAGGCATTTCGCAACTGTTTTCCCATCGCCTACGCAGTACCGATATCGTAGGCCGTTACGGCGGTGAAGAGTTTGTCATCATTATGCCTAATACCAGCAGTGAGAAAGCGGCGCGGGTGGTTGAAAGATTGCGCAAGGATTACGAGCAGGTCGCCTTTTCCGTTAACGACGCCAGTTTTCACAGCACCTTCAGCGCGGGCATTGCCCAGTGGCAGTTTGGCGATCGGATTGAAACGCTACGCGAACGTGCCGATCAGGCGCTGTACGCCGCGAAACAAAATGGCCGTAACACTTTCTGCATTGCCGAGTAAAAGGAGTCAATATGAGCCAACAGCTGGAGCAGATTCTTGCGCTGAACCATGGTGAAAAGCCGGAGTGTGAAAACGTTGATGAACCCCAGCGTACGCTGGTGTTATTCCAACTGGCGGGTAAGAATTTTGCCTTCTATGGGGCGCAAATTAAAGAGATCCTTGCAGAGCGCCCGATTTCCAGGGTTCCCTGTTGCGCGCCAATGCTTGAAGGGGTCATCAACTATCGTGGACGGGTGGAATCGGTGATGAGGCTGGACAGCCTGATCGATAAACCTACCGTCAATTCGGCAGGTAAGCGCACTATTCTGATTGGTTGCGCCGAGAAAATGCAAAGCGGGATCCTGATAGATAAATTGATTGATGTGTTGGAAGTCGCCGAAAGCCAGATTCATTTGCCAGGAGATTCGTTGCCCCCGGCGTTACAAAGCATCGCTGTGGGTGTAGTTAACGTGATGGAAACCTGGTACACGTTGCTCGATCTGAATCTGGTCTTTGAGCGTTATCAGGAGACCAGCGGTTATGACGGCTCCCACTAATCTGGCGGCGGTACGTATTACTTTGGGAGCGCTAACTTTGTATATACCGGCAAACCAGGTTGGTATGTGCTCGTTAGTGACTCAGGTTGTGCCTGAAATCCCCCAATTCAGCCAATGGCTGGGGATTACTGATGAGCCACAGGAAGGATGGCATTTGCATTTGCGCGTCCCCGACAGTGGTGTTGAAACCGGCTGGTACCTATGGGGACAACTTGAGAATGTGATGCTCTCCAGCGACATTATTTTTGCCGTACCTCCGCTTCTGGCGCGTAACTGTCATTTGCCTGCGCTTCGTGCCCTGGTGGGTTGCGAGGCGTTTAGCCCGTTATTAAGCTGGCGATGATATAGCCTATAGCACATCATGCAGGCGTTGCCGTTCTAAACGGCGATCGCGCTGGGTGGAATAAATAAAGGTCATCACAAACAGCAGTGAAAATAGTACGACGATGGTGGGGGCCGGTGCACTGTCGATGAAAAAAGACAGGTACACGCCCATAAACGAGGTAACGACCGACATAATCACCGCTAGCCACAAGGCGTGGGAAAATTTCCGCGTCATTAAAATCGCAATGGCGCCAGGCGCAATCAGTAAGGAGATCGACAAAATAATCCCTACTGATTTTAGCGTGGCGACAATCGTCAGGGCGATCATGCACAGCAGGCCGTAATGTAGCAGTGCAGTGTTAAGCCCACTGGCCTTTGCCTGATGCGGGTCGAACGCATGCAGTAGCAGATCTTTCCACTTAAGCCCAATAATAAGCGCTATCCCAAGCGTAATAACCGCGGTTTGTATGATGTCGCTGAACGATACGCCCAGCATGTCGCCGAACAGAATATGATCGAGATGGACTTCCGACTGGATAGAGACGTACAGCACCAGCCCCGCACCGAACATGCCGGAGAAGACAATCCCCATCAGGGTATCGCGTTTGATGCGGCTGTTATCGTCGAGATAACCCGTCGCTACTGCACAGAACAGCCCAGCGATAAATGCGCCAATTGCCAGTGGGATACCCGCAATCCACGCCAGTACAATTCCCGGGAAAACCGCGTGGCTCATGGCATCGCCCATCAGCGCCCAGCCTTTGAGTACTAAAAATACCGATAGCAGCGCGCAGGGCACGGCGACAATGGTGGAGATAACCAGCGCATTGACCATAAAGCTAAACTGAAAGGGTTCTAATAGCGTTGTTAAGATCATACTGACTCCTTGTTCACCAGCCGGGCGCGTCGGCGATTCGCCAGCAGACCGTGTTTTGGTGCGAAGACAAATGCCAGCAGGAACAGCAATGTTTGCAGAACGACGATAATTCCGCCGGTTGCGCCGTCCAGCCAGTAGCTCAGCCAGGCGCCGAAAAAGCTGGTCAGGCTGCCGATAGCTACGGCGATGGTGAGCAGGCGTGGAAAACGATCGGTCAGCAGCCAGGCCGTCGCTCCGGGCGTAACCACCAGGCAAATCACCAGAAATGCACCGACGGTTTGCAGGGCGGCTACCGTTGAAACGGAGAGCAGCGTAAAAAACAACAGCTTCAACCGGCCCGGATTCAAACCGATAGAGCGCGCGTGGTTTTCATCAAAAAAGACCACCATCAGATCTTTCCACTTCAAAAACAGGATAGTCAGCGAGATAACCCCGATGATGGCCAGTTGCAGAATATCTTCCGGTGCAATCGCCAGCACGTTGCCGAGAATAATGGTCTGAATGTTCACTGACATCGGATTGAGCGACACCATAAAAAGCCCGATACCGAAAAAAGACGAAAAAATCAGTCCGATAATCGCATCTTCCTTCAGGCGCGAACGCTGATTAAGAAACAGCATACTGCCCGCCGCCAGGCCGCCGGAAAGGAATGCGCCAAGCGCGAAGGGAAGCCCTAACATATAAACGCCTGCCACGCCCGGAACAATAGAGTGCGACAGCGCATCGCCGATCAGCGACCAGCCTTTGAGCATCAAATAGCAGGAGAGAAACGCGCACAGGCCGCCGACCATCGCCGAGACCCACATGGCGTTGAGCATATACTGGTAACCAAACGGCTCTGTCAGCCAGTTCATGATTATTTCCCCTCGCTTGCCGCACGTCGCGAAATAAACGGGCGTTCATCGTCGGTAATCACGTGTTGTTCGCCGCCGCTCAGCGCAACGTGACGCAGTACGCCGCTAAATGCCAGCTCGAGATTATCGGGGGTAAAGGTGGTATCGGTTGGTCCACTTGCCAGCACCGTGCCCTTAATCATCACCGTGTAATCACAAAACTCGGTGACGGATCCCAGATTATGGGTAGAGACCAGCATGGTTCGACCTTCATCACGCAGTTCACGCAGCAGGTCGATGATCCGGGCCTCGGTTTTTACATCCACGCCGGTGAAGGGTTCATCCAGTAAAATAACCTGTCCGTCCTGTGCGATGGCCCTTGCCAGAAAAACTCGCTTTTTCTGCCCACCGGACAGTTCACCTATCTGACGATGGCGATAGTCCAGCATATCAACCCGCGCCAGCGCCGCATCCACGCAGGCGTGGTCGATCTGTTTTGGTCGACGCAGCCAGCCCATATGGCCAAAGCGTCCCATCATCACCACATCTTCCACCAGTACCGGAAACGACCAGTCCACCTCTTCTGACTGAGGGACATAGGCGATCAGATTCTGTTTGAGCGCCTTGTTTACCGGCTGTTGCAGAATTGAGATTTCCCCTTGCGCCAGGCGGACAAAACCCATCAGCGCTTTAAAAAGCGTTGATTTTCCCGACCCGTTGACGCCGACCAGAGCGGCAATTGAGCCGCCCGGAACCTGAAAAGTGGCGTCCCGCAATGCGGTATGACCGTTGCGATACGTCACCGTAACCTGATTTACGGTAATCGCAGAGTGACTCATGGTTGGCTCTCCAGACCCTTGTTGATGCCGTTAACAATGGTTTGCGTGGTGACGCGCAGTAAATCCAGATAGGTCGGTACCGGACCATCGGCAGCGCTGAGCGAATCGACATACAGCACGCCGCCGTAATACGCACCAGACTCACGGGCAACCTGACGCGCTGGTTTGTCGGACACGGTGCTTTCGCTAAATACCGTTGGGATATGATGCTCTCTGATCGCATCGATTACCTTGCGTACCTGCTTCGGCGTACCTTGCTGATCGGCATTGATCGGCCACAGATACAGCTCTTTCAGGCCGTTATCACGTGCCAGGTAAGAGAATGCGCCTTCACTGGTGACCAGCCAGCGTTTATCAGCAGGGAGCTTTGCCAGTTCTGTATGCAGTGGCGCCAGGGTCTGCTGGATTTTCGCTTTATAATTCTGTGCGTTTTTCTGGTAGGTCGCGGCATTGTCCGGATCGTATTTCATCAGCGCATCGCGAATGTTATCCACGTAGATAAGTGCGTTCTCCGCTGACATCCAGGCATGCGGGTTTGGTTTACCGTTGTACGGTCCTTCGCTGATGCCCATTGGCTGGACGCCGTTTGAGACCATCACTTCTGGTACGCCGGACAAATTTTGGTAGAAGCGGGCAAACCATAGTTCGAGGTTCAGACCGTTGGAGAGAATAAGCTGTGCGCCTTGCGCCCGTTTAATATCACCTGGGGTTGGTTGATATTCGTGAATTTCAGCCCCCGGTTTGGTGATAGAACTAACGTCCGCCGCGTCACCTGCTACATTGCTTGCCATATCGGCAATCACCGTAAAGGTGGTTACCACTTTGAATTTTTCTTTCGCCCAGGCGGGTGACAGCGTCAGCGCCGTTAACGCGCTGGCAAGGAGAAATGACTTGAGATGGGGCAGATGCGGCATAGTATCCCTCACAACAAAATGGTTAATTTATCATCGAATATAGCCTTTGCTATGTTATATAGCACATGGCATAAATAAATGAAAATAATTCTTATTTGCGTAGGGTGCTAAGGAATGGATGACCTCCAGCAATAGTCCTGTGCTTAGTTAAGGTGTATTATTTATGCAACTTAATTATGGAGGCATCATGTCCGGCAAACGTATTGCACGTGAAAAAATGACGATCCAGAGAATGATCTCACTCTACGAGCGCCAGTGTCCGCAGGCTTCAGACGAGCCGGGGCATTACGATGCGTTGTTTGCCTATGCGCAAAAGCGCCTCGATAAGTGTGTCTTTGGTGAGGAAAAACCGGCCTGTAAGCAGTGTCCGGTGCACTGCTATCAATCTGCCAAACGCGAAGAGATGAAGCAAATTATGCGTTGGGCTGGGCCAAGAATGCTCTGGCGTCATCCGATTCTGACCGTGCGTCATCTGATTGATGACAAACGCCCTGTCCCGGAATTGCCAGAGAAATACCAGCGGAAAAAATAGCGTCTTTGTGTGCCGGATGGTGGCGATGCCTTATCCGGCCTACAAGGTAAACGGAACCGTTGTGTAAATCCGATAAGCGTAGCGCCATCGGGTAATCTGGCCATGCGGTGATGAATGGCGATTACGCTTTGGTGGCAATCAGAATGGCCGAGGCTTTGATCAGCGCGATGACCCGGCTTCCCTGACTCAGTTTCATCTCTTGCTGACTTTCGTTCGTCACGACCGCGACAATGTCAAAACCGGCATCAGTTTTGATGTGTACGGTGGCGTTAACGGCGCCTTCGGTTACCTGTGAAACGCTACCGGCAAATTGGTTACGGGCAGAGAATTTCAGGCCACAGTCTTCAGTCGCCAGCGTCACCCACGGCGCTTTGATCAGCGCAATGGCTTCTTTTCCTTTCGCCAGACCCAGTGCCTGCTGACTACTATGGGTCACAATCGCGACCAGTTTTGCGCCGCCAGCCAGCGTCAGTTCAACTTCATCATTCACTGCGCCTGTAGCGACTGCGCTCACTGTACCGGTTAATTGATTACGTGCTGATACCGCCATACTGCCTCCTTTCGTTGAGATATCACCCAGTATAGCCACACTGGCTAAACCAGTGCATCCTTATCAATACCCAATCGCTTCATGCGTGAGAGTAACGTTGTACGTTTCAGCCCCAGCCGTTGTGCCGCGCCTTTGGGACCGGCAACCACACCGTTGGTTTCTTTCAGTACGCGCATAATCAACTGGTATTCATCTTCGCCGTCCTGTGCGACTTCGGTTGCCACCGGAGGGGTAGACGGCGTCAAAGGGGCAATATCCGGAAGAGACAGTTGCAGTACGTTGCCTCGGGTAAGCAGAACCGCACGTTCAACCACGTTTTCCAGCTCACGCACGTTACCCGGCCATTCCATACAGCTCAGCGTGCGCAGAGCCTCGGCGGGAATACTGTCGATATTGCGTCCCATCCGACGAGCAATTTTAAAGGTAAAGGCTTTTACCAGCAGCGGAATATCTTCCGGGCGCTCACGCAGCGGCGGCAGATGGATCGGGAAGACGTTCAGTCGATAGTAGAGATCGTTACGAAATTCGCGATCGGCGACCATCTTCTTCAGATCGCGGTTGGTAGCGGCGATCAAGCGCACGTCGGTCTGGATCAGCTTATTACTGCCCAGACGTTCAAACTCCTGCTCTTGCAGAACGCGCAGTAGCTTAGGCTGAAGCTCCAGCGGCATATCGCCAACTTCATCGAGGAACAGCGAACTTTTATCTGCCAGCTCGAAACGACCAATCCGCTGCGTGCTGGCGCCGGTAAACGCGCCACGCTCATGACCAAACAGATCGCTTTCCAGTAATCCGGCAGGCATTGCCGCACAGTTCATCTTCACCATCCGACGGGCGTTACGTCCGCTCAGGTTGTGAATGGCCCGTGCGATCAGCTCTTTACCCGTTCCGGTCTCACCCAGAATCAGGACGGTGCTGTCGCTTTGCGCCACCATTTCGACCTGCTTGAGTACGCTGTACATCGCTTCGCTGCGGCCAATGATTTCACCGAACTCACTCTCTACATTGTTGAGTTGTTCAGTCAGCGCCAGGTTTTCATCTACCAGACGTTCTTTCAGGCGGTGAATCTCCTGATAGGCAAGCGCGTTATCCACGGCAATTGCCACTCGCTCGGCAATTTGGCGCAATAGCTTGAGGTTGGCGGTAGTGAAAACTTTCTCTTCGCACTGTGCCAGCTTGAGTACGCCGAGCATAGTATTGCCGGACATCAGCGGTAACAGACACAGGGTTTGTAGCTGGTTGCCCCAGGTTTCGAACAGCATCCGTTCGTAAGGGGCGAGCGTATCGCGTTCGCTCAGATTAATCAGCAGCATCTCTTTGCTTTTGAAAACGCGTTCAGAGAGCGTGCCCGCTTCGTCCACTTCGCTCTGTTCGTGAGCCGGATGATGTTCATCCAGATAGTGGGTGGAATAAATGCTGAGCTTGTTTTTGCGATCGCTGCGTAACACGATGCTGATGGCATCAATGTCGAAGTAGTGATGGATCTCTTTGGCGACTTCGCTGACCAGTTCGTCAATGTCCAGGCGGGAGAGTACCGCATTGGTGATGGCGACCAGGATGCGAAAGTTGTCACGCTCACGACACAGCAGATCGTAATCGACGTTGTTGCTGACCCTACTTTGAATTTGTTCAGCAACGACGCCGACTATCTGGGTAAAGGTCTGAAGTCGGTTGTACTCTTTTTCACTCCACGGACGATCCTCGTTACGGATGAACTCGCAACCGCCAAAGATGCGCCCATCTGCCGCTAGCGGCAGCAGGCAGTAGTGGCCAAATTCAGAATACAGTCCGCCAGAGGCCAGCTGTGGCCAGGTTTCCGTAAACTCGTGATAGTTGCAGTGCAGCGCATCGGGGCGAGACAAAATACGGCGTACCGGGCCATGAGCCAGTACCGTTTCGTCTTCATAATCGATGGGTTTACCATTTTCACGCGTCGCAAAATAACGCGCACGCTGCGTTTGTGCCTGCCATAAGACAATAGCCGCACAGTCGGCCAGAGCTGAACGCTTGACCAGCTGCGAAAGCGCCTCGCTAAGAGACGGGAGATCGGGCTGCTGTAATAATGTACGAGTAATATCGAACAGGCCTTGCTGTCCGAGGTCACTCATCGGTGTATACGACATATTGCTTTTCCAGGAAAAGCACCGCAGAACGGTGCGAAAACGGTAAATGAATTATAGGTATAAGTCGTAAATTATTGCCGGATAGCGATTTCGCTTATCCGGCCTACACGTTGCTGCTAATGGGCAGTTAGCATATACGAGGTAAAGGTTCGGCGTGTGGTAAATCGAGGGTTCGTTTCACGCCGTAAAGTCCGGCCAGACGCACACCTTTGCGTTCTACCACTTCGCCAATCATTGCGGCATCGCGTCCTAATGGATGCGCGCGCAGCGCGGCAAGTGCCGTTTCAGCGGCCTGACGTTCAACGGCAATCACCAGCTTACCTTCGTTAGCAAAGTTGAGCGCATCCAGTCCCAGCAGTTCGCAAACTCCACGCACTGCGGGCTTCACGGGCAAGGCTGCTTCAGACAGCTCAATACCAAACCCGCATGATGCGGCAAATTCATGCGTTACCGCATTCACGCCGCCACGGGTGGCGTCACGCAGCGCCTTCACGCCAGGAATATCACGCAGCGTCTGGATAAGCGGCGTCAATACCGCGCAGTCGCTGACCAGTTCGCCATCAAGACCCAACTGTTCGCGCAGGTTAAGGATGGTTGCGCCGTGATCGCCAAGCGTACCGCTGACCAGCAGCACATCGCCCACGCTCAGGGTCTGTGCGCCCCAGTGAATGTTGGCGGGGATCGCGCCCATTCCGGCGGTGTTGATAAAAAGTTTGTCCGCCGCGCCGCGCTGTACAACCTTGGTGTCGCCGGTGACGATGGCGATACCCGCTTCGCGCGCGGTTGCCGCCATGCTGTTAACGACGGTTTTCAGCGTCTCCATTGGTAAACCTTCTTCGAGGATAAAACCGCAGGAGAGATAGCGCGGGATCGCGCCGCTGACCGCCACGTCGTTAGCCGTACCACAGATAGCCAGCTTGCCGATATTACCGCCCGGGAAGAACAACGGATCGATAACATAGCTGTCGGTTGAAAACGCCAGACGATCGCCTTCAGCGACCAGTTGCGCCAGTTCCAGACGTGCCTGATCTTCTTGTTCCGCCAGCCACGGATTCGCGAATGCCTCCATAAACAGACTGTTGATCAACTGCTGCATAGCCTGACCGCCGCTACCGTGGGCGAGTTGTACGCTGCTCATGCTTCACACTCCTGCTGACGATACTGATACCAGGCGGCACATGCGCCTTCTGAGGAGACCATCAGGGCGCCAAACGCTGTCTCCGGGTTACACGTTTTGCCAAATAATGGGCACTGATGTGGTTTACATCTGCCCGTCAGCACTTCCCCACAACGCGCGCGCGGATCGTCATACACCTGCTGCGGCGCTGGCTGGAAATGGGCTTCGGCATCAAAGCGCTGATAGTCAGGCGTCAGGTGAACGCCAGAGGATTCGATAACGCCCAGACCGCGCCATTCGCTGTCGCCATTGACGCAGAACACCTCGGCGATGGCCTGTTGCGCTAACGCGTTACCGGCGTCCGGTACCACGCGACGGTACTGGTTTTCTACCTGGCTGTGCGCGGCAATTTTCTGCTCAATTAACATCACCACGCCTTGCAGGAGATCGAGCGGTTCAAAACCGGCGACCACTAACGGACGATGGAAGTCTGAAGCAATGAAATTATAGGCATCTGTGCCAATCACCATGCTGACGTGGCCTGGTGCTAAAAAGGCGTCAATACCGTTGTCCGGCTGTTCCAGCAGGCTGCGCAGCGTAGGGATAAGCGTGATGTGCTGGCAGAAAAAGTAAAAGTTCTGCACGTCACGCTGCTTTGCCTGTTGCAGAGTGATAGCGGTCGTTGGCATTGTGGTTTCAAAACCCAGACCAAAGAACACCACCTTACGCGTTGGGTTTTCCTGTGCCAGCTTCAGCGCATCCATCGGTGAATAGACGATACGGATATCTGCACCGCGCGCCTTGGCTTGCAGCAGGGAGCCTTGCTTACCCGGGACGCGCATCGCATCGCCAAAGGTGCAGAAAATCACTTCTGGATGGCTGGCGATTTCTACACAGCTGTCGATTCTACCCATCGGCAAAACGCAAACCGGGCAACCCGGACCATGAATAAACTCCACGTTTTCCGGTAGCAACTGGTCGAGGCCGAATTTGAAGATAGCGTGGGTATGACCACCACAAACTTCCATGATGCGCAGTGGGCGTTCAGCCGTGTAGGGGAGGTGGGCGGCACGTTCAGACAGGTGCTCTATCAGTTGCATCACCTGCTCTGGTGCGCGGTATTCGTCAACAAAACGCATTTATTTTTCCTCGCCGTACAGCAACGCGCCGACATCCGGCTCAACGTCAAACATGTTTTGCAGCGCGTCGAGCGTATCGCGCGCTTCAGCTTCATTAATGATGCTCATGGCAAAACCGACGTGGACCAGTACCCACTGGCCGAGGCGCGGTTGGCCATGTTCATCACAGCTACCGACCAGCGTCAGGTCGACGTCGCGCTGAATACCGCAAACGTCGACTTTGGCCTGGTTGCCATCAATGGTGCGGATTTGACCCGGAACACCTATGCACATCGCTGCGTCTCCAGCCAGGAGAGCCATTGATCCATCCCTTCACCACTGGTGGCGGAAATCAGGATAATCTCAATTCCCGGGTTCACTTCCCGGGCGCTGGCGATGCATTTTTCAACGTCAAAATTGAGGTACGGTAGCAGATCCACTTTGTTGAGCAGCATCAGCGATGCGGCGGCAAACATATGTGGATATTTCAGCGGTTTGTCTTCACCTTCGGTGACGGAAAGCACGGCCACTTTATGGCGCTCGCCGAGGTCGAAGCTGGCAGGGCAGACCAGGTTGCCGACGTTTTCAATGAACAGAATGCCGTTATCGTCAAGCGGCAAACGCGGCGCGGCGTCAGCAATCATTTGTGCGTCAAGGTGGCAGCCTTTACCGGTGTTGACCTGAATGGCGGGCGTGCCTGTGGCGCGAATACGGGCAGCATCGTTCACCGTCTGCTGGTCACCTTCAATAACGGCGCACGGCACGCTATCTTTCAGCTTCATCAGCGTTTCGGTCAGCAGCGTGGTTTTACCGGAGCCCGGGCTTGAAACAAGGTTCAGCACCAGATGCTGACGGGCCGCAAAGCGGGCACGGTTGCGTTCGGCCAGGCGGTTGTTTTTGTCCAGTACGTCAATTTCCACTTCCAGCATACGGCGTTGGCTCATACCTGGTGCGTGGGTTCCTGCCTCACCGTGACCGTAGTGCAAATCGCCTTCTTCGGTCTGGCTCGGTGTGAAATTTGAGGTCTTCACACCGGTAATATTCAGCGCTGGACGAGCCGCTGGGGCAAATGGCGCGCTGCGAAACGCCGAGTGGGGATTATGCTCATCACCCTCTATATATAGGTTGCCTTCAGCGCAACCACATGTCGTACACATCGCTCACTCCTGATCTTTTTACTTGCGATACATCTGTTGCCGGATGACTGCGTTGCCTTATCCGGCCTACAAACGAGCTCTTTCTGTAGGCTGGATAAGACGCTTAAGCGTCGCCATCCGGCGCTGGAGTCTGATCTATTTCAATACGTCGAATCTGTAGGCCGTCATCGGCCACAATTCTCAGCATATCGCTGTTGCATTGCGGACATCGGCGCACGCGTTGCGTCAGTAACGTGACGTATTGTTGACAAGATTCGCACCAACATTCGGCTTCTTGTTCTTCGAGGTGGAGTTTACAACCTTCTGCAAGGGTCCCGCGGCATACCAGATCAAAACAAAAGGAGAGAGCGCTGGTTTCTACGCAAGAAAATGCGCCAATTTTGAGCCAGACCCCAGTTACTCGCTGAGCACCGTGTTGCGTGGCCTGTTGTTCAATCAATTCCAGTGCCCGTTGGCAGAGGGTTATTTCGTGCATACCGCCTCCTGTGAAGTTGCCGTATCAAAAGCAATAAGCATGCCAGGTTGATTTTTTTCATTCGTGACAATGACGATAATGACGAAATGACATGTCGTCACCCGCCTTTAATTTTTTATCTATATGAAAATTAAGAAATTTAATTTTGGCATGAAATATGCTTAAGGCTGTTCATCTCTGCTAAACGGGTAACCTGACATGACTATTTGGGAAATAAGCGAAAAAGCCGATTACATCGCTGAACGGCATCGTCGCCTACAGGACCAGTGGCGTATTTACTGTAACTCGCTGGTTCAGGGGATCACCCTGTCGAAAGCGCGTTTGCATCATGCAATGAGCTGTGCGCCGGACAAAGATCTCTGCTTTGTCCTTTTTGAACACTTCACTATCTACGTCACGCTGGCGGATGGCTTCAATAGCCACACCATCGAGTACTACGTCGAAACAAAAGATGGTGATGATAAGCAACTGATTGCACAGGCACAGTTGACCATCGACGGTCAAGTCGATGAGCGTTTCAGTAACCGCGATCGCGAACAGGTGCTGGAGCACTATCTCGAGAAAATCGCCACCGTCTACGACAGCCTGTACACCGCGGTTGAGAACAATATGCCGGTGAATTTAAGCCAACTGGTTGAGGGACATAGCCCGGCTTAAGCCTCAGGTGCTGTCCACTTTGTCATGATGCGGTTTACATACTGCGTCACGATGTTTTAGGGAATGGACATGTCGAAAAATGTCGAAATGACATTTTGCAGACATGTTTTCGTCAAAAATGACTATCACCTGAGGAATGCCTGGTGAATCGTTTTGTAATTGCTGACTCCACTCTTTGTATTGGCTGCCACACCTGTGAAGCCGCCTGCTCAGAGACACATCGCCAGCATGGCCTGCAGTCAATGCCGCGCCTGAAAGTGATGTTAAATGAAAAAGAATCCGCGCCGCAGCTTTGCCACCAGTGTGAAGATGCGCCTTGCGCCACCGTGTGTCCGGTTAATGCCATTAACCGCGTTGATGGCGCCGTACAGCTGAATGAAAGCCTGTGCGTAAGCTGCAAACTGTGCGGGATCGCTTGTCCGTTTGGCGCGATAGAGTTTTCTGGTAGCCGTCCGCTGCATATCCCGGCAAACGCCAATACGCCAAAAGCGCCTCCGGCTCCGCCAGCGCCTGCTCGCGTGAGTTCGCTGCTGGACTGGGTTCCAGGCGTTCGTGCCATCGCGGTGAAATGCGATCTGTGCAGTTTTGATGAGCAAGGTCCGGCCTGCGTGCGCATGTGTCCGACCAAAGCCCTGCACCTGGTGAGCAACATGGATATCGCCCGCGCCAGCAAACGTAAGCGTGAGCTGACTTTCAATACCGATTTCGGCGATCTCACCTTGTTTCAGCAGGCTCAGAGTGGGGATGCAAAATGAGCGCAATTTCACTGATTAACAGCGGCGTGGCCTGGTTTACAGCGGCTGCGGTTCTGGCATTTCTGTTTTCATTTCATAAATCGCTGAGCGGCTGGATTGCTGGAGTTGGCGGTGCGGTCGGCAGCTTGTGTACGGCAGCCGCTGGTTTTACCGTTCTGACTAATGCGCTGGCGGTGAGCGGCGTGATGCCGTTTATTGGGCACAGTCTGCAAATTACTCCGCTGAATGCTATCTGGCTGATTACGCTGGGACTGTGCGGCCTGTTTGTCAGCCTGTACAACATTGACTGGCATCGTCATCCGCAGGTGAAAGCTAACGGCCTGCTGGTGAATCTGCTGATGGCCGCGGCGGTATGTGCGGTGGTTGCCAGCAACCTCGGTACGCTGGTGGTGATGGCGGAAATCATGGCGCTGTGTGCCGTGTTCCTCACCGGCTGCAGTAAAGAAGGCAAACTGTGGTTTGCGCTGGGGCGTATTGGTACGCTGCTGCTGGCGGTTGCCTGCTACCTTGTGTGGCAACGTTACGGCACTCTGGAGCTGCGTCTGCTAGACCTGCGCACCCAGGAGCTGCCGCTCGGGTCTGACATCTGGCTGCTGGGCGTGGCAGGTTTTGGCCTGCTGGCCGGGATTATTCCTCTGCATGGTTGGGTGCCACAGGCACACGCCAATGCCAGCGCACCGGCTGCGGCACTGTTCTCTACCGTCGTCATGAAGGTTGGTCTACTGGGTATTCTCTCCCTGTCGCTGCTGGGCGGTAATGCACCGCTGTGGTGGGGGGTTACGCTTCTGGTGTTGGGCATGATCACCGCATTTGTTGGCGGTCTGTATGCGCTGATGGAACACAATATCCAGCGCCTGCTGGCGTACCACACGCTGGAAAACATCGGCATTATTCTGCTGGGGCTAGGCGCTGGCGTGACCGGGATTTCCCTGAATCAACCGGCGCTGATTGCGCTGGGTTTGACCGGCGGTCTGTACCACCTGGTAAACCACAGCCTGTTCAAAAGCGTTCTGTTCCTGGGCGCAGGCAGCATCTGGTTCCGTACCGGTCATCGTGATATCGAAAAACTGGGCGGTATCGGCAAACGCATGCCGGTTATCTCTCTGGCGATGTTGGTTGGCCTGATGGCGATGGCCGCGCTGCCGCCGCTGAACGGTTTTGCCGGTGAGTGGGTTATCTATCAATCCTTCTTCAAGCTGGGTAACAGCGGGGCGTTTGTCGGTCGTCTGTTAGGACCGTTGCTGGCGGTTGGGCTGGCAATTACCGGCGCGCTGGCGGTGATGTGTATGGCGAAAGTCTATGGCGTAACGTTCCTTGGCGCACCGCGTACGAAGGAAGCTGAGAATGCCTGCTGCGCACCAATCCTGATGAGCGTGAGCGTCGTTGCGCTGGCTATCTGCTGTGTGATTGGCGGCGTGGCTGCGCCGTGGCTGCTGCCGATGATCTCCTCTGCCGTTCCGCTGCCGCTGGAAACTGCGAACACCACCGTTTCTCAGCCAATGATCACGCTGCTGCTGATCGCATGTCCGCTGCTGCCGTTCATCATCATGGCAATTTTCAAAGGCAACCGTCTGCCGTCGCGTTCACGCGGTGCGGCATGGGTGTGTGGTTACGATCACGAGCAGTCAATGGTCATTACCGCGCACGGTTTTGCCATGCCGGTGAAAGAAGCCTTTGCCCCGGTACTCAAACTGCGTAAGTGGTTGAATCCGGTATCACTGGTTCCGGGCTGGCAGAATGCGGCTGCGCCGGTGCTGTTCCGTCGCCTGGCGCTGATTGAACTGGCGGTGCTGGTGGTGATTGTGGTTTCACGAGGAGCCTGAAAATGAGTGTTTTATATCCGTTAATTCAGGCGCTGGTGCTGTTTGCCGTTGCGCCGCTGCTGTCCGGCGTTACCCGCGTGGCGCGTGCGCGTTTGCACAATCGCCGTGGTCCTGGCGTTTTGCAGGAATACCGCGACATTATCAAACTGCTGGGTCGTCAGAGCATTGCGCCTGCGGATTCCAGCTGGGTCTTCCGCCTGACGCCGTTTGTGATGGTGGGCGTGATGCTGACTATCGCCACTGCGCTACCGGTAGTGACCGTTGGCTCACCGCTGCCACAACTGGGCGATCTGATCACCTTAATTTACCTGTTCGCCATTGCCCGTTTCTTCTTCTCTATCGCGGGACTGGATACCGGTAGCCCGTTTACCGCCATTGGTGCCAGCCGTGAAGCGATGCTCGGCGTGCTGGTTGAACCTATCCTGTTGCTGGGGCTGTGGGTAGCGGCACAGGTTGCGGGTTCAACCCATATCAGCAATATCGCCGATACCATTTACCACTGGCCTGCTGCGCACAGCATCCCGCTGATTCTGGCACTGTGTGCCTGTGCTTTCGCCACCTTTATCGAAATGGGCAAACTGCCATTCGATCTGGCAGAAGCAGAGCAAGAGCTGCAGGAAGGTCCATTGACTGAATACAGCGGCAGCGGTTTTGCCGTGCTGAAATGGGGCATTAGCCTCAAGCAACTGGTCGTTCTGCAAATGTTCGTTGGTGTGTTCCTGCCGTGGGGACAGATGGAAACCTTCACCGCGGGTGGGCTGCTGCTGGCGCTGGTGATTGCCGTCGTTAAGCTGGTCCTCGGCGTGCTGGTCATCGCCCTGTTCGAAAACAGCATGGCGCGTTTGCGTTTTTGCGCCACTTCACGCGTGACCTGGGCCGGTTTTGGGTTTGCGTTTTTAGCGTTCGTCTCCTTGCTGGTGGCGTGATTTAAGAGAGTTTGAGCATGTCTGAAGAAAAATTAGGTCAACAATATCTCGCTGCGCTGCATCAGGCCTTTCCGGGCGTGGTACTGGATGAAGCCTGGCAGACCAAAGATCAGCTGACGATCACCGTCAAGGTGAACTACCTGCCGGAAGTGGTGGAGTTCCTGTACTACAAACAGGGCGGCTGGTTGTCCGTGTTGTTTGGTAACGACGAACGCCAGCTGTGCGGCCATTACGCTGTTTATTACGTGATGTCGATGGAGCAGGGCACCAAATGCTGGATAACCGTCCGCGTTGAAGTCGATGCCAACAAGCTGGAGTTCCCGTCCGTCACGCCGCGCGTTCCGGCTGCGGTCTGGGGCGAGCGCGAAGTGCGCGATATGTACGGTTTGATCCCGGTTGGTTTGCCGGATGAGCGCCGTCTGGTACTGCCCGATGACTGGCCGGACGAACTCTATCCGCTGCGTAAAGACAGCATGGATTATCGTCAGCGCCCGGCGCCGACTACCGATGCTGAAACCTACGAGTTCATCAACGAACTGGGCGACAAGAAAAATAACGTGGTGCCGATTGGCCCGTTGCACGTCACCTCCGATGAACCTGGTCACTTCCGCCTGTTCGTGGACGGCGAGAACATTATCGATGCCGACTACCGTCTGTTCTATGTCCACCGCGGCATGGAGAAACTGGCGGAAACCCGTATGGGTTACAACGAAGTGACGTTCCTGTCAGATCGCGTGTGTGGTATCTGCGGCTTTGCGCATAGCACCGCCTATACCACTTCCGTTGAGAATGCGATGGGCATCGTGGTGCCGGAACGTGCGCAGATGATCCGTGCCATTCTACTGGAAGTTGAGCGTCTGCACTCGCACCTGCTGAACCTGGGCCTGGCCTGTCACTTCACCGGTTTTGACTCCGGCTTTATGCAGTTCTTCCGCGTGCGTGAAACGTCGATGAAGATGGCTGAGATCCTCACCGGGGCACGTAAAACTTACGGTCTGAACCTGATCGGCGGTATCCGTCGTGATCTGCTGAAAGAAGATATGATCCAGACCCGTCAACTGGCGCAGCAGATGCGTCGTGACGTGCAGGAACTGGTCGATATGCTGCTCAGTACGCCGAATATGGAACAGCGTACCGTTGGTATTGGTCGTCTGGATCCGGAAATTGCCCGTGACTTCAGTAACGTCGGCCCGATGGTTCGCGCCAGCGGCCACGCGCGTGACACCCGCGCCGATCACCCGTTTGTCGGCTATGGTCTGCTGCCGATGGAAGTTCATAGCGAGCAAGGCTGCGATGTTATTTCTCGTCTGAAAGTTCGTATTAATGAAGTCTACACCGCACTAAATATGATCGACTTTGGTCTGGATAACCTGCCGGGCGGCCCGCTGATGGTGGAAGGCTTTACCTACATTCCTCACCGTTTCGCACTGGGCTTTGCTGAAGCGCCGCGCGGAGATGACATTCACTGGAGCATGACCGGCGACAACCAGAAACTGTATCGCTGGCGCTGCCGTGCGGCGACCTACGCCAACTGGCCGACGCTGCGCTACATGCTGCGTGGTAATACCGTTTCCGATGCGCCGCTGATTATCGGTAGCCTCGATCCCTGCTACTCCTGTACTGACCGTATGACCGTGGTCGATGTACGTAAGAAGAAGAGCAAAGTCGTGCCGTACAAAGAACTTGAGCGCTACAGCATCGAGCGTAAAAACTCGCCGCTGAAATAAGGAATCGCCATGTTTACCTTTATCAAAAAAGTCATCAAAACCGGGGCACCGACGTCGTCGTATCCGCTGGAGCCGATCGCGGTCGATAAAAACTTCCGTGGCAAACCGGAACATAATCCGCAACAGTGCATCGGCTGTGCGGCCTGTGTGAATGCGTGCCCGTCGAACGCGCTGACGGTCGAAACCGATCTGGCCACCAATGAGCTGGCGTGGCAGTTCAACCTCGGTCGCTGCATCTTCTGCGCCCGTTGCGAAGAAGTTTGCCCGACGGCGGCGATCAAGCTGTCGCAGGAGTATGAGCTGGCGGTGTGGAAGAAAGAGGATTTCCTGCAGCAGTCCCGCTTTGCGCTGTGTAATTGCCGCGTATGTAACCGTCCGTTTGCGGTACAAAAAGAGATTGATTACGCCATTGCGCTGCTTAAGCACAACGGTGATAGCCGCGCGGAAAACCACCGTGAAAGCTTTGAGACCTGCCCGGACTGTAAGCGCCAGAAATGCCTGGTGCCGTCTGATCGTATTGAACTGACTCGCCATATGAAAGAGGCCAGCTGATGAGCAATTTATTAGGCCCACGTGACGCCAACGGTATTCCGGTACCGATGACGGTGGATGAATCCATTGCCAGCATGAAAGCGTCGCTGCTAAAAAGCATCAAGCGTTCAGCGTACGTTTACCGTGTGGACTGCGGCGGCTGCAACGGTTGCGAAATCGAAATCTTCGCCACGCTTTCTCCGCTGTTTGACGCCGAACGTTTTGGCATCAAAGTGGTACCGTCCCCGCGCCATGCGGATATCCTGCTGTTTACCGGCGCGGTAACCCGTGCCATGCGCTCTCCGGCGCTACGCGCCTGGCAGTCTGCGCCAGACCCGAAAATTTGTATCTCTTACGGTGCTTGCGGTAACAGCGGCGGTATTTTCCACGACTTATACTGCGTATGGGGCGGCACGGACAAAATCGTACCGGTGGATGTCTATATCCCTGGCTGCCCGCCAACGCCTGCAGCCACGCTGTATGGTTTTGCCATGGCGCTGGGTCTGCTGGAACAAAAAATTCACGCGCGTGCGCCGGGTGAACTGGACGAACAGCCCGCCGAAATTCTGCATCCGGATATGGTTCAGCCGCTGCGAGTGAAGGTGGATCGCGAGGCTCGCCGTCTGGCGGGATACCGCTACGGTCGCCAGATTGCTGATGACTATATGACGCAGTTAGGGCAGGGCGAGCATCAGGTGGCGCGCTGGCTGGAGGCGGAAAACGATCCGCGTCTGACCGAGATCGTCACGCATCTTAACCATGTTGTCGAAGAGGCGCGTATCCGATGAGTGAAACGGTGGTGTTCAGTCAACTGAGCCGTAAGTTTATTGATGAGAACGATGCGACGCCCGCTGAGGCGCAGCAGGTTGTCTATTACAGCCTGGCGATTGGTCACCACCTTGGGATCATCGATTGCCTGGAAGCGGCGTTAACTTGTCCATGGGACGAATATCTGGCATGGATTGCTACCCTTGCTGAGGGAAGCGAAGCTCGCCGGAAAATGGAAGGTGTGCCGAAATACGGCGAGATCGTTATCGATTTCAACCATGTGCAAATGCTGGCACGCGCGTTCGATGATGCGCGTGCCGTACAGACCCCGCAGCAGCAGGAGTGGAGCAAACTGATGCTTAGCATGCTGCACGACATACACCAGGAAAGCGCCATCTATCTGATGGTGAGGAGACACCGTGACTGACGTTTTATTATGTGTGGGTAACAGCATGATGGGCGATGACGGCGCGGGCCCGCTGCTGGCTGAAATGTGTGCTGCAAATCCTCAAGGCAACTGGGTTGTCATCGACGGTGGTAGTGCGCCAGAAAACGATATTGTCGCCATCCGTGAACTGCGTCCGCAACGTTTGTTGATTGTTGATGCTACCGATATGGGGCTGAACCCAGGTGAAATCCGCATTATCGATCCCGATGACATTGCCGAGATGTTCATGATGACCACCCATAACATGCCGCTGAATTACCTGGTCGATCAGCTGAAAGACGACGTTGGTGAGGTGATTTTCCTCGGCATTCAACCGGACATCGTCGGTTTTTACTACCCGATGACACAGCCGATCAAAGATGCTGTTGATACCGTCTATCAGCGATTAGCCGGTTGGGAAGGACACGGTGGATTCTCCGAGCTGGAAGCGCCAGAAGAGTAAACCGTATCAGTGCCGGATGTGAACGACATCCGGCCTGTTTTCCCAGTGTATCCTCGTCATTCAATTGCCTGCTCAATAATTAATTTCCCCTGCATCACTGATACATTCACTGCCGTACCGGTCGGAAATCCAGCTTGTTCCAGCCAGTCGCCGTTCAGCGTGAGCGAGGCGTGCCGACTGATTCGTCGCGTGTAACCCGTTTTTGGATCTTCATGGCGTTTTCTGACATAGCTGACTTTCAAGCGACGTACCGGTTTGGTGATTACCTCTGCTGATTTACCCTTTTTATCAAACATGCACGCTTCCTTGTGGTGAACGGCCAGGATTAAAAACTACTGAATAAAATGCCAGTAAAAAAGGATGAGGGCAAACCTGAAACTGGAAGGACGATTCCACATCTGGAATGTAATAAATGAAATGAAAATATGTAATTCTGCCGGAAGACTGTAACCCCCTCCGGCAGATCTGTTATGCCAGATCGGCGCCGTTGCTGGCGATTACTTTTTTGTACCACCAGAATGATTTCTTACGGGTGCGCTCCAGCGTGCCGTTGCCCGCGTCATCGCGGTCCACATACACAAAACCGTAGCGTTTGCTCATCTCACCGGTTGAGGCAGAAACCAGATCGATACAGCCCCAGGTGGTGTAACCCATCAGGGGCACGCCATCTTCAATCGCGTCTGCCATGGCGCGAATATGTTCGCGTAAATAGCTAATGCGATAGTCGTCATTGATCTCACCATTGGCATCGATTTCATCCTTCGCTCCCAGCCCGTTCTCCACCAGAAATAGCGGTTTCTGGTAGCGGTCATACATCATATTCATGGTGATGCGCAGACCAAGCGGATCGATGCCCCAGCCCCATTCGCTGGCCGCAATATACGGATTACGCAGCGACTTCACCACGTTGGCGGCGCTGGTATTGCCGGTGTTCATTTCCGCCGAGGCGCAGCGCGATGCGTAATAGCTGAACGAGACGAAATCGACGGTGTTTTTCAGGATGTCGTCATCTTCTGGGGATTTTTCTATGACCACGCCTTTTTCGCGAAACACGCGGGCAGAATAAGCCGGGTAGGCCCCGCGCGCCTGCACATCAATAAAGAACAGGTTTTCGCGGTCTTTTTCCAGCGCGGTCCACACATCTTCTGGTTTACAGGAATAAGGATAAAAATTACCGCCAGCCAGCATACAACCGACCTGGTTTTGCGGATTAATTTCATGGGCTATTTTAGTCGCCAGGGCACTGGCTATCAGTTCGTGGTGAGCGGACTGATATTTCACCTGATCCTGATTTTCACCTTCTTCAAATACCAGCCCGGCGCCTGAAAAGGGGCTGTGCAGCATAATGTTGATTTCGTTGAACGTCAGCCAGTACTTCACCAGACCGTCAAAGGTCTCGAAGCAGGTACGGGCGTAGCGGGTAAAGAACTCAACCATTTTGCGGTTACGCCAGGAGCCGTACTCGGTGACCAGATGCATTGGCACATCGAAGTGACATAGCGTGACTAATGGCTCAATACCGTATTTTTTACACTCGGCAAACACGCTCTGGTAAAACGCGATGCCCTCTTTATTCGGCGTCAGCTCATCGCCGTTAGGGTAGAGACGGCTCCAGGCAATGGAAGTACGAAATACCGTAAAACCCATTTCTGCCATCAGCGCGATATCTTCTTTATAGCGATGATAAAAGTCGATCGCCTGATGGCTAGGATAAAATTCGTTATCCCGCAGCGCAAAGCGCTTTTCCTGACCCAGCTTGACGGGCATCCGATGTGTGCCGTGGGGGATCATATCGACGGTAGTCAGTCCTTTGCCGCCTTCCCGGTATGCCCCTTCAGACTGGTTGGCGGCCAGTGCGCCGCCCCATAAAAATCCTTGCGGAAAAACAGACATAATTAACCTCAGTTCATACCAGTCAAATGCTGGCTCCATTGATATTGCCCGGTTGTGCGGCCTGGTTTTTTCTGGCCTGCGCGGCTGCATCTTCGACAGGGATATCTTCAAAGCCGAGAATCAGCGTTAATACAAAGGAAAGCACTACCGCCAGCGCCATCACGCCAAATACCCAAACGATGGTCATCGGATTGACCGGATCGAAAAACTGGACGCTGGTGAACAGGCCAGGAGCTGCCATGGAGTGGCTTGCAAGTCCGGCCATTCCGGCAACGGCACCGCAGATAAAACCGCTGATAAGACTTGCAATTAGTGGTCGTTTCAGGCGGATCGCTACGCCATAAAGCGCAGGTTCGGAAATCCCCGCCATGATGGCGGAGGCGGCTGCCGCTAACGCCGTCTGACGCAGTTCCGGGTTTTTGGTTTTCCATGCCACTGCCAGCGATGAACCACCTAACGACAAGTTGGCGCCGATTTCCGACGGCATCACCATGCCTTCTTTTCCGGTTTCGGCAATGGTCTGAATAATGGTTGGCGTGAAGACGCGATGCATACCGGTCATTACCAGCAGCGGCCACAGCGCACCCATAATGGCCACCGACAGCCAGCCGAGATAGCCGTGAATGGTATAGACCAGCGCTGAAATTGCGCTACCGATCCAGATACCGATCGGGCCAATGATGACGATGGCGAGTGGCGCGGCGATCAGCACGATTAGCATTGGTTTGAGGAAGTTTTTGGTTACCGCCGGAGTAATACGATCGACCCAACGTTCGATGTATGACAGGCACCAGGTCATCACCAGCGCCGGGATCACCGTGTAGGTGTATTTCACTGCCGTCACCGGGATTAGGGCAAACTCAACGTGCTCACCCTGCGCAGCCTTCGCCATCAGATCGATGAAGCTGGGATGCACCAGTACGCCCGCGATGGCGATTGCCAACGACATGTTGGTTTTGAATTTGATAGCGGCCGACGCGGCGACCATCAGCGGCAGGAAGAAAAATGCGCCGTCACCGATAACGGTAAGAATGGTGAGCGTGGACGATCCTTTCTCCAGCACGCCGGTCATTTCGAGGATCATTGCCAGCAGCTTGAGCATTGATCCACCGATAATTGCCGGGATCAACGGCGACATGGTGCCGATCAGCGCGTCGAGGATCCCCGCGCCAATCCGCTTCAGCGTCAGTCGGGGTTTGGTTTGCGGCTCAGCGGGCTGCATATTGGCAGGCAACAGGCTGACCACTTCGCGATACGCCTGCGAAACGGTGTTGCCGATGATCACCTGGCACTGGTTATCGCTACGCACCACGCCAAGTACGCCAGAAAGCGTCTTCAGCGTCGCGCTGTCGACCTGCGAGTCATCTTTGATAACGAAACGCAAACGGGTCATACAGTGGGTCACTGCTGTGATGTTGTCGACGCCTCCCAGAGCCGTCACAACGGAGCGCGCCAGCGCTGCATAATTCTTGGACATCGGATTTAATCCTGTTTTATCAGTAGGGTACGTTATGTTTTATCCGTTTACGTTGGGTCGCTTTTCTGGGTTATGAAACGCAGATAGGAAACCGGTTCCACAAAATAATGTTTAAAATATTACTAGTGAGCAAGATTTAATTTTGATTATTTTTTGTAATTGTGACTCCGATCACCAGATGTCAGCGTCTGCGATTTAGCAGCAAGGACAGCGGCGAAACGGTGCAGTACACTGCGTCACATTGAGAGAATAGGGATGAGTAATATGACCACGATGCTGGAGGTGGCGAAGCGTGCCGGGGTGTCGAAAGCGACAGTTTCCCGGGTGCTTTCCGGGAACGGCTACGTCAGCCAGGAGACCAAAGACCGCGTGTTTCAGGCCATTGAAGAGAGTGGTTACCGCCCAAACTTGCTGGCGCGCAGTCTGGCGGCGAAAACCACGCAGACGCTGGGCCTGGTGGTAACAAATACCCTTTATCACGGCGTCTATTTCAGCGAGCTGCTGTTTCATACCGCGCGGATGGCGGAAGATAAAGGACGCCAGTTGTTGCTGGCTGACGGTAAGCACAGCGCTGAGGAAGAGCGTCAGGCGATCCAGTACCTGCTCGACCTGCGCTGTGACGCGATTATGATTTATCCGCGTTTTCTCAGCGTGGATGAGATAGACGATATCATCGATGCCCACAGCCAGCCGATTATGGTGCTTAATCGACGCCTGCGGAAAAACAGTAGCCACAGTGTATGGTGTGATCAAAAGCAGACCAGCTTTAACGCCGTTACTCAGCTCATTGCCGCCGGGCATAAAGAGATTGGTTTTATTACCGGCTCGATGGATTCTCCAACCGGCGTGGAGCGACTTTCAGGTTATAAAGACGCGCTGGCACATCATGGTATCGCGCTAAATAATGATCTGATTGTTAAAGGGAAATGGACGCCAGCCTGCGGCGCAGCGGGTGTGGATACTTTGCTTTCGCGCAAGGTCAATTTTACCGCGCTGGTGGCCAGTAATGACGATATGGCGATCGGCGCGATGAAGCAGTTGCACGAGCATGGCGTGAGCGTTCCTGCACAGGTGTCGGTGATTGGCTTTGATGATATCGCCCTCGCGGCATACACTATTCCGGCGCTTTCCAGCGTTAAAATTCCGGTAACAGAAATGATTCAGGAAACGATTGGGCGCCTGATCTTTATGTTGGGTGACGGGGCGTTTACGCCGCCAAAGACTTTCACCGGTGAACTCATCCAGCGCGACTCAGTTGCGCCGCCCGCTTCGCGCTGACGGCTGTCATTTGTCATCGTCACTAGTGACGATGACACGCTCTTCTTGCGTTCTTCAAAATAAAATTCCTTTAATAACAGTGAATTAAATTCTGGCACGATTTGTGAATGCTTCGGCAGATATTCTGTCATTGCTGGAGAAATTGATGAACCGTTTCATCATTGCAGACGCCAATAAATGCATTGGTTGCCGTACCTGTGAAGTGGCCTGCGTGGTATCCCATCAGGATAACCAGGACTGCGCATCGCTGACCCCTGAAACTTTTTTACCCCGCATTCACGTCATCAAAGGCGTTAATGTCTCCACGGCGACGCTGTGCCGCCAGTGTGAAGACGCGCCGTGCGCTAACGTCTGCCCGAACGGTGCGATCAGCCGTGATAAAGGTTTTGTTCACGTAATGCAGGAACGCTGCATTGGCTGTAAAACTTGCGTTGTGGCTTGTCCTTACGGCGCAATGGAAGTAGTCGTGCGTCCGGTTGTGCGTAACAGCGGCGCGGGTCTGAACGTCCGTGCAGAAAAAGCTGAAGCCAATAAGTGCGACCTGTGCCACCATCGCGAGGCCGGTCCTGCCTGTATGGAAGTGTGCCCGACTCACGCGCTGATTTATGTCGATCGCAATAAGCTTGAGCAACTTAGTGCGGAAAAACGCCGTCGCGCGGCGCTGGATTCCACCGCATCTTTGCTGTTCTGATATCTGAAAATCCGCGTAAAATACGGTAGTACTTATGCCGGATGGCGGCTTCGCCTTATCCGGCCTACTGTTTGCATCCCCGTAGGCCTGATAAGCATCGCGCCATCAGGCTAACCGGGATTGATGACTGCGGGAATAATCTAATGACAATAAACACCCTCTCCGGCGTACAGTTGCGTATTCGCGGCAAAGTACAGGGCGTCGGATTTCGCCCCTACGTCTGGCAACTGGCGCAGCGGTTACAACTGCATGGCGATGTGTGTAACGACGGTGATGGTGTGGTTGTGCGTTTACAGGAAGATCCGGCGGAATTTATTGCGCAGTTACATCAACACTGCCCACCGCTGGCGCGCATTGACAGCGTTGAGAGCGAAGCAATCGCCTGGACGCAGCAGCCTGCCGATTTCTCGATTCGTCAAAGTGCTGGCGGTACGATGAATACGCAAATCGTTCCGGATGCCGCGACTTGTCCCGAATGCCTTGTTGAAATGAATACCCCCGGCGAACGTCGCTACCGATACCCCTTTATCAACTGCACCCACTGTGGTCCACGCTTTACGATTATCCGCGCCATGCCCTATGACCGCCCGTTCACCGTGATGGCGTCGTTCCCACTCTGTGCGCAATGCGACAAAGAGTATCGTGACCCGTATGATCGTCGCTTCCATGCCCAGCCCGTTGCCTGTCCGGCGTGCGGCCCTCATCTTGAGTGGTTCAGCACGGATGAGCGGGCGGAGAAAGAAGAGGCGCTGCAGGCGGCGGTATCGCGACTGAAAGCCGGCGGTATTGTGGCGGTTAAAGGCATTGGTGGGTTTCATCTGGTGTGCGATGCGCGCAATGATGACGCCGTCACGCTGCTCAGGCTGCGTAAACACCGTCCGGCGAAACCGCTGGCGGTAATGCTGCCAGGTGATGACGGACTGCCTGAACCCGCGCGTCGTTTACTCACAACCCCCGCCGCACCGATCGTGCTGGTGCAGAAACGCTATGTCGCTGCATTGAGCGAGGGCATTGCGCCAGGGTTAACGGAGGTTGGAGTTATGCTGCCCGCGAATCCGTTGCAGCATTTGCTCTTACAAGAGATGAATTGTCCACTGGTGATGACCTCCGGCAACCTCAGCGGCAGGCCTCCGGCCATTACCAACGCCCAGGCGCTGGAAGATTTAAGTGCGATTGCTGATGGTTTCCTGCTGCATAACCGCGAAATTGTGCAGCGGATGGATGACTCCGTGGTGCGTGACAGTGGGGAAATGCTGCGTCGTTCCCGGGGTTACGTGCCGGATGCGGTCGCGCTGCCGCCAGGATTTCGCGACGTGCCACCGATGCTGTGCTTAGGCGCGGATCTGAAAAATACCTTCTGCCTGGTGCGTGGCGAACAGGCGGTTATCAGCCAGCATTTAGGCGATCTCAGCGATGACGGCATTCAGCAGCAGTGGCGTGATGCGCTACGCCTGATCCAGAATATTTATGATTTTACGCCACAGCGTATCGTGCATGATGCCCACCCTGGCTATGTTTCCAGTCAGTGGGCCAGCGAAATGAATCTGCCAACCGAAACGGTATTGCATCACCATGCTCATGCCGCTGCATGTCTTGCCGAGCACGGTTGGCCGCTCGATGGCGGCGATGTGATTGCTCTGACGCTGGACGGTATCGGCATGGGGGAAAATGGCGAGCTGTGGGGCGGCGAATGTCTGCGGGTCAACTATCGTGAATACGAACACCTTGGCGGCTTACCGGCGGTAGCGCTGGCGGGCGGCGATTTAGCGGCAAAACAGCCATGGCGCAATCTGCTCGTGCAGTGCCTGCGTTTTGTTCCTGACTGGCAGCGTTACCCAGAAACATCGGGGCTACAGCATCAAAACTGGAACGTACTGGCGCGCGCCATCGAGCGGAGAATCAATGCCCCGCTGGCATCGTCGTGCGGACGACTGTTTGATGCGGTTGCCGCCGCGTTGCATTGTGCGCCGGAATCGTTGAGTTATGAAGGTGAGGCGGCCTGTGCGCTGGAGGCGCTGGCATCGCAGTGTGCAGGTGTTGATCACCCTGTTACGGTGCCGCTTAATGGCAATCAACTGGACTTAGCAATTTTTTGGCAGCAATGGCTGGCCTGGCAGACCGCCCCTGCAGAAAGAGCGTGGGCGTTTCACGACGCGCTGGCGTGTGGTTTTGCCACGCTGATGCGTGAGCAGGCCGAAGCGCGCGGAATTAAAACGTTAGTATTCAGTGGTGGCGTGATGCATAACCGCTTGCTGTCATCCCGGCTGGCGATTTATCTGCGTGATTTTACCTTACTGTTCCCGCAGCGTTTACCGGCGGGCGACGGCGGGTTGTCATTGGGGCAGGGCGTGATTGCCGCGGCGCGGGTGTTGATGCAAAAATAAAAAAAGCCCCGGGACTGGCGGGGCAAGAAAAACATGTCGGGGCATACCGACAAGTGGCAACGCACATCCATGTGTGTGAGGTTAATAAATCAGTAGCAGCGTTGCCGGGCAAAGTCATAGGCCGGATAAGACGCGAAGCGGCGCCATCCGGCATCACAGACTTACACGGGCAACGTTTTCAGCAGCGCAAAGGCCTCTTTCATGCGGTCTTCACTGACGACAAACGCACACAGCTGGCCTTCATCGTTTATCCCTCTGGCGACCATTCCCTGTGCTTCGGCGGTGATGTGCCAGTTCAGATCGCGGCGCTGGGTTTCCCCGGCCAAATGTAAAGGCAGTTCTGGCGTTTTGACTTTTACCAGCATGGCTGGCAGTTTCAATGGCGCATTGCCGCCGAGCAGGTTTTTCGCCAGATACATGGCGCTCAGCTGAATCGGCTGCAGGAACGGGAGCACCTGACCGTTAATCTCTGCACAGTCGCCGAGAGCATAAATGTCCGGGTGGCTGGTTTGCAGGTAGCTGTCGACGCAGACACCACGATTGATGTTCAATCCGGCGCGACGCGCCAGTGCGGTTTCCGGGCGCAGGCCGGTGGCGGCAATCACCGCATCGACTTCTACGTTGCGGCTACGATCGAGCGTGGCGCGAATACCGGTGCTGGTTTTCTCCAGACTCTGAAGCTGTGATTTCAGCAGCAGGTGTACGCCCATATCGGTCAGACGATGCTGTAAGCGACTGCTGACTTCCGGCGGCATCAGCGAAGCCAGAATGCTGGCGGCGTTGTCGATAAGCGTTACCGCTTTACCGGCACGACAAAAATCCATCGCCAGTTCACTACCAATCAAGCCGCCGCCGACAATCAGCACCCGCTGGGCGTCACGCAGCTGCGTTTCACAAGCGCGATACTCTTGTTGGCTGTTCAACGTGAGCATTAACTCACGTCCGGTAACCGGCGGTACAAAGGCTGAAGCGCCCGTCGCCAGCACCAGCTTGTCATACTGCCACTGCTTGTCCTGACTTTTCACTACGTGGGCATCGGCGTTGATGTCGGTTACCCAGGTATGTGGGAACAGGCGCAAATTAAACTGTTCGGCAAACTCCCCCGCCGACTGGCGGGTGAGGTCGTCTGCACGCTGCGACTGACTGATAACATGGCTGAGATCGGGCTTGTTGTACTCATCCATGCTGTCCGCGGCAATCAAGGTCAGCGGAACATTCGCATCCTGCTTACGGATATTTTTGACTAACTGGCGGGCGGCGAAGCCCGAACCAATGATGACAATGCCGTGACTCATTTTGCCTCCGTTGCCAGTACGTCGAAGACGTCTTTACCTAGTGAGCATTCCGGGCACAGGAAGTTGTCCGGAACTTCGCTCCATGGCGTACCCGGTGCAACGTCCTGCAACGGTTCGCCTTTCGCCGGATCGTAAATCCACTGGCACACGCTGCACTGCATGCTTGGACCAAGATCGGCGGCAGCCGCAGCGGCACATGCACAGGCTTCTTCCTGGGCTACGGCTTTCACGGTTGTTTCCGGCAATGGAGCCAGCGCCCACTGACGCGCGATTTCACGGCCGTGCTGGCGGCACAGTTCCAGTGCATCCTGGTCCGGACGCCATTTCGCTTTCAGGCTCAGTGACATCTCGAAACCTGCATCCTGCAAACGCGTGGACAAACGGTCTACTGCACCGCCGCTCCAGCCGTGTGAACCAAAGGCGCTGGCACGCTTGTTACGAAAACGCAGGCCGGTCATCTCTTCCACCAGACCGGCGATTTTCGGCATCATCACGTTGTTCATTGTGGAAGTCCCGACCAGCACGCCTTTAGAGCGGAAGACGTTGGTCAAAACTTCGTTTTTGTCGCTGCGGGCGACGTTAAAGATTTTCACCGCTACATTCGGGTCAACTTCGTTGATGCCCTGGGCAATCGCGTCCGCCATCATGCGGGTGTTGTTGGACATAGTGTCGTAGAAAATGGTGATGCGGTCTTCCTGATAATCTGCCGCCCATTTCAGGTACAGCTCAACGATTTGTGTCGGGTTGTCGCGCCATACCACGCCATGGGAAGTGGCAATCATATCGACCGGCAGGTTGAAGCCGAGGATCTCAGTAATTTTCGGTGTAACCAGACGGCTGAATGGCGTCAGGATGTTGGCGTAGTAACGCTGGCACTGTTCGAACAGTTCAGTCTGGTCAACTTCGTCGTTAAACAGACGTTCGTCGCAGTAGTGCTGACCGAAGGCGTCGTTACTGAACAGCACCGCATCGCCGGTCATGTAGGTCATCATACTGTCCGGCCAGTGCAGCATCGGCGTTTCAACGAAGATCAGCTGCTTGCCGTTACCAATGTCCAGCGAATCACCGGTTTTCACTACGTTAAAGTTCCATTCCGGGTGATGGTGGTGCCCGTTGATAGAGTCAATGGCGTTGGCGGTGCAGTAAATCGGCGTGTCCGGGATGCAGGACATCAGCTCGGTCAGCGCCCCGGCATGGTCTTCTTCAGCGTGGTTAATGATGATGTAGTCGATATCCGCGAGGTCAATTTCACTGCGCAGGTTCTGCACGAATTCACGACTAAACTTGTGGTCTACTGTATCAATCAGAACATTTTTTTCTTCACGGATGAGGTAGCTGTTGTAGCTGCTGCCGCGCAGCGTTTTGTATTCAGTTCCGTGGAAATCACGCACTTCCCAGTCACGTTGGCCAACCCAATGAATGTTATTTTTAACCAGAATAGACATAACAACCTCAATTAATTCAGCGTTTTTCAAAAAAGATGTTTTGCTAATTGCAGGTTGCGTGCCAACTTTTTATTTGTTTGATTTTAAAGGATTAGTTGTTATACCACCTATAAGGTGGTAGTCAAAATGACTATATGTTTTATTGTCAATATGACAATATGAATTGTCAAAATGACAATGAGGTAGCCATGAGCTTTTCCGTAGACGTGCTGGCGGGCATCGCCATTGAATTACAAAGCGGTATTGGGCATCAGGACCGTTTTCAACGACTGATAACCACCTTGCGTCAGGTGCTGGAGTGCGACGCGTCGGCACTGCTGCGCTACGAGTCGCGACAGTTTATTCCGCTGGCGATCGATGGGCTGGCGCAGGATGTTCTCGGCAGACGCTTTACTCTGGAAGGGCATCCGCGTCTGGAGGCGATTGCCCGCGCCGGGGACGTGGTTCGTTTCCCTGCCAACAGCGATTTGCCAGATCCGTATGATGGTCTGATTCCGGGGCAGGAGAGTCTGAAGGTGCATGCCTGTATTGGGCTGCCGTTGTTCGCCGGTCAAAATTTGATTGGTGCGTTAACCCTGGATGGCATGGAGCCTGATCAGTTCGATGTTTTCAGCGATGAGGAGCTTAGGCTGATTGCCGCGCTGGCGGCTGGCGCATTGAGCAATGCGTTGCTGATTGAACAGCTGGAAAGCCAGAATATGCTGCCAGGTTCGTCGACGGCTTTCGAGCAGGTGACGGAAACCCAGATGATTGGCCTGTCGCCCAATATGATGCAGTTGAAAAAAGAGATTGAGATTGTGGCGGGGTCCGATCTCAACGTGCTGATTAGCGGCGAAACAGGGACCGGGAAGGAGCTGGTGGCTAAAGCTATCCATGAAGGTTCACCGCGCGCGGTGAATCCACTGGTGTATCTGAACTGCGCGGCGTTGCCGGAAAGCGTTGCCGAAAGCGAACTGTTTGGTCACGTAAAAGGCGCGTTTACCGGGGCTATCAGCAATCGTAGCGGTAAGTTTGAAATGGCCGACAATGGGACGCTATTTCTCGACGAGATAGGCGAACTCTCGCTGGCGCTACAGGCTAAGCTGCTGCGCGTATTGCAGTACGGTGATATTCAGCGCGTAGGTGACGATCGCAGCTTGCGCGTGGATGTACGAGTGCTGGCGGCGACGAACCGTGATTTACGCGAAGAGGTGTTGGCTGGGAATTTCCGTGCGGATTTGTTCCACCGGCTGAGCGTCTTTCCCCTTTCGGTACCGCCTCTTCGTGAACGCGGTGAAGACGTGGTGCTGCTGGCAGGCTATTTTTGCGAGCAATGTCGGCTGCGGCTGGGACTGTCCCGCGTGGTGTTAAGCCCCGGTGCGCGTAGCCATCTGTTGAGCTACGCCTGGCCCGGGAATGTGCGCGAGCTGGAACATGCCATTCACCGCGCGGTGGTTCTGGCAAGGGCGACCAGAGCAGGGGATGAAGTGGTGCTGGAGACGCAGCATTTTGCCCTGCAGGATGAAGCGCCAGTAACACCGGCGGCGGAAGTTGTTGCGGAGATCCCACAGCATCACAACCTGCGTGAAGCAACAGCGTCGTTCCAGCGGGAGATGATCCGCCGGGCGCTGGCACAAAATAACCATAGTTGGGCGGCAAGTGCGCGGGCGCTGGAAACAGACGTCGCCAACCTGCACCGGCTGGCGAAGCGTCTGGGGTTGAAGGATTAGATAATACCGGCCTGATAGAAATCCTGCAGGTTGATAGCACCGGTGAGTTTACCGTTTTCATCGACCACCGGTGCGGCAGTGATTTTGCGCTTCATCAGGATCTCTTTGGCGTCAATCGCGCGGCTCTGCGCCTGCAGTGTAATGCCATTCTGGGTCATTGCTTCGCTAACCTGAGTGGTGAGCGCTCCGCCGCCAACCAGCCAGCGGCGCAGGTCGCCGTCGGTAAAGACCCCTTTCACCAGTGACTGTTCGTCGCAGACCGCGACCAGGCCAAGACCCGTGCGGCTGAGCTCCAGCATCGCGTCCATGACGCTGGCGGTAAGCGTCACCTGCGGGATGGCATCGTCACGGCGCATCAGATGATGCACTTTATTTAACAGACGAGCGCCCAGCGCACCTGCCGGATGCGAGCGGGCAAAATCTTCCTCGTTAAAGCCGCGCGCCTGCATTACGGCGATTGCCAGCGCATCGCCCATCATCAACGTATTTACGGTACTGGACGTCGGTGCCAGGCGCATCGGACAGGCTTCGCGCTCAACGGAAATATCCAGCACGGCTTTGGCGGCCAGGCCCAACGGTGAGGTCGGTTTTCCGGTCATTGCCAGCAGGGCGACGGATTTGTCTTCCAGGCGCGGAATGATGAGATCCAGCTCTTTCGCACCGCCGGAGTAGGAGATAAACAGCATGACATCACGGCTTTCGATCATCCCTAAGTCACCGTGCAGCGCTTCCGCCGGATGCACAAAAAAGGCAGGCGTGCCGGTACTGGCGAGGGTCGCCGCAATTTTTTTGCCAATATGACCTGATTTACCAATACCGGAGACAATGACTTTGCCTTCACAGTGGATGATAGTATTGGCGGCGCGGACAAAATCATCGCCCAGTCGCTCAGGCAAACGGCTGGCTTCCTGTAGTTCCAGCATTAACGTCTGACGGCCCGCGTTCAGTAGTGCATCACTCATTGGTTTCTCCGGTTATGATCACTTCAATCCCTTTTGCTTCCAGCGCCTGACGAAATGCAGGGTCGATACCTGCATCGGTAATCAGCTTGTCGACGCTTTCCAGACTGCATACAACATTAGGACTTTTGCGCCCAAATTTTGACGAGTCAGCCATCAGAATCACTTCGCGAGCGGCATTACACATCGCTTTACTGACGCTAAACACCTCATTAAAAGTGGTCACGCCGGCATTGAGATCAATGCCATCGGTGCCCATGAAGAGTTTATCAAAGCTGAACTGCTCAAAGGCGTTTTCTGCCAGCTGACCGTGAAATGACGCAGATTTTTTGCGAAAGGTCCCGCCCGGCATCAGGATGGTTTGCTCGTTGTCCAGCTCCGAAAGGGCGTTAACAATGTGCAGACTGTTGGTCATGACGGTGATATTGCTAAAGCGCGTGAGCATCGGCACCATCTGCAGTACGGTGCTGCCCGCATCCAGGATAATAGAGTCTCCATCGTGTATAAAACGGACGGCAGCTTCGGCAATCTGCTCTTTTTTATGCGTATTAATTAGCGTTTTGTGATCGATTGGCGGATCGGATTCGTCTTTATTTAATACTACGCCGCCATAGGTACGAATGACGGTTCCGGCGTTCTCCAGAATGACCAGGTCTTTGCGAATGGTCGTGCCAGTCGTGTCAAAGTAGTGGGCCAGTTCTTCAACCGAGCATTTTCCCTGCTTTTGCAGGTGCTCCAATATGGCAGCCTGACGCTGACGAGGTTTCATAGGCGTGATTACCCTGACTTATGTATTTACCCGTCATACTTCAAGCTGCATGTGCGTTGGTCTTCCTGCAACTCGAATTATTTGGGGTATAGGTTGCAAAATGATAATTTCGCAAGCTATTAGCATTCACAACGAAATTACCCATGTTTCAGTTTAAGCGCCAATGATAGTGCATTCTGCGCTAACGGATCATGGGGAAAGATCACATCAGGCTGTAAATCATCAATATGTTTGCCGGTTATCGTGGCAATTTTGCCGGGTCTGGCGAATACTGTAAGACCTTTCATAAATAACGTGTCGGTCACCCGCTGCTGCTCATTCAACGCGATGACCACTACCACGCGTGGTTTAAAACGCCCACCGGAGCGACCAACACCAACCCGACCCTGTTGGCAAAGCCTATCAAACGCCCGGTTAAAGCGGGATATTTGCCAGCCACCAAGCGCCAGTTGCAGACACCAGGCGATAGCGGCGACGGTAATCAGTGCGGAAACCATTATCTACTCCTTTGATTTTGCCGGATAAGCGCAGACGCCATCCGGCAATTCAACATTAAAACATCACCTGACCGCCGGTGACGTTGATGGACTGCCCGGTGCAGTAAGAGGCTTTCGGACTGGCGTAAAACAGCAGCATGTTTAGCACGTCCTGATAATCGCAGCCGCGCTTAAGCGGAACCTTATCAATGTAGTACTGCTCAACTTCATCTGGCTTAAGGCCAAGTTTGGTTGCATATTGCGGTAATAACGACTGGAACATCGGTGATTTCAACAGATTGCCGAGCATCAGTGAATGCACGGTAATGCCGTATTCCGCCAGATCCAGCGCCAGTGACTGGGTTAAGCCCACGCCGCCAAATTTTGCCGCACTGTAGCCTGAATTGTGTTTGCTGCCCACTTTCCCTGATTTGGAGTTGATCTGGATAATGCGTCCCTGCACGCCATCGCGGATCATCAGGCGTGAGAATTCACGTGCACAGAGAAAGTAGCCAACCAGATTGACCTGCAGCGAGCGGTCGAAATCCCCAAGCTGAAAGTCGCTGATAAACGCGGCTTTAGCGATACCCGCGCTGTAAACCAGCAGATCAACACGACCGAATATTTCATCCACTCCGCGCGACAGCGCCAGCACGCTCTGTTCGCTGGTGGCATCTGCGCCAAAACCGTAGGCTGTACCTTCGCCAAACTCGGCGTTAATTTCCTGCGCCACGTTGGCGGCTTTATCGCTTTGAATATCCACCACCGCGACGCGGTATCCTTCTGTCGCAAGCCCACGGCAAAGGAATGCCCCAAGGGTCTGGCCTCCACCAATGACAACGGCAACCTGATTCATCTTTATCTCCTTCAATCTTAAGCAACAAACTTCAAAATACAGCCCGGCGCAATACCGTCCGGTACGGGACCTGCAACGTGTACGGTACCGGGGAATTCCGCTTCACTCAGTCCGTCAAAGCGCAGAGTGATATGCCCGAGTTCACGTAAGTTTTGTTCCGCCACGCTGCCAACGGCGGTGACCGGGTAGTGATGCTGGCCTAGTTCAAACTGGATCCCAGCTTGCAACGAACCGTTCAGCTCGCCGTGGCAATGGATGAAGCAAAACTCCTCGATATCCGCGGGCGCGCCTTCACGAAAGGTAATCAGCATCTGGTCGCACAATGCATCCGGGGCGCTCTGGCCGATACGGGTGATGGTGGTTTGATAAATCACGGTCATTTTTGAGTGCCTCTTATTGGTAAATAAAGCCGGAAACAAACCAGGCGATGAGAACGGTTGGCGCGCCGGTCAGAAAGCGGCTCACCAGAACAGATGGCACGCCGACGCGGACCGTGTCCTGACGCGCTTCGGCAAGCGACAGCCCGACAGGAATAAAGTCACATGCGGCCTGGGCGTTAATGGCGAACAGGGCTGGTAGCGCCAGATGTGGGGGAATATTCCCCAAACCAATCTGTACACCGATTAGCACGCCGATAACCTGGGCGATAACCGCACCGGGGCCGAGGAAAGGCGACAGCAGTGGGAAAGAGCAGATAAGTGCCAGAGTGACCAATCCCAGCGGATGGCTGGCCAGTGGTGCAAGTCCATGGGCAATCCAGTCCCCCAGACCCGAAGCCATAATGATGCCGATCAGTGCTGAGACGAACGCCATAAATGGCAAAATAGTTTTCAGGACGGTATCGATGGTGTCGCGCCCGGCCTGGAACAGAACCGCAACGGCTGAACCCATGCCCATCCCCACTTTTGCCAACAGACCATCACTTTGCTCGGTAATTTTCTTGCTGGTGTCGTAATCGCGTCCCATGCTGCTGCTTGCGGGCGTTGGCGTGGCGGACGCTTCGCCGACAACAGTAATATTTTCCTCTTTTACGCCAGAGACATAGATATCTTCGACAATGTACTGAGCCAGTGGGCCGGATTTACCCGTAGCGTGAATATTCACCGTCGGTATACGGCGTTTAGGGTAGATCCCACAGCGCAGCGTGCCGCCGCAGTCGATGATCGCCACACCAATTTCGCTCTCCGGCGGCTCGCCCTCTTTGAAGCCATCAACGGCCTGCCAGCCGGTCAGGCTTGCTATCCTGTCGACGATCGCGGGGCGAGTTCCTGCGGTGATATAGACAATTTTCTTGCCCGGAACGGCATCCAGTTCAAGCGGGCCACCCCAGCCGCCGGTGCCTTTTTCAATACGAATACGTGTCATGATGTTGCTCCCGCCAGATGTACCTTCTGCTCAAGTTGAATGCCCATTTTTTTCTCGAAGATAGTGGTGGTGAAATCGGTCACCCAGCCACGGAAGAAGTTGGTCACCAGACCGACCAGTAAATAGCTCACCGCCAGTGGGCCAAGCGGAAGCCCCAGCGTGGTCAGTCCGCTGGCGATCCCCAGATAGACAAACAGTTCGCCGGGGTTGATGTGCGGGAATAAGCCGTTCATGGAATGGCAACTGTAAGACGCGGCGGCGTAGTAACTGGGCTTGTATTTTTCTGGCATAAAGCGACCCAGACTCAGCGTCATTGGGTTACAAAATACAAATGTGCCGATGCACGGCAGTAGCAAATAGCGGGACAGCGGGTTTCCGGCGCAACGCTGGGCAAAACGTTCAATGCGCTGCTGACCGATAAAGTTAATCAGCGCATTCATGATGACCAGCAGACTGATCAGCAGGGGCAGAATACCGGTCACCATGCCGGTAAACACTTCTCCGCCTTTCTGGAACAGCCCGATAAACCACTCAGCACCGAGTGTGATGGTGTCGATCATTATTCTCTCCTGTAGGGATTTTTAGTTATCTTGCCAAACGGTGGCTGATTTTAATCAGATTGAAAGATATAAAAGTGTTATTTTGATCTCAAGATAAAAGATAAATATTTTAATTTGAAAGTTTTTGCGTGAAAGCTCGCAAATGTGATGGTCAGAGATGAAAGGGGATGTAAATTCTGTGAAGGAGAGCGACTACCGCTTCCTTGTATGGCGGAGGATGCTTTACCATACTTCTCCCAGGCTGAATTTGTTTAATGGATGTCTCATGTTCAAGCGTCGTTATGTAGCGTTACTCCCCCTTTTCGTACTGCTCGCTGCCTGTAGCAGCAAACCTAAACCTTCAGAGACTCAAACGACTACGGGTGCGCCATCCGGCGGCTTCCTGCTTGAGCCACAGCACAACGTCATGCAAACGGGCGGCGATTTTGCCAATAATCCGAACGCGCAGCAGTTCATCGAGAAAATGGTGAACAAGCACGGCTTTGACCGCCAGCAGCTGCAGGAGATCCTGTCGCAGGCCAAGCGTCTGGACTCGGTATTGCGTTTGATGGACCGCCAGGCACCGACGACTCAACCGCCAGCCGGACCTAACGGCGCATGGCTGCGCTATCGCAAACAGTTCATCACACCTGACAACGTGCAAAACGGCGTGGCTTTCTGGAATCAATATGAAGATGCGCTGAACCGTGCGTGGCAGGTCTACGGAGTTCCGCCGGAAATTATTGTCGGTATTATTGGTGTAGAGACTCGCTGGGGCCGCGTGATGGGTAAAACGCGGATTCTGGATGCGCTGGCGACGTTGTCGTTTAACTATCCTCGTCGTGCGGAATACTTCTCTGGTGAACTGGAAACCTTCCTGCTGATGGCGCGAGATGAAAGCGACGATCCGCTCGATTTGAAAGGTTCTTTCGCGGGGGCAATGGGATACGGCCAGTTTATGCCGTCTTCCTATAAACAATATGCCGTTGATTTCAATGGCGATGGACACATTAACCTGTGGGATCCGGTTGATGCCATCGGTAGTGTGGCGAACTACTTCAAGGGCCACGGCTGGGTGAAAGGCGATACGGTCGCGGTTCCGGCAAATGGTCAGGCACCTGGGCTTGCGAACGGCTTTAAAACCCAGTACAGCATTTCTCAGCTTGCTGCCGCGGGTCTGACGCCGCAGCAGTCGTTGGGGAATCATCAGCAGGCCAGCCTGCTGCGCCTGGATATTGGCACGGGTTATCAGTACTGGTACGGACTGCCGAACTTCTACACGATTACCCGCTATAACCACAGCACGCATTACGCGATGGCAGTCTGGCAGTTAGGTCAGGCGGTGGCGCTGGCGCGCGTACAGTAATCGCTCCACCGGCCTACCGGAAGATATCTCTGGTAGGCCGGATAAGATGTCCTGGCATCGCCATCCGGCAGGTCTTATTTGTGCAACGGAGCAATTTTTGGAATCCCCCTCGTAAAACGTTCTCCCCATCCCCACATTGGTCATGAAAGTGCTATCTTGTCCGGCATATTTTTTTAACTGACAGAGGCTGAAATGACCGACAGTGAACTGATGCAGTTAAGCGAGCAGGTTGGCCTGGCGCTGAAAGCGCGCGGGGCAACCATGACGACGGCGGAATCCTGCACCGGCGGCTGGGTAGCCAAAGCGATTACGGATATTGCCGGAAGCTCCGCCTGGTTTGAACGTGGGTTTGTGACCTACAGCAATGAAGCCAAAGCGCAGATGATTGGCGTGCGCGAAGAGACGCTGGCCCAGCATGGCGCGGTGAGTGAGCCTGTGGTGGTGGAGATGGCGATAGGCGCGTTAAAAGCCGCCCGCGCGCATTTCGCTGTTTCGATAAGCGGTATTGCGGGGCCGGATGGCGGTAGTGAAGAAAAACCCGTGGGAACGGTATGGTTTGCCTTTGCCAGCGCGAGCGGCGAGGGGATTACCCGCCGGGAATGCTTTAGCGGCGATCGCGATGCGGTCCGTCGACAGGCGACCGCCTACGCGTTACAAACCCTGTGGCAACAATTTCTACAAAATACTTGATACTGTATGAGTATACAGTATAATTGCCTCAACAGAACATTATCTATCACGTTTCGCGGTTTAACCCGAAAGCGGCATGACAGGAGTAATTAATGGCTATCGACGAAAACAAACAGAAAGCGTTGGCGGCAGCGCTGGGTCAGATCGAAAAGCAATTCGGTAAAGGCTCCATCATGCGCCTGGGTGAAGACCGTTCCATGGATGTGGAAACTATCTCCACCGGTTCGCTTTCTCTGGATATCGCATTGGGCGCGGGCGGTTTGCCAATGGGCCGTATCGTCGAAATCTACGGGCCTGAATCCTCCGGTAAAACAACGCTGACCCTGCAGGTTATTGCCGCTGCGCAGCGTGAAGGTAAAACCTGTGCATTTATCGATGCAGAACACGCACTGGACCCGGTCTATGCCCGTAAGCTTGGCGTTGATATTGATAACCTGCTGTGTTCTCAGCCGGATACCGGTGAGCAAGCGCTGGAAATCTGTGATGCGCTGGCGCGCTCCGGTGCGGTTGACGTTATCGTTGTCGACTCCGTTGCCGCATTGACGCCGAAGGCTGAAATCGAAGGCGAGATTGGCGACTCTCACATGGGCCTTGCGGCGCGTATGATGAGCCAGGCGATGCGTAAGCTGGCCGGTAACCTGAAGCAGTCCAACACGCTGCTGATTTTCATCAACCAGATCCGTATGAAGATTGGCGTTATGTTCGGTAACCCGGAAACCACCACCGGTGGTAACGCCCTGAAATTCTATGCGTCTGTTCGTCTGGATATCCGTCGTATTGGTGCGGTGAAAGAAGGTGACAACGTGGTCGGCAGCGAAACCCGCGTTAAGGTTGTGAAAAATAAAATTGCAGCGCCGTTCAAACAGGCTGAATTCCAGATCCTTTACGGTGAAGGCATCAACTTCTACGGCGAACTGGTTGACCTGGGCGTGAAAGAGAAGCTGATTGAAAAAGCTGGTGCATGGTACAGCTACAACGGTGAGAAAATCGGTCAGGGTAAAGCGAATGCGACCAACTGGCTGAAAGAAAACCCGGCAACTGCGAAAGAAATTGAGAAGAAATTACGTGAGCTACTGCTCAATAACCAGGATTCAACGCCTGATTTCTCCGTTGATGACAGCGGCGAAGACGTAAAAGAAACGAACGAAGATTTCTGATAATCTGTTTTGAATCGCATATAGTAAAGGGCTGCATATCATGCAGCCCTTTTTCATTTCTGAAGGTTTACTATGACAGAAGCAACTTCCCGCCGTTCCGCTTATTCCCGACTGCTTGACCGCGCCGTACGTATTCTGGCGATGCGCGATCACAGCGAGCAGGAACTGCGGCGCAAGCTGGCCGCTCCGGTGATGGGGAAAAATGGACCAGAAGAAATTGATGCCACGCCGGAGGATTACGACAAGGTCATCGCCTGGTGTATTGAAAGTCGTTATCTGGATGATGATCGCTTCGTGCAACAGTTTATCGCCAGCCGTAGCCGCAAAGGTTATGGACCTGCCCGGGTGCGCCAGGAATTAAACCAAAAAGGGATCACGCGTGAAGCTATCGAGCGGGCCATGCGTGAGTGCGAAATTGACTGGGCAGTGCTTGCGCGTGAGCAGGCCATTCGGAAGTACGGTGAACCTTTACCTGTCGATTTTTCAGATAAGGTAAAGGTCCAGCGTTTTTTGCTCTATCGCGGCTATCTGATGGAAGATATTCAGGCAATATGGCGAAATTTTGACGATTGACCGCATACGGGATTTTACTTCCCAGTAAAGAAAACTTATCTTATTCCCACTTTTCGATTGCCAGAGGCGCAGTTTGCTTGCCGATGCTGGTAATGACATTTCGTTAGCTTGATTTCTTCAGGATAATTATGAGCAAGAGCACCGCTGAGATCCGTCAGGCGTTTCTCGATTTTTTCCATAGTAAAGGACACCAGGTAGTTGCCAGCAGCTCCCTGGTACCGAACAATGACCCTACTTTGTTGTTTACCAACGCCGGGATGAACCAGTTCAAGGATGTTTTCCTTGGCCTCGACAAGCGTAATTATTCCCGCGCAACCACCTCGCAGCGTTGTGTACGTGCGGGTGGTAAGCACAATGACCTGGAAAACGTCGGTTACACTGCACGTCACCACACTTTCTTCGAAATGCTGGGCAACTTCAGCTTCGGCGATTACTTCAAACACGATGCTATTCAATATGCATGGGAACTACTGACCGGTGAAAACTGGTTTGCCCTGCCAAAAGAGCGTCTGTGGGTCACCGTCTATGAAACTGACGATGAAGCCTATGAAATCTGGGAAAAAGAAGTCGGTATTCCGCGCGAACGTATCATCCGCATCGGTGATAACAAAGGTGCGGCTTATGCTTCCGACAACTTCTGGCAGATGGGTGATACCGGTCCTTGCGGTCCATGCACCGAAATTTTCTACGACCACGGCGACCATATCTGGGGTGGGCCTCCGGGAAGCGCAGAAGAAGATGGCGATCGCTACATTGAGATTTGGAACATCGTCTTCATGCAGTTCAACCGTCAGGCTGACGGCACCATGGAACCGCTGCCGAAACCGTCCGTGGATACCGGTATGGGTCTGGAGCGTATTGCGGCCGTGCTGCAACACGTTAACTCCAACTATGAAATCGACCTGTTCCGTTCACTGATTGAGTCCGTGGCGAAAGTCACCGGCGCGACCGATCTGAGCAACAAGTCGCTGCGCGTTATCGCCGACCATATCCGTTCCTGTGCGTTCCTGATTGCTGATGGCGTTGTGCCGTCGAATGAAAACCGTGGCTATGTGTTGCGCCGTATCATTCGTCGCGCGGTACGTCATGGCAACATGCTGGGCGCGAAGGATACCTTCTTCTACAAGCTGGTTGGTCCGTTGGTGGACGTCATGGGCTCTGCAGGTGAAGAACTGAAGCGTCAGCAGGCTATGGTTGAGCAGGTTCTGAAAACCGAAGAAGAGCAGTTTGCACGTACTCTGGAGCGTGGTCTGGCGCTGCTGGATGAAGAACTGGCAAAACTGTCTGGCGATACGCTGGACGGCGAAACCGCATTCCGTCTGTATGACACTTACGGTTTCCCGGTTGACCTGACGGCAGACGTTTGCCGCGAGCGTAACATCAAGGTTGATGAAGCTGGCTTTGAAGCTGCAATGGAAGAACAGCGCCGTCGCGCACGTGAAGCCAGCGGTTTTGGCGCAGACTACAATGCAATGATTCGTGTTGATGGCGCCTCTGAATTTAAAGGCTACGAGCACCTGGAACTGAACGGCAAAGTCACCGCGCTGTTTGTTGATGGTAAAGCGGTAGACGCAATTAACGCAGGTCAGGACGCTGTTGTCGTACTGGATCAGACGCCGTTCTATGCGGAGTCTGGTGGTCAGGTTGGCGATAAGGGTGAACTGAAAGGCGCAGGTTTTGCGTTTGCCGTTAGCGACACACAGAAATATGGCCAGGCCATTGGTCACATTGGCAAGCTGTCTGCGGGTTCTCTGAAAATTGGTGATGCAGTACAGGCTGATGTGGATGAAGCACGTCGTGCGCGTATTCGCCTGAACCACTCCGCAACGCATCTGATGCACGCGGCGCTGCGCCAGGTTCTGGGCACACATGTGGCACAGAAAGGCTCGCTGGTTAACGATAAACTACTGCGCTTCGACTTCTCTCATACCGAAGCGATGAAGCCTGCTGAAATCCGTGCTGTTGAAGATCTGGTGAATGCGCAAATCCGTCGCAACTTGCCGATTGAAACGAACATCATGGATCTCGAAGCGGCAAAAGCCAAAGGCGCAATGGCGCTGTTTGGCGAGAAATATGACGACCATGTGCGCGTTCTGAGCATGGGTGATTTCTCTACCGAACTGTGTGGCGGTACTCACGCCAGCCGTACGGGTGATATCGGTCTGTTCCGCATAGTGTCCGAGTCAGGTACTGCGGCAGGCGTTCGTCGTATCGAAGCGGTAACCGGTGAAGGCGCTATACAAACCGTGCATGCTGAGAGCGATCGCTTAAGCGATGTTGCGCAGCTGCTGAAAGGCGATAGCCAGAATATCGCTGACAAAGTTCGTTCCGTGCTGGAGCGTACACGTCAACTGGAAAAAGAATTGCAGCAATTGAAGGAACAGGCTGCGGCGCAGGAGAGTGCAAATCTTTCCAGCAAAGCGGTTGATATCAACGGTGTGAAGCTGCTGGTCAGTGAACTCGCGGACGTTGAGCCGAAAATGTTGCGTACCATGGTTGATGATCTGAAAAATCAACTGGGGTCTACCGTTATCGTTCTGGCAACGGTAGTGGAAGGTAAGGTTTCTCTGATTGCGGGTGTGTCTAAGGACGTGACAGATCGCGTGAAAGCAGGGGAACTGGTTGGAATGGTCGCTCAGCAGGTCGGCGGTAAGGGTGGCGGTCGTCCGGACATGGCGCAAGCCGGTGGTACGGATGCAGCGGCTCTGCCTGCAGCGTTAGCCAGTGTGAAAGGCTGGGTCAGCGCAAAACTGTAATAACTATAAGCGTCAGCGCATGCCGAAACCCTAAGTTACGGCATGCGAATCAACGCTATCGACAATGATAAAGTCAGGTTGAAGTTGTGTATATCGGCTAAACTTAGGTTTAACAGAATGTGATGCCGTGACTGCTTACACTTAGGTGTTTGTCATCGCTTACTTTTTGGCGTTATATGATGGATAATGCCGGGATACAGAGAGACCCGACTCTTTTAATCTTTCAAGGAGCAAAGAATGCTGATTCTGACTCGTCGAGTTGGTGAGACCCTCATGATAGGCGATGAGGTCACCGTGACAGTTTTAGGGGTGAAGGGCAACCAGGTGCGCATTGGCGTAAACGCCCCGAAAGAAGTTTCTGTCCATCGTGAAGAGATCTACCAGCGTATCCAGGCTGAAAAATCCCAGCAGTCCAGTTACTAAGGTTTTCGCGTCTCACCTTTCTGGTGAGGCGCAACCTGATTGAGTCACCCTTTTTCTTTTCTTTTCTTCTCTTTTCTTCTTCGTCCTCCCCATTTTTTCGATTCTACTGGGCGTAATGCCTTTCCCGACGAAGTTTCCGTTTGTTCACTGCTTCAGGAAATTGCCAATTTATCTGTTGATAAAACACTCTTTTTGCCGTTTTTGCAGACTAATTGCGCGTGAAATGTGCAAACGATAAAAGCTCTGGAAAAATTGTTTGACTTATAAGTCCCAGAAAGTAATATGTGCGCCACGCAGCGACGATGAGCAGAAACAAGTTCTTCGAAGCACTCGCAAGAGGCGTGTTGGTGAGGTGGCCGAGAGGCTGAAGGCGCTCCCCTGCTAAGGGAGTATGCGGTCAAAAGCTGCATCCGGGGTTCGAATCCCCGCCTCACCGCCATTTGCATCCGTAGCTCAGCTGGATAGAGTACTCGGCTACGAACCGAGCGGTCGGAGGTTCGAATCCTCCCGGATGCACCATCTTCTCTGCAATAACGCATTAGCGTTGTTACGGAAATCGATATCACTTTAGTAGCGATATCAAATCTGCAGTAAGTAAGTTTTCCTGATGCATCCGTAGCTCAGCTGGATAGAGTACTCGGCTACGAACCGAGCGGTCGGAGGTTCGAATCCTCCCGGATGCACCATCTTCTCCGAGATAGCAGCAAAACTGTTGTTTCATGGTCTGCGAGATAATCGCCAGTACCAGGGAGAATAACGTTGCTTCAGCAACGGCCCGCAGGGCGAGGCGCAGCCGAGTAATCCTCCCGGATGCACCATCTTCTTTGCAGTATCAGTAGTAATCAGCAATTCCCGATGCATCCGTAGCTCAGCTGGATAGAGTACTCGGCTACGAACCGAGCGGTCGGAGGTTCGAATCCTCCCGGATGCACCATCTTCTCCGAGATAGCAGCAAAACTGTTGTTTCATGGTCTGCGAGATAATCGCGAGCACCAGGAAGGATAACGTTGCTCCAGCAACGGCCCGCAGGGCGAACGCTAGTGAGTCATCCTCCCGGATGCACCATCTCCCCCTTTAAATTATTTCCACATACTCTCTGAACACCCCTCAATTCGCTGTCAGCGACAAAATCAATCAATTACGATAAAATAACGTCTGGTCATTCGGCTTGTGAGAAGACGATGTACGAACGTTATGCGGGTTTGATTTTTGATATGGATGGCACCATCCTGGATACTGAGCCAACGCACCGTAAGGCGTGGCATGAGGTATTGGGGCATTATGGGCTGCGGTTTGATGAACAAGCCATGGTCGCCCTCAACGGCTCCCCAACGTGGCGTATTGCCCAGTCGGTAATTGAATTGAATCATGCCGATCTTGACCCCCATGCCTTAGCGCGCGAGAAAACTGACAAGGTGAAAAGCATGTTGCTGGATAGCGTCCAGCCTCTACCGTTGGTTGACGTCGTGAAAGCCTGGTATGGTCGCCGGCCTATGGCGGTAGGAACGGGGAGTGAAAGCGCAATTGCAGAAGCGCTGCTCGCTCACCTTGGACTGCGTCGCTATTTTGATGCTGTCGTCGCAGCCGATCACGTACAACGCCACAAACCTGCTCCTGATACGTTTTTGCTTTGTGCCGAACGTATGGGGGTTATTCCGGCTCGTTGCGTCGTGTTTGAAGATGCCGATTTTGGAATACAGGCGGCGCACGCTGCGGGAATGGACGCCGTGGATGTCCGGTTATTGTGAGTGATGGACTGTCGCTCCTGTCACTGTTTGCCAGCAGTTTTCTCAGCGCCACGCTATTACCCGGTAATTCTGAAGTCGTTTTAGTTGCTTTGCTGGTCTCCGGGATAAGTCATCCCTGGGTCTTAGTCTTAACAGCAACAATGGGTAATAGCCTTGGAGGGTTAACTAACGTTATCCTTGGGCGTTTCTTTCCTTTGCGTAAAACATCGCGCTGGCAAGAAAAAGCCACTGGCTGGCTGCAGCGCTATGGCGCTGTCACACTATTATTAAGCTGGATGCCGGTTGTAGGTGATTTATTGTGCCTGTTAGCCGGGTGGATGCGCATCTCGTGGGGTCCAGTTCTCTTTTTCTTATGCCTTGGCAAGGCGCTGCGCTATGTTGTTGTCGCAGCGGTTACGACGCAAGGCATTATGTGGTGGCACTAATTGTGTTGTGAGATAGCCTTCAGGGTAACCAATACCATTATGCTAATTAAAACGATTTTGACAGGCGGGAGGTCAATTTGATCCCGGACGTATCACAGGCGCTGGCCTGGCTGGAAAACCATCCTCAGGCGTTAAAGGGGATTCAACGTGGTCTGGAGCGCGAAACGCTGCGTGTTAATGCAGATGGGTCATTAGCAACGACAGGCCATCCTGAGGTGTTAGGCTCAGCGCTAACGCATAAATGGATAACTACTGACTTTGCCGAAGCGCTGCTGGAATTTATCACTCCGCCAGGCGATGACATTGAGAAAATGCTCACATTCATGCGCGACCTGCATCGTTATACCGCCAGAAACCTGGGCGACGAGCGTATGTGGCCGTTGAGCATGCCTTGCTATATTGCCGAAGGCCAGGATATCGAACTGGCGCAGTACGGCACGTCGAACACCGGTCGCCTGAAGACGCTGTACCGTGAAGGCCTTAAAAACCGTTACGGTGCGTTGATGCAGACAATCTCAGGCGTACACTACAACTTCTCGCTGCCAATGGCTTTCTGGCAGGCGAAGTGCGGCGTAACCGAAGGCGAAGATGCTAAAGAGAAGATCTCCGCGGGCTACTTCCGTCTGATCCGCAACTACTACCGTTTTGGTTGGGTGATCCCGTATCTGTTTGGCGCCTCTCCGGCCATTTGTTCCTCATTCCTGCAAGGAAAACCAACAACCCTGCCGTTTGAAAAAACCGACTGCGGGATGTACTACCTGCCGTACGCGACCTCGTTGCGTCTGAGTGATTTGGGCTATACCAATAAGTCGCAAAGCAATCTTGGAATTACGTTTAACGATTTGCATGAGTATGTGGCAGGATTAAAGCGCGCGATTAAGACTCCTTCCGAGGAGTACGCGGCGATCGGTCTGGAGAAAGACGGTAAGCGTCTGCAAATCAACAGCAACGTTCTGCAGATTGAAAATGAGCTGTATGCGCCTATCCGCCCGAAACGCGTTACTCGTCGTGGTGAAACACCATCTGATGCGCTTCTGCGTGGCGGTATCGAGTACATCGAAGTACGCTCGCTTGATATCAACCCGTTCTCACCGATCGGCGTGGACGAGCAGCAGGTGCGCTTCCTCGATCTGTTTATGGTCTGGTGTGCGCTGGCCGATGCCCCGGAAATGAGCAGCGATGAATTGCTGTGCACGCGTAAAAACTGGAATCGTGTGATTCTCGAAGGGCGTAAGCCTGGACTGACGTTAGGTATTGGCTGTGAAACAGCCCAGTTCCCGCTGCCTAAGGTTGGGAAAGATTTGTTCCGCGATCTTAAACGTGTGGCACAAACGCTGGACAGCATCGATGGGGGAGAGGAGTATCAGAAGGTCTGTGATGAACTGGTTGTCTGTTTTGACAATCCTGAACTGACTTTCTCTGCCCGGATCCTACGGTCTATGATTGATGAAGGCATTGGCGGCACGGGCAAAGCGCTGGGTGAGGCTTACCGAAATCTGCTGCGTGAAGAGCCATTAGAAATATTGCAGGAAGCTGAATTTATTGCTGAAACCGAGGCTTCGAAGCGTCGTCAGCAGGAGATAGAAGCGGCTGATACTGAGCCGTTTAGCGTGTGGCTGGAAAAGCACGCTTGATACAAAAGAAAAAGGCCACTCGGGAGTGGCCAAAATTTCATCTCTGAAAACAGGGATGATGATAACAAATGCGCGTCTTTCATATACTCAGACTCGCCCCGGAACAAAGAGTTCAGATTATTTTTAAAAAATTTATCGGAGGTGGCTAAATGCCGTTGTTAGATAGTTTTACTGTCGATCACACCCGGATGGAAGCTCCCGCAGTCCGGGTTGCAAAAACGATGAATACCCCGCATGGCGACGCAATCACCGTGTTTGATCTGCGTTTCTGCATTCCGAACAAAGAAGTCATGCCTGAGAAAGGTATCCATACGCTGGAGCACCTGTTTGCAGGTTTTATGCGTAACCACCTGAACGGTAATGGCGTTGAGATTATTGATATCTCTCCGATGGGATGCCGTACCGGCTTCTACATGAGCCTGATTGGTACGCCGGACGAGCAGCGTGTTGCCGATGCGTGGAAAGCGGCAATGGCGGACGTGCTGAAAGTACAGGATCAGAACCAGATCCCGGAGCTGAACGTTTACCAGTGCGGTACGTATCAGATGCACTCTCTTAGCGAAGCACAGGATATCGCGCGTCATATTCTGGAGCGGGATGTACGCGTGAACAGCAATGAAGAGCTGGCGCTGCCGAAAGAGAAATTGCAGGAACTGCATATTTAGTCTTATTGATTAACTGTTCCAGTATTTAAATTAACCCCGGTTTATGTCCGGGGTTTTTTATTTCGTAATATAATCTATATCTATTATATTTACGACAGGAATATAATTTCAGTTAATTAATGGGTGACCTGTTAAATAATAAAACGTGATCTGGCAAACAGAAAATAATGGATAATTAACGATGCCAGCCCACACCGATCACATAAATCAAAAATCATAAATAATTAATAGAAAAACATAATGGAATACGCCAGGTATCCAGGTAATAAAAAGACTCTTTTCATCGCTGGTGGATGGGGTTTTTATCAAATCTTATCTGGTATACATTAAACTTTAGGGATAAAAAATGAAGGTGAAATATTTAGCGCTTGTGGTCGGCGCTTGCTTTTCGCATAACCTTTGGGCAGCAAATACCGCTATTGAACAGCGTCTTGTCGAACTGGAGCAGCGCGTGATTAATGCCGAACAGCGAGCTGCAGATGCTGAATCGCAAATTCGCTCGCTGAGGCAGCAGCAGGTAGCTGCAGCGCCGACGGTGCAAGTACAGTCTGCTGAACCCTCCGCCTCTACGGAAAATCCACCCAAGTTAACGCTATCCGGTTTTAGCGATATCAAGTTCTATGGCGACGTTGAGTTTAATATGGATGCGGCAAGCCGCTCTGGTAGTCTGACATCAACCAGAACTTCGGCAAATAAAGATTGGGCGCCGGGAACGAATGAACGTTGGGATATCAACGGGCGTCTGCTATTAGGGTTTGATGGCTACCAACGACTGAACAACGGTAATTTCGCCGGATTCTCAGTTCAGCCGCTGGCAGACCTGACCGGAAAAATGAATCTCGATGATGCAGTGTTCTTTTTTGGCCAGGAAAAAGACTGGCAAATTAAGGTCGGACGTTTTGAAGCGTACGATATGTTCCCGCTGAATCAGGATACGTTTATTGAATATTCAGGTAATACGGCGAATGATCTTTACAGTGATGGCTATGGCTATATTTATATGATGAAAGAGGGGCGTGGACGTAGCGACAGCGGCGGTAATTTCCTGATCAGTAAAACCATCGATAACTGGTATTTTGAAGTGAATACATTGATGGAAAATGGCAGTACGCTCTATACCGAGAAGCAGTACCACGGGATGGACTTAACCAATGATAAAAACGTGGCTTACGTGCGCCCGGTGATCGCCTGGCAAAACGGGCGTTTCTCGACGGCAGTGGCGATAGAAAGTAACGTCGTTAACAACGCCTACGGCTATTATGAGAACGGGAAGTGGATCGATCAGTCCGATCGTACGGGGTATGGTTTTACCATGACCTGGGACGGACAAAAAACCGATGCGGAAGACGGCGCGGTGATTAACCTGAATACTGCTTATATGGACGCGACCGATGAGACCGATTTTACCGCTGGGGTGAACGCGTTGTGGCATCGATTCGAACTGGGCTATATCTATGCGCATAACAAAATCGAAGCCTTCAATGCTACCAATATCGATGCCGTTTGTGAGAACGATTGCTGGATCACCGATCCCGGCAATTATGACATTCACACTATTCATGCCTCATATTTATTCCCCAATGTGATGGATATGAAAAACTTTAATATCTATCTCGGTGCTTATGCCTCATGGGTTGAGGCCGATCCGAACAATGGCGACAACAGCGAAGATGCACGTTACGGCGGACGCCTGAGATTCAAATATTATTTCTGATGCTGGCCACAATAAAAAAGGGATCCGCAGATCCCTTTTATCAGATAGTTAATGCGCTCCACCGCCGCCGCCGCCCGCGCCGAAGGGCGGTTTAGCGAACCACACCAGACCAAGCAAAACCAGGAAGATCCCCGCCGACATCCAGAAGATTTCGTTGGCGGAAATAATCAGACCCTGATTAGTGATCTGCTGGGCTATCCACCCTGACGCCTGCTGGTGCGTCATCCCTAAATCCTGCAGCTTGTCGTACATTGCCTGAGCATTTGGGTTGTAGGGGTTAACGGATTCCGTCAATTGCGCATGGTGCAGCGACTCACGGTTAGTCCACATCGTTGTTGTAATCGATGTACCAATAGAGCCGGCTAGCGTTCGCGTAAAGTTAGACAAGCTCGATGCAGCCGCCAGACGCTCAGGCGGTAAACCGGACAGCGTAATGGTCGTCAGCGGCATAAAGAAGCAGGCTACTGCGAACCCCTGAATAAACTGCGGCCAGGCCGATGCGCCAAAGTCCATACCCGGCTCGAAAGTCCACGCACGCCAGTAGAAACAGACGGCGTACATAATAAAACTGAACGTCACCAGCCGACGCATATCCAGCTTGTGCGCGAAGCGGCCGATAATTGGCGACAGGATCACCGGAATAATCCCTACCGGCGCGGACGCCAGACCGGCCCAGGTTGCCGTATAGCCGTATACCTCCTGCAACAGCTGCGGCAGCAAGACGATGGCACCGAAGTAGAGCATATAGGCCAGGCTAATACACAGGCAGCCGATGGTAAAGTTACGCGATTTAAACAGCGAGAGATCGACAATGGGGTGCTCGTCGGTAAGTTCCCAGACGATCAGGAAGCTGATAGCAACCACGGCGACCACCGTCAGGATGATAATCTCCTGCGAGGCGAACCAGTCCAGCTCTTTGCCGCGGTCGAGCATAATCTGCAAACTGCCGATACCGATGACCAGCAGTGCCAGACCAATGGCGTCAATGCGCCGCTGCTCGGTTTTGGTTTCCCGACCGCGCAGGGTTTGCAGCGTCATCAATACCACCGAAGCCCCGATTGGCACGTTGATAAAAAATATCCAGCCCCAGTGATAGTTGTCGCTGATATAGCCCCCCAGAATAGGACCACATATCGGGGCAACAATCACCGTCATCGACCATAGCGCGAGGGCGATGGAACGCTTGGCGGGTGGATAGTTATTCAGCAACAGGCTCTGTGACAGCGGAATTAATGGACCGGCGACAATACCCTGGATTACGCGGAAGAAAATCAGCATGTTCAGGCTGGTGGACATCCCGCATGCCCATGACGCAATGACGAAGGCGATAGTTGACCACATAAAGAGTCTTACTTCGCCAAAGCGTTTTGCCAGCCAGCCGGTGATCGGAATAGAGATAGCGTTCGCTACCCCGAATGAGGTGATCACCCAGGTTCCCTGGCTCAATGAAGAGCCGAGGTTCCCGGCGATAGTGGGGATCGCCACGTTAGCAATGGTGGAGTCCAGCACCTGCATGAATGTCGCCAGGGACAGCGCGATCGTCATTATGACGAGCTGCGCGCCTTCCAGCGGTTTTTGCTGTTGCATCACACGCACCTTTGAATTAGCCCGCGTTGGCCCGCACGATCTCTTCGATCATCTTATTGACCGGAGCAAGGTCGATTTCACGTGCATTACTTTCTGATACCGGCGTGGTGCGGACCTGGCTTGCCAGAATTTGTCCGTCACGATTGGAAGTATCGACTGTAACCAGCGTAGACAAACCGATCCGCAGAGGATGCTGTGCCAGCTGCTGCGCATCCAGTTCGATACGCACCGGCAGACGCTGGACGACTTTGATCCAGTTCCCGGTCGCGTTTTGTGCTGGCAGCAAGGAGAAGGCGCTGCCCGTTCCCATATCGAGGCCGACAACTTTACCGGTATATTTCACGTCATCGCCATAAATATCGCTGACAACCGTCGCGGGTTGACCAATACGAATGTGGGCGAGCTGTGTTTCTTTGAAGTTGGCATCCACCCACAGGTTGGTGGCCGGAACAACCGCCATTAACGGCGTGGTTGGGCTAATCTGCGCACCAGGCTGTACGGCGCGGCGGGATACATAACCGGTCATTGGGCTGACAATTCTGGTACGTTCCAGCGCCAGCCAGGCATCGCGCACTTCGGTGGCGGCCTGTTGTACGGCGGGTTGATCTTCCAGCTTGCTGCCGAGAATCATTGCCTGGTTAGCATTATATTGTTGGATTGCGACATCAAGCTGAGCCTGAGCGCTGGCGACGGCATCACGCGCATGTTGCAGCTCTTCGCGGCCAATCAGGTTGGCGTTGCCCAGCGGGACTCGGCGATTAAAATCGCTTTGTGCCTGCGCCAGAGCTGTTTTCTGCACTTCAATGTTGGCCTGTAACTGCTTGCTGTTGATCATCAACTGGTGCGTCTGACGCACGCTGGAGGCCAGCGCAGTTTTGGCTTTTTCAAATGCCTGTTTGGCATCTGTCTGGTCGAGGGTGACCAGCACATCGCCTTGTTTTACAAAGTCAGTGTTATCAGCCCAGACTTTCGTCACGCTGCCTGATACCTGCGCCATGATTTGAACCTGGTTCCCTGCCACGTATGCATCGTCTGTATCTTCGTAATGACGCAGTACTAAAAACCAATAAATCCCATATGCCACGGCAATGATAATAAAGAGCAAGGTCAGAAGGAGAAGCAGACTTTTACGTTTGCCATTCTTCTTGACCGGTTGCTGCGGGGTTTGAGTCTCCGCATTTGCGCTCATGTTGTTCTCCACGATCTTCTTTTTATTCACATCGGCTGAGCCGACCTGTTTATCAGACAGGCCAGCAGTATGCGTGCTGGCCTGTCGGTTTTTTCATTTATAAATCTGGATTTCTGAGCGAGTCAACGCCTTAGCGCAGCGCTTCTAACACCGCGCCATCCTGCTCCATCTGATCAAGACGGGTCAGGAGTTTACGGGTAATTTGCTCAAGCTGATCTTTTTCGGTGGTGCTAAGAGACGACCAGAGCTGGTGCAGGCAATTATGCTGAGGCGGTAACACCTCTTGCAAAAATGCATGGCCTTTCTCGGTCAATTGCAGATGCAGACAGCGGCGATCGTTATCGCTTTCGCGACGTTCGATCCAGCCACGTTTTTCTAACTCATCCGCGATGCGGGTAGCGTTAGTACGTGACGAGCCAAGCGCACAACTCAGTTCAGAAGGCTGAATACTGTGGTTTTCCTGAGACTCCAGCGTAATCAACGCCATAAACAACGTCTCGTTAATCCCTTGAGCTTTCAGCATCTTATTGCGATTTTCCAGCAGCTTGCCCTGCATGTGCATGCATAGACGAGTCAGAAGCACTTCCTGATAAGGGAACTCTTCGTAGCGGCTGGCGCGAAATTTTAGCATTTGTTCAATGGGCGTAAACGAACTATCCATTTGGGTATAACCTCATTAATTTCAGCCGATATAGTAACGACGGTGACAAATAAAGTAAATGTATTATTAATTTAAAATGATTGTTTTTATCTATAAGACAACCAGCATTTTCCAGGCTAATCCATAGCCCAGAGCACTCAGTAACGTTGGAATGATGATGCTGCGGGTCTTATAGAAGCTTGCACCCAGTATGACAAACCCCACCAGAGTAGGCACGAACCGACGAGCGTCGTGCATCACTTCTGGCGCGGTAGACACCACCAGCAGGGCGCAAATTGATGTAATGCCAATAGTGTCGAGTAATATGCCCGTCGCGCCGCGCTTCGTCGGGCGAACATTGCCGACCCCAAGACGGAGCGGCAAATAGCGAAAACAGTAATTTACGCAGCCGACCAACAGGCCAAGTAGCAGAACTTCATAGCTCATCAGGACCTCCTTGCCAAAATGACTGGATGAGCGCCGTCAGGCATCCACAGACAATACCTGCAAGGATAGCGGCAGGGATGGAAAACAGCATGACGCCAGCCAGCGCCCCGGCCAGGGCCGCAGTCACGCAGAGCGCCTGTTTTCGTTGGAATGACGCGAGCAGGAAGCTCATAAACAGCGCCGGGAGCATGAAGCCCAGTGCCGCTTCAACCGCCGGGTAATCTTTGAGTAAACCACTGCCGGAAAACGCGCCGAGCACCGTACCAAACACCCAGGAGGCCCAGGAGCATAGCGCAATGCCGATCATCCAGTTTTCACTCCAGCGCCGGTTATCCCGTACCAGTTTCGCCGTTGCAGCGGCAAAGACTTCATCGGTAAGGCCAAAAGCCCACAGCGCGCTTTTGGGTTTACTCAGTCGCTGGGCGATCCGACTACGCAGGGAAGGGCCGTACAAAACATGACGGACATCCATGGCCATGACGGTCAGCGCGGCGACCCACAGCGAACTGCCTGCGGCGAGCATGGTGGTAATGACAAACTGGCTGGCTCCCGCATAGATAATGCAGGAGAAAAAGACGCTTTCAACCGGCGTAAAGCCAAGGCGAGTGGCATTGAGACCAAATGCAAAAGCGACCGGAATATAGCTGATAACTATTGGCAGGCTGTCTTTGAATCCTTCCGTTAACGTTGCCGAACTGGATTCAGACTGGGGTACAGGGCTTTCCATAGGGTTATAGGTTTCATTACCGAAATTAATATAACTTGGTTCAATGAGTTATAACCTTAGCAGACTGATGGGCTCCTTAACACCCTGTGGGGCCCAATCAGCGGTAAACATGCGTTATACGCTTAATTTACGGCTTCCTGACGGTGAAAACCTCGCCACCAGACCAACAGGTTGAGTATGGCAACGGTCGTACCTGCCAGACAAACGCCAGCCCACCCGGCATGCTGCCAGGCAGAGGCTGAAATCAGCGAACCTGCCGCTCCGCCAATAAAATAGCTGGTCATGTATCCGGCGGTCAGGCGATTACGCGCGTCAGGATGAATGCGATAGATAACCGTCTGGTTGGTGATGTGCACTCCCTGAACGGTGAGGTCCAACACCAGAATACCGATAATCAGCATGGGGACTGAAGCATGCCCAAACCAAATAGCAAGCCAGGAGAGCAGTAGTAATAGCAGCCCCATAGTTGTGGTCAGGTGGGATTTACCTTTATCGGCAAAACCGCCCGCCGGACGTGCGCCTAACGCCCCTGCGGCACCCGCCAGACCGAACAGACCAATCATTCCTTCCGAATAGTTAAACGGTGGCGCGGCGAGCAAAAATGCCATCGAGGTCCACAGAATACTGAAATTGGCAAAAGTCAGGCAGCCCAGCATCGCGCGGGTACGCAGCAATTTATCGTGAATAAACAGGCTGAATACGGAGCCTAACAGCTGCGGATAGTTGAGATGGGTATCGGATTTCATCTTCGGCAGGCCGCGCCACAGTGCAACCGCCATCAGCGCCATTAATACTGATGCGACCCAAAATACGGTGCGCCAGCCGCCAAGATTCGCCAGTAATCCCGCCACGGTGCGCGCCAGTAGAATACCTAGCAGCAGGCCGCTCATAATCGTCCCAACAACTTTACCGCGCTTGTCCGGTGTGGCAAGCGTTGCCGCCAGCGGAACCAAAATCTGTGCCACTACCGAGAACAGCCCGGTCAGGGCAGTACCGAGGATCAGCATACCCAGCGACTGGCTGCTGGCGGTGATCAGCATGCCACCAGCCGCTAACAGTGTCATGGAGACAATCAGCATCCGGCGTTCAAACATATCGCCGAGCGGCACTAAGAACAGCAGGCCGGCGGCGTAGCCGAGCTGGGCCGCGGTGACGATAAACCCTGCGGTACTGGCAGAGAGCGAAAAGTTGCGCGCGATGGTGTCGAGCAGCGGCTGCGCATAATAGTTACTGGCGACGGCGAGGCCGGTGGCGATAGACATTAACAGGATTAGCGAAGGGCTAAGTCCCTGAGTTGTTTTCGTCATGGTTTTCAACTGAATAATGGATTGCAGAAAACAATCATAACGGAAGTGATTAAATGTTGCTGATTTGTTGAGTGATGGATTGTGCGATTGGTGGAGGGTGGATAGGCCGGATAAGGCGCATCGCGCCACCATCCGGCATTGGTATGGTTATTGTGCCTGATGACGCTACGCTCATCAGGCCTGCGAGTGGGTTATTTCTGCGCGGCCAGCGCTTCGTTCACCCAGCCGTCAAACTGCTGCTGGTGGGCTTTGATCCAGCCGTCAACGTGACCCTGCACGTCGGCTTCAGACGCTTTCCCGTCGTGCATCATTGCGTTTTGCGCGTTGATATCCGCCAGCGGCAGCTTCATGATGGCAAACAGTTTCGCCGCAGCCGGGTTTTTCTCCGCCCAGGCTTTATTGGCGACAATATGCATCGTGTTCACCGGGAAGCCGTAGTTGGCGCCGTTTGGCAGCTTGGTATCAATATCTTTCTGCTCGCCAGGCAGGGAAGAGAACGGCACCTGCAGCCAGACCACATCTTTACCCGGCTTCATTACGTCGCTGACCCAGTACGGTGTCCAGGTGTAGTAAAGAATGGGTTTACCTTCTTTGAAGCGGGTAATGGTGTCAGCCATCATCGCTGCATAGTTACCGTGGCTGACTTCGACGGTTTTTTCCAAATCGAAAGCTTTGTTCTGGTGGTTGATTACTGCTTCACAACCCCAGCCCGGTGAACAGCCCATCATATCGGCTTTTCCGTCACCGTTGGTGTCAAAGATTTTGGCGATCTTCGGATCTTTTAACTGGGCGATATTGGTGATTTTGTACTGCTCAGCGGTTTTTTTGTCGATCAGATAACCCTGTGCGGCACCCGTAACGAATACCCCCTCGCGATAAAACTTTTTGTCTCCGCCCGCCGCGGCGTACATATCATCATGCAGCGGCTGCCAGTTCACGGCGGTAAAAGTTGCATCGCCAGAGGCAATGGAGGTATAGCCGACGTTGTAGTCAACTTCGCTGGTTTTGTTAACGGTGTAACCCAGTTTCTCCAGCGCACGGGCGACTAACTGCGTCTGGAAGGATTCTTCAGAGATAGTGCTCTGGATTGGCTGTACGGTAATGCCTTTGCCCGGCAGGTCGGCAGCGAAAGTGCTGGTGGAGACAAGGGTGGCAAACGCTGTGGCAATAATTGCTTTCTGTCGCATCGTTGTTCCTTAATTATTGGAGGGACGTGTAGGCCCGGTAAGCAATGCGCCACCGGGCAACGGGTGAATTACTTCGTGAAAGGGCGAGTGATAAGCCCAACGGGACCAGTGGTGTACCAGCGACGGTTGCCACGGCTACGCGAATCGCGACCAACGGCCTGCGTCAGGCGATCCAGAATGATAGCGAGGATCACAATCCCAACTCCGCCGACGGTGGCAAGCCCCATATCCAGACGACCAATTCCGCGCAGAACCATCTGACCCAGCCCGCCCACGGCAATCATCGACGCGATGACGACCATTGAGAGCGCCAGCATCAGCGTCTGGTTAACCCCGGCCATAATGGTGGGCATTGCCAGCGGGAGCTGCACTTTAAACAGCATCTGACGCGGGCTGGCACCAAACGAACGCGAGGCTTCAATCAGATCGGCTGGCACCTGGTTAATTCCCAGAATAGTCAGACGTACGATTGGCGGCAGGGCGAAGATAATCGTCACCACTACGCCCGGGACGTTACCAATACCGAACAACATGACAATAGGCACCAGATAGACAAACGCGGGTGTGGTTTGCATGGCGTCCAGCAGCGGGCGAACAATTTTTGCTGCCCGTGGACTGCGCGCCAACCAGATCCCCATCGGCAGACCGATCACCACGCAGAACAGCAACGCGGTCAACACCAGCGCCAGGGTTATCATGGCCTGCGACCACGCGCCGATGGCACCGATGGCAATCAAGGAAATCAGCGTAGCAACGCCCATCCCAACGCCGGAAATTTGCCAGGCAATCAGCGCGAACAGGATAATCGCCACCGGGGCTGGCATACCTAACAGCAGCTGTTGAAAACCGTTGAGAATGTAATCCACCGGGACACGAATGCCCTGGAAGACTGGACGGAAATGGGTAACGACCCAGTCGATCCCCTCTGTGACCCAGCTGTCCAGCGGGATCAGCGTTTTATGGAACGGATCCATAATATTGAAATGCTCTGGTGCCGGCGCGGGGGCGCTGGTCAGCCAGTCCGCGCCACCGCCATCAGTGGGCGCACCGGATGGCGTGCTCCAGGCATCGGCAGTTTGTGCGGCGCTGTCGGCCACTGGTGTGGTATCCCACGGATTAGTTTGATCAGCCATTGTTTACCCCCTCACGATCTAAAGCCTGTAACAGCATGCGTTTTGAAATGACGCCCACATACTGCTGTTCCTCATCAACAACCGGCACCGCGCACGGGGCCTGGCCGACATGAGAAAGCAACTCGCTGAGAGGAGTTTGTGCATCTACGGCTAACGGCTCATCGATCAATGCCGCTTCAATACCTTGCGCCTGACTTAACGCTGTTTTTAAGGAGTCGATTGAAACAACGCCAACGAATTTATTGCCGCGTTCGATCACGTAACCATATTCGCGATCTTTGTCCTGCAATAATTGCAGCGCCGAACGTGGGCCCACCCCGGGCGTTTTACGAATTAAACCTTCGGGGCTACGGCGTGAAATATCTTTCGCACTGAAGACCTGGCTAATATCAACGCCGCGGAAGAAGGTGCGTACATAATCATTGGCTGGATTATTCAGGATTTCATCCGGCGTGCCGACCTGGACCACTTCACCGTTTTGCATAATGGCAATTCTGTCGCCAATACGCATAGCTTCGTCGAGATCATGCGATATAAAGACCACGGTGCGTTGATGCTTCGCCTGTAGTTTTACCAGTTCATCCTGCATCTCAGTACGAATTAATGGATCGAGGGCTGAGAAGGCCTCATCCATTAATAAGATATCAGGGTTAATGGCTAATGCGCGGGCGAGGCCTACACGCTGGCGCATACCCCCGGAAAGTTCATCCGGGTATCCGTGAGCATAATTCTCCAGACCAACCTGACGTAGCGCATCTAACGCTTTTTCACGACGTTCATCCGCACCAACACCGGCTAATTCCATGCCGAATGCCGTATTGTCCAGCACCGTCATGTGCGGCATCAGGGCAAAGGACTGGAACACCATCGCAATCTTTTTTCTGCGCACCTCGCGAAGCTCAGCATCGGATATCCGGGCGATGTCTACGCCGTCAATCAATACCTGCCCGCGGGTGGGTTCAATCAGGCGATTGAGAAGGCGTACCATTGTGGATTTACCCGAACCGGATAATCCCATGATGACAAATATCTCGCCTTCTTCAATGGCCAGACTGGCGTTCTTAACGCCAAGCGATAGCCCCGTTTTATCCAGAATCTGCTCTTTTGAAAGTCCTTTTTCAATATATTTGAAGGCTCTCTGGGGATGCTCTCCAAATATCTTATAGAGATTTTTAACTTCTAATTTAATTGCCATGCAATAGAATGATTCCTGTTATTTGTTTATATCGATATATTACCTGATGGAAATAGTGACCTTTTTCTACCCTAACATACTGAGAATCTGAGACAACCCTGAATTTGGTTGTGGCATGAATATTGCCAAAGGCCAGGTGGCGGGACTTCCCATGATATAAGGGCTGAGCGCGAATGTGAGCGGCTTAATATTTTTTGTAAATGGCAATGAAAAATCGCCTGAATTGCTGGAATGCAGGCGAATAATGCGGCTGATATTGAGTGTAGATCACACAATTATATTTGCACGACAAAAGTGTGATCCTGTTAAAATATTTCCGCGAAAAATGTACGGTATTTCCCGTGAAAATGAGTGCTAGAAATTCCAGTCGTCATCTTCGGTTTCGACCGCTTTTCCCATCACATAGGATGAACCGGAACCCGAGAAGAAATCGTGGTTTTCGTCAGCGTTGGGCGACAGCGCGGCAAGGATTGCCGGATTAACCTCCGCCATTTCAGGCGGAAATAGCGCCTCATATCCCAAATTCATTAATGCCTTATTGGCGTTGTAACAAAGGAAGGCTTTGACGTCATCAACCCAGCCGGTCTGTGCATACAATTCTTCCGTATAACGCGCTTCGTTATCATACAATTCCATCAACAGGTCAAAGGCAAAATGCTTTAACTCTTCGCGTGCTGATTCGGAAATATGCTCCAGACCTTTTTGATATTTATAACCAATGTAATATCCATGAACCGCTTCATCACGAATGATCAGACGAATGAGATCGGCGGTATTGGTCAGTTTACCGCGACTGGAGAAATACATCGGTAACCAGAAGCCAGAATAGAACAGGAAGGATTCCAGAAACACGCTGGCTATTTTTTTCTTCAGCGGTTCGTCGCTGGCGTAATGTGCCAAAACGATCTGCGCCTTGCGCTGGAGTGGGGTATTTTCTTCACTCCAGGCGTAAGCTGCATCCACATCTTTGGTCTGGCAAAGGGTGGAGAAAATAGAGCTATAGGAACGGGCGTGCACCGCCTCCATAAAGCTGATATTCGACAGCACCGCCTCTTCATGCGGCGTTAACGAATCAGTCATTAACGATGGTGCTCCGGCAACATTCTGAATGGTGTCGAGCAGCGTCAGCCCGGTAAAAACGCGGATTGTTAGCTGCTGTTCGGCTGCGTTCAACGTTTGCCAGGCCGGAATGTCATTGGAGAGCGGGACCTTTTCCGGGAGCCAGAAGTTACTGGTCAGACGGTTCCATACCTCAAGATCTTTATCATCTTCAATCTTGTTCCAGTTGATGGCGCTCACGCGGGATAATGTCATTTTCTCCTCCTTACAGCGCGCATGACACGCAGCCTTCGATTTCGGTGCCTTCCAGCGCCAGTTGGCGTAGTCGGATGTAGTACAAGGATTTGATGCCCTTACGCCAGGCGTAAATCTGCGCTTTGTTGATATCGCGCGTGGTGGCGGTATCGGGGAAAAAGAGCGTCAGTGAAAGCCCCTGATCGACATGTCGTGTTGCTTCAGCGTAGGTATCAATGATTTTTTGTGGACCGATCTCGTAGGCATCCTGATACAAGGCCAGATTCTCATTGGTCATAAACGGGGCAGGGTAGTAAACGCGCCCGGTTTTGCCCTCTTTGCGAATCTCCACTTTCGACACGATCGGGTGAATGCTTGACGTGGCATGGTTGATGTAGGAGATAGAACCGGTGGGCGGAACCGCCTGTAAATTCTGGTTATAAATACCGTAGCGCATCACATCTTCACGCAGTTGTGCCCACATCTCGCGCGTCGGTAGCGTAATGCCGCTGGCGGCAAACAGTGTGCGGACCTTGTCGGTTTTTGGCTGCCAGTCGCTCTGCAGATACTGGTTAAAATACTCGCCGCTGGCGTAGCGTGACTGTTTGAATCCGGCAAAGGTTTGACCCCGCTCGCGAGCGATCTTCATTGACGTATTCAGCGCATGCCATGTGATGGTGTAGAAATAGAGATTGGTGAAATCCAGCCCTTCCGGCGAGCCGTAGGCGATCCCTTCCCGCGCCAGATACCCGTGCAGATTCATCTGCCCAAGACCAATCGCGTGCGACGCGCTGTTCCCGGCGTCGATCGAAGGCACGCTGCGGATGTGGCTCATGTCCGAAACGGCGGTTAAGCCGCGAACCGCCGTTTCCACGGTACGACCAAAATCGGGTGAATCCATGGTATGGGCAATGTTCAAGGAGCCGAGATTGCAGGAGATATCGTGCCCGATCTGCTCGTAATTGAGATTTTCATCGTAGGTGGAGGCACTGTTAACTTGCAAAATCTCCGAGCACAGGTTGCTCATATTGATCCGACCGGCAATCGGATTGGCGCGATTCACCGTATCTTCAAACATGATGTAAGGATAACCAGACTCAAACTGGATCTCGGCCAACCGCTGGAAGAATTCGCGGGCGTTAATGTATTTTTTGCGCACGCGTTCGTCGGCCACCAGTTCGTCATACCGTTCACTCACGGCGATATCACCGAACGGTTTGCCGTAAATCCGTTCCACGTCATACGGTGAGAACAGTGCCATCCGGGCATTTTCTTTCGCTAGCCGGAAGGTGACGTCGGGGATCACCACGCCAAGCGAGAGCGTTTTGATACGGATTTTCTCGTCGGCGTTTTCGCGCTTGGTATCGAGAAAACGTAAAATATCCGGATGGTGTGCGTGCAGATACACCGCGCCTGCGCCCTGACGAGCCCCGAGTTGATTCGCATAAGAAAACGCATCTTCCAGCATTTTCATTACCGGGATCACCCCAGAGGACTGGTTCTCAATGCGTTTAATGGGCGCACCTGCCTCGCGCAGGTTGGAGAGCAAAAATGCCACGCCGCCGCCGCGTTTGGAGAGCTGAAGTGCGGAGTTGACCGCCCGACCAATAGACTCCATGTTGTCTTCAATACGCAACAGGAAGCAGGAGACCAGCTCACCGCGTTGCTGTTTACCGCAGTTTAAAAAGGTTGGTGTGGCGGGCTGAAAGCGCCCGGAGAGCATTTCATCGGTCAGTTGCGTCGCGAGTGCTTCATCGCCCTGCGCCAGCGTGAGTGCCACCATCGTTACCCGATCCTCAAAGTCTTCGAGATAGCGCTTACCGTCGAACGTTTTCAACGTATAGCTGGTGTAGAACTTCCATGCGCCGAGGAACGTCTGGAAACGGAATCCGCTGGCGTGGGCGTGGGCAAATAGCTTCAGCACGAACGCGCGATCGTAGCGGGCTAACACGCTGGCATCGTAATAGCCTTCATCCACCAACGTTTCCAGGCGCTCCTGCTGGCTGGCAAACGCCACCGAGTTGGGGCGGACGTGTGCGGCAAAGAAAGCCTCCACCGCCTGATGGTCTTTGTCGAACTGAATGCGCCCGGCTTTATCATACAGATTCAGCATGGCGTTCAGGGCGTGATAATCCAGCGTTGGCTGCATTACACGTTCTGCGGTTGTCGTTGCCAAAATTCGCTCACTCCTTTTCGAACGTTGTCGATATCGCTTTGGGTGCCCATCAGCTCAAAGCGATAGAGCCACGGCACGCCGCATTTTTGTGAGATGACATCACCCGCGCGACCGTAGGCGTCACCAAAATTACGATTGCCGGAGGCGATCACTCCACGGATTAACGCCCGGTTGTGCGTATCGTTTAAAAAGCGGATCACCTGTCTTGGGACCGCGCCAGCAGTGCCGCCGCCGCCGTAGGACGGCACGATTAATATGTAAGGTTCGTCTACCCGGATCGGCTCGCGTTCGTTAAGCGGAATGCGGATGGCAGGCAGCCCCAGACGCTGCATAAAGCGGTGCGTATTTTCGGAGCTGCTGGAGAAGAAGACGAGCTGACTCATGCGCTGACCACACGGTGTTCCGGATGCAGACGGTTGATCATGTCCGGGCGAAACCCTGACCAACTGGTTTCACCCGCGACTACGACCGGTAACTGGCGAAACCCTTGATCGCGCAGGTTATCAGCCAAATCGGGCTGTAAATCGACGTTTACCATCTCAAAGTCAAAACCACGGCTTTCCATTGCCCGTTTGGTGGCATGGCACTGAACACAGTTATTGCGAGTGTAAATAATAATACGCATGATTCGTATTTCCATTTAAAAATAAAAGATCGGCGCGATAGAGGGCGTCGGGTTGTGTGTGTCCTGATAGGAAAGATACTAGATGTAGTTTTAAAAAGATTCAACCATACAAGATATGGGAATTTTAGATTGATGATGGGCTGGGTTATGGGCATGGCAGGGGAAGTGATATGTACCATCGCAGGTTGCCGGATGGCGCGCGTCGCGTCAAATCCGGCCTACAGGAAAGCACTTCCCAGGCCGGATAAGGCGTTTATGCCGCCATCCGGAAGCGCAGAATCACATGCGCATCCCCACCGCCAGGCGGTTAAAGCAGTTCATCAGGCTAATGGCAAATGTCAGGTCGCTAATCTCTTTCGCGCTGAAATGGTCGAGCAGCGGCAGATAAACGTCATCTTCGGCGTGACTAGTGGCAATTTGAGTGACCGATTCGGCCCACGCCAGCGCCGCACGTTCCTGCTCGCTGAAGTGGTGACTCACCCGCCAGCCTGCCAGCGCATCCAGTTTGGCCTGCGCAACTCCGGATTTGCGCAGTGCTTTACTGTGCATTTCCAGACAAAAGGCGCAGCCGTTGATTTGCGAGACCCGCAGGTAAATCAGTTCCGTCAGCGTAGGTTCCAGCGCGCAGTTCTCCAGCGCTTTGCTTGCCTGAACCAGAGCGTTATAGATTTCAGGGCTGAGTTCATAATAGGGCTGGCGTAACATGGTCATGGTATTTCTCCTCGTTTGGATGACCCGCAATGTAGCACTATAATGGACTGCTACAGAGAGCCATATTGTTGCCAAAAAAGCAGACCATAAATGCCGCGCTATCAGCAAATCGCCCGTCAGTTAAAAAACGCAATTGAGAAAGGTGAACTCAAGCCCGGTACCAGATTGCCCTCCAGTCGGACCTGGGCCCAGGAGCTGGGAGTATCACGCTCGACGGTAGAAAATGCCTATGCAGAGCTGGTGGCGCAGGGCTGGCTCGCGCGGCGTGGACAGGCAGGAACGTTTGTCAGTGAGCAACTGCGACCAGAAAGGGCACCTGCTTCTCCTGCCATTTTTGCCGGAGAAAATCCCAGACCGCAAACTTTTCAGATGGGATTACCCGCACTCGATCTTTTTCCGCGCGAAGTCTGGGCGCGGGTGATGGGACGGCGTTTACGCACCCAAACGCGTTTTGATCTGGCGGTGGGCGATGTGTGTGGCGAGCGGGCGTTACGTCAGGCGATTGTGGATTACCTGCGGGTCTCACGCAGCATTGAATGCCAGCCTGAGCAGATTTTTATCACTTCAGGCTATGCGGCATCAATGACGTTAATCCTGCGCGCTCTGGCGCATCCCGGAGAGGGAATGTGGGTCGAAGATCCCGGCTTTCCGCTGATTCGGCCTGTGGTGGCTCAAGAACGCATTGAGTTGAAGCCGGTAGCGGTGGATGCCGATGGTCTGGATGTCAGCGCCGGGATCCGCGACTACCCGCAGGCGCGTTTTGTACTGCTCACTCCCGCACATCAAAGCCCACTGGGGGTAGCACTGTCTTTAGACCGTCGCCACCAGTTGCTGAAGTGGGCGACTCGTGCGCAGGCGTGGGTAATCGAAGATGATTATGACAGTGAATTTCGTTACCACGGTAAGCCGTTGCCGCCGCTAAAAAGTCTGGATGCGCCCCAGCGGGTGATTTATGCCGGAACGTTCAGCAAATCGATGTTTCCGGCTTTGCGTACGGCATGGCTGGTGGTGCCCCTGACCCAGGTTGAACACTTTCGCCAACAAGCGGCGCTAACGGCCTGTAGCGTTCCGGTTCTATGGCAGCAAACGCTGGCGGATTTTATGCGAGACGGCCACTTCTGGCGACACTTAAAACGTATGCGACAACATTATGCCGAACGACGACAATGGATGGAAAACGCCCTGACCGAACAAGGATTTAGCGTCATTCCTCAGGAAGGTGGGATTCAACTGGTGATGAGTGTGGACGGAGATGATATTGCGCTGGTGCGCAAAGCGAATCAAGCCGGGTTAGCTGTTCAGGCTTTAAGCCGCTGGCGCATAACGTCAGAAGGAAAGGGGGGAATATTGCTGTCATTTACCAATATCAGCTCGGCGGAAATGGCGCAACAGGCGGCGTACCAACTGCGGATGGCGCTGACATAAATCTATACCCGTCATACTTCAAGTTGCATGTGCGTTGGCTGCGTTCGTTCACCCCAGTCACTTACTTTAGTAAGCTCCTGGGGATTCGCTCCCTTGCCGCCTTCCTGCAACTCGAATTATTTAGGGTATATAAGGTTCTTACGATATGTGTCCCACCATCGCCACCCGTTTATGGACTTTTCTGAAAGCGTTGCTAATGCTGAATCAGGTAAGGTAAGCCCGCAGTAAAAGATAACGAGGAAAATAATATGTATTTACGACCTGATGAGGTGGCGCGCGTACTTGAAAAAGTGGGCTTTACCGTTGATGTAGTGACGCAGAAAACGTACGGCTATCGTCGTGGCGAAAATTATGTGTACGTTAACCGTGAAGCACGCATGGGACGTACCGCATTAATTATCCATCCCACGCTAAAAGAGCGCAGCTCTTCGCTGGCAGAACCAGCGACGGATATTAAAACCTGCGATCATTATCAGCAATTCCCACTGTATTTAGCCGGTGAGACACACGAACATTATGGTATTCCGCACGGCTTTAGCTCGCGAATTGCGCTGGAGCGTTATCTGAGTGGGTTGTTTGGCGACGTTAATTCTAACTAATAACGCGACTGGCAGTGCCAGTCGCAAAGAAGCGTGTCAGGCTTTAGCCTGATGATAGCTGCTGACCTTAAACAAGCGGCGGCAATAATCAAGAAAGTAGCCATAGACAGCGCCCATCAGCATTGACACCACGATGTTCGAACTTACTGCAGCCGTAATCTGGTGCCAGTCTGCGCCAACCGTCAGCAGAATAATCACATACACCGGCGACTGGAAGGTGACATAAGCCAGCACATCCGCCAGATTTTTTGCCCATCCTGCCTGCGTGGCTTTACGCGCCGCGCGCATGAACAAATCACGGTACATGCCGTATGGCCACGCGATCAGTATGTTGACAGGGATAGCGACTAATCTGGAATACAGCGACTGTTCGAAGCTCATTCCAGAAAGGAATATTTCGATCAACATGTTCACGACAGAACAATAAACAACCATCGCGAACGTGTCTGCTACTGCATGACGCAAGCGTGACTGCGGAGAGAACATGTTAATGCTCCTTGTAAAAAGGGGGAAAAAGGTTTGAATACCTTAACTGCTAGTGATTTGTCTTGCTGCTTTCGCGTTTTAATAGGATATCTGCCTGGATAATAACTAGCAACTAGCTTAAAATTTTTATTTATTGTCTTTTTGTCGATAAAATGCTCTGCAATGGTTTGTTTTTTGTTCGTTTTGGTGTTTTCGTTGCTGTGTTAATTAAAATTCTTTTAGATCAAAGAGTTATTTTTGCTTGTTTTTCTGAATTTTTTGCGCTCCTTTTCTGAATGTTGACTGATGTGCAATATGTATACTCGTTGGTTCCACGCGATGCTGTGGCCTGTTTCTTAAGTGACGCACTGAGATACCTTGCAGGTATATTCAAAGCTGCAATCAGGGTAATAGAATATATTGTCTGAGCGATAGCAGAATGGATGCTATAAATATCAGAGTTGGCTATTTGTTTAATGACCTGTGAATAAATTAGACTGGAAATATAATAATCAGTTGCATACAATATTTAGCGTAATACCGTTTTTATGTTTTACGTTAAAGAGGTTTTGTTAATATGAGTTCAATGTTAAAAAACTTAAATAATATCCGCTCGCTGCGTGCAATGGCTCGTGAATTTTCCGTTGATGTACTGGAAGATATGCTTGAAAAATTCAGGGTAGTGACCAAAGAACGGCGCGATGAAGAAGAACAGCTACAGCGCCAACGCGCAGAACAGCAGGCAAAAATTAATGCCTTGCTGGCGCAGATGCAGGCAGACGGGATTAGCCCGGAGGAGCTGCTGAGCATAACACCGGCTACGACACGTTCAGTTAAAAAACGCCAACCGCGCCCGGCGAAATATCGTTTTATCGATCTCAATGGTGAAACGAAAACATGGACCGGGCAAGGTCGCACACCGAAGCCAATTGCCCAGGCGCTGGCTACTGGTAAATCTCTTGATGACTTTTTGATCTAATTACGAAGGCGGTGAGGAGATCCTCACCGCTTATTTTCAGCAAACGCCGAAATCACCCTCTTCGGTATATCGCGTGACATCAGCTGCTTTCAGCGTGAATTTATCACCGTTTTCATTACTGGCTTGTACCGCCACAATTTGATCGTCATTGACTTCAACAACCTTCAGTTTTGGACCGCCCATACGCGGTTGAACCAGATCGCCAGGTTTAAACATATTGTTGCGCTCCTTTATTTATCATTTATCGCAGAACTCACCATAGATCACGTCAACCGGCGGGTACAGTGCTGTTTCAATGATTACCGCTTAATGAGTACGTCGGTTCCAGGGCATTTTGTCCAGCAGACGCGCCATGCCGCAAAAGCCAGTCACGCCAGCGAGAATCAGCCCGGCCCCGACAAAACCGCTCAGCAGGAAGAAAGCACTGCTGACGGCGTAACCCAGAATAACACCGAGTAAGGCAAGGCTACCCGCGGCTATCTGCACCTGACGCATCAGCGGTAACGGTTGTGAACTGTCTTTCGTCACCGGCAACCCTGCGGCTTTCCAGCCGTCAATTCCACCTTCCAGCAGCCAGACCTGCGCTGGCGCAGCAATGGCGCTCAGTTTTGTTGCCGCATTTTGTGTACGTTTGCCTGACTGGCAGTGAAAAATCACCTGCTCGGCGCGTAAATTCGCAGGCAGCGATCCCTGTTCAAGCGCGGGCAACGGCGCCAGATGAGCCTCAGGAATATGCTCGTGCAGATACTCGTCAGCGTCGCGGATATCAATCAGTTTTGCACCTTGCGCGACCAGTGTCTGCGCCTCGCGCGGGGAAATCGTCCCAATAGTCATGATGGCTCCTTATGGGCAATACAGTGTTTTTAATGTGGCGATCAGCGAATTCACGGCCGCATTTTTAATGGAGTAGAGGATGCGCTGGGCATCGCGCTGGCTTTCTATCAGACCTTCTTCACGCATACGCGCCAGATGCTGGGAAGTGGCGGAAGGGCTAAGGCCGGTAACACGGGCTAACTCGCCTGCGCTGGTACCGGGTGAACCGCAGAGCATGCACAAAATCAGCAACCGTTTCGGGTTACTCATCGCTTTTAGCAGGGCGGCAGCTTGTTCTGCGCTGGCCTGGAGTTGTTCAAGTTCAGTCATATGTATTTAAGCATGATCTAAATTAAGCATATTCTAAAATAAACAACCAACGTACGCCAGCGTAAAGAGCGTAAAGGAGGGTAAAACAGCCGCGGAATGCTGGCGGAGTTGGGTAGAATGGCTACTCTTAGAGATAAAATCTCTTTTTAAACAATGATTAATTTTTTGCTTGTAGGGAGTGTGTATGGGTTTCTGGAGAATCGTTTTTACTATTATTCTGCCCCCGCTTGGCGTGCTGCTGGGGAAGGGGTTCGGCTGGGCATTTATCCTCAATATCGTTCTGACGCTGCTGGGCTACATCCCTGGTTTGATCCATGCCTTCTGGATACAGACGCGTAATTAATTCCTTTCAACTACGGCGCTTTGGTGCCGTTTTCTTTGGCCCCCTTTCTCCTCTGCTACACTTTTGGGTGTTAATTGTTAATTACCGAGGTGGATATGGGACTCTTCAATTTTGTAAAAGATGCGGGTGAAAAACTGTGGGATGCGGTCACTGGAAACCATGACACAGCCGATCTGGCAAAAAAAGTGCAGGAACACCTGAACAAAACTGGCATCCCTGATGCGGATAAAGTGGACGTGCAAATTAACGAAGGCAAAGCCACTGTTTCTGGTGATGGATTAAGTCAGGAGGCGAAAGAAAAAATTCTGATCGCGATTGGTAATATCTCCGGTATTGCCAGCGTAGATGATCAGGTTAAAACCTCTGCGCCCGCGAGCGAAAGCCAGTTTTATACCGTGAAATCAGGGGATACCCTGAGCGCTATTGCTAAACAGGTTTACGGTAATGCCAACCTGTATAACCAGATATTTGAAGCGAATAAACCCATGCTGAAAAGTCCGGATAAAATCTATCCTGGGCAGGTGTTACGTATTCCGGAGCAGTAATATTATTCAGGCTTATTCCGTCAGCAATTTACCGGACATCGCCTGTTGAATAATCGGAATCGGCGTCAGCAGGTGCTGGCGCATTAATTCGCTGGCGCGCGCGGCATCGCGTGCCAGAATTGCTTCGGTTAACGTTTGGTGCTGATCGTGTTTGTCTTCCAGCATCTCCACCGACAGCACCGTTTTTCGCAGCCAGATAAACCGGTAGCGCGCCGCCAAATCGAACAGTCGTTCGCGCATTTGCAGCAGATATTGTGAACCACAGCCAGCGACAATCGCCGAGTGAAACGCCTGATGGCGCTGATCCCACTCGTCGAGCATCTGTTCGCTGGCATCAATGGCTTCAAGCTTACTAAGCATATGCGCGCGCGCCAGAATTTCAGCTTCCCAGGCGTCGTCGCCGCGTTCAATGGCCAGCGCGACCAGCATGGCTTCCATATTGGCGCGGGCATCGAAAATATCGAGCAACTCCTGCTCTGACATCGGGGCAACACGATACCCTTTCTGATTTACTACCGTCACTAACCGCTCGGCAACTAACTGCGAAAGCGCTTCGCGTAGCGGTCCCACGCCAAGCTCATAGCGTGAGGTCAGCAGGCTCATACGCAGTTTTTCATCAGGCTGATACACACCGCGGATGATGTCGTTCTTCAGCCAGCGGTATCCATCAATGGCCGTCGGTTGGGGAATGGCGGTCATGGTCATACTCCTGAAAGGATTTCCCGGCCTGCGCCGGGAACAGGTTTAATGCGTATTTTGCAATGGTGCTTTTTGCCACGATAGCAGTTTTTTCCAGCGTGACATAATGGGCACGGTGCAAATAATTCCTATGGCTAACAACCCGGTAGAGATAACTTCCAGCTGTTGTGCCGGGCGAAACAGCATGACCACCAGCACAAAGATAATAAACGCGATGACCAGCCAGGTAAGCCACGGATAGAGCCACATTTTCAGTTTAATTTCACCGCCTCGCGCCAGCAGGATTTTGCGCATCCGCAGTTGAGAAACGGCAATGACCAGATAGACCAGCAGTGCGATGGCACCGGAACTGTCGATCAGGAATTTAAACACCTTGGCCGGGGCGTAATAGTTGACGATGACGGTGAGGAATGCGGCACCGGTAGACAGCAACACCGCCACATAAGGCGTTTTACTGCGGTTCGTTTTACCCATAAAAGCGGGGGCATCGCCACGGCGGCTCAGGGAGTAGAGCATACGCGAGGACGTATACAGCGCGGAGTTGAGACAGCTAGTCACCGACAGCAAAATGACGCAATCCATGATCAGTTTCGCGTGCGGGATATGCAGTAGCTCCAGTACCGAGCGGTAAGAACCGACTTCTTTCAGTCCCGGCATGTTCCACGGGATCAGCGCCACCACCACAAAAATAGAGCACAGATAGAAGATGGAGATACGCCAGATAACCGAGTTGGTGGCGCGAACGATATGTTTATCCGGGGTATCGGATTCGGCGGCGGCGATGGTAACTATCTCTGCGCCCATAAAGGAGAACATAGTGATTAACATTGCGCTGATCACGGCGCCAAAACCGTTGGGCATAAAGCCGCCCTGATCCCACAGGCGCGAAACCCCGCTGACATCGGCATAAGGGTAGAAACCGCTAATCGCCGCTGCGCCGAGGGTTATAAACGCCAGAATGGCAATCACTTTGCACAGCGCCAGCCAGAACTCGAACTCACCGTAATTTTTGACGCTCAGTAAATTACTGCCGGTTAATGCCAGCGTGATAACCAGAGAAAACAGCCAGATAGGAATGCCAGGCACCCAGGAGTGAAGAATGATGGCGGCGATATTCGCCTCCAGCGGGATAACCAACACCCAGAACCACCAGTACAACCAGCCGATGGTGTAACCTGCCCAAGGGCCGATGGCCTTATCGGCGTATGTGGAAAAAGAACCGGTATCCGGTGTGGCGACGGCCATTTCGGCCAACATGCGCATAATCATCACCACCAGCAATCCGGCGAACAGATAGGCTAATAATACAGCGGGGCCGGCTTCTGCAATCGCCACGCTTGAACCGACAAACAGACTTGCGCCGATTACCCCGGCAATAGACAGCATGGTGACGTGGCGTGATTTCAGCCCGCCCCCTAAATCATGTGATTGTGACACTTGCCCCATCTTTAAACCTCTCGAAAGTATTTCACTTGGGAGAGCACCCCGGCATTCCCGCGCCGGGGCACGCGTATTATTGTTATTGACCCTGTTTGCCGGATGGCGGCTCCGCCTTATCCGGCTTAAAACTCCCCGTTTTGATACGGGTTTAACCCTGCTTTGCCTCGGCAAAACACTGGGCGATAATGTCCAGCCCCTGGCGGATTTGCGCATCTTCAATAGTCAGCGGGACAAGAATGCGCAGCACGTTGTAGTACGGTCCGCAGGAGAGGAGGATTAGCCCTTTATCGCGGGCACGAGCGACAATTTCAGCTGTCAGTTTGGCGTCTGGTTTCGTGCGATCGCCGTTTTCGAACAGTTCGATAGCAATCATCGCGCCCAGCCCGCGTACGTCGCCAATCTCGCGGTGGGTTTCCGCGATAGCCAACAGGCCTTCACGCAGGGTTTGCCCCAGCTCGTTGGCTTTTTGCAGCAGATTTTCCTGCTCGAAAATGTTTAGTACCGCCAGCGCAGCGGCACAGGCAATTGGGTTACCGGCATAGGTACCGCCCAGACCGCCCGGTGGAATAGCGTCCATGACGTCGGCGCGTCCGGTCACGCCTGCCAGCGGGAAGCCTCCGGCGATGGATTTGGCGAAGGTGGTGAGATCGGGCGCAACGCCCATCTGCTCCATGGCAAACAGCGTACCGGTGCGGCCCGCACCGCTCTGTACTTCATCAGCAATCAGCATGATCCCGTGTTCGTCACAAATAGCGCGCAGACGTTGCATAAAAGCAGGAGAAGCGGCGTAAAAACCACCTTCGCCCTGGACGGGTTCAATTACGATGGCGGCGACGTCTTCTGGCGCGGCATCGTTTTTGAAAATGCGGTGAATGCTGGCGATAGCATCGTCGTCACTGATGCCGTGCAGCGGGCAAGGATAAAGTGCGCGATACACGTGGCCCGGCATCAGCCCCATTCCGGCAGAGTATGGGTTCACTTTCCCGGTCAGTGACAAGGTGTAGTGGGTACGGCCGTGGTAAGCACCGCTGAAGGCGATTGTGCCGGTGCGTTTGGTGGCGGCGCGGGCGATTTTCACCGCATTTTCTACCGCTTCAGAACCGGTGGTCACCAGCAGGGTTTTCTTGGCGAAATCACCCGGCACTTTCTTATTCATGATTTCGCACAGCTCCAGGTATGGCTCATAGGCCAGTACCTGGAAACAGGTATGGGACAGCTTTTTCAACTGCGCTTCTACCGCAGAGACGATCTGCGGGTGCAGGTGACCGGTGTTCAACACTGCAATACCGCCAGCAAAGTCAAGGAATTCACGGCCTTCAACGTCCCAGACCCGACAGTTTTCTGCACGCTCGGCAAAAATAGGGTGGATCTGGCCTACGCCACGGGGAACGGCGTTGCTGCGACGTTGCATAAGTTCTTTGTTGGTGCTCATCAGGTGTTCTCCAGTATTTATTTTATTAAAGGCCGATGCACATATATTTGATTTCTAAGTAGTCTTCGATGCCGTATTTTGATCCTTCACGGCCAAGACCGGAGGCTTTGATTCCCCCAAACGGGGCGACTTCGTTGGAGATAATGCCGGTGTTAATCCCGACGATGCCGTACTCCAGCGCTTCGCCAACGCGGAAGACGCGGCTTAAATCACGGGCGTAGAAATAGGCGGCCAGACCAAACTCGGTGTCGTTGGCCTGAGCGATGACGTCGGCTTCGTCTTTAAAACGAAACAGCGGAGCCAGCGGTCCGAACGTCTCTTCTTTGGCGACCTTCGCGTTGTCAGGCACATCCACCAGAATGGTGGGCTGGAAGAAGTTACCGCCGAGCGCATGAGGTTTACCGCCCGCGATAATGCGCGCGCCTTTATCCAGAGCATCGGCGATGTGCTCCTGCACTTTGGCAACCGCTTTATCGTCGATCAGCGGTCCGGTGGTGACCTCTGGTTGCAGACCATCGCCGAGATGGAGTTTGCTCACTGCATGCTGGAGTTTTTCGGCAAAACGCTCATACACACCGTCCTGTACGTACAGGCGGTTGGCGCAGACGCAGGTTTGCCCGGCGTTACGGAACTTCGAGGCCAGCGCACCTTCCACGGCTTTATCAAGATCGGCATCGTCAAAGACGATAAACGGCGCATTGCCGCCCAGTTCCAGCGATACCTTTTTGATGTCTTTGGCGCACTGCTGCATTAACTGACGGCCAATTTCGGTTGAGCCGGTAAATGACAGTTTGCGCACCAGCGGGTTGCCGGTCAGCTCGTTACCGACCGCGCTCGCAGAACCTGTCACCACGCTGAAAACGCCAGCCGGGATCCCGGCGCGATTAGCCAGTTCTGCCAGCGCCAGAGCGGAGTAGGGGGTCTGGCTGGCGGGTTTAAGCACCATCGTACAGCCTGCTGCCAGCGCCGGACCAGCTTTACGGGTGATCATCGCTGAGGGAAAGTTCCACGGCGTAATCGCGGCGGTAACGCCGATCGGCTGCTTGATGACGATCAGACGCTTATCGGCCTGATGACCAGGGATTGTATCGCCATAGATGCGTTTGCCCTCTTCGGCAAACCACTCAATAAATGAGGCGGCATAGGTGATTTCGCCTTTGGCCTCCGCCAGCGGTTTACCCTGTTCCAGGGTCATCAAGCGGGCGAGATCGTCCTGATGCTCAATCATCAGGTTGAACCAGCGGCGCAGGATATTGGCTCGCTCTTTGGCAGTCAGCGCACGCCAGGCCGGCAGAGCGCGGTTTGCGGCGTTAATCGCTTCGCGGGTTTCATCTGCCCCCATTTTAGGTACGCTACCCAATTGCTGACCGTTGGCGGGATTGGTCACCGCGATGGTCTCGCCGCTGTTAGCGTCACGCCAGTTGCCGTCGATCAGTGCCTGCTGGCGAAATAAGGTTGGATCGTTAAGTTGCATGATTGCTTCCTGTCTTAATCGGTTTAACGGGTAAATGCGGCGTGTAATGTCTCCACGCTACGTGCCGCACGCAGCGTGCGTCCGGGATTACTCTGGTTCTCCAGCAGCGCATGAACTTTGCTGACAATATGTGCACCGATAGGGATTGCCGATGTTGCCGCCGGAGAAGGCGCGTTACAGGTGTGAATTGAGCGTGGCGTGGTGACAAACAGAAAATCGTCGATAAGCTTGCCATCAGGTGATACCGCCTGTGCCCGCACGCCCGCAGGCCACGGTTGCAGATCCTTAAGCGTCAGGCTCGGACAGTACTTTTGTACCAGCCGCAGATAACCGCTTTTGCACAGCGAATTCTTCATTTCGCCAAGCCCTGAGCGCAGGTTGTTTTGCAGCACGCGGCGAATACCAGAAGAGCCGAGGATCTCCAGCGTATCGCTGAGCGAGAAGTCACGCTTACGGTAGCCTTCACGTTTAAATGCCAGCACCGCGTTGGGGCCGACCGTGACGCTGCCGTCAATCATCCGGGTCAGATGAACACCGAGAAACGGCATTGCCGGGTCGGGGATGGGGTAGATCAGATGGTTAACTATCTGATTATGTTCTGGCGCCAGGCGGAAATATTCGCCACGGAACGGGCAGATGATAAAGCCAGGTTCAACGCCGAGCATTTTCACCAGTCGGTCCGCCATCAGGCCAGAACAACTAATCAGCGTCGCGCCTTCATATTCCTGGCCCTGACGGGTATGGACAATCACGCCCGTAGCGTGCTCTTTCAGCGCGCTGACCTCGGCGTTGTAAATAATCTCACCGCCTTTGGCCTGGAAAATATTCGCCATCGCGGCGGTGACTTCACGGTAGCTGACGATCCCGCTCGACGGAACAAAAATGCCGCCCAGACCGGTGATATTCGGTTCACGCTCGCGAAGCTCCTGCGCATTCAGCCATTCGCGCTCCAAACCGTTAGCGGCGGTGCGATCCCATAGCGCGCGCATGCGCTCCATTTCCAGAGGGGAGGTGGCAACCAGCATTTTTCCGCAGACGTCGTAGCGGATGCTGTTTTGGTCGCAAAAGGCTTTTGTGGCGCGATTTCCGGCCAGGCAAAACTGCGCCTTCAGGCTGCCGGGAGTGTAATAGACCCCAGCATGAATGACGCCGCTGTTGTGGCCCGTCTGGTGACAGGCCGGGCCGGACTCTTTTTCCAACAGCGCAATTCTGGCGTCCGGATAGACATCAATCAGCTGCATGGCGGTCGACATGCCGATAATGCCGCCGCCAATAATCACAAAATCATACATCCGCTTTTTTCCTTCGCGCTTACTGATGAGTCTGGTAGTGGTTTGTCGCGTAAGCGAAATAACCACGTTGGCGCATCAGTTCGCGGCGCAGGTCAGGATGCGAGGTGAAACGATCGCGACCGTGTAGCCAGAACAGGTTGTTGATCAGCAGGAATTTACCCACTGAAACCGGTACGGAAATAATACTTTTGCTGGTTTCCAGCGCGTCGGACAGGTCACTCAGCCAGACGCCTTCTTCATAGTCTTTTGGCTGGACGAACTGGTCGATGTAGCGCATCACCGGACGACCCTGCTGGTCAACGTCAAATATCGGATGGAACACTTCCTGGCTCACGTTTTTGCTTGGCGGTGCGGCAAAGCGCATAGGGCGACGCGCCAGCGGATGGGTAAAGTACTGATCCAGATGTTCCCAGTCGTCGAGGTGCAGCAGCAGCGAGTTACCGCCGGTCATGTTCTGCTCGTCAATCTTCATCATCAGCACGTAATCGGTGATTTCTTCGAGATAGGTTCCGTCGTTGTGCAATTCCATCACTCGGTGAGGCTGGCGCAGATAGCTGTCTGAGTTATCGACGTTTTTCACCACAAAACGTGCGTAATATTGGCCGCTCATCGCATCAAAATTCGAGCGTCCAATTAGATGCGCTACCGCCGTCGCCAGCTTGACCATCTCTTCCGCTTGCGCCACATCATCCACGCCAACGGCATTGATCAGCAGTGCGCCTTCGGCACGATCGAGCAACGTTTTCAGCAGCAGAGGCTGCAACTGATTGCCGCACAGGTCGTCGAGGATCTTGCCCACTTTGAAGCGCAAGAAGGATTTGTATTCCAGCGCCTGCACCGGCCACTGCGCGACGGCCTGCAGAAATTGCTCAGTGGTCTCAGCAGAAAAAGTCAGCTCCAGCAGGCGTGGGGACTGGGCTGATGGTTTCAGCGTGAAACCGCTGTAGTGCTGGGCTGGATCTTCAGCGTTCGGTTTTACGGCAGTCAGTGCGTTCATCAAATCGTTCCTCTCAGTAGATTGTCAGGGAGATATGGCGCAGCTCGTTTCGTAGCCATAAATTAAAAATATCTACATTTTTGAAAAACGCGCACATAATGAGCTTGTTTGTTTATTATTTGTGATCAAAAGCAACAAATATTTAACATTTCAAACAATAGGGATTTAAAGCGAAGACAGGGATAGAGCGGTTATATCAGGTGGTAACCACCTGATTTTAAAGAGGGAAATAAAGCATCTTAATGTTCAAGAGCAATAGCGCAGACGTGTTCAACATGAGTGAGATCGTGGTACAAGTCAGGCAAGGTCATCTTCTTACGAATTACGATTTTGAGATTAACCTCGATTTTACCCTTCTTAATATCCCTGATCGTTATGTTTTCAATAATGTTTTTCTGTTGATGGATGCGGGTTATCAGATTTTCGAGCGCATCGCGTTCATCAAGAATAACCCTGACTTTTACTTTTCCGGGGAACTGGTTTTTAGTCTGTAAGAAAATAATGAACGGGCTTAATTTAATTGCCAATAAAAATAAAGCCGTGGCAAAAAAAGCATGAAAATAAAAACCGGCCCCACAGGTGATTCCCACCCCAGCAGATGCCCAGACAATTGCCGCAGTAGTGAGACCAGAAATAGCATCGTCGTGTCGGTGCAGAATGACTCCCGCACCGAGAAAACCAACGCCACTAATAATCTGAGCCGCCAGACGCATAGGATCGCTACGGATGTTCATCGAAATTTCAGCATAGTATTCTGCAGATTGTATTGATACGACAGTTAACACACAGCTGGCTACGGATAAAATAACGCAAGTTTTGAAGCCAACCGGTTTCCCTTTCGATTCTCTTTCCAGGCCTATAATGCCACCCAGAATAAATGCAATGCTGATTTTGATGATCGTAGTTAAAGGCAACAATCCTTGCTCATTGATGATGGCGGCCAGATTATTCATGCAATTACCTTAATGAAAGAGTCTTTAACGATCAGGAGTTTGCTTTTTTCAATGGGAGGTCTGCTTTGCGTTTTGAAATATCGTCCCGGAAGAATATCAGGAAGAATACGCTGACCACTGCGGCAACGCCTGCTGAAACTAGCCAGAATGTTTCCCATTGCGGTAACGCCTGTGGGCCTTGTTCCGTCACGGTGCTGTTGAAGATTTGACCGCATACGGTAGAGGCAAACAGCAAACCGACGCCGTTGGAGACGATAAATCGCAAGCTTTGGGCTTGTGCTTTGATCTCTGGCGCGGCTTTACGGTCAACATAAATGTCGCCCACGGTAAAGAAAAAGTCCCAGCAGAATCCCTGCAACATCAGGCCGATCAGCACAAACATCATGTTGGCATCCAGTGATGCATGAGCAAACAACAGTGTGCGGATGATCCAGCAAACGGCGCCCAACATGAGAGTAATTTTGAAGCCGGCTTTCAGTAAGAAAAACGAGAGCAGGAACATAAAAATGACTTCACAGGCGATGCCGACCTGCATCATTGACGCGGCGTTATCGAATCCAAGCGCTTTTAAAAAGACCGGGATATAGGCGGAATAAGCTGTTTTGGGGATCATCAGGACAAAAATACTGAGCATCAAAACCGAGAAACTGCGGTCCTTGAAGAGTGCCAGAGCGTCCAGACATAACAGATCGCGGAGTGTAAATACGCTTCCTTTTGCTTTCGGTGGGGTGTTTGGCAACGTAAAGCAGTAAAGGCCGAGCACGACACCGGAGGCTGACGCAATATACCAGGTGATGGTATTTCCAGAATAGCCCATTTCACCAATAATAAAACCGATGACCATAAAGCCAAATGTGCCGAACACACGAATAAAGGGGAAGTATTTCACCCCGTTAATGTGGCTGAAACTGATGCTGTTAGCCAGCGCAGTTGTTGGATAAAACAGCAGACCGACCAGGAAGATCATGGTCAACGTCATGCCCGTGTTTTGCGCCTCAATAAATTGTGGAACAAACAACAGTACGCCAGCATTAATTAAATGCAGGATCGCCATGACTTTTTGTGACGAAAAGAAACGGTCGGCTACCATGCCAATAAAGAGTGGCGAAAGAATGGTCGCCAGACCAAGCAAAGCATAAGATGAGCCAATAATGGTCGCCATACCATAGGTACTTAATACCAGTCCCATGGTCATATTCCAGGCGCCCTGCATGAAATATTGTATGAACATCATAACCAGCAGGCGTGGTGTTTTATTAAGGTCCATATTGCATATCCTTATTGGTTGATGCTCAGGTTAAGCCCATCCCAGGCGACAAGAATGTTCTCTTTGTCGCACGCCGCCACGAGATCGTCGTGCAGTAGACCGCCGCTGTGTGAGACATGCGAGACGATGAGTTGGCTATTTTTCTCAAGGCAGCCCAGTTCTGCAAGCCTGTCTCTGGCGGCGAAAACGGTTTCCAGACTCATGTGGTTATTTGTACGGTTATCACCATTAAAACCGTAGGTACATTCCAGCACCGTTAAATCGATCTTTTTCCCTTTCAACCATTGCCAGGTGAGTTCAGGGAACCAGCCCGAATCATGTCCATAGAAAATTGACTGACCATCTTTTTCGATAAACCAGGTATAACAAAGCTCCCATTTGGCATGGTTCGCCAGCAGTGGAGTGATTCGGTATCCGCGGGTTTCAACGGTTACGAAGGGAACCAGGCAATGAAAAGCAAATCTTTCTGCGCTGTAGCCTGGTAACACTTGTGCCGCGCCGTTAATCGCACGGTCATTACCAAAAATGTGCAACGGATGAGTAATCTCAAATCCGTACCCTTCCATTCGGCTAAAAAGATCGCCGACGTTGAAATGATCGGGATGTGTATGCGTGAACAGCAGCGATTTGATCTCTGTTGCGTCCAGGCCATCTCGCAGCAGTTGCTGGCTGAATTCAGGCGCGACATCAATCAACAGTTCATCGTCGATGATCGCTGAGGAGTGCGTGCGTATGTCTTTGCCTTTACGAATACGGGCTTGCTGACAGTGCTCACAACGGCAAAAAGGATTGGGTATCCCTTCGGATGCTGCGGTTCCCAGAAAATGAATATTCATGTTTCCCTCTTGATCAAAACAGAGTGTTGTTTTTTGAACGAAAATGTAATGAAACGTAATTGGAACGTGTCAATTATTATCCTGCAGCTTCAAGGCAACAACGATCTTTTGTTGCATAAGTGATCCTCTTCAAGAATTTAATAATTTATTTTTATATTTCATGGTGTTGAGATTTTTAGTTCATTTCTTCGTGCTATGTGGGGTTGAGAGGTGGTTATAAGAATGTGTTGATAAAATGCACTTTTTAATATTGTAACGTTCAAATTATCTTGCTGGAGATAGTTTCCTGATGAGCGCCGTGCTAGCATCAAAACATCAGGGGAAGGGTGTAAAAATGCCAACTATCAAAGACATAGCAAGAATTGCCGGTGTATCGCATGGGACTGTCTCGAATGTGCTCAATGGCAGAGGAAATGTAAGCGTTGAGAAGATTGAAGCGGTTCAACGTGCGGCCCGAGAAGTTGGCTATCAGTTGAATGCGCAGGCGCAATCATTGAGAGCCAGCAAAAGTCAGGGAGTGGCCTTGATTCTGCCGGACATCAATGCGGAACGTTACTATCAACTTTATCGGGGATTACACCAGGCCTGGCAACCTTCACTCAGCGAACCGGTTGATCTTTACCTGACTAATGATTTGCCCAATCTGGAACTGGATATTTTGCAAACACTGGCGGCAAAGTCTTACCAGGCTGTTGTTACCGTGAGTTGCCTGGACAACAGCCAGCCCTATTACGATATGCTCAGGCTCTCCCCGGAGAATGTGCTTTTTGCGTATCGCCAGCCAGCCGGTGCAGTTTGTTATTTTAGCCTTGACTATGTGACCGCAGGGGAAGAAACCGCAAGAAGGGCACTGGCGCAGTTGCCGGGTCATATTGGTGTTTTCTGCGAGCCGCTGGAATTTGCCCACAGCGCACGCTTTACTCAAGCGATACAGAAGGTATGCCGGGAGTTAAGTCCGCACACAAAGCTTACGGTTATACCTGCGCATGCCAGTGAAGTTAACACCGTCGCGTTTGACTTTTTCCGGGGGGCGATACCCGATCTGTTTATTGTTCAGGACAGTGAGAAGACGCGTGCGTTGACGCAAGCGTCCTGGTTTGGGAGTTCTCAGTCCTGCCCGCCGATAGTACAACTGAGTGATAATCTTCCTGCATCTTTTGATGGAATCACCAGCTATCAGATGGATTATGCCCGCCTGGGGACAACTATTGCTTCATGTATTCGCCAACCCAAAAGTAAAGAGAAGCACCGTATTCTGACGAATTGCGGTTTTTCCTGGAATGGGCAATACGCTCCGCCTCATGAGACGGAGGCGACGCTGAATATGTTAATTTTGCCCAGCCCTTCGACCGATGCGCTGAAGAAACTGTTACCTCACTTTTATCGCCAGACCGGTATTAAGGTTAATCTTGCGGTTTATCCGTATGATGAGGTTTTTGAAATTCTCTCTCATCTTCACCTGCACCCTTATTACGATTTACTGCGAATCGATATGGCATGTTTTCCCTGGTTTGCAGAAAAAGCATTATTGCCGCTGGAGTCGGTCTCCCCCGAACTCCCGTTATTGCTGGATAACTTCTCTGAGCAAATTCAGCAGCACTTCAGCCTGGTGAATGGGACTGCATGGGCAATTCCCTTTGATGCCAGTATGCAGCTTCTGTTTTATCGACGAGATCTGTTTGAAGATGCGACGATTAAACGGATGTTTTATGAATCAACAGGCAAAGAGTTAACGCTACCAGAGAATTTCGCACAATTTGATGAGATTGCCGCTTTCTTTAGTCAATTGCATCAGCCAGAAAACAGACAGCGCCCAATGGGAACGGCGGTGACGTTGGGCAGCTCAGGACTTATCGCCACTGAGTACTTGCTACGTTACTACGCGTTAGGTGGACGATTGGTGCGTGAGGGCGAGCCGGTACAACTTGATGCTTCGCTTGCTGCCGCTGCACTCGAAGAATATCTGCACCAGCTTTCTATCGCCGTGAATCTCCCTGGTGAGTGGTGGAGTGATGCGGTTAAACAGTTTGAGCGTGGAAATCTCGCCATGCTGATTATGTATCTCAATTTGTTTAACGATGTTGCGCATACGACCATCGCCCCCACGATCGGCTATGCTCCCGTTCCGGGGCAGCTTCCACAATTGGGCGGTGGCTCTATTGGAATGTCTCGCTACAGTAAGAAGAAAAAACAGGTTGAGCAGTTTTTTCATTGGCTTTATTCCGATGAAATTTCGCGCCATCTGGTTCTATTGGGGGGCAACAGCGCCTGGTCTGGAATATGTCACGATCAAAATGTTCTCAATCTCTACCCGTGGTTTAATTTACTGAATGAAAAAGGCATGACGGGAATACGGGAGTCTCAGGGAAGTAAAGGTGAGTCTTTTAACCTGCGACAGGCAGAGATTATTATCGGGCAAGGCGTGACGAATGCGATTAACGGCATTATGGACGTCACGCAGGCCGTGGAATACATCAATGCGCGGATCAGAAACGAAACGGGTGCCTGAAATATGCGACTCCTCGCCTCTTACTGATGACGTAAGAGGCGAGAAAAAGCGGTTAACAGTAACCCACTTTATAAATGCGCCCGCTCTGGATGCCTTCGACGCTGCGGCGATAGGCGTTGGCGACCGTGACGGCGGGGACGCTTTCAAAGCCGGGGAAGAACCCGTCAAAGGCTTCGGCGGATTCACTCAGTACGGTCGGACTTATCAGGTTAATACGCTGACCACGCTCTAGCTCACAGGCAGCAGCGCGCACAAATCCTTCCAGACCGGCATTGATCGTTGCCGCATTTGCGCCTTGTGCGATGGGCTCGTGGGCGATAATGCCGCTAATTAACGTTATCGAACCGCCATCATTGAGGAAATGCTGCCCGGTTAAGGCCAGACGTATCTGGCCTAACAGTTTATCCTGAAGCCCCTGATTAAAGTCCTGGTCGGTCATTGTCGACAGCGGTCCAAAGAACAGATTGCCGGTGGCGGAAACGATCGCATCTACCCGACCGACTTTTTCGAACAATGCCTCGACACTCTCCTGCGAGGTGATATCGACCTGGTAATCCCCCTGCGTGCGACCTACGCGGATCACCTCATGTTTACGGCTTAACGTTTCTGTGACTGCGCGACCCACTGTACCACTGGCACCAATAATGACGATTTTCATAACCACCTCCGCAATAGTGTGAGCCGCTATTCTTTAATGAAAATGAAATCGGATAAACTGGCTAAAAGTTAGATGATTACTAACCAGAGGTTTGCAATATGGATAAGTTACGCGGCATGGAAACGTTTGTCGCCGTGGTGGAGAGCGGGAGCTTTACTTCTGCGGCGACGAGGCTCGAGATGTCTGCGGTGATGGTGGGAAAATATATCGCCCAACTGGAAGCGCAGCTCGGCACGCGTTTGCTGGAGCGCAATACGCGTCGCCAGAGTCTGACCGATGCCGGACGCGTCTATTTTGAAGAAGCTCGTCGCGTGCTGGAGCAGGTATCGATAGCTGAACGTTCGGTAGAGCGTCTGCGGCTGGCACCAGCAGGGACGCTGCGCATAAGCGCGCCCACGTCTTTTGGCGCTTGCGTGATCTCGCCACTGGCCGCTGCGTTTTTACAGACCTGGCCAGAGGTGCGCATTGAACTGGATCTAACCAACCGGATGGTTGATCTGGTTAATGAAGGTGTTGATCTGGCGATCCGCATTGGCGATATCCATCAGACTGACGTGGTGGCGAAATACCTGTGTCCCTACCGTATGGCAATTTGTGCTTCGCCAGAATATCTTGCCCGCCATGGCACCCCCCGGACGCCCGCGGATCTGGTGGATCATCTGTGTCTGTCCCATACCGTGTGGACGGCCCGCAACGAGTGGATACTGCCTGGCGTGACGGGGGAAGTCAGATGGAAACGCGATGCGATCCTGCGCTGTAACGATGGTCATGGACTGCGTATGGCGGCGGTAGCGGGGGCTGGGCTGTTATTGCAACCGGAGGTGCTGTTGGCAGAAGAGCTGACTACTGGCAAGTTGGTTCGTATTCTGGAAGGATTTACGCCACAGCCGCGACCGATTCATTTGCTGTGGCGACAGGATTTGCGTCCGTTGCCCAAGCTGACACGGTTTGTTGAACACGTTCTTAGTGCAGTTCAGGAATTAAGATGAATAAGATGAAAATGCCGGATGGCGCTGCGCTTATCCGGCCTACAGTGGCGATTAATCGTAGGCCGGACAAGGCGCGTTACTAACCGATATCCACCTGCGGTTTGCTGTTGCGTTTACGGATCATGCGCAGCACCGGCGGGACCACGATAACCAGTACCGCCATCACCAGCAGCACTTTCGCCACGCCGCTGGCCCACAGAATATCCATACTCCCGTTACTGATAGACAACGCCCGGCGCAGGTTCTGCTCCAGCATTTCCCCGAGAACGAAGCCCAGAATCAATGGCGACATTGGGAAGTGCATTTTACGCAAAATGTAGCCCAGCACGCCGAGGGCGACCATCAACACCAAATCGAAGGTAGTGCTGTGGACAGCGTACACACCTACCGCGGAGACTGCCGCAATAGCGGGTACCAAAAACCACAGCGGAATGGTCAGCATGCGGGTAAACAGACCGATCAGTGGAATGTTCATCACCAGCAGCATTACGTTAGCGATCAGCAGCGCCGCAATCAGCCCCCAGACGATATCCGGCTGTTCAGTGAACATCGCCGGCCCCGGGGTGATGTTGTACAGCGTCAGCGCACCCATCATCACCGCCGTGGTACCGGAGCCCGGCACGCCGAGCGTCAGCATTGGGATGAAAGAGCCGCAGGCCGAGGCGTTGTTGGCGGCTTCTGGTGCCGCTACGCCACGAATATCCCCCTTGCCAAAGCTGTCGCTGTTGCCGCTGAGCTTTTTCTCGGTCATGTAGGTGATGGCACTGGCAATGGTGGCGCCAGCGCCAGGCAGAACGCCGACGAAAAAGCCAATCACTGATGAACGCAGGGTGGCTCCTACGCACTGTGCGCCTTCTTTGGCGTTGAACAACATGCGGCCCGTTTTACGCACCAGCGTCTGGCCACTGCTGGTATGTTCCAGCATTAACAGTATTTCAGAGACAGAGAACAGCCCAATCACCACTACGATAAACTGCACACCGTCGGAGAGATGGACACTGTCAAAAGTAAAGCGATAAACCCCGGTGTTGGCGTCTACGCCGACGGTCGCAAGTCCGAGACCGATAAGCGCTGCCAGAAATGATTTCAGCGGATTTTGCGCCATCATGCTGCCGAGACAGGCAATGGCGAAAACCATTAAGGCAAAGTATTCTGCCGGACCGAAGGCCAGCGACCATTGGGCTAACGCCGGGGCAAACAGAATGATGCCGCCGATGGCGATAAGTGAACCAAAGAAAGAGCTGACCGCCGAGATAGAGAGCGCCACGCCGCCGCGTCCTTGCTGCGCCATCGGATAACCATCCAGCGCGGTCATAATCGCCGCCGCATCGCCGGGAACATTCAGCAGGATGGAGGAGATGCGCCCGCCATATTCACAGCCAATGTAGACCGTAGCCAGCAGGATCAGCGCGGATTCTGCGGGCAGATGCAAAGCAAAGGCCAGCGGCAGCAGGATCGCCACGCCGTTGATTGGCCCAAGGCCAGGCAGCAAACCCACAATGGTGCCTACAAAACAGCCTATCAAGGCGATGACCAGGTTTTCCGGCGTCATTGCCACCGCGAAACCCTGAGAAAGATAAATCCAGGTATCCATCGTTTCTCCGTTAACCCAGCCAGGCGCCGAGTGGTAAGGTGACGTCAAGCAGTCGGTCAAAGGCATACCACAGCAGAATGCCGAGCACCGCGCCGGAAATACCCGCAGCCGGGATGGTTGCGCCGAACAGCATGCCAATCACCACGGTGAGAATGGCAGTGGCGATGGGAAAACCGAGCCACTCAAAACCCCAGGCGTACATCAACAGAACAATTACCATCGTCAGCAGCTTTTGCAGCACGTGGCGACGGGGCCAACTGATGGTATCCGGATGGCGCAACAGCAGCGCCACGGCGCATACCAACATCAGACTGATAATGCCCAGCGGGAAGGGACGCGGCCCTACGGGTTCATAGCTGTATTCGCTGCTGATTTGCCAGGCCACGAACAGCCCGGCTATGCAGAGCAACAGCCAGATACCTGCAAAAATACGATCGCTCATCATCTTTGCCTCTGCGTTTACTTCGCCAGACCGAAGGCTTTCGCCTGCTCACGATAATCCGTAACCTGTTTTTTCACGTAGTCGTCGAGCTGTTTGCCGCTCATGTTGAACTCAAACAGACCGCGCAGATCGCGTTGTTTTTTAAACTCATCGGTCTGCTGGAGTTTGTTAAAGGCATCAACCCACCACTGATACTCAGCGTCGCTGACTTTTGGCCCAACGTAGAAGCCACGAATGATAGGCCACACGAGGTCATAACCCTGCTCTTTGGCGGTTGGCACGTTGGCTAACTGGCCCGGTAGGCGTTCATCAGAGAACACCGCGAGCACGCGGATTTTGTCGCCGCTGAGGTAGGGCACCATCTCACTGAGATCGCCGGAAACCACCTGTACGTGATTTCCCATCAATGCGGTAACCGGTTCGCCACCGCCTTCAAAAGCCACATAGCGCATCTTATGCGGATCGACATTGGCTTTTTGCGCCAGCAGCGCCGACTTGATCCAGTCCTGGCTACCGATAGAAGCACCTGCGCCAATGACCACGCTGTTAGGGTCTTTCTCCATTGCCGTAAGCAGATCTTTCAGCGTCTTCCATGGCGCATCCTGACGTACGGCAATCATGCCGTAGTCGGTGCCGACACTTGCCAGCCAGCGGACATCATCCACACCGTAGCGACCAAACTTGCCCTGAGACAGGTTCAGCAGGGAGCCGCCGGAGAAGGCCACCACGGTTCCCGCTTCAGCCGGGCGTTGAGCGACGATAGCGTTATAGGCCACGGCACCAACGCCGCCGGGCATGTAGGTTACGCGCATCGGTTTTTCGATAGCGCCGGTTTCCATCATGCTCACCTGAATCAACTTACAGGTGAGATCGAAACCACCGCCGGGTTTAGCAGGGGCGATACATTCAGTGCGCGATGGCGCTTGTTCGGCCAGTACAGAGGTACTCATCAGTAAAATGCTTGCAGTAAGGGTACGAAGTAACTGTTTTTTCATTGTTTATCCTCACGCCGGAAAACCGGATTTTCGGGTACGGAAGAAGATTTTTGTGATTATGTGAGCCGATGTGTAGCAGTTCGGTTGCGTGATTGTTAAAACATTAACCTTTCAATTCCCTTTCAATGCGGCAGAAACTTTACAGGATGTGATATGCGTCTCTTATTAGCGGAAGATAACCGTGAGTTAGCTCACTGGCTGGAGAAAGCGCTGGTGCAAAACGGTTTTGCCGTTGACTGCGTTTTTGATGGCCTGGCGGCCGATCACCTTTTACATAGTGAAACGTACGCGCTGGCGGTGCTGGATATCAATATGCCGGGGCTGGACGGCCTCGAAGTCGTTCAGCGCCTGCGTAAACGCGGACAGACGCTTCCCGTTCTGCTGCTTACGGCGCGCAGCGCGGTGGCCGATCGGGTGAAGGGACTGAACGTCGGGGCCGATGATTATCTGGCAAAGCCGTTTGAAATCGAGGAGTTGGATGCCCGGCTGCGGGCCTTGCTACGGCGCAGCGCGGGGCAGGTACAAGGCATCCAGCAACTGGGGGAACTGGCGTTTCACGATGAAGGCTATTTTCTCTTGCAGGGGCAGCCGTTGGCGCTCACGCCGCGCGAACAGGCGCTGTTGACGGTGCTGATGTACCGTCGGTTGCGACCGGTTTCACGCCAGCAGTTGTTTGAGCAGGTCTTCAGCCTGAGTGATGAGGTCAGTCCTGAAAGCATTGAGCTGTATATCCATCGTTTGCGCAAAAAGCTACAGGGAAGTGATGTGCGCATCGCCACGTTGCGTGGTCTGGGCTATGTGCTGGAGCGTAGCGATGAAGTGGGTTAAACCCCAATCGTTATACCTGCAACTGCTGATGTTTTTGGGCCTGCCGCTAATGTTGCTGTGGGGCCTGTCAGCATTTAACAGCTATGTCAGTGCGCTACAGGCGGCGACCCAGGCGTATGACCGCACGCTGCTTTCATCCGCCAGGACCGTCTCCGAGCGGCTGGTGGTGCGCAATAAACAGTTAGAAGTGAATGTGCCATGGGTGGTGCTGGACAGCTTTGAATTGAATATGAACGACCGACTGTATTACAAAGTGGTTGATCCGGCGGGGAAGGTTATCTCTGGTTATGACGATTTACCGGCGATGCCGCCTGCTACCTCGCGCACGCGGCTTTATCCGGCGCTGGCATGGTTTTATCACACTGAATATCGCGGTGAGGCAATCCGTGTGGCGCGTCTGCTGCAGCCTGTCAACGAAGGTGGCATTGTTGGCATGGCGGAGATTTATGTTGCCGAAACGCTGCAATCGCGGCGTTATCTGGCGCGACAGCTGTTGTTTTCCTCGTGGGTCTCGCAAGGGCTGCTGGTACTACTGACTCTGGTGCTGGTTGGCTGGCTGCTGCGCCGGGTGCTACGCCCGATGCGCCAGCTGTCATCGCTGATGGTGCGTCGTGAGCCGGGGCTACTGACGCCGCTGCCGGAGCTGCTGCCGTGGTCGGAAACCCGTCTACTGATTGTGGCGTTTAACCGCTATCTGGACCGACTTCGCGGCCTGATTTCTCGCCAGGAGCGCTTCAGCGCGGATGCTTCCCATCAGCTTAAAACGCCGTTGGCAGTGCTGAAAACTCAGGCGGCGGTGGCTCTCGCCAGTCAGCAGCCGCAGCAGTGGTACGAGAGTCTGCAAGCCATGAGTACCACGCTGGATAACACCATTCAACTGACAGAGAGGCTGTTGCAGTTGTCTGCGGTGAAGCGCAAAGAGCAAGGGGAAAGGCATTTCTCGCCGGTTAATCTGTATGAGGTGGTGCAAACCAGCTGTTTTACCCGACTGGCGCAAGCGCGTAGTAAAGGGATCGATCTGGGCTATGAAGGGGATCAGGACGCGGTATGGGTTGAGGGAGATGAAGTGCTGCTCGGCGAACTGTGTGGGAATCTGCTGGATAACGCACTGAAATACACGCCGACGCAGGGGATGGTGACCGCCCGGCTGCAAAGAGAAGGAGAGGCCGTGGTGCTGGTAGTCGAAGATAGTGGGCCGGGCATAGACGAGCAGATGGTTCATCAGGCTCTGCTACCGTTTCATCGTCTTGATAACGTAGGCAATATCCCAGGCGCCGGGATCGGCCTGGCGCTGGTTAATGATATTGCTCGTCTGCACCGCACGCATCCTCAGTTAACACGTAGTGAGACATTGGGTGGGCTGATGGTTCGGGTCCGCTTTTTAAGAGTTACGGCATGATATATTCGCGATGATGATATTTGTTGTTTTATTATAATAAAAAGTAATTAACTTTATTATTAATATCATTTGAAATGTTGTCTTAAGGCCGTTGTTTTTATTTTAATTACCGTATTAAACAGCACCTCTAAGGTGATTCAGCGTCAATGAAACAATATTTTTTGCAATTCATCATACATAAAACACTTTTTCATAGACCATGAATTGTTACCTGTCAATAGCAATGATGTTGTTAAATATTATCTTTTTTGCTGAGGTGGATAAAACTGTTATTGATTTTATTTGCATTAAAATCATATAGATACGATTTTTCTGGAGAGGTTTGTCACAGTAATGAGTATTATTTTTTACATTTACTGACAATGTACCATTGCGTTTTTTAGACTTGTGATATAATTAGCAACATGAAATGAGAAAAAAACAATTAAAGATCAATAAATAATGGGCTGAGATATGCTTAAAAAATCGCTAAAGATTAGCAGCCAAGGATATCCAGTCTTTTTAAAACTGGTCGATTTCATTGTTATCAATGTGGTGTTAATTTTTAGCGCCCATCTGTTGGGTTTGCTGCCCTTTAACACCATTGCGATTTTGAGTCTTCTCTTCTCGATCTTTTTCTTACTGTTTGCTGAATACATTAAAATGTACCAGCAAAAGATTAAGACGATCGGTTTACGTAATCAAAAACGCTTGGTTTTTTGTACGCTGCTGGCGATTTTTTTTAACGAACTGGTCAGTATGACGGTGGCTGAGCCTGAATCACTCGGCTACTTAGACAGACTGCCTTCACCATTTTATTCAGCGATTATTTACTGGTACTTCATTCCATTACCTTTTCTTTACTACATTCGCTTTTTTATTTTTAAGTATTCAACGAAAAAGAGTATACGCGTGGCGATTATTGGTCTGACCGACAATGGTCTGGCTGCAGAAACTGCGCTAATGAATGAATACGCCAATATCACATTAGATTTGGCTTTTTATGATGAGCGCGCCTTATCTCGCTGTGGCGATATCGTTGATAAAGTTAAAAGTCCCTTTCGTGGTCCGGTGATCAATCTGGTTGAGGAAGCCCGGCAGGGAAATATAGACGAAATCTACATCGCTTTACCGATGGTTGCTTTACACCGAATTCGTCATTTTTTAGCGATGATGTCTGACACCACCGTAGATACCTATATTGTCCCTGACTTTTATACCTATAGTAACAACATGTCCAAGTTACGCTCCATCCACAACCTGCAAACTATCGGTATCTTCAGTTCACCGTTTGAAGGGGCGGGGTCGTTTATTAAGCGGGCGGAAGATCTGGTTCTTGGCAGCATCATTATGGTGATGATTTCCTCCCTGATGCTGGCTATTGCCATTGGTATCAAACTCACGTCCCGCGGGCCGGTGTTTTTCAAACAGGACCGCTATGGTCTTAGCGGGCAAAAAATTAAGGTCTGGAAGTTTCGTTCTATGCGCGTCATGGAGAATTCCGATACGGTTGTTCAGGCCACGAAAAACGATCCGCGGGTAACCAAATTCGGGAGCTTTTTACGCCGCACTTCGCTGGATGAACTTCCGCAATTTATTAACGTTTTGCAGGGAAGTATGTCGATTGTCGGTCCCAGACCTCATGCGGTTACGCATAATGAGCAGTACCGCAAACAGGTTGAAAATTACATGATCCGCCATAAAGTTAAGCCTGGGATCACTGGGCTTGCGCAGATCAACGGGTTCCGTGGGGAAATTGATGCGCTTTATAAGATGGAAAAACGGGTTCAGTACGATATTGAGTACATTCAAAACTGGTCGTTATGGCTGGATTTAAAAATTATTATTAAAACTATTTTCAAAGGATTTGTCGGTAAGAATGCATACTAAATTACTCGTTATTACCGGAATCGTGATATCGCAGTCCGCATGGGCTGATTTAACACCGAAATCACACATTGGCTTTGCGGGGATAGACTTCCAGGGCAAGGTTGCTGTGGACTACGGTTATAATGATAACGTCTCTTATCAGCCACATAGCAATGATGCTATCGGTTCCTCATTTCAGAGTGCAGCGCCAGTGCTGAGTATGAGTGGAGAGCGTGGTCAGGATAAGTATTTGTTGATGTACTCCGGGGATTACCGTAACTACTCAAGCGATTCTGCTGATAACTACAACGATCATTTTTTCCGTTTTAACGGTGCCTGGCGTTATGGGCTCAAGCATGGTTTAACCCTTAATCTGGAGGATTCGCTTGGGCATGAATCCCGTGGTCGTGACATCACCGAGGGTTTTCTACCGAGTCAATTTGAGCAATATGGGATTAAATCCCCGCTGACGACAAATTTTATCAATAGTGAATTGCGCTACAGCTATGGTGCGCCTGATGGTCGCGGCAAAGCGGAACTGGCGTTGTTATACAAAAAACTGACTTTCGGTAACACTTCTGATGTTCGGGACAGCAGTGAAGACTTCTACAATTATATTCAGGAACAGGAATGGCATGAAAATAGCCTGATAGCGGAAGTTTTTGACCAATACTCATCCAGAACACGCTTTCGCTATAGTTTTATTACTAACCAGCGTCGCTATGATAACAACTCAGAAAAAGACACTAATGAGTACTATTTGCTGTATGGCCTGAAGTCGCAGTTGACGGGGAAAACCAATGTCGACATGAATATTTCATGGCTGTATAAAACATTTGAAAACAACGCAAACTCGCATGATTTTAATGGTCTAAACTGGGACATAAAAGCGGAGTGGAAGCCATTACAACAATCTGTTTTCACGGCCCACTCTGCGCAAAGCATTAAAGACCCCTCGGAAGTTGGGGGATATATTTTAGTGACCCAGTATGGCCTTTCTTACCAGCATTTCTGGTTAGGCACTCGTTTTTCTACTTTATTGGACTACTCATTCACTTCGGAAGACTATAAAAAACAGAACAAGGATCGACATGATAAAGATGGTGTGTTTAGCGTAACCATGAGCTATGACTATACGCCGTCGGTTAATTTTGAGATTAAATATCAGATAGATACATTAAATTCGAATAGGGATACTGACTCGTTTTATATCGGTCCCAACGACAATCAGGAAGTCATTAGAACGTTGGGTTATGATAATTCTATGATTATGCTTAAAGCTAAGGTTCAGATCTAAAATGAAAATAATAGAACTGTGCGCGGTTTTGCTTTTCAGTATCCTGTTGGTCGGATGCACAACGTCCAGCCCGCGATTAATGGACGATCCTGCTACTGTTCAGCAGGATTACCGACTTGGGGCGGGGGATACGGTCAATATCGCTGTTCATGGTCAACCCGATATGACGATGCGGTTTATTTTGGATAAGAGTGGGGAAATTAATTTCCCATTTGTTGGTGCTCTTAAATTACAAGATAAAACCGTTGATCAAGTGACAAAAGAATTAACTCAACGCCTGACCGGAGATTATTTTACCACTCCGATGGTGACGGTGAGCATTGCCGAGTTCCGCAAATACTATGTTTCAGGCGAGGTGAAAAGTCCAAATGGCTTCGCCTATGAGCCAGGGCTTACCGTCGAGAAGTCTATTGCGCAGGCGGGTGGGTTTACAGACCGTGCGGACCGTCAAGATATCAACATTCGTCTGTCGGGTAGCAATCAGCTGCTTGAGAATGTCGATTTAACGCACTCTGTTCATCCAGGGGATGTCGTGATTATTGGCATGGGGTTCTTCTAACGATGAAACTATCTATAGTGGAAAACGGCAAAAAACGAGAAAGCAGTGTCGAATTCTCCCGCTTTGCCAAAGAGCTGAAAAAGAACGCCTGGAAAATCGCGCTGGCCGGTATCGTTGCTGGGGTCGTCGCGTATCCATTAATCAGTATGATGTCCTCAAAGTATGTTTCAACGGCGACGGTGCTGATTAAGGCGCAAGCTGATAACGTTTCTCCGTTTCCACAGGTTGATGGTTTCGATTCAACGCGTAGTGGTTACTACGAAACACAATATGCGTTGATGCATTCACGTATTGTGCTGGAGAAAGCCATACGTGATATGAAGCTGGATGAAAACCCGGAGTTTACCGGGGAAAAAGCCGGTGCTCGGGGGGCTGATAGCAATGAAAGTCGGCAACTGAGAATGGAACAGGCGCTGAAAACGCTGGCGAAAAATCTGAATGTCATTGGTATTCGTACGACGAACCTGGCGTCTATTACCTATGAATCAACGTCCCCACAGGTTGCGGCTGACATTGCGAATGGCGTCGCGCAGGCTTTCATCAACTACACGGTGGAGCAGAAGCGTCTGAAAGTGGAGCAAGCTCGTGAACTGAATTTTGAAAAAATGGAAGAGATTCAGACGTCGATAGCTAAGCAAAAAGACGAGATGGACAACTATCTGAAAAATGCCGGGCTGCTGACCTTCCGTGGAATCGATGGTTTTGAAACCGAGCAGCTAAGTATCGTAACCAATCGCCTTGCCGATGCAACTCAGCGTCGGGTTGCCGCTGAATCCGTCTATAACGAGGTGAACGGGGGAGGTAAGTCCATTGAGAGCGTTATCTCGCTGCCTTCGGTCTCTAATCATGCTCAGATCCAGGATTTGCGCATTGCGTTGATTCAGGCGCAACGAACGTTGTCCGAACAGCGTAAAGTCTACGGGCCAAAAAATCCCGCCATTTTAAAAGCAGAGGCCGATGTTCAGTCGATCCAAAACCAGACTGGACGAGTATTGGGTGAGCTGAAAGTCGGTTTACGCCAGCAATATCTGGCGGCGCTGGCGGACGAAAAAAACTATCAACAGCAGGTGACTGAGCAGAAAGAGATCTTCCAGAAAATGGCGTCAAAACGGGATGCCTGGAACAGTCAAAAGCTGTCGTTAGATAAAATGGAAGACCTGTATAAATCGCTTTATCAACGTACTCAAGAGCTGTCGCTGTCCGGTGTGAATGCTGATGCGGTGTTATACGACCCTGCGGCACCCGCGTTAAAACCGGCGAAACCGAATAAATCTTTGCTGTTGCTGATGGTGGTCATGCTAGTGGTGGTGTTCAGCATCATGTATTTCATTGTTAAAGCGGCAATGGATAACTCAATCGGTACTCTCAGTCGCATGAAAAAACGGCTCAATGTTGCTCCGCTGGGTGAAATCCGTCGTTTTAGCGGAACCTCAGGGCGCGCGCAGGTGCGGGACATGATCATGAAGAACCCGCTGAATGCCGATATTGTGCACGGTATCCGTACCCGGATTATGCTGGATAATCGACCTTTACAGACGCTTGCCGTGGCGTCGACGGAGCACGGTGATGGGCGTTCTTTGTTGGCGAATCTGTTAGCTAACTCTTTTAGTTTCGACCAGAAAACACTGCTTATTGATGCGGATTTCTTTAACACTGACGGGCTATCTTCTGAACTGGCGTCGGCAACATCCGCAGGTTTGGCGGAACTGTTGCGCGGGGAGGTTCAGCTTGAACAGGCGCGGATTACGCTCGGTGATCATCTCGATTTTATTCCGCACGGCAAGACAACCATCTCTTCTTTACTGATGCTGTCGTCGGGGCACGTTGAGCCCTTAATGCGTGAACTGAAATCGCACTATCAGCGCATTATTATTGATGTCGCTGCTGTGAATCAGAGTCAGGATGTTCAACTGATTAAACGCGCCGTTGATGGGGTGATTTTCATTGTGAAAGCCGGGACGGGGTCCGCCGGGCAAATCGCCAACGCGCTGGATAAGCTGGAAGAAAATAACGGCGTGGTAATTGGCGCGGTACTTAATGCGGTTGAAGAAAAAGATCTTGAGACGCAAGAAGGTCTGCGTTCACTGAACTTCAGTACCGATCAACTGATGACCACGCCAGGCCGCGTATGAGTCTACTGAAGAGCGCTTCCACGATAGCCGGTTCATCAGTCATCTCGCAGCTGATTGGTGCACTGTCTATTTGGTTGATTTCACACAAGTACGATATGGCTGAGGTGGGGCTTTATGCGCTCAACTACAGTATCGCCGTGGTGGGCGCTCAGGTATGTACCTTTGCATCACAGCTGTTAATTCCTAAACAGCAGGATGACGAACTGGTACAGAATGTTGTGTTTTGCCTGATCCAAAGCACGATCATTGCCTTACCTTACGCCGTGCTCACCGCGTGGCTGTTTCACCAGAACATCCTGTTTCTCTATTTGCTGACGCTGGCAACGGCGTGGGTTTTGATCTCGGAAAACCTGTCGCTACGCACGGCCAACTTTCGTTTTCTGATTTTCCAGCGTATTTCTGTTTCAGTGGTGGTATTACTTTCGGTTCTGGTTACGCATTATGTACAGCTGTTTTATTGGTCGTGGGCCTGCGCGACGATGGTGCTGACCATAAGCTGTATTTTGCATTCGTTTGATATTCGTTCGGTGGCAGCCAGACATCTGCGACCCGCCAGTAATTGGCATTTTTTCAAACAGAATATTCATCACATTACCAAAGTGGGCAGTGCGGAAGTGCTGGCGATGGCCAGCAGCAATTTGCCGATTATGCTGATTAACTTTTGGTTCTCGGCGCTGACGGCGGGTTATTTTTCCGTGGTTAGCCGCTTTTGCCTGGCACCGGTGGTGATCATCGGCAACGCGGTACGCAATACTATTTTTTCCAAGTGGTCTATCGACTTCAGAAATAATACCTTTAACTATCAGGAATATACCAAGGTACGTATGCTATTGCTGGTACTAGGGGTTATCTGTACCCTTGGGGTTTTTATTTTCTATCCGATTGTGATGCGCCTCGGTTTTAGCGAAGACTGGATTAACTCCATTGAGACGTCGCGCTACATGTTGCCCTATTTATTCCCTGCGCTGGCGATAAGCCCTCTGACGGTGATAGAACTTATTTTTGGTTCCCATCGCTATTTTCTGCGTATCCAACTGGAACAGCTGGCGATTGTACTATTCGCTTTTGTCGTGACGCCCTATTTTTATAAAGATTATGCAACGTCGGTCATCTTGTTTTCTTCACTGACATTTATTCGCTACGCCTTCATTTATCTGAAAATGAATAAGCGAGCCAATCTCCTGAAAGACAAGCCGGTGATAATATGACACTGAATACCGGATACTATTTACAGGTTTATACTTTTGTCACGCTGATCCTGTGTGGCTTGGTGCAATACTTTACCGGTATGCAGTCAGTGCTGTGGATACCTTTTTTCCTCACCTTATTGATGGTGGGATTATTGGTGATGCAGACGCGTGATGGCTCGCTGCAACTGGATGCGCAGGAGACGATTGTTCTGGCGTTGTATTTCTCGTTCCTGGTACTGGCTGGGACATCGACGTTGATTCAGGGCGGGATCACCGTCGCGATTGTGGCATTTAAAAACGAAATTGCATTGTCGCTGGTGATGATCTGTTTGCTGCTAGGGTTTTGCCGGGAGTCGCAGATTTATCGTGTAACACGCTATCTGTACTGGATTTTTTACGCGCAGATCCCGGTAATGATTTATCAGGTTTTACTGGTCGTTCCTCAGCGCGTTGCGGTGCGCGGCGAAGATGAGAAATGGGACTCCGTGGTTGGCACGTTTGGCGGTGACCCCATGGGTGGCGGGAATACTGCCGCAATGGGGCTGTTTTGCCTGTTAATTATGTTGTTAAAAGTCTCCGAATATAAGCATGGGCTCACCACGTTCAAATCCATGGCGCTGCATATTGTTCTCGGTATCGGGTTATGCATAATTGGTGAAGTGAAGTTTGTCATCCTGCTATCGCCAATATTCCTGGCGTGGGTGTGGCTCTCACCGAGCTACGTCAAAGACGTTAGTAAGGTTAATCTGAAGACGTTATTGGTTATTGTGGCGGGAATGCTGTTGCTCATTAGCCTGTCGATTGTGATCCTCGCGTACTATTATTCTACGGCGTTCGGTGGCGATCCATCGAAAAGCTCGTTAAGTATTTTTATCGACTCCTTAAGCTATATCTTTGATCCGAACTACATTATGTCTACCGGTGAATTAGGGCGCTTTACGACGTTCCTGTTCTGGTTGAAAAATAACGATCTGTGGGGGCTTTCAGGAACGTTATTTGGCTACGGACTCAACGCCACTAACAGTGGTAGTACGGTGTCTCCGGGATTTTTGAATATTATCTACAACTTAATTCTCGACTCGACTTCCCTGAGTATGCTGCTGTGGGAAGTGGGGGCGATTGGTACATTACTCTTTGTTAGCTTATTCATTTATATCCTGAAAGTTTGTCAGCCAAAGCCATTACTGAGACTTGAACAACTGGACCAGCAGGATCTCCAGTTGCTGAGTTTTGCACCGGCGTTTAACGCTTTTGCTATCAGTTGCTTAATTAGCTTACCTTACAGCCAGATACTGATGATTACACCGATGTTACAATTCCTGTTCTATTTATCACTAGGGGCAAGTTTAGTGATTCGTCGAACCGTCCTTCGCTGCGTAGGGTAATTGTATGGACCAAAAACCGTTTATTTCAGTGAGCATTAAAACACTCAATGAATCTAAATGTATTGAGAAGACGATTGACAGCATCCGTAAGCAGCTTATTGACTATCCACATAAAATTATTGTGGCAGATAGTCTCTCAACGGATAACACCCAACAGCTTGCGATCGATAAAGGGGTGACCGTAGTGTCCTTAACTGACCCTGGCGATCGCTGTTGTGGCGTCGGGCACCAGTTAGGTTATCTGTATAGTGAAGGGGAATATCTGTTGTTGATGGACGGCGACATGGAGCTGGAAGAAGGATTTGTGGATCAGGCCGTCGCCTTTTTGCAGGCTGAACCAGAATATGCAGGCGTTGCGGGAACCGTTGAAATGGATGATGCCGTTAACTATGAATTTAAGTCTCGTAAGCAACGCATTAATAAAATATATCCGCTCGGGGATAGTGACCATTTAGGCGGTGGTGGATTATATCGTCGCTCTGCGATTGAGAAAATTGGTTATCTGACTAACCGTAATTTGCACGCGTATGAAGAGGCTGAGCTGGGTCTGCGTTTAATCGAAGCGGGCTATAAACTGCGGCGTCTGGATATTCCTTACTTCAGCCATACGTCACATACGCTACCGACGTTTAAGATGCTGGCGCGACGCTGGACCAGCGGTTATTACCAGGCTCCGGGTGAGCTTTTGCGTTGTAGTTGGGGGAAACCCTGGTTTTCCCAGTCATTCAACATCGTGAAGAATGAGGCGGTATTTGCGCTCTACCTTATTCTCTTATTTGTGGCGCTGCTCACTTTTAATATCGACGTGTTTGCCGTTGCGCTTCTACCATTACTGGCATTTACCTTGTTGAAGATTGTGCAAAACCGCTCGTTAACAGATGGGCTGCAAAGCGTTATTAACTTAATCGTACGCTCAGCGGGGCTGATCAAAGGTATTTTTTATCCCGTACGCGATCCGTTGACTCCACCTAACAGTAAAATCATTCATGAATAACCGGGGCAGGCGCCATGAAAGTATTATTAGTTAACAAGTTTTTTTTCATTAAAGGCGGCGCGGAAACGGTTTATTTTCAAGAGCGCGATATGCTGAAACAGGCCGGAGTGCAGGTTATTGATTTCTCTATGCATCATGATAATAATTTCCCCTCGGACTATGCGGATTATTTCGTCAGCAATGTGGACTACCACAAAGAGAGCAATCTGCTGGGCGGTATCAAAACGGCGGTTAACTTTATTCATAATTCGCAGGCCTGCAAAAAAATGCTGGCGCTATTAGAAAAAGAGCGTCCGGATATTGTCCACTTTCACAACATCTACCATCAGTTAACACCGGCGTTGATTAAAGTTGCGCGTAATTTTGGCTGCAAAACGGTGCTGACTGCGCATGACTATAAGATTGTGTGCCCCTCGTATTCCATGCTGCGTGACGGCAAAGTGTGCGATTCCTGTATTACCGGGACGGTTTTCAATGCCTTCAGGTATCGTTGCCAGGAAGGTTCAGCCTCAAAAAGCTTTCTGCTCTCCCTGGAGGCAACCTGGCAGTACATTGCACAAAACTATCAGGCGCTGGATGTGATTATTTCACCGAGTGTTTTTTTACGAGGTATCCTGCTGCGTACGCTGCCAAATTCGCGCATTGATGTCATCGTCAATGGCGTTGATGACAGTCGTCCCCAGGCCGAAGTGAGCGATGAGGGCTATATGCTGTACTTTGGCCGTCTGAGCCGTGAAAAGGGCGTGGCAACGTTGTTGGCAGCGCATAAAAAAATGCAGAACAGTGCGCCGCTGAAAGTTGTGGGGCACGGTCCGTTGCATGATGAATTAGCCGCCAAATACCCTGATGTTGAATTTTTAGGTTATGTGCAACAAGGAGAAGCCCTCGACAAGCTTATTAAGCATGCGCGAGCGGTGATCCTTCCTTCTGAATGCTATGAAAACTGTTCTATGGCGATATTGGAAGCGATGTCCTTAGGCAAGCCGGTTATTGGGTCGCGCATTGGCGGCATCCCGGAACAAATTCGTGACGGTATCGAAGGGATTTTATTCGAACCAGGCAATGCGCAGGAGTTGGCAAATGCGATGGACGTCCTGGCAGGCTCGCAAGAGAAGGCGCGGAATATGGGCTTACATGGCCGTGCGCGGTTGAGTGAAAAATATGCGCTGAGTAAACATATGGATACCTTACAGGCGTTGTATAAAGAACTGCTGAGCAGGCCATAGAATGAGTAAAAAAATAACGGTTTTTGGAACGCGTGGTATTCCCGATGTATTGGGCGGTGTGGAGACACACTGTCAGAATCTTTATCCTGCCATTAAACAGCAGTTCGATGTGGATATTTGCGTGATTGCTCGCTCGCCATATGTAAATTACAAACGTTCGGTCTATAAAAAAGTCGAAACCTACGCGCTGTGGGCCCCCAAAAAGCGCTCGCTGGAAGCTATTGTCCATTCCGTTTTAGCGGCGTTTAGGACACGTATCGACCATTCGGATATTGTGCATGTCCATGCTATCGGCCCTGGCCTTGTGATCCCACTCTTACGCGTGATGGGTAAGAAGGTGGTTTTCACCCACCACGGACCTGATTACGATCGTCAGAAATGGGGTTTCGTTGCAAAAAAAATATTGCTGCTGGGCGAACGTTGGGCGGTGAGATATGCCAACGAGGTGATTGTGATTTCTGAAGTTATTAATCAACTGATCCAGAAAAAACATGGTCGCTATGATGCGCATTTAATTCACAATGGCGTAAACGAGCCGCGGTTGTTATCAGAGCTCACCATCGACAATACGCTCTCCCGCTTTGGGCTGCAGCCGAAAAATTATCTCGTTGTGGTTGGACGGTTTGTGGAAGAAAAAGGGATGCATGATGCCATTGCCGCCTATCAACACAGCGGTTTGACCATGCCGTTAGTGTTAATTGGTGATGCGGATCATCCAACCGAATACAGCATTCGCCTCAAAAAGCTTGCCGCCGACACGCCAGGCGTAGTGATGACCGGTTTCTTACGTGGTGATGAGCTGCAGGCGGTGTTTTCGCAGGCCAGGCTATTTGTGATGCCTTCATACCATGAAGGATTGCCCATTGCTCTGCTGGAGGCAATGTCATTTTCTCTTCCGGCCGTCGTCAGTGATATTCCTGCTAACCTTGAAGTTCAACTGCCTGCCGAGACCTATTTTAAGGTGGGAGATGTAACCGGTCTGGCCGAAAAATTAGGCCAAGGGGTAACAGCAAATAGCGTGGACTATCGTGTATATTTGCAAAACTACAATTGGCATGAAATCGCCAAAAAGACGGTTAACGTCTATCACTCAATTGATAAAGATATAGGTTAATTTTGACCAGTCCTCAAAATCGTCCCCCCGTAATCGAACGATTTTATACTCATCTTGATGAGACGATTGCGCAGGGGTTGACCCCTGAACAAAAAGAAGGGGTGGAAAATGCGATCCTGGCCTCGACGCTGGCTTCGCGGCATCAGATCGATATTCGCAGAAGCTTTCCCTTTTTCAGTAAGCGTTATTATCTGGTTTTTTTGTTTGGCAGAGATTTACGCCGTCAGCATCGCCAGGAATCAACCCTGTCGAGAATGCTGCTCACATTTTTGCTGTTGATTGCCGTGCTATTCGTCACCTGCTGCATATTGCTGACGCTGTATATGATCAAATCCGCGTTAGGTATTGATGTGTTCCAAAATTTTCACGTAGGTATCTGGGACTGGTGGTTAAGCCTTAAAGACCGCTAGCGTTTACAAATTGGTGGAGGATGTCATTGCGATGAAACGTAAATGGGTTTGTGCGTTGTTGAGCATGTTTTTCCCGCTGACGGTCATGGCCGCATTGACGACCGTTACCCCCAAAGCATTGACGGGCCCGCTAACCAATCCGGGGATTGGCGTGGCAAGTTTTCATCAGGGATACGGTGAAACGCTGGGGCTGGCGGACTATCCCAATACCGGATTTGAATACGAGCGTTTTTACTGGCGGGACCTGGAGCCAGTCGAAGGCCAGTACAATTTTGCGTTGGTGGATGATGCCTTCAAATACGCGGCGGCACATCGTCCAGCGATGAATGTCGGGCTACGATTTATGGTACTGGCAGAGCCGGAAAGCGGCTCGCAAATTCCTGACTGGCTGATTAAAAAAGGCGTGAAAGGTACCTGGACGCCGGATAAAAAGACATTTGCCCCGGATTTAGACGATCCTCTGTTTATTCAATACAGCCAGCGTCTGTTGAACGCATTTGGTAAGCGCTACGATGGTAATGAGAATCTCGCGTTTGTTGATATTGGCATGGTGGGATCATGGGGAGAATGGCATAACAGCAACTTCCCGAACCTGAAGCCATTACTGGAGCGATACACCACGGCGCAACTGGATCGCTACGTCGCGATGCACTTTTCTGCTTTTCCGGTGACGCCAAAAACCATGCTGATAAGCGGCGGACAAAGTCTGGCGAATGCGGTGGAGCGTGGGGCAGGATGGCGTGCGGACTGTTGGGGGGACCTGCGCGTATTTTCGGACTCCTGGAACCATATGACTGATGATTACCCGCAGCGATTGCTGGCTGCGCAGCAGAGTTATTCAGGGTTCAACGACGCATGGAAACGTGCGCCGGTGAGCCTGGAGATCTGCTCGTATATGCAGGACTGGAAGAATACCTTTCACTATACACGTGCTGAAGTGCAGGGGATTTTTGACTGGGCGGTCAAACAGCACGCCAGTACCATTAACCTGAAATCGAGAGCGATACCGAGCGACTATCGACCTATTGTCGACGATGCGCTGACCAAATTGGGCTATCGATTTCGCCTGGCGTCCCTGAGCCATGAGTCCGTGTGGGACAGCGGACAAACGCTGACATTGAACAGTACCTGGTACAATGAGGGTATCGCTCCGATTTATCTGCCTTATATGCTGGCATTCCGTGTTGTGGACAATGCTAATAAGGTGGTGGCACAGGGGAATTCCGCGGAGGATATTCGCCGCTGGCTCCCCGGTAAGTATCAGGTCAGTTATGCGTTATCTATGCCAGGCCGACTGGCAAAAGGGCAGTACGCGATTGAGGTTGCGATGTTGGATAAGTCGGGGGCGGCGAGAATTAACTTTGCCAATGAAGGGAAGCAGAACAGCGGCTGGTACCGGGTATCAACAATAACAGTACAATAGTCAGACACAGCAGCGAGCCTGACGGTCAGGCTCGCTGCTGTGAACATTAAATTTGATACCCATTCGGGTTGTTTTTTTGCCAGTTCCAGGTGTCACGCATCATTTCATCAAGGCTGTAGATGGCCTTCCAACCTAACTCCTTATATGCCAGCGATGGGTCAGACCAACATTCGGCAATGTCTCCAGGTCTTCTGGCGACAACCTTATAATTAATTTTAGTCTGCGCTGCTTTTTCAAATGCTTCAATCAACTTAATCACGGAATAACCGACACCGGTACCGAGATTAATCACCTTGTAAGCCGCGCCTTTGTTCAGGCAATCCAGCGCGGCTAAATGACCGGTCGCCAGATCCATGACGTGAATATAATCACGCACGCCGGTACCGTCGGGAGTGGGATAATCATTACCGTACACCGACACGGTTTCCAGCTTACCAATCGCGACCTGGGAGATGTACGGAACCAGATTATTGGGGATACCGTTAGGATCCTCACCAATCCGACCCGATGGATGGGCGCCGACCGGGTTGAAATAGCGCAGGCAGGTAATGCGGAAATCGGGTTGTGCACGAGAGAAGTCAGCCAGAATTTGTTCGACCATCAACTTAGACGTGCCGTACGGATTGGTGGTGCCGCCCGTACGCGATTGCTCGCTAAGCGGTACGCTTTCCGGATTACCATATACCGTGGCGGATGAGCTAAAAATGAAACGATTAACGCCTGCGGCCAGCATCTCATCCAGTAAAACCAGCGTTCCGGTGACGTTGTTTTCATAGTAGGCGAGGGGCTCTTTTATCGACTCTGAAACCGATTTAAGCCCGGCAAAATGAATGACATCGGTGATGTTATGGTTGGCGAAAATGTTTTTCAATGCCGACCTGTCGAGAACATCGGCGATATAGACAATAGGTTCTCTACCAGTGAGTTCCGCGACCCTGTCCAGCGAGGTTTGGCTGGCGTTCGCCAGATTATCGATAACAACGACATCATCGCCTCTTTCCAGTAGCGTTAAAACAGTATGTGAACCAATATAACCTGCACCACCAGTGACCAGAATTGCCATACAGACTCCAGATAAACGGGGATTGAGTCACGCCAGTACCATAGAGAACGCGTTATTGGTGACGTTTGGTAAGGTTATAGTTGCGATACCTCACCATGCATTTATAAGATATTTTTTTAAGTATAGATAAAAAGCTGAATTGGTTTATTTTTGTATCATAAACAATATAGTTATTTGAGAAGTTCAGCGTGTGGACGCCGTCACTGTGGTTGATCGACGAATTGATTTGTTCGATTAGGTTCTCATCAAAATTAGCGTCGTTCAGTGTCACTAATTCTTTGATATAGATTGATTTTCCATAAGTTTCAGGTGTGCACTCCTGAGTAAGGAAGTACATTTTATTTTCGACCTGATAGGAGGCTCCTGCGCCTCGATGATGAGGATTGCTCACCTTCAATGAGGGGGTAATCCGCTGCCATTGTCCATAAATATGATCTGCCGAATGAATAATTATTTCATTATCCATCGTGGTGGACAAAAGATAACAGGCTTCATTAATTGATATAAATACGTTGTCGGTTAATTCGATATCAGAGATTAAAACTTTAACTTGCTTCCAGCGTGCAGGGAACTCTATTGACTGAAACAGTATTACCTCTTTTCTTTCTGAAGACTCGGGGATCATGAAGAGTTGATCGTTGATATGAATCAGATAAGGGAATGACAAATGACACTTTAAGTCGTCAAAGCCCTCAAGCTTAATATCATCAAGTTCAACCAGTTCACGGTCAAGAACGCGACATCGTAGCGTGCCTTTTGAGTTGCGAAAGCTAAGAGCTTCATAGAAAACATACAGTTTATCGTCTTTTTCAATCAGAAAAGGGTCAGCCTGAAATGTATATTTCTTTTTTAACTGCTGTGCAGTGGATTTGCTTAATATCTCCAGGGTGTTATCAGGGAATAAGTGTGTGCCATTATCCTTAATAAGCATGATATCCCACGACTCATGATAAAATAACATATTCATTATTCTTTTTATTTTTGCTTGCATTCGTACCGGCTCCTTTTATCGCCTGCACCATGTATGAACAGCTGTTTGCGACTCAGGAAATGAGACCTGTCGCAATATTTTATAAAATGTGCGAAAACCGATGTGGGAACACCAGTGGCCACTTTAAAGCTAGTCGCAAGTCCGTTTTTTGTCTACTAACAGAAATAGGGGGAGGAGATGTCCAGAGCATCCTTGCTCCAGTGGAGGAATTACTCGAAATGCACTTGTGGGTTTTCTGCAAGGGAAACGTAGGTTTTGCTGTTTTTATCCAGGGTACGGATTTCACCGCTTTCGATGTCATACACCCAACCGTGCAAACGAAGCGCATTATTGCGCAGCCCAACCGCGACACAAGGATGCGTTTTAATGTTGTTAAGCTGTGCGATAACGTTCTCTTCTACCATGGCGTTAACTTTGTCGATTGGGTTATCCCAGGTTTTTTTCTCGACCACGGCTTTCGCGGCATCGGCATAGTGCAGCCAGTGAGCGACAGCGGGCATCGGATCCAAGGGCTGGCTATCGGCAATGGCTTTCATCGCGCCACAATTGGAGTGACCGCAGATGACGATATCCGTTACGCCAAGTGCGACAACCGCGTATTCGATGGTTGCGGATACACCACCCGGTTCCGGACCAAATGACGGTACGATATTACCGGCGTTGCGGATAACGAAAAGCTGTCCTGGATCTTGCTGAGTAACGAGTTCAGGTACCAGGCGGCTATCGGAACAGGAGATGAAAAGTGCCTTAGGATTCTGGCTGGATGCCAGGCTGCGGAAGAGTTCCTTGCGTTGAGGGAATATCTCTTTTTGGAAGTTGAGGAAGCCCTCGATGATATGTTGCATAGCAGTGTCTCTTGTCTCTGTTTAAGCAGGTTATGATGAAGATCACACTTTCCAGTTTAACACCAGCCGACAGAAGGGAAAGACTTTATAGCAGTTCAGCAACATCTTTGGATAATTTTGCCCCACCGTGGCAGGGCAAATCGTGTGATGTACGCTATGCGTTCTGCCATTTCTGGTATGCCGCTTTTAGCCTGTTCATCGCGTCTACCAGGATGGAACGTGAGCAGCCAACGTTGAGCCTCATGTGCCCCTCTCCACCGGGACCATATTGCGCGCCAGGCGAAAGGCCAAGCCTGGCGTCATGCACAAAAAAAGCGCTTAGCTGATCATCGCTTAGCTCCATTTTTTCCGCGTTCAGAAATAAAAGATACGATGCGCCGCCATACACAATGGAAATCAAGGGACAGTGCCTTTCGATTTCACTTTTTACAAACGCTACATTGTCGGCCAGATAGGCTAATAATTTTTGGTGCCAGTCGGCGCAATGGGTAAAAGCGCTATAAATAGCCGCCTGCTGCAATGAATGCGTCTCGGCAAGGTAGCAGTTATCCAGAAAGTGGTAGAACTGATGGCGTAATTCATCATTCTTAATAATGGCGATTCCACCCTGGATCGCCGCCGTATTGAAGGTCTTGCTGATGGAAGTAAGCACGATTGCCCGACTATCTGACGCTTCATCAAGAGTAAAAAACGGCAAATGATGCTTCCCTGGCAGGGTTAAATCACTATGCACTTCATCAGACAGAATGATGACGCCAGCCTGCTGGCAATAGTGGCTTATTTTTCCCAGCGTTTCCCGCGACCAAACCATTCCACCTGGATTATGTGGTGAAGGGAACAAAAACATTTTGCACTGCTTGAGTTTCTCGCTGAAATCATGCCAGTCAAATTCATAGTGCCCGTTCTTCTCAATGAGGCGCGTCTGAATCAAATTCCTGCCGCTGGTGTTTACCAGATTAGGATAGGGATCATAGATTGGCGTACAGGTTAAAATATTATCGCCCGGACGGGTAAACGCTATTAAAGAGAGTACGATAGTTTTTATGACACCGGGAATAAAATGTAACCAGTCTGCCTTGATATCGGCATCATACTGTTGTGCATACCAATGGATAACAGATTCTTTCCATTGTGGATAATCCAGGTTATAGCCTTGCACCGGCTGCGATACCACCGAACGCAGCGTGCTCATGATTGGCTCTGGTGTCGCAAAATCCATATCTGCAATCCACAGCGGTACTACATCGATGGTACCGTACATCTGTTGTAATTGCCCGTATTTACGACAATTAACATCCCTTGTGACAATATCATCAAACAAAGACATTGCTGACTCCTGGAAAGTCTCTGAAAATAGTGTAAGCCACGCTAAAAGCGAAGAATATTTATGTATATCTAATGGATATATTAAATTTACCCTGGTGATAGCTAATATTTAGCTAATTAATAGTTTATGATTTTTGCTCAACCATATTCTCAGTGGTTTCATTAGGCTCATATTTAGCAATGCCAATACCGGTTGCCGCCCACAGTAGGGCAAAGATGACGCCGCTGTAACAGAGGATTGCCCAGGGCAAATAATCAAGTGTGGCAACACCCAGCATAGTGGCGCAATAAACGCCTGAAGCGGACCAGGGGATAATCGGTTCGACAACGGTTCCGGCATCTTCAGTGGTTCGCGAGAGGTTTTTTGCCGCAAGCCCTCGTTTTTTGTACTCCTCTTTAAAGGCATCACCGCACAGCAGTAGCGGCAAGGTCCCATTTGCCGTGCAGGCACAGATGGTAAATGTCGTCACAATCGTGGTAGCCACCAGGCGGAATGTGGATTTAACGCCTTTTGTCAGTGCGTTTATTACGGTGTGCAGAGAGCCTGTCGCACTCATTGCTCCGGCAAAGCTGAAGGCGCTGAAGACGGTAACGAAGCTGCTAAACATTGAAATAGCGCCGCCTCGCTCCAGTAAGCGGGAAACATCGGAAGACAGTGTCGGCAGATTATCTCCGGTAAGCATTGCGAGCTTAAAGCCACTAACCACGGATTCACCGACAGAGGATGCGGTAAATTGCTGAAAGACTAACGCCAATATCATTGAAACAATCGTAGATAAAAAGAGCATCGGAATGGGCGGTCTTTTTGACAGTGAGCCATATAAAACGATGATCGGCGGGAGCAGCAGCAGAATATTAAAGTGATAAATCTGACCAATAGAATTCATCAAGTTGGTGATATTTTCAGGTGCGCTGGACGAGGCATCAATGCCCATGCCCATATAGCTGTAAACGACGCAGCAAATAATAAAACCTGGGCCGGTAGTCCACAGCAGGTGGCCGATATGCGAGTACAGGTTTACCCCGGCAGCCAGTGCGGCCATGTTGGTTGAATCAGAAACCGGTGAGAGCTTATCACCAAACCAGCAGCCTGAAACAATGGCACCAGCGGCAACGGGCAGTGAGACATTCAGACCAATTGCGACGCCAATCATGGCAATACCAACGGTCCCGATAGAACCCCAGGAGGTACCGGTGCATACTGAGATTAAGGCTCCCAGCATAAATGCCGAGATATAGAAATACTGCGGGTTAATCCACTTCAGACCATAATAAATCATCATTGGAATAGTGCCTGACACCATCCATGCGCCAATTAAGAAACCGATACTGGCGACGATTAATATGACCGGCAGCGCTTCAGATATTTTATTGCAAATAGATTGTAGAATGTCATCCCACGTATAGCCGTGAGCGATGGCGATAAACGAGGCGGTTGCCGTTCCCATCAGGATCATGGGCTCAGCACGAATATTGAAGATAAAATATCCGATACTAATCCCGCCCAGCATGACTACCATGGGTAAAACTGACCAAAAGAAAGACAATGGCTTTCTGTTGTTGGCGGTGCAGTTATTTAATTCCATAATTCCATCCCAATCGTTAATGGTTGAACACGTCAAATAAATACCTGCTACAGGTCACTCATATCTGAGTGACATAGTTGCCAGGGCTCATGGCTGAACCCTATTTTATTAACTGCTGCAGATTATATTTTTTGACCTGCTATTTTGGTGCTTATATTTTAGAAGTAAGGTAAGAGAACGTTTGGCGAATAAATTACCCCTCGGCATAAGGTGAATGATGTCGGCGTTGTTGACTCAGTTTGCGATACTGCTGCGGCGGCATGCCGACGTATTTATGGAATGAGCTGTAAAATCGACTGCTGGAGCGAAAACCTGCAATTGTAGCGATATCCAGAATTGTTTTATCCGTATCGCTGAGTAAAGCCCGCACATGGTTGATGCGCATCGCGGTAATATACTGTTTCATCGTCAGTTGCATCACCCGATGAAAAATACCCATCGCATAATTTGGATTGAGCTTAACGTGTTCGGCAATAGCATCAACCGTAAGCTGTTTGTTGCAGTTGGCGGCAATAAACTCCAGCATCTGGCTGACGTAAAACTGTGAATGCCGTGAAATACTGTTTTTCTGGGTGCGCGACGTTTTGTTACCCAGTACCGGCCGCCAGCCAGCGAGGCTAAAGCGCTTGAGCATTAGCGCGATTTCATCAATGGCTAACTGGCGAATTTGTTCGTTATCGCTATTGAGTTCATTCTGCCAACGCTGCACTTCAAACGCGCTCAGCTGCTGTGAAGCCAACGAAGTAATCACCATCCCATGGGTCACGTGATTAATCAGATCCCTGTCCAGCGGCCAGGACAAAAACAGATGCATCGGTAAGTTGAAGATGGCCATCTGTTTACAGTGCCCGGCATCCGTGAGTTGATGGGGAGTACAGGCCCAGAACAAGGTGATAAAGCCCTGTTTGCTCTTCACCACTTCGTCATTAAAAAGATACTCCACATCACCATCAAACGGCACATTCACCTCAACCTGACCATGCCAGTGGCTGTAGGTCATGGCCAGTGGCGCCCGCAGTTCGACATCCATACGCTGATACTCTGAATAGAGCGCTAGCGGACTTCGCGACTTTTTCTCATAGCTGCGACACATATGTGGGTCGAGCGGCAGCTGCGGGGTACTTTTTGCCATTATGGTTGGGTTCCTGGATAGTGATTCCGGCCATGGGGTAACGCCAAAGCATGAACATAGCTTAACCGAAAAAAAACGTCGTTTTCTCTCCATTTTCGCGAAGTTATTCCCGAAAACTCAGATCCTGTGCCTGTCGCTTGTCGATCTGAGATAGCGGGAATGGCGAGCTGTAATCTCAAAAACGCTCAAACTGGGGAGCTCATGGCAAAACAACATCCTTTATTTGCCCATAAATCGGAGTTGTAGCGATAGCCAGTATTCATCGAATACCGTACATTTTTATTTGTATCCACAGGTTAAGGAATCATCATGCCCAAGCTTCGTACTTTAGTCGCAGCGGTAGTTGCCGTTGCTGCGATGACGATGTGTACCACTCCTGTATTGGCTAACCCCGGTAATGGCAACGGAAATGGTAATAGTGGCAACCATGGTAATAGCGGGAACAAGGGGAATAGTGGTCATAGCCAGAAAGGAAACGCGGGCCAAAAAAATAACGCACAATCAGAACAGCGTAAAAATTATGGTAAGCCGGACCATGTTGATAGTGATATCAGCTATAACGTGGCCAGGCAGTATGCCGTAAGATACGGTCTAACGGGCTATAAGTCACTGCCGCCAGGTATTGCCAAAAATCTGGCGCGAGGAAAACCGCTTCCTCCGGGGATCGCCAGGAAGAGCGTTCCACCATCAATGTTGAATCAACTTCCGTATTACCCTGGCTATGAATGGCAGGTCATTGGCGATAATCTGGTGCTGATTGCACTGAGCACGGCGATTGTCACCGCTGTTATTAATGGTGTGTTTGATTAAGTTTCAACACCATGTGTTGAGGAAAGGCCATGTCATTAACATGGCTTTTTTTTATGCGTTATTCAGTAAGGATCACCTGAATGGTCAAAGAATTATATTTTGCACATTATCCAGTTAATACCTGATAGTTCCGACGTGGATCACAATCGTAGTTAAATAATTTTTATTGCCATTGGGGAATCTCCATTATGTGCCTTTTTTAACAAGGGTTACGTTTTATGAACATTCGGTCTCTCCTCGTCTTCACTTTCATCGGAATATTGTGGGGGGCGGGATCTTCACAGGGACAAGCAAAAGAGTGGAATCTTAGTCTACTTCGATGGTGAGGGGGCGCGCTGGTACGACGGTAAGGTCATTGAGTGGTTTGACAACGAAGTCGGAAAAGGCAACAAGCAGGCCGTCGAGTGGTTAAGCATTGCTGCCGAGCGCGGAAACTATCATGCCATTGAGTGGCTCCATCGTGCGGTTGAGAAGGGCAATCCTGACGCAAAGCGTTTTCTTGAAAGTAAGGCGTTGCTATTAGATGGCTACAACACCGTTAAGTCATTGAGTAAAGCGGCTGAACGAGGGGATGCCAAAGCTCAGGGGATGCTGGGAACCATGTACCTTGAAGGCAAAGGAGTAACTCAGGATTATGCTCAGGCGTATATCTGGAGTGCGGTGGCCTTCGCTAATGGGAATTCTGATGCGCAAAATGGACTGGATATCGCGCAGAAGAACCTGACTCCGACAGCTCTGAAAGAAGCTGACGATAAGGCTCGACGCTATTTCGAGCAGCATCGAAATCAATCGACCCTGTAACTCACTCGGTTACACAGCAGGTTTTACGTGAGCCTTTTCGTTAAGAGAGGGAGGCTCACAAACCGTACAGTTTTATTTTTCTATAGAGCGTGGCAATGCTGATCCCCAGTTCTGTCGCGGCTTGCTTTTTTCCCTCAACGCTTGAGCCGAATCGCTGGATGACGTTTTCGATAGCCTCCCTTTCCGCCTGTTTTCCTTTGCTGGCAAGCTGTCGGGGTTGCGCGGTCATCGTCGTTTTTCTACCGTCAGCGGCGGTAAGCAGGTAAGGGGGAAGATGGCTGGCGTTGATCCCAGCGGCTTCTCCGCGCATCACAAAAATGTATTCGATCACGTTGCGTAATTCACGAATGTTACCCGGCCAGTGCCAGGCATAAAGGCGATTAATAACGTCATCAGGCAGTTTTTGCGGTGGTCGCTGGTAACTGACCGAAAACTCATCGGCAAAATACTGTGCGAGGACCGCAATATCAGCTCGGCGTTCACGCAGGGAAGGAAGTACCAGAGGGACCACGTTCAGGCGATAGAAAAGATCTTCACGAAACTGATTATTTTCCACCATCGCGTTAATGTTTTTGTTAGTTGCAGCAATAATGCGCACATCAATATTGATGGTGTTATTAGAGCCAACGCGGGTGATCGCCTTTTCCTGCAATACCCTGAGCAGCTTGGCCTGCAGGTGCAGTGGCATATCGCCAATCTCATCCAGAAACAGGCTGCCGCCGTTGGCCAGTTCAAATTTCCCCATTCGCCCTTTGGGATCGGCCCCGCTGAATGCGCCGCGAACATAACCAAACAGTTCGCTTTCCAGCAGTTGTTCTGGGATAGCTGCGCAGTTGATTGTTACGAAAGGCGCGGCTTTACGTGGACTGCTCTGGTGAATGGCAAATGCCACGACCTCTTTCCCCGAGCCACTTTCCCCGGTGATGAGCACGCTGGCGTAACTGTTGGCGATTTTACCTATGGTACTTCTGAGCTGTTCCATTGAGGGAGAGTGACCAATTAGTCGTACCTGTATGTCGGACTCATAAGGGGATGGAGTAAGGTTACTCAGGTAGTCGTGTGCATCACGAAAGATAACCATGGTTAAGCGATCGTTATCCTGCGAGGAGAGCGAAATTTGTTTGCACAGTACATGATGTTTCTGACCTTCAAGCGTCAGCCACGCTTCTTCATCGCCATACAGGCTGTCCCCGGTTGTTTCAATGGTCAGAGGTAATCCCTGAACCTCGCGGTTGAGGATGCGATCGGCTGAATGATTGGCATGCCAGATAAGACCCTTGCCATCAATCGCCACCACGCCGCGGTCCATGGCATCGATCAGACGCCGAAATGCGCCAAGCGTTTCCTGTGCGCGTAAGCGTTCCAGGCATTCAAAGACCTTACTGGAGATCATTACGGCGATTTGCTCAATAAAGGTGACAAATTTATCAATCTGGCTCAGTAACGTGTCACGCTGTGCCTGGGTTGAGCAAATAATCCCGATCACGCCAATCACGCGATTATTGAGAAAAATAGGTGCGTTCAAATCCAGCATTTCAGAACAGTAGTGGTGTTTTTCACATAACTGACACAGCGGATGCTCGCCGGGGTTTTTGATCAGTACCGTTTCTCGCACCTGCAATACGTGATGATAAATGTAGCCATTTTTGGCCACGTTCTCATTGAGCATATGCCGGTATTTCCCGGTACCCGCGATGCGCATTAAAGATTCATCAATGATTTCAACGTCCGTGCCCGTTATGCCAGAAATAGCGTCGGCGTAATTGCATATATCATCCTGAATATTGCTGAGTACTGAAATCATGGTACTTCTCCGGCGGTGTGTCACATTTCTCAAGGAAAATGATAAATAGGCGAAACAATGCAAAAATGATTTGCGAAAAATCAATCTACCACGCTGTTTTTGAATGTTTTTCTTATTTTATCTTCCGCGATCACACTATTTATCAATGATGAGAATTTATCAAAACGAGGCGATAAACTGAGGCATTGATATTTTCGGTTTTCAATTTAAAATTTCATTTAATTTATTGAAATTAAAGCCTTTATTAAAATATTTATAAGAATTTACTCAATTAATAAAAAGCTGGTAAGTATTTTGCTCTATTGCCAATACCGATAACGGAAATATCTCTGTATTGCACCGATTACAGGGAATGAAATACCAGGACAATGAGGTTTTATGATGCAGGAAAACTTATCATTTTTTATCAACCAGACACCGTTTACCGAACATCCGAACGCGCCGCTGGCACCGTTTAGCCGCCAGGAACTGGTAAAAGCGTTGAATTTTCATCGGTCTATTCCGGGCTACGCGCCGACGCCGCTGTATACGCTACCGGCGCTTGCACAAAAACTGGGCGTAAAAAATATCTACCTCAAAGATGAATCTCAGCGTTTTGGCCTGAAAGCCTTCAAAGCGCTGGGTGGCTCCTATGCGATGGCGTGCCATATCGCTGAATTAGTTGGTAAGGATATCAGTGAACTGCCGTTTGACGTGATGACCAGCGAAGAGGTACGCCACGATCTGCAAACCGTCACGTTTGCTACCACCACTGATGGCAACCACGGTCGCGGCGTGGCATGGATGGCGCGCCAACTGAAGCAAAACGCCGTGGTTTATATGCCAAAGGGCTCTTCGCAGCAACGTCTGACCTCTATCCGTAACGAAGGCGCTACCGCTGAGATCGTCGATATGAACTATGACGATGCGGTTCGTATGACCGCAGAGCAGGCCGAAAAGTATGGCTGGATTGTCGTGCAGGATACCGCCTGGGAAGGATACGAAAAGATCCCGCAGTGGATTATGCAGGGCTACGGCACGCTGATGCTGGAGGCGATAGATCAGCTGCATCAGGTTGCGCCGACTCACATTTTTGTGCAGGCAGGCGTCGGCTCGTTTGCCGGCATGGTTCAGGGAATGGTGACGGCAGCCTGGGGTGAGAATCGCCCGAAAGTGATCGTCGCCGAAGCGTTAATTGCCGATTGCCTCTACCGCTCAGCCCGTTCGAAAGAGGGGGATGCCATTGCGGTGGGCGGTGATTTACAAACCGTGATGGCCGGTCTCGCCTGCGGTGAGGCGAACAGTATCGGCTGGAAACTGCTGCGCGACTATGCCAACGCATTTGCTTCCTGCCCGGATGAAGTTGCAGCGTTAGGCATGCGCATGTTGGGCAACCCGCTGGCAGGCGATCCACAGATTATTTCGGGTGAGTCAGGTGCGGTTACTACCGGTCTGCTGGCGCTGTTGATGACCTCACCTGAACTGGCGCAAACGCGTGAGCAACTGGGGCTGGATGCGCACTCTCGCGTGCTGTTAGTCAGCACCGAAGGGGATACCGACCCGCAACAATATCTGGATATTGTCTGGGGCGGACAGTACCCGGGCATCAACAAATAATTCCCTGATTAAGAGATATAACGGAGAAACCCATGTTATCTGCAAACCGCATTGAAGAAGTCATTAAAAACTGTCAGGCGCTGATCCAACAAAAAAGTTATTCCGGTCAGGAAGGTGAAGTGGTTAATGCCATAAAAACAATGATGCAGCATTACCAATTCGATGACATCCACGTTGATAAGTACGGCAACATTGTTGGCGGTATTGTCGGCAACCAGCCAGGGAAAACGTTGGTTCTCGATGGACATATCGATACCGTGCCGGTGAACGAAGAGAAGTGGTCCCGCAACCCATACGGCGGCGATATTGAAGATGGCAAAATTTATGGTCGCGGCACAACTGACATGAAAGGTGCCGTGGCGGCGATGATCTCCGCCGTGGGCTTTTTCGGTCAGGACAATCAGCGAAATTTTGCCGGGAAAATCTACGTTGCGTGCATCGTGCATGAAGAGTGTTTTGAAGGTATTGCCGCTCGCCTGGTCAGCGAGCGCTATAAGCCAGACTATGTGATCATCGGTGAAGCTTCCGAGTTAAACCTGAAAATTGGTCAACGTGGCCGCGCTGAAATTGTGGTCGAAACCTTTGGTAAACCCGCGCACTCCGCTAACCCGCAGGCGGGGATTAACGCGGTGTACAAAATGGCGCAATTGATCGACAAAATTCGCACGATCACGCCGCCAACGCATCCGGTTCTGGGGCCTGGCATTCTGGAACTGACCGACATTAAATCTTCGCCGTACCCGGGGGCCTCGGTGGTACCGGATTACTGTCGCGCAACCTACGATCGCCGTTTGCTGGTGGGTGAAACCAAAGAAAGCGTGATTGCTCCGCTGGAAAATGCGCTTGCGGAACTTATTGCTCAGGATCCGCAGTTTAAGGCCCGAGTGTCCTACGCGGTGGGTCAGGAGTCTTGCTATACCGGCGCCACGATTGAGGGAGAGCGGTTCTTCCCAGGCTGGGTGTACGACGAGTCCGACGAATTCGTGCAGGCAGCGTTGGCGGGCGTTCGTGAGGCTGGCTTTAATCCAACCATTACGCAGTACTCATTTTGTACCAACGGTAGCCACTATGCGGGCGAAGCGGGAATCAAAACCATCGGCTTCGGTCCTTCACGAGAAAACCTGGCACACACCATTGATGAGTATATCGAGATCGAGCAATTAACCGGCTCGGCCAGCGGCTATTACAGCATTATCCAGACACTCTATCGCCAATAAAAATAAAGATAACCACCTCTTACCTTACAGGCGGTGTAGCTCAGCAGCACCGCCATGGAGAATAACGATGAAAACCATTTTCAAAAACGGAAATGTAATTGATGGGACGGGCAGTGAAGGCAGAATTGCCGATGTGATGGTTGATGAAGGACGTATTGTCGCAATCGGCCAAATTGAGGTTGGTGTCAATGAGCAGGTTATTGATGCAACAGGAAAAATAGTTTGCCCTGGCTTTATTGATACCCATACGCACTCTGACCTGTCAGCCATTATTAACCCCGCTCTGTCGGCAAAAATTCGTCAGGGTATCACCACCGAACTGTTGGGCCAGGATGGCGTCGCCTTAGCGCCGCTACCGGAAGAATATATTCCAGCCTGGCGTAAAAATATCGCCGGACTGGACGGTGACACCGACAAAATTGACTGGAAATATAAAAATACAGACGGTTATCTCAATCTGCTGGCATCGCGTCATCCGGCGACAAACCTCGCGTATTTAGTTCCTCATGGCAACGTGCGCATGGAAGCGATGGGCCTGGATGGGCGTCCTTCGACCCGTGAAGATGTGGCGAAGATGTGTGAGGTCCTTGAGCGGGAGTTAAAAGCCGGGGCATTTGGACTTTCCACTGGTCTTATCTATATGCCTTGCGCCTTTGGTGATACTGCCGAAATGATTGAACTGTGTAAGGTCACGGCGAAATATGACGGGATTTTTGTGGTGCATCAGCGCAGTGAAGCTGACGATATTATCAACTCAACCCAGGAACTGATTGATATCGCCACAGCCACCGGCGTCTGGCTGCATATTTCGCATATGAAGGTTTGCGGCAAGAAAAACTGGGGGCTGATCGACCAAATGCTGGGCATGCTGGAACAGGCGCAGGAAAAGGGGATTCGTATCTCTTTCGACCAGTATCCGTATGTGGCGGGCAGCACGATGCTCGGCGTGATCCTGCCGCCCTGGGTTCACTCCGGTGGTACGGACAAATTACTTGAGCGTCTCGCCTCGCCCGAACTGCGCGCCAAAATGATTGACGATATTCAGCAGGGCATTCCTGGCTGGGATAACTTTATCGATTTTGCCGGTTTGGACCAGATTTTTGTCACCAGCGTCAAAACGGCAAAAAATCAGGATGCTGTCGGTTTGAACCTCGTCCAGTTGGGCGAGCTGCGTGGAAAAGATCCGTACAACGCCACCTTCGATCTGCTCTTTGAAGAGGAAAACGCCGTGGGGATGGTCGACTTCTACGGTACCGAAGAGCACGTGATTAAGTTTCTCTGTCGACCTGAACAAAACGTCTGTACCGATGGCTTGATGGGGGCTGGCAAACCGCACCCGCGCGTGTTTGGCGCATTCCCTCGCGTGCTCGGTAAATATGTTCGTGAAGAGGGATGTCTGAGCTGGGAAGCGGCAATCCGCAAGATGACGGGGAAACCTGCTGAAGTATTGGGTTTGCAGGATCGCGGACTGCTGAAAGTCGGTTATGCAGCGGATATCGTGATGTTCGATCCGAACACAATTGCGGATAAAGGCACTTTTGTTGAACCCAATCAGTACCCGGAAGGGATTGAAATTGTCATGGTTAATGGGCGCATTGCCTTAATCAATGGCACGGAAAGTTATGCCTGTAGCGGTACGGTTATTAGAAAACAATATTAATAAATAACGCTAAACACGCATGGATCTATCGCGACTATTTATGGCCGCGGTAGATCACTACACCCTAAGGACATCACAATGAACCTACAAACGTCTTTACCTTCAGGTAAACCCAAGACCTGGAAAGCAAGATATACCGTCCTGACACTGATCTGGCTGGCGTGGCTGCTCTCTTTTCTCGACAGAATGGTGATGAGCGTTTCACTCCCTTATATTGGCAAAGATTTAAATCTTGATACGACTCAACAAGGTTTAATTATTAGCGCCTTTTTTATTGGTTATGCCGCGTTTCAAATTCCCGGTGGATTACTGGCGGATAAGTTTGGCTCGCGAAAAATCATGGCCATTGGTATTGCATGGTGGTCTGTGTTCACCAGCTTAACCGGCGCTGTGCTGACGCTGCCGCTGATGTTAGCAGTACGTTTCTTCTTTGGTATCGGTGAGGGATGTTTCCCGTCGGCCTCATGGAAGATGATATCAACTTATTTCCCATCGAAAGAACGTGGCCGCGCCACGGCGATTCAGTCAACGGTAAACACCTTAGGCCCAGCGCTGGCGGTAGTCGTGGCGGCAAGCATCATTGGGGCATTTGGCTGGCACATGGTTTTTATCGTGCTGGGTATTCCCGGTCTGTTTATCGCCGCAGGTATCTACTTATTTACGCGTGACAACCCGAAAGATCACCCTGCCATTACGCAACAAGACCTGGCGGAGCTGGCTGCTGACGACCAGGGGAGCCTGCAAAACACCAGTGCTATCGCGTTTAAAGACGTACTCAAAATGCCGGTGCTCTGGCAAATGGCCAGTATCTGGTTTTTGTTTGATATCACCTTCTGGGGTTTTTCAACCTGGCTGCCAAGCTACCTGATTACCGTACGAGAGTTTTCTCTGGCAAAGACCGGTGTCATGGCGGCCATTCCCTTCCTGTTCGGGGCTGGCGGAACATTATTAGGTGGTTATTGCTCAGACAAATTCAAACCCCAGCGTAAAACGCTGTATGTCGTAACCTCTGTTATTGCCGCGGGTTTCCTGTATCTGACCTTCAGCGTGAGCAGTGCAGATATGGCGGTGGTTTATCAGTGTATTTCAGCCTTGTTCATGTTTTTCGCTATGGCAACGTTCTGGGGTATTCTGATGGATACCATTCCCAGCAACATCATGGGGCGGGCATCCGGTATTGTTAACTTTGGCGGCCAGATGGCAGGGGTTGTATCAGCGCCCATCATCGGCTGGTTGATCCAAAGTAGCGGTGGAAGCTATAACAGCGCCTTTATCTTTATGATTGCCGCACTGTTGTGTTCTGCCGTCGTTACACTGACTGTGAAAAGCTCGCATGCAGTAGGGGCATTGCCCAGTAAAGCCTGATTAATCGCTGCCTCCCTGTGGCACTGCTGCTCCAGAGCTGCAGGGAGTTTCTCTCTAAATTCAGCAGGTTTGTACTCTTGTTCTCCATATTTGACCTGGTATGAAATTTATTTTTAGATAGCTATTCGCATATCCCCCCTCGCAGTTCTGATGAACAATATCCCGGTTATATGTCCCAAAGCATTAAGAATAAATCATAATAAATGAGAGATTTGTCCTACGCGTGTAGGAATATTCCTTTTATGTTGTGTTAATGGTTTGATATTTAGATAGGCGCAAGGTTTAAAATTTGTAAATTACAGTGTTGCGTTTATACCTTGTTCTGCATTTTTTATAAAAAATGAATAAAATATACGCGTGATTATGTTAGGATTTACCTGATAAAGCCTTATTTTCAGAAATTATAATGTTGAAGGCTCGCCTGCTCTATAGCCATCGCCTCTCTTTATTTATCGGGATTCTTATACGCAATGAACGCGATAATCGTTGACGATCACCCATTGGCACGCATTGCCATCCGCAACTTACTCGATACTAATGGTATCGCTGTGACCACTGAACTCGACAGCGGAGATCAAGTGGTTCAAACCGTTGAAAAAACTAAGCCGGAGCTGTTGATTATCGATGTAGATATTCCCGGTATCAGTGGCATCGAAGTGCTGGAGCAACTGAGAAAGCGGCACTATGCTGGTGTAATCATTATCATTTCAGCCAAAAATGAATTTTTTTACGGCAAACGTAGCGCCGAATACGGTGCCAACGGATTTGTGAGTAAAAAAGAAGGTATGAATAATATTCTTGCCGCAATCGAAGCAGCAAAAAATGGCTATAGCTATTTTCCCTTTTCCCTTGAGCATTTTACTGGTTCATCCGTCAGCGAGCAGGATAAGCTTGATACGTTGTCGAATCAGGAAATGAGAGTATTGCGTTATATCCTTAATGGCATGGATTACAGCTCAATTGCCAGCAAAATGAATATCAGTAATAAAACGGTGAGTACCTATAAAAGCCGGTTGATGGAAAAATTAGATTGTTCATCATTAATGGAAATCTATGATTATGCGCAGAGAAATAAAATAGGATAGAGTAATGCTGGAACGCTTGTTTATTTTTTTGATGGTCATATTTACCATCGGGTTGTCTACGGGTGTAAGCTCAGCTCGGCAAGTTGAGCTAAAAAGTAACTATAATACTTCAGTACAAAATATCAGCTTGAACAGGGAAGAAACAAACTGGTTAGCGCATAAAAAAACCTTGGTTGTTGGTACCTGGTTACCTGAAGTCTCCCCCATTGTTTATCAAAATAGCGGCGAATATTATCGGGGAGTCAACGCAGATTACCTTGCGTTAATGCAAAAGAACCTCGATCTAAAAATTATTATAAAGCAGTATGATAATGAGCAAGAGGCGCTGGCCGCGCTCGCCAGTAACGATGTTGATACGCTGATAACCCAACTGTCCCGACGCCAGGATGTTGGCGGAAATTTGTTGCGTACTTCGGTATTGCTGACGACGTGGCCGACGCTTGTAACATCGCTAAAAAACACTATGCTGCCGCTGACCACGAACCATCAGGTTAGCGTCGCGTGCGTGCGGGATTGCCCTTTTCTCGATGTTATCCAGGGGGCTTTTCCTGAGGCTAAAGTCTCATTTTATGACGACGAGTATCAGGCCATGGCCTCGGTAGTGAATGGTGATAACCAATATTATATTGGTAACAATATCACCAGCAGCCATTGCATCTCTCGATACTTCTCACAATCACTGGTTATTACGCACTACTTTGATAAGCAAGAACAATATAATTATTTTGTCGTTAACGAAGATCAGCCGGTATTAAGAAATATTCTTGATGGTTTCATTACGTCAATCAGTAATGAAATTCATATGCAAGTCATGCAGAACTGGCTGAACCGCGGCAACCTTGCTTATCTGAATGCACCTATACCTTTCACCGCTCAGGAAAAAGCGTGGTTGAAGAAAAAGCATGCTATCCGCATTTTAATCAACCCAGATTACCCGCCCTATACGCTGGTCGATCGCAGCGGTGAATTACGCGGTATTCTTGGCGATTTACTGAATATTATTCATCTGCAAACGGGGCTCGATTTTGAACCCATTTTAGCTAACTCTAAAAGCGAGCAGACAAAGCAAATAAGCGGCGAACAGTGGGATATGTATCCCACTATCACGCTCACTCATCAAAACCCGCACAATTCGACCTTTAGCGATCCTCTGATGAATGTGGCATTTGTGATGATCACTTCCCGTGAGGAAACCGCCGACTCGCTACTGGAGAAGCCGATACGTATTGCGCTACCAGCCGGGCATGTACTGGAAAGCGAGCTGAAGCAACGCTATCCGCAGGCCACCTGGGTTAATGCTGATACTAGCAGTGTTGCGATGGTCATGGTCAAGGAGGGCAGCGCTGATGCGGCAATTGCTACCGAATTGTCAGCAAGGTTTATGGTCGATCATTACTATCAGAAAAATATGCACTTTTTTAGGCTTCCAGATATGCCTGGTGCCTCAGTAAGTTTTGCGATTTCTTCCCACGAGCCTATGTTGAAGTCTGTTATGGATAAAGCGCTACAGGCCATACCGCCACGGGAGATTTTGCAGATGACGGAGAAGTGGTCGAAAATTTCCAATACGCAGGTTGATTTATGGAGTCGATATAGCAAACAGTTCTATCAACTGGGGATATTCGCGCTGCTGCTGATAGCGATTAGCCTGATCTGGGGGATCTCACTCTCCCGTGAGGTAAAAAAAAGGAAACTATCTCAGCGGCTACTGGAAGAGCAGCTTCATCTCAAAGAGGCATTATCTCAAGAACTGGAAAACGAAAAGAATAAAGCGATTGAAGCAACCAAGGCCAAAAGTCGCTTTCTGGCGAGTATGAGCCATGAATTACGTACCCCGGTAAGCTCGATTGTTGGCTTTGTGGAATTACTGTCGAGTTCAGAACTCAGCCCGGCACAGCGAAAAGAGGCGATTGCCCTTACCGGGGCGACAGCCCAGTCATTGCTTGGGCTGATCGGTAAGATTCTGGATCTGGATAAGATTGAGTCTGGTAAATACCAGGTTGTTCCTCAATGGACGGATCTCTCGCAGCTCATTGAATTGCAGTGCCACTCTTTCGATGCTTTAGCCAGACAGAAAGGCATTACGCTGGCTTGCGTTAGCCAGTTGCCGGCAAACGAACGGGTATTTGTCGATCAGCAGGCTTTGCGGCAAATTCTCACCAACCTGGTAGGTAATGCGTTGAAGTTTACCGAGCAGGGCAGTATTCATGTGACGGCCCGTTTGTCGCCTGACGGGGAGAATCACGGTACCCTGACCATTGCCATTAGCGACACCGGTTGCGGGATTAGTGAAGAGGAGCAGGCGGGGCTGTTTCATCGTTACGCTCAGGGGCGTTGCGGGCGTCAACAAACCGGTTCCGGTCTGGGATTATTTATCTGTAAAGAACTGGTGACGCTGATGGGTGGGACGCTGGAGTTGATGAGCGTCCCGTTGCAAGGAACCACGTTTACCATAACGCTGCCGGTTGAAACGGCTCGACAGTCGATTGTACCGGATGGCGATGCGCCTGGTACTCTGTTACCGCTTCCGTGTCTGTCTATTTTGATTGCAGACGATAACCCAACCAATCGCCTGCTGCTCAAGCGACAGTTGAATGCCATTGGCTACAACGTGGATGAAGCGTGTGATGGGGAGGAGGCAGAAGCCAAACTGGCGAAAAAATCGTACGATCTGCTGATAACCGATGTAAATATGCCGAAAAAAGACGGGTTTGATCTCGCGGCTTCGCTACGTCGTCAACAGCCGAATTTACAAATATGGGGACTGACGGCCAGCGCACTTCCACAGTCACGCGATCGATGCCTGCAAAATGGTATGAATTTGTGCCTGTTCAAGCCTGTGTCGATTCAGACACTGACACATGAGTTGAGTAAAATCGAAACCGGTTATTCGTCTCCTTGTTCAATCCGGCATTTGAAATTCAATGTGTTGACGGAGAATACCGGCGGCGATCGCGCACTAATGAACGAGATTCTCGAGACATTTCGCGAGGCAACGCTGAATGATATACAAGCGGCTGAGAAAGCTGTTCTGCAAGATGAACCTCAGCTGTTTTTGCGCGCTCTTCACCGGTTGCATGGCTCGGCGCAAATTCTGGGCATCACTGCGCTACAAAACCTGTGCGAACCTTTCGAATCCAGACGGCATGACGATCTTCCTCTGGCAGTACGCCAGGAGGCATTGCAGAAGATTATTGCTGTTATGCGGGAAATTGAGATTGAGATAGACAGTCTGATTAGCCATTAATCCCCCTGATCGGGTGGCCGTAGCTGCCCGATCAGGAGAGAAAGTCCTGGTTCAACACTCCGTAGTGCTGAGTATTACTGGCCTGCGCCGATCATCTCACTATCGATCACAATACCTTCTTCAGCACCTTTTAGCACAAGGTTTGCTTCATAATATTTACCGGAAGACAGCAGTTTTTGCGCGCTGGCAACGGCTTTACGAGTCTGATTCAGGGGCATCAGGTATTGGGTCTGAAGCACGCTGATACCAGCCAGTTGCAGGGTATCCACTGCACCTTTCCAGTCGCCTTTGGCCATTTTGCCATTCGCTGTTTTGATAGCGGATTCTTTGGCTGGAGTGGCAATATAGTCTTCTGACAGCGCGATCGTAGCGTTAATAACCACGTACTGATCGTCAATCATCTTGGCTTTAGGCGCAGTTTTTACAAATTTCGCCCAATCTTTGCTGTCGCCTGCCAGCAGGGAAGCGGCGTCATCGGTTAATTTTTTAGCGCTGTCAGGCTGTCCATGAAACAGGGCCAAACGAGCAAGCTGAATATCACGCATCGCATTTGCGCCTTGCACTGCGACCTGCATAATATCGGCAGCTTCTTTTTGTACATTTGCGGTAGTAGCTTGCGCCGGAGTAGTTGTGGTAGCAGTAGCAGCCATCACTGGTGCTGAACCCATCATGGTTGCAAGCACACCCGCAAGAATAATCTTTTTCATTACTTTCTCCTGAATAAATTTGGTATATGTCACCAAACGCAATAAGCATATTAAATAATGTTAAAGAGCGAAATCAGAACCACGATAGAATAATGACCGTTTAATCTTACAAGTGTCAGATGTCTGACATGTGTAGGAATATACGCATAGCGACATTCTCTTGTTCTTATATACGCTTCCTTAGCGGAAGTCTTATCATTCCATTGTAAGTAACATATGTTGAGTGAGTAATAATTCTTGTGTCAACAGGTTACATTGCGTTTATGTATAACGGAGGATGTATGTTTGTTTTTAATCAGCGTAGCCTGAGAGCGTTTAATGAAAAAACACTCGTTCATTATAAAAAGCATGCGACGATTATGGCGGTGTTGATGTTGATTTGTGGCATCTGCTGCTTGATTTATCCGATTGCTGCAGGTGTTTATTTAAGCTATGCAACTGGCTTTATGTTCCTGGTATGTGGTTTTTATTCTATTTATAGCCTGTTTAGCTCAAGTAAAAAGCAATTGAAAGCCAAATTTACCTATGCCTTTTTTGCTATCGCGTGGTTACTGCTGGGTTACTGTTTCCTGGTGAATCCTGTGATAGGCATGAATTCATTGGCAATGGTATTTTGCTGCCTGTTTATTCTGGGTGGTATTTTTCGTATCGCATCTGGGGTCAAACTGTTCCACAGTCCGGGTTATGGATGGAACATTTTTATTGGTATTTTTGACCTGCTTATTGCCGGCGTCTGGCTAAATATGGATCCCGACAGATCGTATGTATTTACCTCAATTTTTATTGGTGTCGAGATGATCTTTAGTTCTTTAGCTTTTATCAGTCTGCGTAGAAATGCGACGCTGGTAAAAACTGATAAGCTCGCCGATAAAAAATAATGCTACCTCTGGAGCGCATAGTGAATATTAAAATGATGGTTTCTGCAGCTATTCTTGTGACCTCTGTTATGGCGCCAATGACCCGTGCTTTTGCTACTCAGGCAACGGAAGCTGCGCCACAAGATATGACCTGTAAAGAATTCGTTGATATGAGTCAGCAATACAAGACGGCAATTGCCTTTGTGATTGTTAATAAAAATTCGGACTTTAAAGGCGATGATTATGTTCCCCTGCATGAGGTGGAAACGGAAGCTGTACCGAAAATGGTTAAAATATGTCATCAGCATCCGAATACAAAACTGGGTGAACTGGCTGTAAATCTGAAAGGTTCCGGTCTGCACTATTGATTAACCGTTTTGATAGCCTGGCTTTAGTTAGAATTGACAACCTCTGTACCTGCCCCAGTTGTTCCCCTACAAGAAAATCTGCGTAATGCTTACCCTGCTATCCACGAGAAACTCGCTGGATAGCCGTGCCCGCTAATAACTGTAGACCTGACAAATGAAGTCCCATCCCTGGATTTAATAATCTAAACCCAGGGATAGGGCAGGGGATCAACGTCGGGCTTTAAATCGCGCTAACGTATTTTCAACGAGTACAAAGAATACTGGAACAAAATAGATCGCCAGTACCGTCGCGGCCAGCATCCCACCGATAACCCCCGTACCGACGGCATTTTGCGCGCCAGAGCCCGCGCCGTTGCTTATTGCTAGTGGAATTACCCCCAGGATGAAGGCCAGTGAGGTCATCAGAATAGGACGTAAGCGCATTTGCGCGGCTTCCACCGCGGCTTCAAGCGGCGTTTTCCCTTCTTTCTGCATAATCTCGACGGCAAACTCGACGATCAAAATAGCATTTTTAGCCGATAGCCCCATCGTGGTGAGTAGGCCGACCTGGAAATAAACATCATTGCTCAGGCCGCGCAGATCGGTGGCCAGCAACGCGCCGACCACCCCGATTGGCACAACCAGCATCACCGAGAAAGGGATCGACCAGCTTTCATACAGCGCCGCCAGCGCCAGAAATACGACGATCAGCGAAATGCCGTACAGCATTGGTGCCTGGTTTGTGGATAGCGCCTCCTGATAAGACAGACCGGTCCAGGCATAACCGACGCCTGCGGGCAGTTTATTAATCAGTGATGCCATAAATTTCATCGCATCACCGTTGCTTTTCCCTTCTACCGGCTGGCCCAGAATTTCCATTGCTGGCTGACCATTATAGCGTTCAAGGCGTGGAGAGCCGTAGGTCCACTCGGTTGATGAGTAGGCGGAAAGCGGGGTCATCGCGCCAGAGGCATTACGTACATACCAGTGATTGATATTGTCCGGCAACATACGGAACGGCGTATCGGCCTGGACATACACTTTTTTTACGCGCCCCTGGTTCAGGAAATCATTGACATAGCGACTACCGAACGCGGTGGAGATGGTCTGATTAATATCCGATAACGCAACGCCCATAGCTTCAGCCTTTTTGGCGTCGACGTGAATGCGGAACATCGGCGTATCTTCCAGGCCGTTTGGGCGCACCCCGTCGACCTCACCTGAGGACTGATTGGCCAGAGCCAAAAGCTCGTTTCGGGCCTGCATCATTTTTTCATGCCCAAGATTACCGTTATCCAGCAACTCCATATCAAACCCTGATGCGGTGCCCAATTCCGCGACCGCGGGTAAATTGAACGGATAAACGACGGCATTATTGATGGTACTTAAGGCCATCATTGCCCGTCGAATAATGGCGGTAACCGAGTTTTCTTCGCCAACGCGTTCTGACCACGGCTTCAGGCTGATAAACGCCAGGCCATTATTTTGTCCCTGACCGCTGAAACCAAATCCGCCGACGGTGAAAACAGAAGCAACGTTTTTCTGTTCTTTCGTCAGGTAGTAGTCCGTTATTTCCCCGAGCACTTTGCTGGTGTTCACCATCGTTGAACCTGAGGGCAATTGCGCCGTGGTCATGAATACCCCCTGGTCTTCTTCAGGCAAAAAGGAGGTCGGCGTACGTAAAAACAGCACCATCATGCCCGCGCCAATGACTAAGTAAACGACCATGTAACGGCCCGTGCAACGTAACAGTTTTCGGGTGCTGTCCGTGTAGTGCTGAGTGCATTTCTCCATGAAATGATTGAATCGGGTAAACAGAAAATGCGTATTTGCCTGCTCGTCATCGTGTGCTTTTAACAGCATGGCGCAGAGTGCTGGCGTCAGGCTCATCGCCACAAACACCGACAGCAGCATGGAGGAGATCAAGGTGATGGAAAACTGACGGAAAATTTCTCCTGTTGCGCCGCTCATAAATGCCATCGGCATAAATACGGCGGATAACACCACGGCAATACCAACCAGCGCCCTCTGGAGCTGACCCATTGCTTTATGCGTTGCCGCTTTTGGAGACAAGTGCTCTTCAGCAATAATACGTTCTACGTTCTCAACCACCACGATAGCATCATCGACTAACAACCCTATCGCCAGCACCATGCCAAACATCGTGAGCGTATTAATCGAAAAACCGGCGACGTCGAGAATGGCAAAGGTGCCGAGGATAACCACCGGAACGGCGATAGTGGGGATAAGCGTCGCACGAAAACTTTGCAAAAACAGGTACATGACGAGGAATACCAAAATGATTGCCTCGATCAAAGTATGAAAAACACCCTGAATCGAAATTTCGATAAACGGCGTGGTGTCATAGGGATAAACGGTTTTCATGCTGGCCGGAAACCAGGCTGATAATCTGTTCAGCTCTTGTTTAACAGCCTGGGACGTTTCAAGGGCATTGGCGCCTGCGGCAAGTTTAATCGCAATCCCGGCGGCGGGTTTGCCGTTGTAACGTGCAACCGTGGCATAATTTTCCGCACCCAGCTCAATGCGTGCGACATCACGCAGTAGAACCTGAGAACCATCTTGCTGAACTTTAAGGAAGATCTTGCCAAATTCATCGGTTGTTTGCAGACGCGTCTGGACGATTATCGACGCATTTAATTGCTGATCGGCTGACTGAGGCATGCCCCCCAGTTGCCCGCCAGATATCTGATTATTCTGTACTTTGAGCTGGGTAATGACGTCCTCGGGAGTGAGGTTATACTTGTCGAGCTTTTGCGGATCCAACCAGATGCGCATGGCGTATTGCGAACCGAATAACTGCACGCTCCCCACCCCGGCAGTGCGGCTTAGCGGATCTTTAATGTTCGAGGCCACATAGTCGGCAATATCATATTGGCTCAGGCTGTTATTATCAGAGATAAAACCGGCGACCATTAAGATATTGCTGCTGGATTTATCAACGCTGATCCCTTGCTGTTGTACTTCCTGTGGCAAGGAAGGCATCGCCAGCTGCAGTTTATTCTGTACCTGAACCTGCGCAATATCGGGTGATGTACCCGTTTTGAAGGTCAGGATAATCGAGGCATTACCTGCCGCATCACTGGTGGATGACATATACATCAGGCCATCAAGACCATTCATATTCTGTTCAATCACCTGGGTGACGGAGTCTTCAACGGTCTTTGCATCTGCCCCGGGGTAGGCCGCGCTGATGGTAATGGTTGGGGGCGCAATTTGTGGATATTGGGCGACTGGCAGGTTCATTATCGCGATACCGCCCGTAAACATCATGATAATAGCGAGCACCCAGGCGAAAACTGGGCGCTCAATAAAAAAGTTGGCCATAAAGAAAGTGTCCTTAATACCTGAAATATTACTGTTCAGCTACCGTGTCAGGTGTGTTCAGTTTTGAAGGGAGGACCCGGGCTTTGCTTCCCGGACGAATTCTTTGTAATCCGGACACAATGACCCGATCGCCGGGGCGTAATCCCGCGGTCACTAACCATTGATTACCAACGGCCTTCACTGCGTTTATTTCACGCAGTTGCACTACGTTTTCCTGGTCAAGGATCAGCGCGGTGGCTTTTCCTTGCTCGTTATGCGTAATTCCTTGCTGGGGGACCATCAACACGTTTTGTTGACTGCCTTCGTCCAGCAACGCAGTGACATACATGCCGGGTAAAATTTCACCTTCAGGATTGGGAAATACGGCGCGCAGGGTTACCGAACCGGTGGTCTCATCAACAGCGGGATCGGAAAACTCAAGCGTACCGGTATGGCGATAGGGTTTGCCGTTTTCCAGCATCAGCTCAACCGGAATTTTGCCTTGTTGCTGGGCAATTTTGCCGTTAGCTTTCTCTTCTTTCAGGCGTAAGAAGTCCTGTACTGACTGCGTTAAATCAACATAGATCGGATCTAATCTCTGAACGGTGACCAGCGAGTTTTCCTGATTGGCAGTAACCAGGGCACCCACGGTCACGGAAGATTTGCCGCTAATGCCATCAATGGGCGAGGTAACATTGGCATATCGAAGATTGATAGTGGCTTGTTCAAGATCCGCTTTAGCGACGGCAACATTGGCTTGCGCTTCATTAAGCTGTGAAAGCGTGGTGTCATAGTCCTGGCGGCTGACGTAATTAGATTTTATTAATGCTGACTGCCGATTTAGTGTCAGACGAACATTATTGGCGGTAGCCTGTGCCTTTGCCAACGCGCCTTTGGCTGAGTCCAGTCGTGCCTGCAGTGGGGCTGGATCAATTTGATACAGTGATTCTCCTTTGCTGACTTTATCACCTTCAACAAAGTTGCGTTTTATGATGATCCCACCAACCTGAGGGCGGATTTCGGCGATCTCGAACGCAAGCGCGCGACCCGGAAGTTCACTTTTAATATTTACTGAGGAGGGGGCTAAGGTAACAACGCCGACCTCGGGCTCCATGGTGGTTTTTACTGCAGGTTTATTATCGCAGGCGGTGATGATGACGCTACTAAAGAATAATGGTATCAACAGTAAGCATTTTCTGTTCATAGTAATCCCTGAATAATGTGTAAACACAAATGTTCTTTTATTGCATGCAGGGTGGGGGAGTTGTCGGTAAATAACAAAAGATGGTCAGGCATGAGAAGGGTAAAGCCCATTTCTTCGCTAAAGAATTAGCGGTTAAAAATTATATGTAACAGGAAGAATGCATGTTAAGCGAAGGATCTCCTGAAGCAGGATGGCGCAATAAGATAAACGCGGGGTAATGAGAAGGGTTGTTTGCCAACACCTGACTCCGGAATATAGTCGCGCCATCTTACCTCTGGGATTATTTCACTAGCTCCGGAGTTACCTGAGTTACTGTATTAGCGTAGTAAGGCGCTCCCCACATCGGCTCTGGCCAGAACGCACCGTAACCATAATCCCACATATTATAAGTGGTGTTGACAGACTCAGTTAAATGCCAAACCTGGATACCTTGTAAATCAACTTTAACAAAGTTGTACGGGACTTTGTTGATGAAACCTGACTCATCTCCTTGAATTGTTCCCAAAATAGTCACGAAATGGTTTCTGTAGTTTACCGGATCGAGGAAACCTTTCTGCTGGGCAAGAATACGTCCCTGATAGCTCGCGTCAATTTGTGGCTTAGCAGAGTCGTTCAGTGGCAAAACGGCGATTTCCAGCAACGTATCTTTTTTGGTGTTAATCACATTGATGACTTTACCGCCAAAGCGGGCCTGCTGACCGGTATATAAACCAGGCTGGTTATGCACGGAGATAAAGTTTTTTTGGATATCGGGTTGATTATTACCTTTGATATTCTCAGGAATGGCGGCACATGATGCCAGGGTGAAAGCAAGGGCAATAATCATCAACCCTTTTGTATTTTTCATTTTACTTTCCTGCTTAAAAAAGACAGGGCTATAGTAAACCTTTGCGTATTATTGTCAGCAGACGCATTGTTGATTATCTAAAATTAATATAATTGTAGCTCATGGTAATAACGGATTGTATTTTATCCGGTCGCTGAATGATGGCGATATTTTCAACGACCATAAAAGTAACTGCAGACATCACGATTTCACGTCACGCTGGCGGGAATGTAATAAAGCGGATCATCAATTTTCGCGTCGCTCATCAACCGACAGAATGACCGCGTTCATTACTCCCGTCACCTAGCCGGTAAGCCAGCGCCACGACTAGTGACTGTACCAGGCACAGCGTCGCTGACTGGGAGCGAAACGCGTCGACCTGCGCCTCTTTCACCACAAAGCAGAGATCGCTGAACGTTGCCAGCGGGCTTATCTGGCTGTCGGTAATCACGATCTGGCGCGCGCCGGCATTGGCTGCAGTTTCGCTGACCATCACCGTTTCTTCCGCATAAGGCGAGAAGCTTATCGACACCACGATATCGCGCGCTTTAATGCGGTTAATCTGCTCGCGCAGCATTCCGCCCATTCCGTCGAGCAAAATAGGGCGACACTCAAGATGGCTCAGGGCGTAGGTGAGATAGGCGGCGACGCTAAACGAACGACGTAGACCGGCGATGTAAATGGTGTCGGCTTCTGCCAGCAATTGTACGGCGCGTTCCAGCATTTCAGGTTCGGCACGGGCTGCCAGCTGCTGGAGCGCTTGAGTATTCGAACGGGCGAACTCCTGCAGGATATCGAGCGGGGTTTCCGGCACGGCTTCGCTTTCCATCTCACGGAACATGCGCGCGCGGTCGCTGTAGCTGGCGGTTTCCTCCACCAGGTTCATACGAAACAGCTGTTTCATTTCGTTGAAGCCGGTGAAGTCAAAGGCATTGGCGAAGCGGATCAGCGTTGAGGGTGGCACTCCGGCACGTTCAGCAATGACGGCAACCGTATCAAAGGCCACGCTATTGGTATTATCCAGCACATAGCGGGACACCTGCTGCAGCCTCTTACTCAGGCTATCGTAGCGATCGCGGATTTGCTGCTGCAGCTCGTTCAGGCTGGTTGCTGTTGTCATTTTACCTCCTGGTACATAGTTTTATGATTCTAAACGCAAAACCGCGTCTTTGAAATGTCACTCATTCATCTGGCTGTAAAAACGAAACAAAAGCTTCAGGTTTGCCGTTCGCTGAAACGTTCTGCCAGTGCACGCTAATCATGCGATTCCGCTTGTTAACATAAAAACCCATCCTTGATCACATTAATCATTAATTATTTTATTTCAACTTAAAATGGAATGTTTGTTTCATATATAGTACACAGATAACAGTGTTCAGGTAACAGTCACGTATCAACAGCGAGAGGTTAAGGATGGAGACAGTAGCGAATTTTATCCACGGCGAATGTGTCACCGGTTCAGGCCAGCGCGTTCAGGCAATCTTCAACCCGGCCACCGGCGAGCAGATCCGCCAGGTGGTGATGAGTACGATACAGGAAACCGAGCAGGCCATTGCGGCAGCGCACGACGCATTCCCCGGGTGGGCGCGCCATTCTCCGTTAAAACGTGCGCGAGTGATGTTCCGCTTTAAGGCGCTGTTGGAAGAAAACATGGAGAGGCTGGCTCGCATCATCAGCGAAGAGCATGGCAAGGTGTTCTCTGACGCAGTTGGTGAGCTGACCCGCGGCCTGGAAGTGGTGGAGTTTGCCTGCGGCATCCCACATCTGCAAAAGGGCGAACACTCAGCCAACGTAGGCACCGGCGTCGATAGCCATTCGCTGATGCAACCTCTCGGGGTTTGCGTCGGGATCACGCCGTTTAACTTTCCGGCAATGGTACCGATGTGGATGTTCCCCATCGCGCTGGCAACCGGGAATACCTTTGTGCTGAAACCCTCGGAAAAAGATCCTTCTCTCGCCCTGGCTCTGGCGAAACTGCTGCAAGAGGCGGGCCTGCCGGACGGCGTGTTCAACGTCGTACAGGGAGATAAAGAGTCCGTCGACGTGCTGCTGACTGACCCGCGCGTGCAAGCCGTGAGCTTTGTCGGCTCTACGCCGATTGCGGAATACATTTATCAGACAGCGTCAGCCCACGGTAAGCGTTGCCAGGCGTTAGGTGGTGCTAAAAATCACTGCATTTTAATGCCGGATGCCGACATGGATATGGCGACCAACGCCATTATGGGTGCCGCTTACGGCGCGGCGGGTGAACGCTGCATGGCGCTTTCTGTCGTGCTGGCGGTGGGTGATAAAACGGCAGATGAGCTGTGCTCGAGACTGGAAAAACAGATTGCGGCGCTGCGTGTCGGGCCGGGGCTTGATCAGACACCGGAAAACGAAATGGGACCGCTTATCTCCTCGGTGCATCGGAATAAAGTGCTCGGGTATATCGACAGTGGGGAATCGCAGGGGGCCAGCCTGCGTGTGGATGGTCGGCATTTTAGCGTCAAAGGTCATGAGCAGGGCTATTTTGTTGGGCCGACCCTGTTTGATAACGTCACGCCGGAGATGACCATTTATAAAGAAGAGATTTTTGGACCGGTGCTTTCTGTGGTGCGCGTAGCAGATTACAGCAGCGCGGTGGAACTGATTAATCGTCATGAATATGGTAACGGCACGGCAATTTTCACACGTGATGGCGGCTGTGCGCGTCGTTTCTGTGAAGAGGTGCAGGCGGGCATGGTGGGCGTTAACGTGCCTATTCCGGTGCCGATGGCGTTCCACAGTTTTGGCGGCTGGAAGCGGTCCATTTTTGGTGCGCTCAATGTTCACGGCAATGATGGCGTACGCTTCTACACCCGGATGAAAACCGTCACCGCACGCTGGCCGGAGATGCTGCAGGACACAGGGGCAGCGTTCTCCATGCCAACGCTGGGCTGACAGGAGGGTTTATGCAAACCGAACGTATGACCATGGCTCAGGCGCTGGTCAAATTCCTTAATCAACAATATATCTCTGTCGATGGCGTGGAAACGCCCTTTGTCGAGGGTGTCGCCACCATCTTTGGTCACGGTAATGTGCTTGGCATTGGCCAGGCGCTGGAGCAGGATCCCGGTCATTTGCAGGTGATGCAGGGATGTAATGAGCAGGGAATTGCGCACATGGCGACCGGATTCGCCAAACAGCATCGGCGCCAGCGTATTTTTGCCGTGACGTCATCGGTTGGGCCGGGAGCTGCAAACATGGTGACCGCAGCGGCAACCGCGACGGCGAACCGTATTCCTCTGTTGTTATTGCCAGGCGATGTCTACGCCAGCCGTCAGCCGGACCCGGTATTGCAGCAAATTGAGCAATACCATGACCTCGGCATCAGCACCAACGACTGCTTCCGCCCGGTCTCGCGTTACTGGGACCGGATTAACCGCCCGGAGCAGTTAATGAGTGCGATGCTAAACGCGATGCGAACGCTTACTGACCCCGCAGATACTGGTGCGGTGACCATCTGCCTGCCACAGGATGTACAGGGAGAAGCCTGGGACTATCCCCAGAGTTTCTTTGCGCGCCGCGTTCATCTGATTGAACGTCGACCGCCCGACCCACAGCGTCTGGCGATGGCGCGGGCGCTGATTGCCCGCAAACGCCGTCCGCTGGTGGTATGCGGCGGCGGGGTACGATATTCCGGTGCGCATGAGGCGTTTCGTATGTTTGTTGAAACGCTGCAACTGCCGTTTGCCGAAACTCAGGCCGGAAAAGGCGCACTGGTTAGTGACCACCCACTTAACCTCGGAGGCATTGGGGTAACTGGAGGGATGGCAGCGAATCAGCTCGCACCGCAAGCCGATCTGGTGATCGGCATCGGTACGCGCCTCACCGACTTTACCACCGGTTCGAAAGCGCTGTTTTCTCATCCGGAGGTTGAGTTCCTGCTGCTGAACGTGGCGGAGTTTGACGCGCTGAAGCTTGATGCCACCGCGCTTATCGCCGACGCCCGTACCGGGCTTACGGCGTTAACTGAAACGCTGAAAGACTACCGCAGCGATTGGGGGAAGGAGGTCACGCAGGCGCAAGAGGCCTGGCGCGATGAGTGCCAACGTTTATGGGATCGCGACTGGCGTCCCGACGACGAACCCGAAGTGGCAGGGCATCTTGACGCTCAGTTGGCGGAATATGGCGACACGCTAAACACCCGGTTGACCCAGACGAAGGTGCTGGGACTTATCAATCAGCACATTGAAGATAACGCTATCGTCGTAGGGGCCGCTGGATCGCTGCCTGGCGATTTACAGCGTATCTGGCAGGTCAAAACCCCGGACAGCTATCACCTGGAATACGGCTACTCCTGTATGGGCTATGAAATTGCGGCTGCTATTGGGGCCAGGCTGGCGAAGCCACAGCAGCCGGTTTATGCCATGGTGGGGGATGGCTCATACATGATGCTGCATTCCGAGCTACAAACCGCCGTTCAGGAGGGGATAAAAGTCACTATCCTGTTGTTTGATAACGCCAGCTTCGGGTGCATTAACAACCTGCAGATGGGGCATGGGATGGGGAGTTTCGGTACGGAAAACCGCCACCGCAACCCGCAAACCGGACGGTTAGATGGACCGTTGGTGAAGGTCGATTTTGCTAAAAATGCGGAAAGCTACGGCTGTCGGGCATGGCGCGTACATGACGAGCAAAGCCTGCTGGCGGCGCTGGAAGCCTCCCGTGTGCATTCGGGGCCTGTGCTGCTGGATATCAAAGTTCTGCCGAAAACCATGACCCACGACTATGCCTCCTGGTGGCGCACTGGCGATGCGCAGGTGGCAGACTCTCCGTCGGTGCGAAAAGCGGCTGAGCAGACGTTTGAGCAGGTGAAAAACGCACGTCAGTACTAAAAGCGATTAATGCCGGATGGCGCTGCGCTTATCCGGCCTGCAGCGGATTCTACCTTCTGGCGGGATAAGGCGTTAGCGTCGTCATCCGGCAACCTGCGACAACGAAATTTTCATTTCATTTTTCCTTTCTCTTCATCCATCACCTCCTTCCTGAACGGAAGGGGGCCAATTCCTTCATCTTTCCTGTCTTTATGTTGTGATATTGATAACAAATTTTATCTCGATCATCTCAAAAGTGTTAACTTGCACCCAAAAACATAATTTTCACTATTTATAAAAATGAAATAAATGTTTTATTTAAAGGGTCGTTAGTTCATCGCATTCACCAACACCGGGAGCCGTTATGTTTAACATTGCTTTACTGGGCGCTGGCCGAATTGGCCAGGTACATGCAGCTAACATTGCCAGTCACAGTGCTACTACCCTCTGGTCGGTCGTCGACCCGAATCAGGAATTTGCCACTCGTCTTGCCACACAGTACCAGGCTCGTTTGCAAAGCCTGGATGAGGCGATGACGGACCCTAACGTTCACGCCGTGCTGATTGCCTCCGCGACCGATACCCACGCGGATCTGATTGAAATGGCCGCACGCCACGGCAAAGCCATCTTCTGTGAAAAACCGGTCCACCTGGATCTGGCCCGTGTACGCGACTGCCTGAAAGTGGTCAAAGAGTACGACGTACCGTTGTTTATCGGTTTCAACCGCCGCTTCGATCCGCAGTTTCGCCGCGTGAAAACTGACGCACTGGCCGGGCGTATCGGTAAACCGGAATCGCTGCTGATCATCTCCCGCGATCCGTCGCCGCCGCCTGCGGAATATGTGCGTGTGTCCGGCGGTATGTTCCGCGATATGACCATCCACGATTTTGATATGGCGCGCTTTATCATGGGCGAAGAGCCGGTTTCGGTGTATGCCCAGGGCAGTAATCTGGTGGATCCGGCGATTGGCGAAGCGGGCGATATCGACACCGCGTTCATCGTACTGAAATATGCCTCCGGCGCGATGGCGACCATCGTCAACAGCCGCCGTTCTTCTTACGGATACGATCAGCGCCTTGAGCTGCACGGCTCTGAAGGGCTGCTGTGCGCGGGCAATATTCTCGAAAACCAGGTGCAGCACTACGGCAAACAGGGCTGCACCAGCGCGTTACCTGAACACTTCTTCCTGCAGCGTTATAAATCGGCCTATGCCGCGGAATGGGAACACTTTGTTGCGGTACTGCGCGGCGAAGCGGTCCCTGATTGCAGCGGGGACGATGGCGAGCGTGCGCTGTATCTGGCGGATAAAGCGCTGGAGTCACTGCATAGCCAGCGTGAAGTTCTCCTCTGATTGTCACCACAACCTACCCTACACAGAGAGACATAATAATGAAAAAATTGATCTTAGCTGTCCTCATCGCCATGACATCCGGGGCAGCCATTGCTGAAAACGAGCAAATTGTTTTCAGTACGCCAAACCTGGCGATGCCATTTGAAGTTCACATGCAGCGCACGGCGGTGAAAGCCGCAAAAGAGATGGGCGTGAATTTACAGGTCCTGGACGGGCAGGGTAGCTCGCCAAAACAGGTCGCTGACCTGGAAAACGCCATAACTCGTGGCGCACAGGGCTTTATTGTTTCGCCGAACGATGTCAACGCGGTATCCAGCGCGGTAGATGAAATTCAGGATGCGAAACTGCCCGTGGTCACGCTCGACCGCTCCGTTGACAGCCAGAAAAAAGTGCCGCACTTCGGCGCGAACAACTACAAAGGCGGCCAGGCGATTGGCGACTTTGTCAAAACCAAATTCCCAGACGGGGCAGACATTATTCTGCTGACCGGCCAGCCAGGCTCCTCCTCCAACATTGAACGTACTAAAGGTATTCGCGACAGCCTGAAGGCGGGTGGTGAAAAGTACAAGATCGTTGCCGATCAGACCGGTAACTGGATGCGTTCTGAAGGGATGCGCATTGTTGAAAGCGTGCTGCCTTCGCTGCCGAAACGCCCGCAGGTGATCCTCTCCGCTAACGACGATATGGCGCTGGGCGCGATTGAAGCGTTACAGGGGCAAGGACTGAAGCCGGGTGAAGTTCTGGTCACGGGATTCGATGCCGTGCCGGAAGCACTGGCGCGTGTGCGCGACGGTTGGCTGGCAGTGACGGCGGATCAACGTCCTGGCTTTGCGGTGAAAACGGCCATGAGCCAGTTGGTGAATAACGTCCGTGAGAAGACTGCGATCACCGGGGCTGACTACCCGCCAACGCTTATCACTAAAGAAAATTTGCAGCAGGCTGAGCGTATCGGTGAGGCCGGTAACTGATATGTCCGGAGCCGCCGTTACGGCGGCTCCCTCTAAAGGAGGAGCAGACCGATGTCGCAACCCTTACTGAAAGTGACCGACCTGGCGAAAAGCTTTTCCGGCGTTTGGGCGCTGAGCAGCGCACAACTGACTGTCGGAGCAGGCGAAATTCATGCGCTGTTAGGTGAGAACGGTGCCGGAAAATCGACCCTGCTGAAAGCGCTGGCGGGCGCACAGCCGCAAACACGCGGGGATATTTGGTTCAACGGCGAAACATTGCCGGTAGAAGACTCTCCGGTTGAGCGGCAGAACAAAGGCATTATCACGATTTATCAGGAATTTAATCTGCTGCCCAATATGACCGTCGCCGAGAATATGTTCCTCGGACGCGAACCGCGTAAACGCAATCTGATTGTGGACGAAAAGGCGGTAAATCAGGAGGCGCAGGTAATTTTGGATTACCTGCAACTGAACGTTGCGCCAACCACGGCCGTGGCCCGACTGAGCGTGGCGCAGCAGCAAATGGTGGAAATTGCGCGGGCGCTGACGTTGAACGCGAAGCTGATCATCATGGACGAACCTTCCGCCGCGCTGAGCGACAGCGAAGTAGAAAGTCTGCACCGGGTGGTGCGGGAACTTAAAGGGCGTGGCGTGAGCATTATCTACGTCACCCATCGCCTGCATGAAGTTTTTCAACTCTGCGACCAGTTCACCGTTTTTCAGGATGGACGATTCACCGGGAATGGCGCGGTTGCACAGACCACCGTAGAACAGCTGATCCGCCTGATGGTGGGGCGCGATGTGGCCTTTAATCGCCGCCCGGCCAGCGAAACTCACCATGAAGATAAACCTGTGCGTCTGGCGGTGAAGGGGCTTAGCCGCGAAAAACCGCCGCTGGACCCGCATGGCATCGCGCTGCACGACATTAGCTTCCACGTACATGCTGGCGAAGTATTAGGTATTGCCGGACTGGTGGGTGCCGGGCGCACCGAAGTGGCCCGCTGCCTGTTTGGCGCCGACGGTTTTACCTCCGGTAGCTTTGAACTTGATGGCGTGCCGTATCAGCCGCGCGATCCGCTGTTTGCGCTGGATCAGGGGCTGGCGCTGGTACCGGAAGATCGTAAAAAAGAGGGTGCAGTGTTGGGACTGTCGATCCGCGACAACCTGTCGCTCTCCAGCCTGTCGTCACTGCTGCACTGGCGCTGGTTTGTGAATACCCGCAAAGAAGATGCCCTGATTGAGTCTTACCGCCAGGCGCTGCAGATCAAAATGGTCAACAGTGCGCAGGAGGTGCGCAAGCTCTCCGGCGGAAACCAGCAAAAAGTGATCCTCGCGCGCTGCATGGCGCTTAACCCTCGGGTGTTGATTGTGGATGAACCGACGCGCGGCATCGATGTTGGCACCAAATCAGAAGTCCATCAGGTGCTGTTTGATATGGCGAAAAAGGGCGTGGCGGTGATTGTGATCTCCTCCGATCTGCCGGAAGTCATGGCGGTTTCCGATCGGATCATCACGTTGAGTGAAGGTCGGGTGACTGGCGAGATCCACGGCGATGACGCCAACGAAGAGCGGCTAATGACGATGATGGCCATCAACCATAACGCCTTGAATGCGGCATAACGGAGTGACTCATGACGCAGATTATTTCTAAAACGCAGGTTCCAGCCAAACGCGGTGGACGTCTTGATCCCATTGCCTTTTTTGAGCGCTTTGGGGTGCTGATTTTTATGATCCTGCTGCTGATTTTCTTTCAGTTGCAGAACAGCAATTTTCTTTCTGAACGCAACATTTTCAACATTCTGACCGAAGTCTCCATCTACGGAATCATGGCGGTGGGGATGACGTTTGTCATTCTGACTGCCGGCATCGATCTGTCGGTGGGCTCTATCCTGGCGGTCTGCGCTATGACCGCTGCGTATGTGATCAAGGGCGACAACTTCACCACCGTCGATCCGAACGCCTGGGGCGGCATGAGCTGGCTGATTGGCCTTGGTATCTGTATGGCGATGGGCACCGCGATTGGTTTTCTGCATGGCCTCGGCGTGACCCGCCTGCGTCTTCCGCCGTTTATCGTCACCCTCGGTGGGATGACCATCTGGCGCGGCCTGACGCTGGTGATCAACGACGGCGCGCCGATTGCCGGTTTCGACGCGGGATACCGCTGGTGGGGACGCGGCGAACTGCTCGGCATTTCGATTCCTATCTGGATCTTTGCTCTGGTCGCCATTGGCGGTTACCTGGCACTGCATAAAACCCGCTGGGGGCGCTTCGTGTACGCCATCGGCGGCAACCCGGAGGCGGCGCGTCTGGCAGGGGTCAATGTGAAGCGCGTGCTGGTGAGCGTCTACGTATTGATTGGCTGTCTGGCTGGGCTGGCGGGCTTCATCCTCAGTGCGCGTTTAGGCAGTGCGGAAGCGGTCGCCGGGATCTCCTTTGAGCTGCGCGTCATCGCTTCGGTGGTCATTGGCGGCACCTCGCTGATGGGTGGGTACGGGCGTATCGGCGGCACCATTATCGGCTCGATCATCATGGGCATCCTGATTAACGGTCTGGTGCTGATGAACGTCTCGGCTTACTACCAACAAATTATTACCGGCTTAATTATCGTTCTGGCGGTGGCGTTCGATACCTACGCCAAGAGCCGTCGCGGCGCACTGTGAGGATCATGATGAAAGAGGTTCGTATTGGATTGATTGGCACCGGGTATATCGGCAAGGCGCACGCTATCGCCTATGCCCAGGCCCCGACGGTGTTTAACCTGCGCGGCAAACTGGTGCGTGAAATGGTAGCGGAAGTTTCTCCGGAGCTGGCCGCCGAGCGGGCGCAGGCGTTTGGCTTCAATCGCTCAACCGGAGACTGGCGGGCGCTGGTGGCCGACCCGGCCATTGATGTGGTGGATATCTGCTCTCCCAACCATCTGCACAAAGAGATGGCGCTGGAAGCGATTCGCCACGGCAAGCATGTGTACTCGGAAAAGCCGTTGGCGCTGAACGCCCACGACGCGCGTGAAATGGTTGAGGCTGCACAGCGGGCAGGAGTGAAAACCCTGGTGGGGTTCAACTATATGAAGAACCCAACGGCGCAGCTGGCGAAAGAGATCATTGAGCGCGGAGAAATTGGCGAGGTGATCCATTTCTACGGCACCCACAACGAAGACTACATGGCCGATCCGCTTGCGCCGATCCACTGGCACTGTTTTAAAGAAACGGCGGGTCTGGGGGCACTTGGCGATCTGGCGGCGCATATCGTTAATATGGCGCAGTACCTGGTTGGGGATATTCATCAGGTCTGCGGCGACCTGAAGATCGTGGTGCCACAGCGTCCGGCGCAGGTCGGTTCCTCGCAAATGGTGACGGTAGAGAACGAAGATCAGGCCCACGCTATGGTGCGCTTTGCAGGCGGTGCGCAAGGGGTGATTGAAACCTCTCGCGTCGCCTGTGGCCGCAAGATGGGGTTGTCGTATGTGATTACCGGGACCAAAGGAACCATCAGTTTTACCCAGGAGCGCATGGCTGAGCTGAAGCTCTATTTGCATGACGATCCGGTCAACCGCCAGGGGTTTCGCACTTTACTGGTTGGTCCTTCGCATCCGGACTACGGCGCGTTTTGCATGGGAGCCGGGCATGGTATCGGTTTTAACGACCAGAAAACTGTGGAAGTGCGCGACCTGGTGGACGGCATTGCCGCCGACGCGCCGATGTGGCCGGACTTCGAAGAGGGCTGGAAGGTGTCGCGTGTGCTTGACGCCATCGCACTCTCGCACCAGGAAGGCCGCTGGCTGAATGTGAACGACATTGTCTGAAGAGGTATCAACGTGGAAAAGCAGTTTGATGTGATATGCATGGGCCGCGTGGCGGTTGACCTCTACAGTCAGCAGATTGGCGCACGCCTGGAAGATGTGTCGAGCTTTGCCAAATATCTTGGCGGATCGTCCGGCAACGTGGCCTACGGAACGGCGCGACAGGGACTGCGTTCATCAATGCTGGCGCGGGTTGGCGACGAACATATGGGGCGTTTCCTGCGTGAAGAATTAAACCAGGTAGGCTGCGATACTAGCCATCTGATTACCGATAAAGACCGCCTGACAGCGCTGGTGCTACTCGGCATTAAAGACCGGGACACCTTCCCACTGATTTTTTACCGTGATAACTGCGCGGATATGGCGATTACCGCCAGCGATGTTGATGAACAGTACATCGCTTCTGCTCGTTGTCTTGCCATCACCGGGACGCATCTTTCTCATCCGCAAACCCGCGAGGCGGTGTTGACGGCGCTCGCTTACGCCCGCCGTCACGGCGTGCGTACGGCGCTGGATATCGACTATCGCCCGGTACTGTGGGGGCTTACATCCTTAGGCGACGGCGAAACACGTTTTATCGCCGCCGATCAGGTCACCCGTCAGTTGCAGGAGGTGTTGCATCTTTTTGATGTGATTGTCGGCACCGAGGAGGAGTTTCATATCGCGGGCGGCAGTACCGATACGCTGCAGGCGCTGTCGCAGGTTCGCGGCGTGAGTAACGCGACGCTGGTCTGCAAGCGCGGTGCGCTCGGTAGCTCGGTGTATACCGACGCGATCCCGGCCCGGCTGGACGATGGCCTGACGGTGACCGGCGTACGCGTGGAGGTGCTGAACGTGTTGGGGGCGGGGGATGCGTTTATGTCCGGCCTGCTGCGCGGCTACCTCAACGATGAGGGATGGGAGCAGGCGTGCCGCTATGCTAATGCCTGTGGTGCGCTGGTGGTATCTCGTCACGGCTGTGCGCCGGCGATGCCGAGCAAAGTTGAGCTTGATGATTATCTTTCTCGTGCTGCGGAGGTTCCGCGTCCGGATCTTGACCCGCGTCTAAACCATCTGCACCGCGTCACCACCCGTCGCCGCGAATGGCCGGAACTGTGCGTGATGGCTTTCGATCACCGCAGTCAGCTTGAAGAGATGGCGCTACAGTGCGGCGCGTCTTTGAAGCGTATTCCGGCATTGAAACAGCTTATTTTGCAGGCCAGCCGTGAAGCGGCCAACAGCGCCGGGCTGGAGGGCAAGGCCGGGCTGCTTTGCGACGGTACGTTTGGTCAGGATGCGCTGAATTCGATAACCGGAGAGGGCTGGTGGATAGGTCGCCCTATCGAACTGCCGGGATCTCGCCCGCTGGAGATGGAACACGGCAATATTGGCTCGCAGCTCATCAGTTGGCCGCAGGAACATGTGGTGAAGTGTCTGGTTTTTTTCCATCCGGAAGATGCCCACGCGTTGCGTCTGGAGCAAGAACAGAAAATCGCCGAGGTGTACCGCGCCTGTTGTCAGTCTGGTCATGAGCTGCTGCTGGAGGTGATTTTGCCGGCCAGTATGCCGCGCAGTGATGAACTGTATTTGCGCGCCATTTCCCGCTTCTACAACTTAGGGATTTACCCCGACTGGTGGAAACTCCCACCGCTGACTTCTGCTGGCTGGACGGCGTTGAGTGACATTATCGAACGGCGCGATCCGCACTGCCGTGGCGTGGTGATCCTTGGTCTGGACGCACCGGCAGAGCAACTGCGCGCGGATTTCAAAGCGGCTGCGGGTCATGCGGTGGTGAAAGGATTTGCCGTGGGACGCACGCTGTTTGGCGACGCTTCCCGCGCGTGGTTGAAACACGATATTGACGATGCGCAACTGGTGGCGCGCATTAAAGATAACTACTTGCAGCTTATCGCCTGGTGGCGCGAGCGCGGACAAGCATAATTCAGGAGAAGATAATGACGGTACAATTAGGTATTAATCCACTGACATGGACGAATGACGATCTTCCTTCACTGGGCGCTGAGACGTCGCTTGATACTTGTCTGAGCGAGGGTAAAGAGGCCGGATTTGCTGGTTTCGAACTGGGTAATAAATTCCCGCGCGAGGCGCGACTGCTCGGCCCCATTTTGCAGCGTCACGACCTGCAACTGGTTTCCGGCTGGTATTCCGGACGTCTGCTGGAACGCAGCGTGGAGGAGGAGATTGCCGCCGTGCAGTCACATCTGACGTTACTGCGCGAGCTGGGGGCCAAGGTGCTGGTCTTTGCCGAAGTCAGTGGTTGCATTCACGGCGAGCAGCAGACGCCGGTACATCTGCGTCCGCGCTTCCCGCAAGAGCGCTGGCAAGAATACGGTGAAAAGCTCACCGAGTTTGCGCGCTACACCCAGCAGCAGGGGGTACAGATTGCCTATCACCACCACATGGGAACGGTGATTGAATCTGCTGAAGATGTGGGTAATCTGATGACGAATACCGGTGATGAAGTTGGATTGTTGCTCGACACGGGACACTTGACCTTCGCCGGGGCCGATCCGCTGGCGGTGGCGCAGCGCTGGGCATCGCGTATCAACCATGTTCACTGTAAAGACGTGCGTGCCGACGTGCTGGCGGATGTCAAAAATCGCAAAACCAGCTTTCTCGATGCGGTACTGAGTGGGGTCTTTACCGTGCCGGGCGATGGCTACGTTGACTATCCGCCGATCATGGCCTTGCTGAAGGCGAACCAGTATCAGGGGTGGTTAGTCGTGGAGGCGGAGCAGGATCCGGCCATCGCGCATCCGCTAACGTATGCGCGTCTGGGCTATAACAACCTTAGCCGTCTGGCGCGTGACGCTGGTCTTATCTGAGGAGGTGATATGTCACGTTTATTATCACGCTGGCAGCAGCCGGACGCGCAGGGGCGTACGCAGTCAGTGACGCCGGAAAGCGCCGGTTGGGAATATGTTGGCTTTAAAGCGTACGAACTGGAAGAGGGGCAGCAGCTTACGCTGCCCGCCGTCAGCGAAGAACGTTGCCTGGTATTGGTCGCCGGACGCGCGACCGTCACCACGCCGGGTGCAACCTTTACGGATATCGGCGAGCGGATGAGCCCGTTCGAACGGATCAAACCGTGGGCGGTCTATGTCACCGCTGGTGAAACCATACAGGTTCAGGCGGTGACCAGACTGGAGCTGGCGGTCTGCGCTGCGCCGGGGAAAGGCACACACCCAACACGGCTGATCGCACCTAAGGATATCGACGGGGAAGCGCGCGGCAAAGGTCACAACCAGCGTTATGTGCATAACATTTTACCGGAAGATAAACCTGCTGATAGCCTGCTGGTGGTGGAAGTGTGGACCAACGAAGGCTGTACCAGTTCCTGGCCAAGTCATAAGCATGATACCGACAATCCGCCGCAGGAGACCTATCTGGAAGAGACTTACTACCATCGCCTCAACCCGCCGCAGGGATTCTGTCTGCAGCGGGTATACACCGACGACCGGTCGCTTGACGAGTGTATGGCTGTCTATAACCGCGATGTCGTGATGGTGCCAAAAGGGTATCACCCGGTGGCAACCCTGGCAGGATATGACAGCTACTACCTCAACGTGATGGCGGGCCCGGTACGCAAATGGATGTTCACCTGGGAAGATGAACATGCGTGGATTAATCGCGAGTATCCAGTTGATAAGTAAGGTTTTGAATGGCTTTGTTAAAAGCGAGTCGTTTTTTCCCTCTTCTTGATCAGTAAAATGGGAGGGATGGGATGACGGTTGGTACTATTTAAGTGCTCATTATTCTCATAGCTCGCCTGGCTATGAGAATAATGCAAGCGTCGATATATTTGGGGTTATGGCAGTAGCCAGGGTGCTGTCGAAAACACCCCGGCTATCTTTTGTTGCGGGCTGATTAGAAATGATATTTCAGTCCTAACGTTGCCGCGCTGTTGTTGTAACCGTTGTCTCCCATCTGGACGCCCACATTACCCCACAGATTTAAATCTGGCGTAATCTGGCCTTCGACACCCAGTTTAATCTCTCCCAGATTGCGTGCACCTTCCTGGCTGACGCTAACGTCGTCCATTTTTGTGCTAAAACTGCGTGTATTATGGAGCCAGTTAGCTTCAATAAATGGCTGGAATTCGCGGCCTTTGCCCTCATCCATTTTATTAAAGCTTTTCAGATAGGCTCTGGCTCCAAGACGGGTTTGAATATTACCGTTACCATTCATCTCGATACGCGTTCCGTTAGCTTCCCGATGGTCATCAGATTTGACCTCCATCCAGGTAACCTGCGCCTGCGGTTGAACATACCACTCATTAACGGTTCCTTTGCTGCCAGAGAATTCGCCAACTTTAAAGGTATACCCTGTTTCAACAGATGCCGTCAGACCTTTGGATTTATAGGACTCAGAAGCCAGTCCTTCACCTTTGACATGGTTATCAAACCATCCATATTGTGCCCAACCGTCGAAGTACAGGCCTTTATGATCAGTGTTATCGGCAAACCACGTGGCATAAAGGCCAGTACTATAGCCATTGACGCTACCTCGCGAGGTGTAACCCGTTGCTGATGAGCGGGTCTGATTATTGTCATGGCCATATCCGGCCATGATCCCGAGACGCCAGCTATCATGCCCGTTGGTTGAGCCCTGCGCGATATCGCTGCCGAGCTGCATCACATAGCGATTACTTTGAGTACGCAACTGGCTGCTACCGTCATACCAACTTTGGTGGCTACCTGCCTGACGCATCCACATACCGATGGTTTTCATCTCTCCGGTTGACACATCTGTGTACTGAGCTTTGCCCGAGCGATCATGTAGCTGCATGTTGAACATGGTGTTTACTGCAGCATGGTTCGCGGTATAGGTTCCTCCTTCCGGGCGAAGCATATGCTCTGTGGGCGAAACCGGTTTTTCGGGATTTTCAGGCTTAATCAACTGACTGGTCAGATACCAGTGATTATTGTTAGCCCCCTGACCTCGAACCAATGAATAATCATACGCACCCGCAGTGATACGCCCGCTCTGAGCAAAATCACCATCAGAACGGCCATCAACATGAATAAGCTCAATCCCCTCCAGAGTTTGTGAACCCTGGCCTCCTGCATTGGTGACACTTACTTGAGTATTGCCAGTGGTATCACCTTTTACAATAAGCTTATCGGTGGCCGAACGATCGTCCCCCAGAACCGTATCAAAATTAATATGACCATTGCTGCCGTGGTAATTTCCTTCAACAATCAGCTGGTTGCCGGCGGACTGTCCAATATTCCCCAAAGATATCGCACCCTGATTGGTGAGATCTCCGCCAACAGTAAAGTGGCCTGATGCTCCATTTCCGGCAACAAACAGTCCGGCATTATGGATACTGCCTAGTACTGTTCCCGCGCCTGAAAGCATACCGGCAGAAGATATATTGACCTGCTGGCTCGCTAAAGTAACAGGCGCATCCTCCTGACCCAGCATCAGCCCCCCTTGTTGAATATCCGTGGTGCCGGTATAGGTGGAATTCGCAGTCAGAGTGACAGTGCCCTGGCCCTGCTTGATGATATTACCGCTGCCATCGACCTGGTTTTGCATGGTCCAGTCATCCATGCTGTTAAGGATCATGTCACCCTGATTGTGAATCGTCGCCTCCCCCAGATGTTCGGCGGCTGACGCCACTAATTGTGTGTTTTTATCCAGGCTTAGCTGGCCGCTAAATCCACTGTTATCCCCCTTAAGAGCGACGTTAGATTCGCTGAATGAAACTTCACCCTTACCGCTAAGGTTGTTGGACAAATGTCCCTCAACGGCATTGAGGTTGAGATGACCATCGGCAATAATCTTCCCGGTTCCCAATCCCTGAACATTATCCAGAGTGACCTCTGCGCCGGAGGCGATGGCCGTTGTTGCGCTTAAGGACGCATTAGAGCCCTTCACGCTAAAGACACCGTTATCGATATTCAGATTACCGCTGCCGACCAATGCCCCCGCGGATGTTCCGCCGTTAGAAATCGTCAGGCTACCGCCATTAATATTCAGAACTGATCCCGCTGCGCTGGTTAGCTGCCCAATCGTCTGGCTATGCCCATTCATATCCAAAACGGTCTCTTCTGCCATCTGCAGACCTGCTGTATGGCCCAGAACATTATCATTGAGCATCAGTAGATTACCGCTGCGCAAATCGGTCAGACCGGTGTAATCATTATTCAAACCAGATAGTGAAACTGTGTGGCCTTTCTGGCTGTCGAGCGCCAGATCCCCGGAGCCGGTCAGGCGGGAACTCAATTCCGCAGCCGCCCCGACTTTTCCGTTGGCGTTCAGGCTCAGTGCATTCTGACCCTGTCCTTGTAGTTCAATCTGCGTCAGACCGTAGCCCACATAAAGGCCGTCATGGTTTTGCCCGCTGGTCAGGCGATAGTCGTATGTTCCCTTTGCTACAACCTGCCCGTCCTGGCTGATGTCATGCTGAACAGCGTCGGTTATCGCGTTACCGTTCAGATCCTGCAGTTGCAGGTTTCCGGCATCTCCTGTTACAACGGTTGCTGAATTGGTGGAAACCAGTTTAATTTCCGCATTGGCGTCTTCCTGCTCCATTAAGGAGAGACCGGTATCAATACCTTGAGATATGGCGTCCACTACGCCCACAGGATTCACCTGCACAGCACCAGACCCTGTCAGGTCTAACCGGTCTTTAACATTCACCATTTTGTCGGTTTGGTGTATGCCGGGGGTAATGTTACCAAACTCAATGGTACCGCCAGAAAAGGCCAGACTTCCGATGGACTGTGTGCCTGTACCCAGTGAAATTTCACTCCCTTTTCCTGCAATCAGCCCTGCTTTTGCAAGAGCATCGGTGTTGGTTCCCTGCAGGTTGAATGTCGTATTTTGTAATGCCAGAGCACCAGTGAACCCAGAGGTCGCTGCGCTATTTTTAAAAGAGAAAGCGTGATTTCCCGTATCGACCCCCAGGATGCCAGACCCTGAAATCTGGTGGCTAAACAACCAGTCGCTGGTGCTATTGAGCTGCAGTTTCCCGTCAACGGATAACCCGGCAGAACCCAGGTTTTTCTGATCGGACACGGTTGCAACGGCACCCGATTCAACATTGATCTTTCCTTTAAAGGCGGTGTTATCACCTAATAACGCCACATTTCCGGCGCCGACGGAGATAATGCCGTTCCCCGAAACCTTATTGGTAAACGCCATGTTGTCCTGGGCGTTCAGTAAGAGTTTGCCGCTATTGCTAATATCAGCGGTTCCCAGGTTCTGCGTAACCCCAAGGGTGGCATTCCTGGCAATTTTTACGTTGCCGCTAAATTTTGAGTTATCACCAGATAAAAACGTTGTACCATTTAGCGCATTGATATTACCCAGCCCCTCACTGCCGCTTGATATATCAGCTGTTATATTTGCGTTATCACTGGTGTGGTTCAGTGTGATTTTTTTATTGTCTGTGCTAGCCCAGACAAACTCTATTTTCTTGGCGTCAATAACTCCAGCAGATTTAGCTTTCTCACCTTCTTGAGCGCCTAATGCTAATTCTGAGTTCGTACTCAAGCTAATTTCTGGGGCAGATATTTTCCCCATGTCAGATACCACCAGCGTGGTATTTGAATCTTGATTGTAATACCCCAGGCTTAATTTCTCACTGGCGTTAATTTCACCCTTGTTATTAACCGACAGGAATTGATCGCCACCGTAGCTCTTGAAAACACCCATAAAGAATGTTTGTGTATTTACCTGGCTACCTTCGCCGCTAATGTTTCCCCTTTCATAGGTAAGACGACTGGTCCCTTTAACATGAATCTTACCGCCATCAGACACGTTAAAATAACCACCAGTTCGCCAGTTGTCTGATGCGCTGTCATATAAGTCGTCAGCATAGAGTTCGCTGCCTGCATTGGACACGTTAAGGTAACCCGTACCTCTCAGCAGAACGTTTAGCTCGCCATTGATACGTACTGTTCCTTGGGTAATATCCAGTCCACCACCTGATGTGAAGGTCAGGCGGGGGCGAGAGTCCGGTGCATTGATTACCAGGTTAGCATTATCTTTTACATTGATATGGTAATTAATAGACTGGTTTTTTTCGCCAAAATCAACGGTGTTATCTGTGCTGACATCAATATCATTAGCAAAGGCCATTGATGAACATAGCGCTACAGCACCGGCTAATAACGCCCTGGACTTTTTTTTCGTGTTCTTCCTTCCCAGTTCGGAGCACACACACCAGCAATTACGGACTTTACTCCATTTTATTTGATATATTTTGTTCATAAACTCTCCGCAAAATAATCATAATAAAAATTTAACACTTTTGGGGTAAGGTATTTATCGGGCTACATTTTTGAGAGTGAAAATGCAGATCTCCGAATTGATGATATATGTCATGTGTCATTAATGTGATGTAAACATCGGTACTGGATACTCGATTCAAGTCTCCCTGCGTAGTTTGTCACGTGATAAATTAATTTTGATAATATAGCCATCAGTCTGAAAATATTTTACCTGAGGCTTTGCTGATATTTCCAGCCCCTTTATTATATTGCTGCTTGTTTTCAAATCAACGGGGGAGGGGGAATCGTCGAGAGTGAACTTAGCTTTGCTATACCTATTATAGTTCTGAGTCTTAGTGGGTAGAAGACGTGTGGGCAATATATAGAAAGGGAGATAGCCGCCATGTTGCGGCTATCTCCTGTTTATATCCCGATCAGGAATTCGGTTGATGATTCTCAACTACCCAGACGGTGAGTTCTTTTTCCAACGTTTTATCTCCCGTCGTTGCCTTCACTTTCACCCAACTTTCACCAGCAGTATCCGTTCTCAGTTCAGAGTAGGCATTTCCTAACTTAAAGTTGGTTTTATCCGGTGTCATCGTAAAGGTTCCGCTGTCGGGTTTGGCTCTGCTGCCTGCGCTAAATTCGACACTGCCGTTTAACGGATTGCCAAATTTATCCCGCAATCGGGCCATAAAGCCCATCGGCTCAAGGTTGGCAACGACGTAGCCAAAATCCTGCTCCAGAGTGAGTACTGGATTCTGGGCATCAGCATTCAGCATCAGCGAAGCATTTGCCGAGACGTTGCTACCGTGTTCAGCCAATGTGGCGGTCAGCGTGTAACGACCCGCCTTTTGACCGTGGACATTTACGGTCGCAGTACCGGAAGCATTGGTGGTGACAAGCGTATTATCAATCACCAGAGGATCGCGTGGCGATGGGCCTGTGGCCGTAATCTTCAGCTTACGGTTGCTGACGCTGTTCCCCGATGTATCGCTCAGATGCAGGGTAAACGCCACGTTATCCACATCACTCACTACGGCGGATGTGGTTGACGGTTCGATCGTCAACGCTGCATTTTGCAGATCTGATACCACCTCAATCGCCTTACCCGCCGTAACGCGTTTACCCTCTTTGATGAAGGTTGCCTGCAATTGATAGTGCCCGGCTTCTGTGGCAACAAAGGTTGTTGATGCCATTCCTTTCTCATCCAATGTCAGTTCTGACTGGCCCAGTTTTAATCCACTGGCAGGGGTACTGGTCAGGTGCACGTTGCCACTAAATGGGTTGTTCTCACCGTCGACAACCTGTACCTGAATTTCATGCGTAGCTGATGCGTTTGCCACGATGTTCTCAGCAGGTGCCGCCAAATTCAGCACTGCGCTGTTAATATCAGGTACGAATTCCAGGTCAACGCTTGAGGACTCAACGCTGTGCTGCCCATCTGTAACCCTGGCATTAACGGTGTAATGACCCGCCTTAACCGTTGTTAACGTTACCGTCGCGTAACCCTCTTTATTGGTGGTGATTTTGTCCGGGTACACGAGCCCTTGTGGCGTTACGATAAGCTCCACTTTCTGTCCTTCAACCGACGCGTTGGTATTGTTGAGCATGATCTCAAGCGTGGCACCATCGCGACCGTTTGCTGCAATATTGGTGATTGCGCCATTGTCTTTGGCTGTCAGAGACAATGTTGCCCCCTCCATTGCTGAGGCAAATGTGACGCTTAGCGATGAGCTGATGTTCCCCGCGCTTAGCGTAATATCATAAGTTCCCGGCGTTGAACTGGTCAGTGAGAATCTTGCTTCACCTTTGGCATCGGTGGTGGCAACGTTCTCGCCATTCGCAACCTTGACCTGTGACGGTAACGCCAGGGTGACCGTGTATCCGGATAGCGCGTTACCATAAGGGTCGGTCAGGGTAACGACCGCGACATTACTCTGTTTGCCATCCGCCAGCGCATTGTCCCTGGTCAGGTTAAACGCCTGCACCACCGGCTGCGTTTTGTCTGCAATCCAGTTGGCTTGTTTTTCCAGCCCGGAGAAATCATGTTTTTGTGACGTCACACCAATGCGTGTCGCCTGAGCCAGTTCAGACGTTGCCTTAGCGCTGTACACGCCGTCTTTCTCTTCTACTGCAGTAAAACGGATCTCGCCGCTGGCTGAAACAGCATAAAAACGTAAGCTGTCGTCGCCGGTGATGGCATTCCCGTCTTTATCTTTTGCTTCTAACGCCAGGTTAATCGGGTGCCCTACGACCTGCTCCATGGGCATTACCGTGAATGTCGATTTTGCCGACTCGGCGGAAATCGCTTTAAGTGTCACTGTCAGGGTTTCTGTTTTACCCTGGACTTTAGCGGTTATGCGTGCCGTCCCCGCCGTTAAACCCGGCGTCAGCATAGCGGTATACACCCCGGAACGGGTTTCCTGCACTTCACCAAGCTTTGGAGCCTGTGCCGAACGCTCACGATTTCTCTGTGCGTCAGGCGTAAATGCCAAAGACAATTCAATGTCATGTGCAAGCCCTGTTAACGGATTGCCATTGGTATCTTTAAGCACCAGCTTAACCGGATGCTGTGACTTCCCATCAGCCGCGATGATCGGTTGCTGCTCGTCGTTCAATGTAAAATCCATTGTGCCGACAGAGGCTGAATTCCCCGTCACCGTTACGCTCATCACTGCATAGTTAGAGACGTTTCCTTTAACATCTCGCGCCGTTGCGCCGATCTGCCACTGATTGGTGCCGCCGGGTGTATAAGCGGGTAACGTCAGTTGCCATGACGTGCCGCTACCGGAAATGCGCCCGCCAGCGGCGGCAAATGCGCTATCGTTCCACTCTACCGACTGAATGCCCCAGTGGGATTTATCCAGTGAAATAGTCACCGGAACAACGGCGCCACCTTCCCCCTGCACGCTTTCAGGCAGGCGGATTTTCAGAACCGATTTTTTGCGGTATTCCAGAACAATATTGTTATTTCGTTCGACAAAATCGTAGCGTCCGTGCTGAACTTCGCGCATCAACGCAACATTGTCGCTATCCAACTGCTTCGCCAGCGGGATGCCGGGGCGATAGTTAATCTCTACGCCGAAGCGTGAATCATGAGTATTGCTCTGCCCCTGCTTGTGTTCAGCGGAAAGCGTAACTAGCGGAACCGGCGTATAGCTGATCCCACCTGTAAAGGCGTACGGATTTTCCTGAAGATGATCGCTGCCAAAGAGGCCGACATTCTTGCCGTAATACTTTTCATATTTAAGCGATGCGCCCAGTTGCGGATACGATGGCAACCAACCTTGGGTATAGATATCCCATCCATCCGCCGGACGTTCCTGATAATCATCCAGATCGTGGGAATCCTTCCATTTTGATAATCTTAAATAAGCATTTGCGCCTGCATGTAAATAATCTCGCCAATACTCAACGCCTGCACCCATACGTGCGTGATGACGACTTAAATCGTAGTCATAAAATAAGTTTGCGCCCAGCATTGAATTATCCGCCGTGAAGTAGCGATAACCCATACCGATATTAGTTTGGGTTCTGTCATCGGTACGGTGAAGCGATGTCTGGCTAAATAAAACATGCTGCTTTGTATCAATCCACGGATAAAGGAAATCGAACGACGAATCTTTCAACGAGAAAGCGTCATCGACGTTGAGTTGAAGACGCGCATTACCGTACTTCTGTAGCCACTCTACCACCTCCTTCGTTGCCTGTGCTGAGACGGTATTGGCAGCAAAACTGCCCGCATGGCCGTTTTCAATACTTCTGCCAGCTTGCGCGGCGAGAGAAGACAGGCCGCGCAGTTCTTGCTGTTCTGCGGCGGTCTGCGATGCCTTAACGGCTGACGCATGGCTAATGGTTGGCGTGAAGCTAAGAAGGGCAGGATACAGGGCCTGCAAAGCGATTGTTGACCATGCGACAACCTTATTAACGGGGCCTGTTGCCCCATTGCTCCGCGAAATTTTCTTATTTGACATTCGTAACTCCAATATCAATTAAAAAAATCAAAGGTTATTCTATGTACTGAACGGGATGCGTAATATATGTATTTAGTAGGAAAATTCAAGAGTTATTCATGGAGAAGTTAACTGGATGTTTTTACACGATCCTCTGTCGGGGTTGTCTAGCGATGTCGAACGTTTAAATGGCGAATGTTCTAAAAAATACGTTTCTTTTTATAGTGACGATTTTAAGCTTATAGGGATATTCTTTAAGCCTGGTCGTTCACTGTTAAATAAAAAGGGGTATCAGGAAATTAATCTGCTTGTTCGTATTCATCTATCATCACGTTCTCCGGATTTAAGTCTGGAACGTGCCAACGCTATTCAGGACGGGTCAAAGAGCATAAAAAAGCCCGCTTAAGCGGGCTTTTTTATCACTCGGGAGCCGCGGCTCCTTTGCGTATCTTTTTTTGTCTCCTCACCGTCTGGTCGGTGTCCTGCTGAGACTGCTAACTTCCTGTTATTGCTAGTGCTGTCCTGGCACTATCCAATCATGATTGGTGGGCTGGCGTCCCTGTACTTTTAATCATAGTGTATTGATATTTAATGTTTTTGTTTAAATTAATTTCTTTATGGGTTCCAAAAAGGAACCATAAAGTAGAACCACAGTACCTCGCATGGTTCCAACATGCCTAGCGACTTCAAAATAACACCCTCTATAGGCATACTAAATGTAAGTGTGGCGGGATATTTAGCGTCTGATTACTGAGGGGGTCAATAAAAACTGCTCTATCTCAAATACTGTAGTGATCCATAAACTTGTCCGTTTGAGTAGATGGTGTACCTCGCCCGTTCAGGCACGGAGCGGCCAATCAGCAGAGTATTCATGTCTGCTATGAGCGAGGAGCTGACGTCCCGTCCCAGGAAGAACGTAAAAAAACCGCCTCACGGCGGTTTAACTATCCATTCAGGAAGTTGCGCTTGCGAGTCTTGCTGCAAATCCAATGAAGAACATCCCTACCAGCGCGTTTCCGATTGCAGAAAGACGTCGGTTGCCTTTAAGACGGCTAAGCAGATAAGAGCCACAGAAAACGAGAAAGCCGAAATAAACGAGAGTAATTGCGAACATTACTGCTGCCAGAATGATGAACGCCATCCAGGAGTGTTCAGCCTGAACATTGATGAACTGGGCGAAGAAAGAGATATAGAACAGCAGCGTCTTCGGATTCAATAGCGTAACCAACATTCCGCGTCCGATGATCCCCCCGGCATCAGCTGAAGATTTCTTTTCCTCACTCGTTTCGACAGCCGGCTTAAAGATAGCGCGTAATGTCTGGACACCGAGATAGAAAAGATAAGCAGCGCCTGCGTACTTGATGGCGTTAAACAAGGCTGGGGTTGAACTTATGACCGCCGCCAGCCCACACCATGCCAACAGAACCAGAATAACGTCGCTCAGCAGAATCGAAAATATTGCAGCGAAGCCCCGCTTTATGCCGCTGGTAATGCTCGTTTTAATCACGAACATTCTTTCAGGACCAGGCACAAGGACTATCAGCGTCGCACCAAGCAGGTACGTCCAGAAATTCACGACACCAAAATCAGCAAACATTTTCACTCCAGTTCATTCGTTTTCAACGAGGCTATTCTAACGTAGCCAGCGTTAATGAAAACACATCGCAGCTACTTTCTATTCAACCAACGTCGGCTTCTGGCACGCAGAGGACAAGATGCGTGACCATCATGTCTGCTACGAGCGAGAAGCGGACTTCAACGAGGTGGCAATGTATTCATGCTCCGCAATAGGCTATGTTTATCAATTCTGAAACCATAGCAATGGAGCCGCAGTCAAGAAATGAGCTTGCCGGATAACCTAGAGAACCTCCCTGTTGTACTCATTCCAGGATTTATGCTTGATGAAACATTATGGGACGATTTTATCGCTGCATTTCCCGATAGTAGACGCTTTATTCCTGTGAGCCTGAATGGGGGAACAACAATCCAGGATATTGCCGCCAACATAGCCCAGAAACTACCTGAGCGTTTTGTTCTGGCAGGTTTTTCGTTGGGTGGCTACGTAGCCAGAGCTATTTATGAAGCTTTTCCGGAACGGACAGCGGCTATGATTCTCATTGCTACCTCTCTCAGAGAAGATTCACCAGAGCAGAAAAAAACACGCATAGCGACTGCGGTTACTCATTCCTCCAGAGCATTCAGTGGACTGAGCACCATGGCAATTAGAAAGTCGCTTCACGCTGATCTTGCCGATAATACGCCCCTTATTGATAAAATCCGTGACATGGGAAAAAGGCTGGGAGCACATGCATTCAGTGTCCAGTCAGGGCTAAACCGTGAGCGAATAACGTTAAAACCAGTTTCATGCCCGACCTATGTCATTGCAGCTGAACATGACCGGCTGCGTTCAAAAGAGGAGGCAGAAGAACTGGCCAAGCTAACCGGCACCTGTGCTGTTTATATTGACGGCTGTGGGCATCTTATTCCTCTGGAGAAACCGTATGAATTGGCCCAACTCATGTACGTATGGCTCAATAAAAAAGACCTTTGAAACTGCGAACTAAGCACCTGGTCGCGTTTTTTTTAAATGTCCGCTCCTGGCATGGAGCGAACGAACGAATGCAACTGAATGTCTGCTGTGAGCGAAAACCGGACGCCCACATAGTGTAAACAGGCGTCCGATATTCTGAAGTGGGCAGATTACTTAACCCGCTTCCCCGTTTCGTCAATGACCTTCTCGCCATCCTCTTTGGTAAACGCTCCTTTCTGACCTTCCGTTAGAATATCCAGTACTATATTCTGAAGGGCGGCAAAGACGAGTGCCAAGCGGCGTAACGACTAATGCAGGTCTGCGGAGGTACAGAGTCATTCAATGCAGTGAACCAGTGACCTGTCCACCTTTGCGCGCGCTTGCTCCCCCGCCTCGCCTGCGCACATTACGACCCCATTTTTGTGCTCTTTCTGAAAGGCAGCAAAGCTGCGCCATATACGACGCGGCACAACTTTTAGTTACCTTGAAAAATTGTGCAATTTTGCGCAAAATCATGCACTAAATCACAATTTAATCCTTATGAACTCTATGAATATAACAATCTATCATCATTCCACTTTTTTTTGATTTTTCCACCATGTAACATTGCTTTCATTTTCAGCCACTTATTAAGAACTCCAATGACAAACTATGATTTTAGAGCACTCAATAATGAAGAGTTTGAAAGACTAGCTACGGACCTCTTAAGCAAGAGAGAAAATCTGCTTATTGAGCGTTTTAAATCAGGAAAAGATGGTGGGATTGATGGTCGTTTTTATCACTCTGGCGAAGTAATAATCCAAGTTAAACACTATGTTAAAACTGGTTATAGTGGATTATTAAGTAAACTTAAAAGCGAAGAAGTTGCAAAAGTTAAAAACTTAAAACCTAATCGATACATTTTCATCACAAGCGTTGGTTTATCCCCTGCTAATAAAAAAGAAATCTTCGATTTATTTAACCCTTACATTCTAAGCAATAATGACATCATTGGTCCTGAGCATCTCAATGATCTTTTAGCACTTTACCCCGAAACAGAACGGAACCATTACAAACTTTGGCTTTCCAGTACAAATTTTTTAATGAGTCTGCTAAATAATGCTGCAATTCAAAATAGTAACTTTCTGATTGAAGATGCGAGAAAAGAATCATACAAATTCATCGAAACCAAGCAATTACAAAAAGCTTTAGAGATTTTAGATGAAAACAAAGTTGTAATCATCACTGGTTTGCCTGGCGTTGGTAAAACCACTCTTGCAAAACAAGTGATGCTCATGCATTGTAATCGCGACTATGAAATTTACCACATTGAAGGATCAATTTCAGAAATAGAATCTATATATTTAAAAGAGAGAAAGCAATTTTTCTATTTTGATGATTTTCTCGGCGCTACTCTTTTAGAAATTTTCACTAGAAACTCTGATTCTAAAATCGTTCAGTTTATTAAAAAAATCATTACCGACAAAAACAAAAAGATGATTTTGACGTCAAGAACCAACATATTAAACAGAGCTAAAAATCTCAGTGAGATATTTAATATAGAAAAAATTGGAAAAAAAGAAATTGAGATAAATGTATCAGATCTTACTGATATAGAAAAGGCTGATATACTTTACAATCATGTTTGGCATAGTTCATTACCACAGGAGTACATTGACACTTTTTATGATAATCGTAATTATTGGAAAATAATACATCATCCAAACTTTAACCCACGACTTATATCGTTTATTACAGATAGCGACAGAATATCAGGAATCGACAGTTCGAATTTTTGGTCGTATATCGAAAATTCATTAGACAATCCAGAAATGATCTGGTCGCACTGTTTCAATAATCAAACACGTGAGGAAGTCATTGATCTAGTTTGCTTGGTTGTTTTTAATGCTAATAACATGGAAGAACGGGAGTGTAAAAATTCATTAAAGCGTGTTTTCAATATCAAATATAAAAATAACTTTCACTCCAAAGTAAATAAAATAGATGAATACATAAAAGAGTCAATAAAATCAACACTTAATAGAAGTCTGACACAGCTAAATAAAAATGTAATGATAAGATTGACACCATTCAACCCATCGGTGTCTGACTATATCATCAATCGCTATGCTACTGATGAAACCTCTCTTGCACTTTACTTTTCAGCCCTTAAGACAAATCAATCAATTAACACTTTATTCTCTTTGCACAGCAATAGGAAAATCAGTGCTGATGTATTTATTTCAGTGCTTGAGTCAGTACTCAATGCTGTTGATCTTAAATGCTTAAATGATTACTCAATTCATCTCCTTCATTCGATCATACATTCCAATCTAATCTCCACCAATAAAAATAGAATGGTGTACCCAAGCTTATTTTTAAACATTGAAGAAGAATATCTCACTTACGATTACGAAGTTGGGGAGTGCGTGTTATGGGCTGTAAAAAATGCTCCAAGTCTATTTTCAGATCAATTCATCTCTGACTTTATAAATTATGCCATGAGGTCTAGTTGGAGATATACCCTCAACCATGACGATTACCTCCCCTTAGCACACTTAATCAATCTTCGACCTGCAATAAAAGGAGAGGAAGTTACTCATGAACTAATGGAACATATCAAAGAATATTGGCATGAAAATTATGACGAACATTTATCTGGAACAGGGAAAATTCAATCATTAGATTATGACGAAAGATCTAAAGCTGATGACATTGCATATGACATGCTACATGATTTAATTAATGAATACGATTTGCCCTTTGAGGACAATGAAATTGAATATATGTATAGTAAAGTTGATGCGTCTACACACCTCTATGACTCTTACGATTATGATGAGGATGAAAGAGATCGCTTCCATAGCCACAGAGATGAAAAAGAACATAGCGAAAGCTATATAAACGATTTATTTCAAAAACATTAACTAATTTCATAACTCACCCTTTTGGCCACACATGAAAAATATTATTGCACAAATGCGCAGACCACCGGAGGCCAGCCTGACCTGCCCCTACGCTTAGTACGTTCCGAACTTAGCAATGTCCGCTCCTGGCACGAAGCGGACGTTCTGACTGAGCTGAAGGTCCGCAGTGAGCGAAAAACAGACGTTTTAACCGGGCTGTGATTCAGCTCATTGTATCCTTGGTCGCGAAGTTAGATTATCGATAAAGTTCAAGCAGAAACTATGATGAAACAACTGTTGGTTAGACCCAAATGAGATTAGAACAAGGATAATATAATGACAGTTCGATTGAATAAAGTATCAATAACTAACTTCAGGTCTTGCAAATACACCGAAGCTTTTCTAAGGCCATATACAGCATTGGTCGGCTATAATAACGCAGGTAAATCAAATATTATATTGGCTATAAAATGGCTCTTAGATGGCTCCCTACTAAGCGATGCTGATATGTACGACCCACAAAATCCAGTGCGAGTAGAGGGAGTCATTGAAGGGATTACTGATGATACCCTGACGTTACTTAGCGAAGAAAATCAGCAAAAAATTGCACCATTCATCATAGATAAAACTTTGAGGTTTGCAAGAAAGCAGGACAGAGAAGTTGTTGATGGTGATAAGTTAAAAGTCAAAAAAACACTTGAGGTTTTTGATGGTACCACATGGAAAAAAAATCCTGGTGGAATCGATGGCGCTATCTCGAATCTTTTCCCTGAACCAATTCATATTCCTGCGATGTCTGATGCTGTAGAAGATGCAACCAAAAATAAAGCCGGTACAACAATCGCGAAAATATTAGCTGCAATTGTTAGCGAAATAAAAAAAGAATATGAAGTAAAATTCTCTGAAAACATCTCGGAAATCGGTAAATATCTTGCTCATGATGGTTCTACTAGGTTAGATGGTTTGAACAAAATAGACAGTGGCGTTAGTCAGAAAGTAAATCAGTTTTTCCCCGATGTGAGTGTGAAACTACACTTTCCTACCCCCACTCTGGATGAAATATTCAAATCAGGAACCTTGAAAGTATTTGAAGAACGAGCTGGTTCCTCAATAATGCAAGACATCAGCCGATTCGGCCATGGTACGCAGCGTTCAATACAGATGGCTTTGATTCAATATTTAGCTGATATTAAGAAAAGAAGCGATGATACAAAAAAATCAAACACTCTTATTTTCATTGATGAACCAGAGTTATACTTACATCCATCTGCCATAAACTCTGTGAGAGAATCTCTGGTTGCTTTAAGCGATCTTGGATTCCAAGTCATCATCTCAACTCACTCGGCCAGCATGCTCTCAGCAAAACATGCCTGCAATGCTATACAGGTCTTTAAAAGTTCCGAAGGTACTATAGCCCGGAAAACCATTTCGGAAAAAATACAAGAATTATATGAGGCATCCTCACCACAACTTCACTCTGCATTTACCTTATCTAATTCATCATTTTTCTTATTTTCAGAAGAAGTTTTATTAGTCGAGGGCAAAACAGAAACGAATGTTTTATGCGCACTTTATAAAAAAATTAGAAACAATGAACTCAACCCTACCAAGACAAGTATTGTAGCTGTAGATGGCAAAGGCAGTCTTTTGAAAATGGCCAATGTTATCAATTCAATAGGTATAAGAACGCGAATCCTTGCCGATTGCGATTTTCTATCAATACTACTGACAACCTCTCATAATGAAGTATTAAGTAGTGAATGCGATGAATTACTCTCATCTTTAACCAATTTGTCTGATCCACAAAGCTTGCAACTTACTAACCCCATTATTTCTATAGACTCACTAAAAAGCAGTTCAAGCAAAGACTTTATAAAAATCTGTAATCATCATGAAGTAAAAGCCTCAATCAAAAAAATTCATGATAAATTAAAGAGTGATGGAATATATATTTGGAAGTCAGGGGATATTGAGCAAGTATACGGATTTGGAAAAAAACAAAGCGAATGGGATAATTTATTAGATTGCTTAAGCGATGATGAAAAAGAGGTCCGTGCCATTATTAAGAACTATGATGAAATGGAAGATTTTATCTTATGGATTTGACTCTTCCCCTGACTAAATAATACGTAGTCAGGGGATAAGATAAAAAATGTATTATCTCAATTGAGTACTATGATTAGTGTGAAACAACGTGTAACGTCCGCTCCTGGCACTAAGCAGAAGTTCCCGAACAACGTAAGCTGGCATATGCCCTCGTTCCTTCGTGGGGACTATCGATCTATTTGCAGGTGGTGTTTAAGCAATATCGCCAGCGGCGGGAGCTCACAGTGCATTCAATCAAGCTCACAAATCACACAGTCTTTACTTTTTTCAGATTCCCCAATGGCTTCGCGTCCTAGCCTCAACCAGATAAACCTGAGCTACTTTAGGGGTATATGCCTTTCTGAGCATAAAGGATACTGTTTCTATGAAAACTGATCGCGAGAGCACGATTAGGAGATCAGAACCTGATTTGACATTGATACTGGCTATCAGCGACGGGCAGTTCCTGAATACGTCTGACAATTCTTTACCTCATTAGTTTTTATTTTCAGAAGTGCCGTGATCCAGCACGAGTGCTGATAACCAATATCACTTGGGTAATGATTGACAAGTTTACTAAACAACGAGCAGATATTTTCAAATTGCCTGCTGCTTCCACATCATCAGGCAGAGGCGTCAGACCCTTAGCACCATACGTTTCATAGAGTAATTCCCAATATAGTTAATGCTGAATTTCTTTGTTCATGTTGAGGCAGTATATTGAAACAATTCGAATAAATCACACATATAAGCTCTCACAATCTTCCGCCATTTTTAACTGTTACAGATATACTTTTAGCAGGTTTTAAATGCTTGGAGATTTCTTTCTGTTCGCGACGGATTTTGTATGAATTAATTTCTTCGTAATCCTTGTGTTTATTTATTTTTGATAAATCAACCAAGAGCTTATTTCTTATCATCCACTTTACAATTTGCTTGTCGATATCTTTATAGAGAGGGCCGCCTTTGTATTTATAGAAGTGAATATCATGAATTTCACTGATGAAATCAAGTATGGATAAGATTTCTTTATAATCACCAATGTAACTGTTAATGGTGAAATGGTCTTTATTAAGTTCTATTTTGAATCCATGTTCAGAAAGGTAATACAAGAAAAAGGCTGAGTCGAGATTACAAAAATCTACATGCAGCGTTCTTCTGTCAAATCTATCAATATGCGAAAGAATGATATCATGTAATTCATAATCATATACATTGTCAATAAACCCTTTCCCTGAATGATCAATTTGATTGACATTGCATCCAGCATCTATTGCTACGGATAAAACTTCCGGGGAGAGGGGCAGGAAGAGAATATTTCTTCCTTTTTTATCGATGTGATTTATATCACAACCAGCATTAATTAATTCTGTCAGTCCTTCAGCATTCCTGTAATGTTCAAAAATGCATGTGTAGCCATTAGTATCCGTATGCGAGGTGTCTAAACCCAGTCCAATCAGTTTCTTCAGTATTTCTGGATTTTTTTGATGAAAGAGCGCATTTTGCCCATGTCCGTTGATATGATGTATATTAATTCCATAACTTAGCAGGCAATCCATGGCTTCCAGGGTTCTGCAGCTAAAAAGGGCATTGTCACCGTTATTATTAACAGCATTAATATCATAGCCAGCTTTTAAAGCATTCTTTATACCATCAGGCGACGTTGCATTGAAGAATGATTCAGAAATGGCAAGGTCTAATGCCTTTTCTAATAATCCCTTTTGTAATAAGGACATGACTAAGTCCATAAACACCCCCATGAAAAAATGTTTAAGTCATTAAATATCAGAAATTCTGTGAAATGCAACAACTGGGGAAAGGTGTTCATGATGTGCGGAATAAAAATTTCAACAAACCACCCGTGGATACATCAGAAACACCTGCAGTAAATTTACGCCTGTAACCTACCGTCCGGACTATAGGACCAAACCTTCGTGGGAGATGCTACCGATTATATCGGCAATGTTGAACCGGATTTTACATCACACACGTCGTACAAATAAAAGGAGAAGGCTATCGACTGAAGCAAAAACGGAAAGCCGGGGTTGTCGCTGAAGCTAATCCTGAGTAAACAAGGTGGATCAACATTAGACCTTCGGTGGTGGCGGTATGTGGATCACTTTTTACCCGTTGTTGACCCCCGGCGCTCCCAAGCCATTTCCAGTGCTCTGATGGTAAGTTTGCTGTCAGGTGAGAATTGAATTTCATTGCCACCCACCGGGTTTTCTGGCAAACAGGTCGAGAACAACGACAAGATACGCCCAGAGTAAAGTAAGAGGCAGGGCGTAGTCGGGTCATATCCCTGCCTCTTCTCTCCTGACAGGACGTAGACCCTGGCAAGTTGCATCAAAAGATAACAAATTTCTCAGTTCAACTTCCTTCTGGCTAGGTTAACGTGCAAGCAGGAACTGCTTTTCATCGATTAGTGAATACGGTAGTTTTTTCAAACTAACTGAACTCTATTCGTATGACTTAAATCTTTAAGAAGGCAGGAGATTTGAATTTTGAAAAACTGGTCACCAGAGCATACTAAAGAAATCAAAGCTTGGCTTGACATAGATAACTATCGCAAGCTCGAAGACATCAGTTTAAATGCCTTGTATCACGAACTTTGGGCAAGAGCGCTTCTGTACAAGCCAGGGCCTACTGACGAAGAAAAGAAAGGGCTATGGGTGTACATGACTGAAATTTTCAGTGGGAACCCCCATCTTTTCAAAGGGAAACAACTCGATTATCCAACAGTTAACGATACTCTCTACAGTCCTCCACACATTTTTATCACGGATATCACCAGGCTTGCTGAACTTAGTGTGATGGCCCTTAGTGTGAATCTTTTCACTTGGGAGGAAGGAAACGATGAATATTGTGTTAATGCGCCTCATCACGAAGCTTATGTGTCACAACTCTTGTCCCCCTTATGTGAGAAAACGGTGTTGCTTGAAATCGATCTTGGTAGTGGTACTGACGATGAAATAGCCGAATCGATAAAAGCGGCCCTGCCACAATGGAGATCGGTAAAAGGAGTGGAAGTTAATGAAACCGGTATCGTTCGTTTCGGCTACGGAACCATTAAAAAAATCATAAATTACAGGTTGGTTGCGATGCTGGACATCTTACTTTGGGCAAAAAGGAAAGAACTAAGAATCTCAGATGATCGCCTCTCCCGGCTTCTTTATACTGATGAAGATGAAGAAACAACTACCCGTTTAGGGTATCACATTAAAGACTCAGATCGTCCGCTTGCGATGAAAGCTGCAACGATAGACTTCATTAGGCAGTTCAATTTTTTCATGAACCGAAATCCCCACCTGAAAAACATGAGAGTTTCAGATGTGATGAAACTCTCTGATTCTAACTGATCTCGAATTCCCGAAGTCTACTACTGCAGGGCAGACCGTAACCCTGCAGTTAGGAAGCTCGCTCCTATCTTTTCCCAACTGTTCGTATAGTGATCCCATCACAACGACAAAGGGAAAACAAAATGAACAATCAAAATACTCGCCTAATTCGCTTCCCAGAAGTTATGAACAGAACCGGCTATGGCAAGGCCTGGATTTATCGTCTAATCAACGAAGGTTTATTTCCACAACCAATAAAAATTGGTTCGCGTGCAATTGCATTTGTCGAAAGCGAAGTTGATGAATGGATCGCATCTGCAATTGAGCGTTCACGTAAAAATGCAGCCTGATTACGGGGTTAATGATGAGTGTATTAAATTTGGTGTGTAAAAATAAATGGTGCTATTCAACAATGAGTAGAGGGCCGCCTGATATTTTATAAGTAGTATTAGGTCAGGCTTTGGTATTAAGAAGTAATAACAATAGTCATTGGTGAAAATTATGATGGCATTTTTACCGTGACATTATAGATTAATAAGTACAGGAGATTTAAAATGAATAATTCAATCAGAGTACCGGAAGATAAAGATTTTGTATGTGCATTTGTGACTTCACCGGATAGCTTGTATGAGGCTATTGAAACCTATCGTAATTATGTAGATCCAGTCGAAGAGATAGAGTTTGAGCACGTCCTTCTTTATTTGTTGTGTTCTATACTGGTCGAGGGTGCTACAGATGTTACCATTAATGATGAAGTACGAATGTGTATTGAGCACCTTGTCAATGAAAAAAATATTATCAGAAAGAATAACGCAGGTAAAAAGGTGTAAAGTCTGTAATAAATTATCATGGGTACAGACAGCACAAGTCTGTACCTTCTTATTTTAATCCTACTGGCAATGATATATAAAAATTATGTGCTTTTGATAGTGGTCATGTGGTTTTGCTATAGCAAGCATGGCAGGATAGGAATATCCTGAACTTTCATTCTCTGCCCTTTGTTTTATTTAAGATAACTGAAAAATACAGGGTTTAAACGATACTGGTATTTAAACTCAGTACACATAATAACATTTGTATCAATCAGTTTATCGATGGCCTGATAAAATCGGGCTGGTGTGATATGTATCTCTTCCTGCTGTGCGATGGATGTTGCACGGTGAAAACTCAGGTAAACAGTGCTTTTATCTGGTGTGTATGAAGCGATTAATGTGAGAAGCCAAAACACATTGTGAACAGTATTGTTCAGATTGCGTTGTTCATCTGATAATTTATTCTGGTGAAGGTAAGCAGGGAGTCTTTGTTTCATAAAGATATCCTTTATTTTGTTAAATTTTTCGCTGGTGTCAGGAGTAAAATCACCAGCGCTGTTATGTCTTTTAAAATGGAATGCCGTCAGTTGGATATCTGTTTCTGGATTTTTTTACAGGCTTTGTTTTTCGCCCTGCGCGATAAAAGTTGAATGAAGTGGCAAAGTCTTCAGTCTCAAGTCTTGATTTACTGAATTTATCCATCAGATCTTCATTGAAACGATGAGGAATACCTTTCACGCATAAATTAGAATTCAGGTAAACCTGACTATCTTCAGCATTACGGATCAGTATTTTCCTCTCAAATAATTCTCTGAATGCACGTGAAACATTCGATTTATTCAGTCCTAACTCTCTGGCGGTACGTGACTGTGAAAAGCCAGGGATAATATTTCCATAATCAATGGCTGAGAAAAGATAAAGAACAATTCTGAATGCCGTTGGTGTCAGATCCATTCGGGCGAGTGTGGCCGTATTATCTTTAAAGACCATCGAAAAATCGTCACGAAAGGATGTCTTTTTACAGGCACTTGCTTTAACTTTTATTTCTTCCAGATCTTCGGGCATAACATCTAATGCTTCTGCAATAATTGCTTTTTGTTCTTTAGTTAACATAACACTTGTGTTTGACATAATGGCTCCTTTTTTATTATTCTGATAACAGATATGGCATATTAAATTTGTTTGTCAATATTCTTAGTAATAAAAATTTAAAAAATATTATATTTATTGCTCTGTGATTATTTTTTTTAGTGGAATATTAAGGGTTGTCAGAGTTATTACGAAGGGTGCTAAATTTCACCATCACCTGTTATGTCCTTAATAATTTTTGGTTCTGAAAGATACAACCAATATTACATCTTAATTTGTTGATGTAATTGATTAATTTTCTTTTTGAATTTGCAAGATAAAAGAGTGATAAAGAAACAAGAAACCGAAATTTAGCTTTAGACTGACACAAAATTCCATTGTACACAGTTTGACAAACACTGCTATTGCTGATTTTCCTTCGTAATATTATTCCTTAAGTGAAGCCTGCGCACCTGTGTGTTGCGCCACTGGGCTTCAGAACATTGCTATAGTGTTTAACTGTCAGTAGAAATACGCTTCGCGCAGGAGTTCAGACAGTTGGGTTTAGCTCTCAGCACAAATATGCTTCGCGCAGGATTCAGACTGCTGAGTTTAGCGAAAGAGTGGATCCAACTACATGATTTACCCGTTAACTTAATACGGCTCACGCCGGAACCCCTTCGGAAAAATCCTTTCTGCTTCAGCGAGTGAGTGCTGAGGGCACTCAGCGGCGCTGCAAGGGGGATTAAGCGTTGGGTTTTCATCTGACGGGTAAAAATAATCTACATATATCTGTCGTCGGGGGCGTGAGCCAGTGCGTAGCACTCTCTCAAAAAAATTCCTGAAGGGGTTTTATCTGAAATCTAGAAACTACCTGGCTTTTGAAAAAAGGAAGTGGTAATGCAATCGATCGGACTCAACATTGCAACAGCGAAAGCTGTTTCCAGTATTAACAGAATAAATAGTTGTCATTTTAAAATAAAATATTTTCAATTTTGTATTGATTTAAATTTTAAAGCTGATAGTACTTAATTATAAAAACAAAAAAGGAGAGGGTTATGAGTAATATTTGTGTTTCATCTCAGGAAGAAAAGTTTATATTTGTTGTTGATAAATATATAACACACCATCGCGACAGTGTTAATAACAATAATTTTTACAGAAAACTTTATGTGCTTTTCGCTGGATATCATCTGAAGTATTTTTATTCACGGGCGCAATATCGCTATTCGTGTTATCACGTTGATAATATCATGCAGATGTTTATGGGTGTCGTTTCTACCCTGAAGCCCCCTCTGCTCAGGCAACTCGCTAACAGTGACACATTGCTGCATTGCCTGAATTCGCTCGTGAATTATATTTCAGGCAATCTGGATGAAGCAGAGCACATTTATGCTGATTTACTGGCACAGTATGAAAAGAAACGCATTGCACGTTCTCTGGCTTATACACCACCAGGATCCGTGGTCAGGAAAAGGCTGTGAGGCAGCGGAAATGCGCCGGGCAAGGCAGAGTATGGCAGAGTGACATAAGAGCAGTCGTTTCCCGCAAGACATTACCGGGCATTAAAAAGGCAGGGCCACCCATTCGGTGTCCCGCCTGTCGTGATGGTTTTACGGTGGGTTTACTTATCAACGACCTGCCAGCCATCATCCGTTTTGACAAGGGTTACAGCAGCAGTACGCTTTTCGTTATCGACAATAGCCGTCACATTGCATTTATAGCTTTTATCAGAGACTTCTACGCAGTCATGCTTTTTGACTGATTTTAATTCGCGCAGTGCGTCTTTCGGGACATCTTTACCTGCTATGGATTTAACGATGGCATTCGTCTGCTCCACGACCTTATTCATCGCAGTGTAAATATCCTGCTCAGACGGTTCACCGGTACAGCCACTCAGCAAAAAAATGGACGCAATGAGTGTGGCAAATGCATATGTTTTCATAAAATAATCCCAGACTGTAGAGTACGTTATTGAATAAGACCGGTTTTCATCTTGCTGTTGTTTTCAGAGAACGTCCACTTGCTGACCGTTTCGCCTTTAAATTCGATTTCCAGCGTTTTGGCCTGCGTCTGTGAACCCCCTGTCAGCAGTCCAATCACGGGAATAAATGTGGTGGCATCAAACTGATTGTTATCCATGGAATAAGTCCATTCTTCATTGCCACTATCAAATGTAGTTTTGGTTTCCGGCTCACCTAATGCGGTAATGATTTCTGATTTCGTTGTTTTATTTTTGATAATCTTCGACTGCAGACTTTGTGATGTTTCTTTTTTTAGATGCTGGTTGCCTGATATTGAACAACCAGAAATAAGGAATGCAGAAATAAAAAAAACAGAAATCATGAATCTGTTCATAAGTTCTCCCATATTAATTTTTTATGTTTGCGGTGGTGCGAAATTAATATCACCGTATAAAAACAACTCTGTCTGCATATTTCTTTTTAATTATGCAGATAAGAATAATGACGCTGGAAAAAAATGTAATGACTGAGACAGGAGTGCTACCGGTCAATGAAAATACTAACCAGGCGAGACCGAATGCCACGAATTGAAACAGGAATGCCACACTGAGCGGACTTTCACCATAGGCCACTTTTGCATGGCAACCTTTGCAAATCCGCACGCCGTACGGGCTTTGTGTAAAGCAGAAGGGGCAGCTAATCGTTTTACTATCCATCATGACTCCGTGGCCTGATTTAAGGTGATGTATTTTTGAACATTTTCGATGAATGATCCGCTTTAGTAAAATTGCTTGTACCGATCGATGGATCTTGCTTGATAGGTTGTAACTATCATAACTAGTTTATCGATCTATATAAACGATCAATATTTTGTTGACTATTACTAAAGTATGGACTGTTTAACTTATGGTGCAGGATGGGGGTTGTTTTTAACTAATTGTTCTTTAATGGGATTTGTTGTCATGGAATGACAGGGTGTCAGAAGATGCAGGTGCAGGATTTGGTGGAAAGGATGTGCAGTGGCATGTAACAGAGACATGCCCCTGCGCCTGAGAAGTGCCACAATATGGCCGAGTAATACAAGCCACGAATGCAGACGACGCTGGCGGGGTATCTGACGAGCTGTATTGTGCAGTTTGCTCCTGAGTTGAATGACACCCACTGTTTCCTGTTGTCTTTCCAGACGAATTTTTTCTTCAAGCTGAAGGATTTTCTCCAGAATCGTTTCCCGGTTTGCAGCCTGTTCTTCAGGCTCGCATGATGGCACTGGCACTGGCACTGGCACTGGCACTGGCACAGTCTGCTGTTGCTCTTTTTTCAGTAAAGCCAGGTGCTCTGGTGTAAAATCAATCTGTGTTTGCAGAGAAGACCAGCCATACTTTTTTCCAAGCTGAGACGCTTTAAAGGCAATGCCCTGGTACTGAAATGAAAAGCCGTTCATTTTTCCCGTTGAGGCGATATTGGGTTTACAGTTCACGCCTTCCTTTTCCAGCATAGTGATAAAAGTCAGCAAATCAGGGCGGCCGGTTAACGCATTATCAATCAGGCTCTGCAGAGTGGACCTGGGGCAGGGAGTTGTCGTTCTTTCAGCCATCATCAGCTCGTTGCGGGAAGGCTTTCTTTTCTCCTGACTATGACTACTGATTGCAGATGTGGTTTGAGTGAGTTTGTGGACTTTCTCCAGCTCGCTGATAATCCGGGTACTGATAAGATTTTCATTTTTCCCAAGGTACAGCTTCCCACCGACCATGTTAATTCTGTTAGCTATTATATGGATATGCTGTCCGTCCGAATCATCGTGCATGATATAGCAGCGAAGATGGGTTTCAGTGAATCCCATCCGGGTCATATAATCGTCAGCGAATGCCGCCCATTGTCTGACTGACAGTGTTTCTCCCTTTGGCAGGCGAATCGAATTATGCCAGACAGGTTTGGCGACACCGGGGCGCAGTAGTCTTGTGCCTTCAAATTCACTGATAAGTTCAGCAGCAGTGCTTCCCGTCATGTTGCCACCGATAATATAAGGCGTGATTTTGTGGTGAGATCCTGACTTAAGGCTATAGAGAACCACACCTGCAAACTGTTTACCCCGCTTTATTTTCTGCATGCCTTTCACTGGTCTTGCTCCAGAAAGGTTGATGGAATAAGGTGATCCCTGAGAGTTTTGATTTGTCTGCGCAGGGCGAAGAGTTCTGTACGGGTCAGTTCGCTGTCAGGGCTTTTGCTGTCGAGATGATTCAGCAGGCGGTTTAAATCCTGTGAAAGGTTGCCGAGTTTAATCCATGCTTCACGATTGATTTCAGGTAATACCGGTGGGAGTTTGTTGAGGGATGCCATTCTTAGCCATTCCCCTTTTTTATAAGGGCCTCTTTTACTATCGAGAATAGATAATTCTTCTTCGTTTAACCGAACGCTGACGCAGTGAGTTCGAACTTCATTAGGTGAATATTTTGCTGTATGGAATTTACCTCTTCTTGAGCTTCTTGATAGATCTTCTTTACTTTCATTTTTATGCATATCTAACCTTTTTAAAATGTGTTCATGATCTACAGTTAGCGCATTGGTAAAATAAGTCAAGGCAGTGTCGAAATTTATAAATAAGAGAGGTGGAGCAGATTGCTAATTAGATAATCTGCTCTGGGTAAAAATAGGGTTCATATTAAATTCATTATGACAGTGAGGAGGGGTGGAGGTTACAATCTACGTTTTACTGGCATTAAAGAGATTGTTTGTTTCATAATTTCGCTAAGTTTCTTTCTCTCATGTTCTGCTATATATTTACAAATCTCATCATGTCGAATATGCTGTTCCAGTTGTTTTTTATCTATTTTTATGTCATTGCGGATAAACCATTTAATGGTTTCAATGTCCCCGCGTAAATCATAACCTCGCAGTACAATATGGCGAAAATGTGTGTTGCTGATATCTGTCTTCTTCTTTAGTTTACTGAAGAAAGAGCTCATTTCATTTTCATTGGCACTTAGATAAACCTGGCAGTTATCAGAGATAGTAAAGTTAAGGTTTTTCTTCTGAAGCAAATCCATTATCTGCAGACTTTCGCTGTTGAGGTAGTTGAAAATTACTGGACTGCTATCCTTCATACTAATATGACGAATGAGCATTTTGGCTTTGAAATCGCCTAATGAATAGCAAATTTCAAAAATACCATGACCCTGGTTATCTCTGTGGTTTATATCGCAACCGGCCTGTACCATCAAATCAAAGATAGAGTGATTTTTTACGTAAAAAAGTATTGTTCTTCCGCATTTATCCACATTGTTGACATTAATTCCAGCATTGATCAGGGTTTTGCAACAGGATATATTATCAGCTAACGAGCATAAACAGGTTTGGCCGAGACCATTTTTGTGGTGTATATCTACGCCGGAATCAATCAATTTTTTCAGTATGTGAGGATTTCGCTGGTTAAACAAAACATTGTGACCATAGTTGTCAACATGGTTAAAATCTATTCCTGCTTTAACCAGAGTGTCAATCATTCTTGGGTTTTTACAGTAAAACAGTATATTTCTTCCAAACGAATCCAGTGTATTAATATCGGAGCCTGCAGTAATGCAAGCCTGAATGTCTTTTGGAGTTTTACAAGAGAGTAATGCATTTATTGCGTTGTTATTCATAATTTTTCTCCTCTGTTAAGCGACTAATCTGATATAGTTTTCATGGTTGGTTTTATATTCCTTTATTTTTTTAATGTCTTCGTAAATTCGAGCGAGTGAAAACCATGAGATCTCTTTCAACATGTTTTTGTTGCTTACATACAAAATGTTACCACCGCGAAATGAAAAAGCATTATGGAATGTACTTTCATTCGTCGTTTTGAGAAATCGAATGAAATTTTTTATTGTCTCTTTTTTGTTCATGTTATAAGAGGTGAATGTATAGATAGAGAATACGGTTAAAATATTTCTCTTCGAGACCACATGTCTTGAGAAATAATCGAAATAAAATCTTTGCTCCTGAGTGTCACTTTTGCAGAAAAAAGAAAATTGTGGATTATATAATCTATAAAGATCTGCGTTCTTTTTTGTTTTGGCGAGATAGTTAGTCAGGCTTGGATAGTTTGTTTTATTCATTTTAGTTCTCCTTTATTTAATTAACAAAGGAAATATATATTATTAAATAAACAAAATGCAAATATATTTTTATATTTATTTAATTAAATAGTTATATTTTTATTATATTTCATATAAGGTGTTGTTTTTCATTGTTATATTATTTTTATCAAAAAGTGCTGTGTTTTATTTGATTGATTTGGTTTGAGAGTAGTGATTGATATTGTATGAATTGGCGATGAGGGTGTTTTAAAAAATAAATTTCTCAAAGTGCTAAGGTGCAATGTGGGGCTTTGTATTAAATTAATGATGTTAGCGTCCCTTGGCTATCTAACTAAAGGTTAAAGCCAAGGGGAGAGTGTTCAGGCAGATTCAATTCATAATCTTTTTTTTGTAATTGCTTTACAGGTAACTGGTTGAATCGTTGTTGGTAAAACCTTTTGCTCTCTCTGTGATTTTTCCTGGAGGATTTCTTCATAGAAGTAGCGTTCTTTTAGTGATTCTATATCAACTTTTATATCATGACATATTAACCATTTAATTAGCAGTCTTCCTGCATAGTGAGTCAGTAGATATGTACTGTTTATGTAAAACCAAACATGACTAATGTCTGTCAGTTTCTTTAGTTGTAAAATTAATTTTTTAACGTCGGCATTTGTTGGTGTGATAATGCACTTATCACTTATCTCAAATTCATTTTTTTGCTTTATAAGTAACGACAACAGCTCAATTGATTTAAATGTAATGTTCGTGAATACAATTTTTGAACTGTCTTTAAGATGAATATTACGGATAAGAAAACGAATGTAGTTATCGTTTTTAGATTCCCAGTGAGTATATTTACCAGCTATGCTGTGGTTTTCTGACTGCCAGTAATCGAATGCTGTCTGCCCGCTTAAATTTTTATGATTAATGTCGCAACCAGCCTCAATGAGTGCATCGTATACATATCCTTCAAATGGAATGAAAAGAAAGGAGTTGCCATAGCTATCTTTGGTATGGATATCTAGTCCAGCTTTGATAAGATATTTTACTAACCCTGGTGAAACATCAATATGTTGAATCGCAAGGGTACCTGACTTATTCCGGTGGTTAACATTAATACCATTGCTGACAAGAAGTTCCACTGTTTCAACATTTTGAGCATAGAATAATGCATTATTACCTTCATTATCCAAGTGGTGAATGTCAATGTCAGCGTCAATCATTGCCTGTATAGCTTCAGGTACATTACAGGTAAAAAGAGCAGTTTGACCTTTACTATTGCACATATTTATATCCATGCCAGCCTTAAGACAACGAAGGACACCATTTTTAGACTTTACACGGAATAGGTTATTTTTATTATTTTCTCTTGATATCATTATTTATCTCCTTTTTTGTTGTTTTCAAGATATTAATGACACCAGATTGTACGGTATTCAAATTTATTTTTGTTTTATTAGTAAGCGAGCTGGCATCTCGCCTACAAACTAAGGGCATTATATAAGTGGTTAAAAACTCTAAATGTTCATGGTTTTCATTGCTGATATCCGAGACAGTGCATGCAACAGACCAACCCGAACCAAAGCTATTTGCAAGGACTATTAAAATAATTGCACCAATAAAGATGAAAATCAAACTAACTATGAAAACGATATTTCTCACTTTCAATGACGAGATTGAGAGAGTAAAGTTTTTCGTGAAAATATAGTCCCACACATTTTTTATCAAAACCTTATCGTAGGACATAATTAATAATGATAAAAATAAAAGTCACAGTGATAGTATATATAGTACTGTTTTAAGATATGGCCTGCTATCCATTAGCTTCTCCTGTATAACTTAAAATAGTTTGTATGTTAAAATTTAGGGGAATCATTTTCCTAATTCTCCAGCTAAAAGTTCAGCCTGCTTCAAAATGGTCTCTGTGGCGAGCAAGGACATATCGGGTGGATAACCATATTTTTTGAGCAGACGTTTTACCACCACGCGAATTTTTGCTCTTGCTGCTTCTTTCACTGTCCAGTCAAGACTGACATTGTTGCGGATAGCCTCTGTAAGTACGACTGCCAGTTCTCGTAGTTTTTCCTTTTCCATTAACTCGCGAGCACTGTCGTTATCTGCAACAGCAGAATAGAAGGCATATTCATAAGCGCTGAGGTTTAACTGGCTGGCAAGGCTGTCAGATTCCTGGATAGTCTTAGCAAGCTTGATTAGCTCATCAATTACCTCCGCTGCGGTCAGTACCTTGTTCTGGTAGCCATTGATTGCAGAGGTCAGCATATCAATCAGTTTTTTGCCTTGGGTGATACTTTGATTCGAGCGAACCTTAATCTCGTCAGAAAGCAGTTTTTTAAGCGTTTCCAAAGCAATATTTCTGTGTTGGTAATCCTTCATTTCCTGAAGGAATTCTTCAGAAAGAACGGAAATATCTGGCTTTTGTATCCCAGCAGCGTCAAAAATATCAACAACTTTATCGGTAACCAGAGCCTGATCGATAGTCTGTTTTACCCGAACTTCCAGACTGTCATTGTGTTCTTCTTCTGATCCGTCTGAGTTTTCAGTAAATTTATTCAGTCTGGCTTTTACGGCCTGGAAGAATGCTACTTCGGGTGCCGCTTCCATTGCTTTATCGTGCGGTGTCGCCAATGCAAATGCCTGCGACAAGGCTGCAACCGCAGCCAGGAAACGCATTTTACCTTTACCGTTATCCAGCCCTAAAATATGGTTTTCTGATTCAAGAATAATTGTCAGGCGTTGTGAAGTAGTTGCGGCAAAGTAAGCTTTGTAATCGTAGCCATGCATCATGCCTTCCAGGATTTCCAGCTTTTCCTGCATGAGCGTTACGGCTTCTTCCTGAACCTCAGCAGGATCTCCACGTCCACCTGCATCAGAGTAAAAGGAGAGGGCTTCTTTTAAATCAGAGGCAATGCCCAGATAGTCAACAACCAGACCGCCTATCTTATCTTTATACACACGGTTCACACGGGCAATTGCCTGCATGAGGTTGTGGCCTTTCATTGGTTTGTCGATATACAGCGTATGCATGCTGGGAGCGTCGAAGCCGGTTAACCACATATCACGCACTATCACCAGTTTCAGCTTGTCGTCGTCATCCTTCATACGATTAGCCAAAACCTGACGTTCTTTTTTTGTGGTGTGGTGTTTAGCGATTTCTGGCCCGTCAGCAGCAGAAGAGGTCATGACGACTTTTATTATACCGTCATTTAAATCATCGCTGTGCCATTCAGGCTTTAAGGCTATGATTTCTTTATATAGTTCAGCAGCAATACGTCGGGACATGGTAACAATCATGCCCTTGCCATGATAGGCATTAGATTTTAAGCGCTGTTCAAAGTGTTGAACCATATCCGCCGCAATGGCTTTAATACGTTTTGAACTGCCAATCAGACCTTCGATTCTGGCCCATTTAGACCGTTCTTTCTGGGTAAGCGTCAGCTCGTCTTCGTTAAACTCATCGTCGAAGTCTTCAATTAGCTGGCGACCTTCGTCACTGATGGCAATTTTGGCAAGACGGCTTTCATAGAAGATACGCACGGTTGCACCGTCTTCTACGGCCTGTGAGATATCGTAGATATCAACGTAGTTACCAAAAACAGCAGGTGTGTTTACGTCCGTTTTTTCTATGGGGGTTCCGGTAAAACCAAGATAGGTAGCATTGGGCAAGGCATCACGCATATATTTGGCAAAGCCATAAACGGTACGTTTACCTGTTACTTTGCCTTCGCTGTCTTTCACGTCAACTTCTTTGGCGCTGAAACCGTACTGGGAACGGTGTGCTTCATCAGCGATAACGACAATATTAGTTCTGTCGGACAGCAACTCATAGATATTGCTGCCATCATCAGGCTGGAATTTTTGAATAGTAGTAAACACCACACCGCCAGAGGCGACACGCAAATATTCTTTGAGTTCTTCCCGGTTGTTGGCCTGTTTTGGTGTCTGACGAAGTAGCTGAGTGGCAGAAGAAAACGTACCGAATAGCTGATCATCCAAATCGTTACGGTCAGTGATCACTACCACTGTTGGATTATTCAGCGCCAGTACAATCTTCCCGGTATAAAACACCATCGAAAGCGATTTACCGGAACCCTGGGTATGCCACACGACCCCCGCTTTACGATCTCCGGTTTTTTGCGCATTAACAAGAACTTTACTGTTACGTCCCTGCTGGCGCAGTGCTACTTCGGCAGAGGGGGAATCTGCATTTACACCTGAGGCACGAATAGTGGAAAGTACTGCTGCATTAACCGCGTAGTACTGGTGATAAGCTGCCATTTTTTTAACAGTACGGATACTGATAATCCCTTTGCTGTCTTCATGTTTGCTGGCCTCAAACACGATAAAGTGGCGGATCATATCCAGCAGCGTTACAGGATTAAGCAACCCCTGTAATAAAACTTCAAGCTGTGGTTGGGTACTGGTGGCTTGCGTTTTACCGTTAGCAGTTTTCCACGTCATATAACGACTGAAATCGGCAGAAACCGTCCCCGCTTTGGCTTCCAGCCCGTCAGATATCACATTAAAAGCATTGTAGTTAAACAGACCGGGGATTTGGTTCTGATAGGTTTTAATCTGATTATAGGCACCTGTTACCGTAGCATTTTCGTCAGCGGCATTTTTAAGTTCGATAACGACTAATGGTAGACCGTTGATGAATAAAATAAGGTCCGGTCGGCGGGTATGGTTGCCTTCTTTGATGGTGAGCTGATTAATGACCAGAAATTCATTATTCGTGGGATCGTTAAAGTCGATCAGGCAGGCCAGCTCTCCTTGTGTATTACCATCCTTGCTGACTTCGATATTGATTCCTTCGGTCAACAGGCGATGAAAGGCCAGATTGTTTGTCATTAGGTCAGGTGTGCTGATCTGCATCACCTGTTTCAGGGCTTCCTCACACTTCTGCTCACCAAGGTGCGGATTAATTCGTTGCAATGCTGTACGCACTTTATCTTCAAGGATAACCTGCTGATAGCTACGTAACGGATTGATTCCACTGGGTTCAATGTCCGGGCCGTAAACATACTCATAGCCCAGCCCTTGCAGGTGCTCAATTGCCATTACTTCAATATCGGATTCGGTCATCTTTGCCATGCGTACTGTCCTTATTGCCGCTTAACCAGAGAGCGGGCTGTACACCCGCATAATTATTTTATGCTACTGATGCGATTGCTTCTTCTGCATACTGAACCCGTACTTCACCGCTCATCAGTTTGGGAAGTAAGGTATCGCGGAGATTTTCTAGTGTTTTAATTTGCTGAGTGTTCGTCTCTTTCTTACTAAATATCGGAGATATTTCTTCATTAAATTTCTCAATTGAATTTAAAGAAGGAAACTTCAAGTTTACAGACTCGAAAGTTCTTGTCGTAATAGTGTCAAATACGCTGCCATAAGCCGCTGTCAGCAAATCATCGACAATAAATCCAACCAGAAGATATATGAAGAAAGGATAGCTTCCAATTTTTGAAACAATGCCATAATTGGATTGACTAAAAGCCATATCTCTTGCTAAAAGAGCGTACTTTCCCACTGTACCACGAGCACTTATAACGGTTGAGTTTTTAGGCAGCAATTTAGCTGAACTGTTTTGAAGTCCCGCTAAGCTTATAGACTTTTCTGTGCTATACAGATAGCCTTGATGAGCTGCTGAAATATCTCCTCCGGAAATCCAAGGTATCTCATCGGTCCAATATTCAGCAACTGAAGTTTTTGGCGTTCCACCTCCAACTAATGTGAATATATCTAGGACATTTTTTTCTTGCCATTCATCATTGCTATCCACATCAAACCATTGCCTAAACAGTGTTTCAGCCATAGATTCCAGCGTTTTATTTTGGCGATGAAGCAGGTCTATTTTGTCATCAAGAGAGGACAGCACAGACGCGATGGCTTTTTGCTCATTTATTGGAGGAAGAATAACTGGTAGATCATGTTGAGCAGTTATACCTATGTAAGCTCTTGTCGAACCAGCATCTCCATGATTAGCAAGAGTTTGTTGGAAATCAGGGGTGTCAAAATAATATTTTAAATAATGATTATTTATTCTGTTCTTGTCTTTTACTCTATAATAAGTAACTTGTGGTGTTAACATTATAAAGTCGGTTTTTAATGGCGGAACGATAGCTGTCCGGCCTAATGTTGCTTTATGTGTTAATAGAACATCCCCTGTTTTTGCGAATCCTTTACGTAGAGACAATGCTTGTTGTTTGGATATAAACTTACATCCAACCAAATCGATTTGGCTATTGTTTATATCTGAAGCCATAACGAAAGGAATTCCAGACGATACGAAGTCTGCACCCTTTGGGTGTATGCCGCCATGATTACCATCTAGTGGTTTTTCAAGGCTACCATCACTTACCAGATCTTTAATTTGTAAAAATTCCCACTCACTCATAATATTACCTTCGCAAGATTATCAGCGATAGCCTTATTCAAGCGTGTTTCTTCTTCCAGTTGTGCTTCAAACTCGGCTTTAAGAGCCGTAAAGCGTTCTTTAAAGTCAAAATCGTCTTCTTCGTCAGCAAGGCCAACATAACGGCCAGGAGTCAGCACATAATCGAGTTTAGCCACTTCATCAATGTCTACGGACGCACAGAAACCCGCCACATCTTCATAGTCGCCACCTTTGTTACGCCAGTTATGGTAGGTGTCTGCGATGGTTTTAATATCGTCGTCAGAAAGCACTTTGGTACGACGATTAATCAAATGACCAAGATTACGGGCATCGATAAACAGAATTTCTTTACTGCGATCACGATACTGGTTGCTGTTATGACGGTCACGGCGCATAAACCATAATGCAGCAGGGATCTGAGTATTCAGGAACAGCTTTGCCGGTAAGTTGACGATACAGTCAATCACATTGGCATCTTTTACCAGTGCAGCACGAATATCACCTTCACCAGAGCTTTTAGAAGTTAATGCCCCTTTTGCCAGAACAACACCCGCTTGCCCTTTAGGAGACAAGTGATACAAAAAATGTTGCATCCATGCAAAGTTAGCGTTGCCAGCAGGTGGAATGCCATATTGCCAGCGGGCATCACCACGAAGCTGCTCACCGGACCAGTCGGAAACGTTAAACGGTGGGTTAGCAATGATAAAATCAGATTTTAAATCTTTATGAGCATCGTTAAGGAATGAACCTTCATTATTCCAGCGAACGTGTTCGGAGTTAATGCCACGAATTGCCAGGTTCATTTTTGCCAGACGCCAGGTGGTCTGGTTGGATTCCTGACCGTAAATCGAAATATCGTCAATATTTCCCTGATGCGCTTCAACAAATTTTTCTGACTGAACGAACATACCACCGGAACCGCAGCAAGGGTCAAAGACTCGGCCTTTATAGGGTTCCAGCATGGTAACCAGCAGGCTTACGATGGATTTTGGCGTATAGAACTGACCGCCCTGTTTGCCTTCTGCCAGTGCAAATTCACCAAGGAAGTATTCGAATACGTGGCCTAATACATCAGCAGAACGCGCTTTGGCATCTCCCAGTGCAATGTTGCCAATCAGATCTATCAGTTCACCCAGTACAGTGGCGTCGAGGTTCTGGCGAGCGTAGACTTTCGGCAACACACCTTTTAGCTGTGGGTTACCCGCTTCGATAAGCTCCATAGCATCATCAACCAGCTTACCGATTTCGGGTAGCTTGGCCTTAGATATTAGATAGTTCCAGCGTGCAAGCTCAGGGACAAAGAAAATGTTGTAAGCAGTGTACTCGTCTTTATCTTCCGGGTCAGCGCCTGTGAACTCGCCTTCACCAGCCTTCAGCAACTCATAATGAGATTCAAAAGAATCAGAAATATACTTAAGGAAAATCAGGCCCAGCACGACATGCTTGTACTCGGCTGCATCAATGTTCTTACGTAGCTTGTCAGCTGCTTTCCACAGGATGACCTCTAACGGGTCTGTTTTGATTTCTTTAGGTTTTCTGGCCATTAGCGTAACCTTGTGAAGGGGGACGATGGCCCTATTTTGCCTTAAAGTTCCGCTTGTTACGAGCTTATACAGCGATTAATTATTGTCTGGTTTTAGTGTGTTTGTTTAGCTCAGCAAGTGCAATGACTCATGGAGTAAGTGCTTTGTAACAGGGTTGTTGATGTCAGTCGTTGGCCCTCAATGAAGTCACGGTCATAGGCATAATTGCTGTATAGTTGTTAATGTTTGTCTGGGTGAATTTCTATTACTCGGACTAACACCAAGTGAGTTCCATACTACATAACTGTGAGAATTTTCTGTACCCTTCACTCTATCCTCTTCTTGCATATTTACAGGAAGATAAAGCAAAAGATACAAAACTTTGTAATCAAAAAACTGTCTTAATGTACTTACATCACGTTTAGTTATTAAATTTTTTGTCATGGTGAAAGTTTTTACTTGGTCATTAAAATTCATCGGGTGTTAATATTCTAAACGAATAGGATGTCAAGCTAAAATGATGTGTCAAGTTGTTTGTAAAGTGAGAGGTTTATTTTTGGAAGAAATGCTTAAGAGAAGTATGTATGATATTTTCCTGAGTATAATTATTGATATGCAAGGTTGGCAGAGGTTTTCTTTCTTTTCTAACCGAAGGGAAGAAAAGCAAGGGGAACTCGAAGAAGCAAGCGCAGCGGCTTCGCAGAGTTAGCCCTTGCTTTAGTTATAATAATAAAAAACGTAGTAACGGATATTCTTATGTAAATATATACAGCTTCGCTTGCATTGATTTTAAAGCTTCTCTTGCAGTTCAGGAGAAGCTCCGAATGCATCGCTTCGGTAGCTTAAAGGAAGTTATATGAAAAGGTTGTTTAAATGCTTCGCTTGTATTGATTTTAAAGGCTTCTCTTGCAGCGCAGGTAGTGCTTCTAATATACATCTTCGATTGTGCAAGTGAAACCCGGTAATACATTTCTTTAGCTCAAGATTATAATGGGCTATAACAGTGAATGGTAAATGTATAGGTGTGAAATTATTATTGTGTATTGAATTTGTATTAGTTATTTTTTTTAAAGGCTGATTATTTGTAAGTGAAAAATAAATTTTATTTGACAGGATTAGGATAAGTTATATTTTCATTTGATTATAAGTAACGGGGGGGGATAGTATGGATTTTATTTTTTTTAAAAGTATAATGGCATTGCCAGATCTAACATTAATTATAGAAATAAATCACATCACAGACGTTGACATTATTTAAAAATGATTTATTAATAATGTATGTCATCAAGTGTTTTTGCTGATATGTATCCTGTACTATGTACAGTTTGTTATTTGCCCCATGTATGGGGATACTGGAAAGGCTACTGATTAGTAGCCTTTCGTCCCTTTAAGCAGCAAAAATTTTAAGCTGTTGCGCCAGGACATAATCTCCCCACCACTGCATGAGAGCTACTCGTTCGGTAATATATTCCGCACGATTATATGCAGCGATAATTTCGTCTTTTTTTGAGTGGGCAAGGGCCGCTTCAAGGGCATCTGTCCTGAACTTACCTGACTCTTCCGCTGCCGTTCTTGCAATAGATCGCATCCCGTGGGCAACAAGTTCACCTCCCAAGCCCATACGGATAATTGCTGCATTGGCTGTTTGTTCATGCATATGATTTAAGGGAGCCTTTATGCTGGGAAATACCCACTCGCGGTGCCCACTGATTGATTCCATAGACTTGAGTATCCGAAGAGATTGTTTGCTTAATGGGACCTTATGAGGTTTTTTCATCTTCATAAATTCAGCTGGGATGTTCCACATGCTGTTATCCATATCTATATCAGACCATCTTGCGCGGACAGCTTCACCAGGGCGAACCCATGTGAGAAGTTGCCATTCAATCAGTAGTCTTGTTTCTAAACGGACAGAAGCATTGTTCAGTGCTGCCAGAAAACGAGGGAGTTCAGAGGGGGGTAAGGCAGGCATATTCTGTTTTTTAGGCTTACTGAAACGTTGGCCTAGATTATCTGCGGGGTTAAATTCAATCAGCTCTTCTGTAGCCGCCCAACGGAAGATTTCATTCAACCTGGAAATTAGCCGCCGCAAGGTTTCCAGTACTCCCCGTTGTTCAATTGGATCAAGATGCTGTTTTAAGAGCTTGGGACGGATCTCATTGATTGGCACATTACCCAGACCGGGGAAAATATTTCGTTCAAGGCTCCGCCAGATGTCTTCTGCATGGTCTTGTGAGATGCCAGAGGTCTTTACCTTCTCATCCAACCATTTTCTCGCCACGGCTTGTAATGTGTGTTCTGTGGCATTCTTTAATGCATTAGCTTTATCGTTGTTATGGACTTGAGGGTCCGTGCCATTGGCAAGCAAGGAGAGGTATTCATCACGTAAGGCTCTTGCTCTTGCCAGGGTAAGGTGAGGGTAGGTCCCAAGGCTCATCTTGGTTCTTTTCTTGCTCACTGGTACTGAATACCTGAAATACCAATTCTTTTTCCCACCTGTTGAGAGGGGAGAGATTCGTAGAATCAAGCCATCACCGTCAAACAAGTTGATTTCTTTGTCTGCTGGCTTGGTGTTTTTGATTTCAGTGTCGGTGAGTTTCTTCGCGATCTTTGCCATTTTGGGACCCTCGATTTTTGGACCCTTTGTCTTGGGTCCCATTTAGGGTGCCATAACTCGTGGTTCTCAGCAATTCTCACTAGACGACAATGGACGTAAAAAAGCCCGCAGAGCTTGTGCTGTGCGGGCTTAGTAGACTTTACTGAACTTCGGTACATCAATATTTGGTGGAGCTGGCGGGAGTTGAACCCGCGTCCGAAATTCCTACATCCTCGGTACTACATGCTTAGTCAGTCTTTACATTCGCCTGGCACCTGCGGACAGACACGCCACTACCAGACTAGCCTGATTAGATTTAACGCTTCAACCCCAGGCAGGGCATCCACGCGATCTCTTTTGGGTTTGACCTCTCTTTGATCCCCGTCTTAAGAGCGGAAGCTAGGGAGAGAGGGCTCAGAGCAGGTTATTAAGCTGCTAAAGCGTAGTTTTCGTCGTTTGCGACTATTTTTTTGCGGCTTTTTACGAGGCCAACCGCCCCTCGGCATGCACCTTGGGTTTCGCGAATCCCGTCGAATCCAGAATCAGCCCCAATGTGTTAGGACAAGTATAACAGACTTGTGACACGCGTGACCAGCCCCCGCAACCCCTAATCCTCAAGGATTTAGCGCTCACGCAGCGCTTCTTTTGCGCGATTAAACGGTTTGATTAAATAGTCGACGATGGTTTTTTCACCTGTTTTTATATCCACTGTGGCAATCATGCCCGGTACGATGGAGAAATGGCGTCCCAGTTTGTTCTGTAAGAAGTCCTGATGGGTGCGGATAAACACGCGGTAATAGAAGATTTCCGGTTTCACTTTATCCTGAATGGTGTCCGGTGAGATGGTTTCGACTACGCCTTCCAGACCGCCGTAAATGGCGTAGTCATAGGCGGTTATCTTCACCAGCGCCCGCTGGCCAGGATGGATGAACGCGATATCACGCGGCGACAGGCGGGTTTCGATCAGCAGATGATCGTCCAGCGGCACAATCTCCATCATCTCGCCGTTGGGCGGAATAACGCCGCCAATGGTGGTGACCTGGATATTTTTCACAATACCACGCATCGGCGCGCGTACGGTCAGGCGGGTGACGGAATCCTCGCGTCCTTTTAAAATAGCCGCCAGCATATCCACTTCGGCGTTGGCTTTTGACAGCGCTTCCCGCGCCTGCACGAAATATTGCGAGCGCAGGTCGGTGATTTTTAATCCCAGATCGCTTTTTTGGCGTTGCAGGCGCAGCACTTCTACGTGGCTGGCGGCACCGCTTTTCTCCAGTCGCTGAGTAATGGCCAATTCTTTATTTACCGAGACCAGCGCATCCTGCAGTTCCGCCATTGAATCCGCAAGCTGTGCGCGGCGGCTTTTATACAGGCGAGTTTCGGAGGCGATGAGATCCGGCCAGGCGCGCAGTGAATCGGGAAAGACCAGCGGCAGATCGTTAACTTCGGCATTGAGCCTTGCGCTGGAGGCCAGTGAGGCGCGATAACGGGCGGCGCTCTCCCCAACGTTGGACTCTGAACGGGTGGGGTCGAGGCGAGCAACAATTTGATTAGCCTGGACTTTATCTCCCTCACGGACCGTCAGTTCGGCGAGAATACCGCCATCCAGTGATTGCAAGACTTGTTCACGCGAGCTGGGGATCACTTTCCCGCTGCCGGTTGAGACTTCATCCAGCTTGCCGAAATATGCCCAGATACCCAGGACGGCAAACAGCAGCGTGCTGAGCAGAATAATGCGGCTGGCCCCGGAAAAACGGTGCTCGCGGCGGATATCGAGGTCGTCCATGGCGGCATCATGCGGATTGGTTTTCATTTTTCCACTCCCGACCGTGAGTTGGGGCAGGTGCCCGGCTCGCATTCAACGCCTGCGCTTTCGGGGCATCCATGACCAGTTGACCTTCTTTCAACACCACCACGCGCTCGACCAGTTCCAGAACCGGTACGCGATGGGTGGCGACAATCAATGTGCGGTTACCCAACCACTGGTTGAGGCGCTGAATAAATTCCCGCTCGGTATGTTCATCCAGCGAGGCGCTGGGTTCATCGAGCAGCACGATATTGGGCGATCGCAGCAGCATTCTAGCCAGCAGGATCGACTGCCGTTGTCCACCGGACAAACCGTTGCCGCCTTCCATAATGGGATGCGCCAGCCCTTTGGCGAGCTGTTTAACGAAAGCAGCCGCGCCGCTGACCTCCAGCGCTTCGAAGATCTGCGCGTCGCTGGCGTGCGGTGCGCCGAGGGTCAGGTTCTCGCGTAGGGTGCCGAAAAACAGTCGCGCATTCTGGCTGAGAAAACCGATATTGCGGCGTAAATCGGCCATATCAATTTGCGCCAGACTCAGGTTATCGAGCCGGACATCGCCCTGGATAATCTCCACACCACCCGCCATGGCCTGTAGCAGCGTTGATTTTCCGGCACCGTTACGCCCGAGGATCGCCACCCGTTCGCCGGGCATGACCTCCAGACGCGTGATCCGCAGTGGAACGCGCTGATCGTCGCTGTGGTAGCGAAAGTGTGCGTTTTCAAAAAGATAATGGCCGTGAAAAATCTCCTGATGCACCCGGTCTTCGTCGTACTGCGTTTCGGTGGGAAGCTGCATGATGCTGTCTAATCCCATCTTCGCCGCCTTAACCTGTTGCCAGCGGGCCAGCACGCCGCACAGATTAGCCATCGGGGCAATCATTCTGGAACCGAGCATTGAAGCCGCCACCACGGCGCCGGTGGTCATCGTGCCTTCAATGACCATCGGCGCGCCAAACATAATGATGGCGGCGTAGACCAGGCTTTGTACCGACATGCCCCAGCCAATCAGCCCTTGAGTCAGCTTACGCGTGCGTAGCCCTGACTCTCCGGTAATACGGATATAGCTGTTCCACTGCTGTAAAAAGCGGTTTTCCGCCTGCATCAGCTTGATGTCTTCCAGCCCCTGGACGCTTTCGACCAGCACCGCGTTGCGCAGGGTGGATTCATGGGCAGCCTGGTTGGCGAGCACCGCCAGCTTCTTCTGTAACAGCAAGCCAGGCAGTATCATCAACAGGGCCGCGACGGGGGCTATCCACGCCAATGGTGGGGCAATACAGGCCAGCACCACGATAAACAGAAAGAAAAACGGCAGATCGACAATGGTCGACATGGTTGAGGAGGTGATCATCTCGCGAACTTGTTCCAGCTCGCGCAGTTGAGAAATAAAGCTCCCCGTCGAGCGGGGGACGGCGCTGTTGCGCAGCCGCAATGCGTGGCTAAACACGCGATCGGAAATGCGCATATCGGCGCGTTTGCCGAGCAGATCCATTATGTGGGTACGCGCTTCGCGCAGCAAAAAGCCAAACAGCACCGCCACCAGAACACCGGTAGAGAGAACATACAGCGTTGGATAAGACTGGGCGGGGATCACCCGGTCATAGACCTGCATGGAAAAGATAATCCCGGCGAGCGACAGGACGTTAATCAGAAAGGCGGCAATCATGACCGGCAGGTAAGGGCGGATGTCCTTTAACACCAGTTCGCGCATCCAGTCGGGCTTGAAGCGAGAAATATAGCGGTCTACCCGACTGTCCTTCAGCGCCGACAGTGGGCGCAGCGAGGTAATGCTCACGATCTCCGGCAGAAGTTCTGCTATCGTTAACCTGTTACGCTGGCCTTCTTCGGCGATGATGAAAACATCTAACGTACCTTCGCCGTTGAAATGTTCTATTACCATCAGTTGGCCGTCGCGCAGTTCCGCCACCATCGGCAGGCGCCATTGACCGAACGCCTGCGCGGCGGTATTCAGCGCATGAAATGACAGTCCCGCCTGACGCGCCAGTTGCGACAGGGCCGTGGCCCGGCTTTTTCCCGCAAACCATGGGGCGTTGGCCTGGATTGCGCCAGGAGAACAGGCCACGCGATAGTGATTGGCAATATGCGTCATCGCCTGCGCCCACTGGCTCAGGGCGTGTTCGCCAATTACATCATCCGCATGTGAATCGAGGTCGCTCATAGCTTGATCTCCACCGATTGAATGCTGCGATTATTTAAGGCGAACGCCTGGCGAAGCGAGCCGGTGTTATAGAGACAGTTCAACTGGAGCTGGCGCAGCTGGTTTTGAGTCTGGAGTTCAGCAAAACGGGCCTGATACACCTCTTGCTCGGCGTTAAGCACGTCGAGCAGTGGGCGCGAGCCAAGGTCCAGATATTGCTGTTGATAAAGCTCGCGCGTTTGTTCGCTCAGCCGCTGTTGGCGACGCAGAATCTGCAGGGCGGTGGCGAGGCTCATCGCCTGGCTGCGGGACTCCAGTAATTTCTGCCGTACTTCGAGTCGGGTGCGCTGGATGGAGTATTGTGCAGATTCTACCGCATGGCTGGCGGCGTTGCGTCTGGCGGTGAGTCCGCCCCCCTGATACAGCGGCATTTCAACTTTTACCCATGCAGAATACTGGGTTTTGTCGAGTACCTCATGGCTGGGGTATTTGTCGTTGAGATAGTGCTGAACCGACGGTTCCAGAGAGATGGTGGGCGTCATCTGCGCGTTGGCGTAGTCGAGATTTGCCTGCGCTACATTCGCCTGCGCCCAGGCCGCCAGGACCGCGGGAACCAGTTTATCGTCCGGTTTGACCACATCACAACTGCTGTCCAGTTTGACCGGGAATTCATTGCTGATGCCGTTAAGCGAGTTCCAGCCGAGGAAGCTCATCAGCGTTGCCTTGCTGCTGTCGAGATTGGCCTGATACTGCGCCAACTGAGAACGTGCAGACTCGATACGCGCATCGGTTTGCACCACGTCTGACAGCGAGGTTGCCCCTTCATCATTGCGTTGACGGGTCAGTCGACCAATGCCGTTTAAGGCGGTGAGCTGCTCTTCGGCGGCGTCCACCATTTGCTGCCACGTCTGCGCCTGGACTATTGCGTTGGCGGTGGCGTGGGCGATGGTATCAATACTGAGTAACACATTCGCCTGCTGTTGCGCGGCTCCGGCGGTCTCGGCGCGGACCTGGCTTGCCACTTTGCCGAAGTCGTACAGCATTTGCGATACCGAAATCACCAGCGCCGGGCTAAAGCCGTGGTCGGTGTAGGTATTGCTGTAACCGTTGTTCATTCCGGCAGAAACCTGCGGGTAATATTTTGACTTCGCCACGTCGATTTGCTCGTTTTGCGAGAGCAGTTTGCCGATGGATTCACGAATAGAAGGATGCCAGCTCACGGCACGACTCACCGCGTCGTTGAGCGTCAGGCTACCGGGAGCGGCGGCACTTAGCGGCAGATCGGCAACCGCGCCGTCCAGCGAGGGAAGCATCTGGCTAGTGGCCAGTCCTTCCGGCGTAATAATTTGCGGTTCATCTTCGGCATTCACCCGCAGGGTACAGAGCGTTAATGCCAGCAGTAGGGCAACAGGCGCGACATTTCTCATAGATTATCCCTTACAAAATACGGCAGCGACGACTGTTATTGCCCCGGATGTCATCGCATCCGGGGCTGTAGTTATGGCGCTTTAACGCTATATGTTCACTTCAGGGCACAATGTGATTTTGTTGCACCAGCTCGTCGAGCGTGGTGTGTACGTTCTCCAGCGTGATGAGATTGGTTGAGTGATAAGTGTTGCCCGTACCGTCACGGTCGATGGCAATAACCGTGTTGTTACCGCTGGTGGTAACGGTGAGGTAGTTACCGAGCGTCGCGTTCTGCCCGTTCCAGCCCACCAGCAGGTCACCGATATCGATTTTGTCACCCTGGGCCAGCGAGAAGTTGGTCCAGGTGTCCGCTGTTCCGTTACCGCCGGTAGCGTCGTTGGCATTGAGCAGGTGATAAATCAGCGTATCGCCGTAGGCGCTGCCAGTCAGGCGATTGGCATCGACGGTACTCACCACTTGCGGATTCATATTGATGGTCAGCGTAGCGGTATCGGTATGGCCATTCAGGTCGTTAAGGGTGTAGGTAAATGTCTCTTTGGTGACGATGGTGGAGAGCGAGACATCGCTGTTGAGGGCATAGGTGTATTGACCATCAATGCCAATGGTCAGTTTGCCGTACAACCCGTTAATGATGGCGCTGGTCGTGCTGCTCAGCGGATCCAGCGTGGCGGCGCTGCCGCCCGTGCCATTCACCGTTAGCAAGGTATGCACGCTGGCAATATGGTCTCCGTCATAAATATTGCCGGTGACGCTATTCGCTGTGGAAGTCTCGAAGTTTTGCAGGTCGATTATCGTGCCTTTCACGCTGGGGGTGATGGTGATATTCCCCAGCCCCAGAGCCCCGACGCTGCCGGTATAGTCGAGGCGATAGTTGCCGGGGTGCAGTACTACCCCGCTGAGGGCAATATCAATATTGCCGCCAATCAGCAATCCGCCATTGAATGAGTTACCGGCAATCTTGACGTTGTTGCTGTCATACAGCGCCCAGGTGACGGTCAGTCCGCCCAGCGTCAGACCTGAAGCGACGTTAAAATGCAGTATGGCGTTTTGCACCGCCGTTCCCGTCGCGACTTCAATGACGCCAGTACCATTTTGTGAGGTGGGTGAAAGGAGTTGGGCGCTCCAGCTGGCGTTGCCAACGCTGTTGTCGGTAAACGACCTGGATGTATCGGCCTGGGTGGTGACCGCCATCTGGCTGCTGATGTCGTTTACGGCATCCAGCGCCTGTGGGGTTGCCGTAATGTTCAGCGACGCGCTACCGGTATCGCCGTTTGGTGCTTTGACCTTATACACGAAGCTATCCGGCGTATTGATACCGTCTGCGCCCAGTCCGCTTCTCAGCGTGTAGGTATAGTTCCCTTTCGCATCAATAGTCAGTGTGCCGTACTGTCCGTTAATGGTGGTAGTGCCTGTTGTGTTAACGGTGACACCGTTAACTTCGGTGATAACGGTATTAGCCGGAGCCGAGTCGTTGGCCAGCAGATTTCCATTGGTTGCTGCACTCAGGCTGTCGACGGCGTAGGTGTGATCGGCCTGAATATTCAGGGTATAGCTGGTTAACAGCGTCAGGCCGCCGGAAGCGTTAAGCAGGAACAGATAGTCACCGCCCGGCAGTGTAATGGTATACGCCGGTGAGCTGCCGCCCAGCAGGGCGGTGACCCAGTTCGGCTGTACCCGGTACTGCTCATACTGCTGAATAGACTCGTTGAAGCGGTAGACATAGAGATCAAAGCCGCCCAGCGTTACGCCAAGTACGTTGGCCTGAACCGTGATCGTTCGCGTCGCGCCGTCATCAACGTTGAATTTAATCGGGTTGGTCAAACCGTTGACCAGGCTAACATCCAACAATTGTCCCAAACCAACGCTGGCGAGCGTGAAGCCGGTTTGTTGTGATGGATGGTTGTCGACTGCGATGACCTGCGTCCCGTAAGTCAGCGCAGCCACATCGTCTGCCGCAGTTACCGTGCTGGTGGTTGGGGCCTGACCCAGCGTGACCACCAGTTTTGCCGAGGAGTGATCGCTGCCATGCGTTAGCGTGTAGGTAAAGCTTTCGGAACGTCCATACACTGAGATTGACGTATTGGTCAGAGTATAGGTGTAGCTACCATTCTGATTGATATGCAGGGTGCCGTATTTACCCTGCACATCAATGCCGCCCGCCGGGATGTTCACCACGTTGCCGTTACCGTCAGTGATGGTGGTGACCAGCGTGCCGGAAGGGGCGTTATCCTGCCCATTGGCGGGATCGGTATCGGTGATGATATTGCCAGACTCGGTAGTACCACCGGTGATGGTCCCTGCGCTGGCTTTTACCACCGAGACATCAAGGCTGGTGTATGCCCCTGTCGCCAGTAGGTTGGTGTTGTAGCTGACCACGCGGTAATCCCCGCCAGTCAGTCCGCTGTAATTGAGCGTTACGCCCGAGGCGCCCAGGGTGAGCAGGCTGGCAAAGTCTGGTTTCCCGGTATCCACCACCGTTACCCAGGCATTCAGCCCGGTGTCAAAGCGCTGGATGACGACTTCAAGCGTGTTTAACAGCGACAGCACCACGCCGGTCGCTGCGGCATTGATTGTAATGGATCCGCTGCCGCCAGAAGCGATGCTGAAATTGACGCTTGCTGTATCGTTCCCCAGCACGTTGGCGACATTTCCCAGCGCATTGACCAACAGGAAACCATAATCGCTTTGATGCTCGGTGCTGACGGTGACATCGGCTTGTAGAGGCAGACTGGTGACATTGTCTTCAGCCAGCAGCGGCAATACCGGCGCGATAGCGCTTGTTGGCAATGAGGTATTTCCCGCCGCATCGGTCGCCGTGGCGGACAGCGACTGCCCCTCAATCTGGCGAACCGGCAGGTTGACGCTGTATACACCGCTGCTGTTGGCGATTGCCGTCACGCTGGTGCCGCCGGGCAGAGAGATGGTAACCGTGCTTCCCGCTTCGGCGACGCCGCTGATGGTACCGCCATCGGCGCTGATCAGTATCGTTGGCGCGGTCGGTGGCGTGGTATCCACAATCACGCTGAACGAGTCGGACACCCCGCTTACGCCGTTGGCGTTTGTTGCCGTGGCGGTAAACGCGTGGTTACCTTCGCTGAGCGCGCCGGATGGGGTAAAGTTCCAGAGCCCGTTACTATCTGCGGTCGTACTGCCCATGAGTACGCTGTTGTTGTACAGATTGATGATGGCGTTAGCCTGCGCCGTTCCGCTAAGCGTTGGCAGGGTATCATTGGTAGTTTTACCGGGAGCGACGGGTCCCATGATAGTGCCAACGTCATCGAGCACGCTGGCAATAACTGGCGCAGGCGGTACGCCAGTAAACGGTGCCAGCACGTTACCCGCTGTGCCGATGTTGCCTGCGGCATCCTGTGCGCTGACCAGCAGCGTTTGCCCACTGATTTGCGGTGGGCTCAGCGTGAAGGTGAAATTACCGGAGGCGTTGGCTGTTGCGGTACCAAGTACGGTTCCGCTGCTGGAGGTGATGATCACCGTACTGTTCGCTTCGGCAGCGCCGGTCAGCGTGGTGCCGTTGGCGTTGACCGCCAGACCGGTTGGAATACCCGGTGCGACGGTATCGACCACAATTGCGGAGGCAGACGATAGCCCGCTGGTATTACCTGCGGTGTCTGTTGCTGTGATGGTGAAGGAATGCGTCCCCTGACCCAACGCCGTAGGTGGCGTGTAATTCCAGCTGCCGCTGCCGTCCGCCGTTACGCTGGTTACAAAGGTGCCGTTATCATAAATATCGACCCGAGCGTTGGCTTCCGTGGTGCCGTTTAACGTTGGGCGTGCGTCGTTGGTTGGCTGATTATTGCCAATCACCCCGGTGTTTGGTCCGACATCATCAACAATACTGCTAATTGAAGGCTGCGTTGGTGCCGTGGTGTCGACCACTACGCTAAAGCCTGCCGTTGCGCCGCTGGTGTTGCCCGCCGCATCGGTGGCGGTGACGGTAAAGGTGTGCGATCCATTTGCCAGCGGCGTGGTTGGGGTAAACGACCAACTGTTATTGCTTTGCACCAGCGTGGTACCCAACAGGGTGCTGCCGTCATAAATGCTGACGGTGCTGCCTGCTTCGGCGGTACCGTTGAGCGTTGGTCGGGCATCGTTAGTCAGTTGCCCGTTGCTAAGTCCCGCGTTGAACACACCGCCTGCGACGTCATCCACCACCGAGGTCAGGAGTGGCGCTGACGGCGCGATCGTGTCAACGTTGATAATAAATTCGCTTGAGGTGGGGCTGACGTTCCCGGCGGCATCCGTGGCAATGGCGGTAAAGACATGCTGGCCGTTGCCCAGTGTGGCAGGCAGATATTCCCAGGTGCCATCTATTGCTGCTGTCACCGTCGCCAGCAGCGTGCCATTATCGTAGATGGCTACCCGGGCACCGGCTTCCGCCGAGCCGTTCAGTACGGGGCGAGTATCATTGGTGTAAGCGCCGTTCGACAGCGTTCCGGTTCCCGGCGCCACGTCATCAAAAGCCTGGATAATCGTTGGCGCAAGCGGGGCAACAGTATCAACAACGATGTTAAATCCAGCGGACGTTGAGCTAACGTTTCCGGCTGCGTCGGTTGCTGTCACCGTCAGCGTGTGATTGCCGTTGCTCAGCGCTGTTCCCGGCGTGAAAATCCATGCACCGCCCCCGTCTGCCGAAACGGTATCGATCAGCGTGCCGTTGTCGTAAATTTTAACCGTTGAATTGGCCTCTGCCGTGCCGCTGAGGGTAGGGCGCGCATCGTTTGTCGCCTGGCCGTTGTTCAGATTTCCGGTCAGCGGGCCGACATCATCGGTGACCTGAGTGATGAGCGGTGCGTTCGGCGATACGGTATCAACCGTGAGCGTAAAGCCGTTGGAGGCAGGGCTGGTATTGCCCGCGCTGTCGGTGGCGGTGACGGTCAGCGTATGCGTACCGTTACCCAGCGCATCCGTTGGGGTAAAACTCCAGGTGCCGCCAGCGCCGACGGTGGTGGTGCCAATCGGCAAGCCGTCACTCAGAACGGTGATGGTTGCGCCAACTTCACCGCTGCCGCTCAGTGCCGGGCGGGTTTCGTTCGTCGTCTGACCGTTACCGATCGGCCCGGTGGTGGGAGCCGTGTTGTCTTGCACCGTACTGATGACCGGCGCTACGGGAGCAATAGAATCCAGTTCGAGGGTAAAGGATGAAGAGGCTCCCCCGGTGTTACCGGCCTGGTCAGTAGCCACTGCAGTAAAGACATGCTGACCCTGGCCCAGTGCGCTTCCCGGTGTAAAGGTCCAGTTGCCTGAGCCATCTACTTGCGCAGTACCGATGTCGACACCTTTATCTTTAATGGTGATGATGGCACCCACTTCCCCTGTGCCGTTCAGCGTAGGCTGCGCGTCGTTGGTCAGTTGCCCGTTTGCCAGCGATGTATTGCCTGGCTGATCGTCAATGACTGAGGTGATGACCGGGGCAGCGGGCGGTAGCGTATCGACGACCAGTGTGAACGGTGGTGTCGCAGGGCTGATGTTACCTGCGCCATCCGTGACGGTTGCAGTCAGCGAGTGGCTGCCTTCACTGAGCGCAGGAGCTGGCGTAAAGCTCCAGTTGCCACTTCCGTCGCTGATCGTCGTGCCGATCACCGCGCCATTATCGCGAATAGTGACCACAGAGTCCGCTTCAGTGACGCCAGCAAGCGTCGGGGTGTTATCGTTGGTTGACTGTCCGGATGTCAGGTTTTGAATGGTGCCAACGTTGTCTGTGACTGTGACAATGGAGGGGGCATTCGGAATTAAAGTATCAACAATGATCAGAAAATCAGCGGAGGCATCGCCTTGGTTGCCAGCAGCATCGGTTGCGCGAGCGGTAAAGAGGTGATTGCCTTCTCCCAGCGCGTCTGTCGGGGTAAAGCTCCAGAATCCGTTGCTGTTTACCGTGGTTGTGGCATAAGCGATACCGTTATCGTAGAGGGTGATGGTTGCTCCCGCTTCGCCGGTTCCGTTTAAGGTCGGGCGTGAGTCATTGGTAATTTGTCCTTTATCCAGCGGCCCACTGCCGGGCGAAACGTCATCGATAATGCTGGTGATGAGCGGTGCCAGCGGCGCGGTGGTGTCGATGGTAATGGCATAATTGGGTGACTGCCCGCTGGGTATTGAGTTGACGGTTTGTGACACTGCGAAGTTATAGGTTGTGCCGTTAGTTAGCGGGGTGAGCAACTGATAACTCCAGGCACCGGAAACCGCATCGGCGGTGACCGTGGCGATAGACGCGCCATTTTGATAGATAGTCACTGTAGCCCCAGCCGTGGCGGTTCCTTGCAACAACGGTAAGGTATCGTTAGTGGTTTTACCGCTGCCGATTTCGCCCATGCCGGGGGCTACGTCATCCACGATCTCAAGAGTTGGCGGATGTGGAACGCTGGAGGTGGCAGCGGTAAACGGGGTGGGATTGCTCTGGTTACCCGCGGGATCCTGGGCGATGGCATTCAGTGCCTGACCAGCCGTTTGCGCTGGTGAAATCGTGATGACGTAATTTCCTGAACTGTCTGCGATCCCCTGACCGAGAACCGTTGTTCCGCTGCGAATAATGACGGTGCTGCCTTCTTCGGCCGTACCACTAACCTGTGTGCCATCAGGGTTAACGCTAGTAACAATTGGGTCGCCGGGAGGCAGCGTATCAATCTTCAATATCACCGGATTGCCTGCCGCCAGCACGTTACCCGCGGCATCTTTGGCACCGAACGTTAGCGTATGGGTGGCATTTGGTGTCAGAGGAACATCCACACTCCAGGTGCCGTTCGCGGCAACGGTGGCCGTGGCAATTGCAACAGGATTGCCAACCTCATAAATGAGCACGGTACTGCCTGGCGTGCCGGTCCCGCTTATCGTCGGGGTGGTATCGTCCGTCACGCTGTTGTTGGTCAGTGAGCCGGTAATGATCCCGACGTTATCCTGAATATCCGTTACCTGCGGCTGGGTCAGCGTTGTGGTGTTAACCGTAAACGAGACGCTGTTTGAGCTACCGCTGGTATTACCTGCCGGATCGGTGGCGGTGGCGGTCAGCGTGTAGCTGCCGTTTGCCAGCGCCGTTCCGGGAGTAATACTCCAGACGCCGCCAACGACCGTGGTGGTGCCGATCACCGTACTGCCGTTGTACAGGGTGATGGTATCGCCGTCTGTGCCGGTTCCGCGAATAGTCGGGGTTGTGTCGTCGGTTACCGCGTTGGAGGCGAGATCACCTTTGAAGTCGCCGACATCATCACTCACCGCAGTAATGGCTGGCGGCGCTGATGGCGTGGTGTCGATTTCCAGGTTAGTCGCCACTGATGGCTGGCTAACGTTGCCAGCCGGATCGGTTGCGGTGACGGTTATCTGGTAACTGCCTGGGGCGACAGGGACGGGTGGCGTAAAGCTCCAGGTGCCGTCTGCGCCAACCGTTGCCGTACCTTGCAATGGCGGAGTACCGCTAAGATAAATGGTAATCAGATCGCCGGCGCTTCCCGTGCCGCTAAAGGTTGGCGTGGTATCGTTGGTGATACCGTTAGTGACGATCCCCGTTATCGGATTGGCGTCGTCAGTGATGGTTGGTGGTTCGGGTTTCACTGGTGGTAGATTATCCACCGTCAGCGTAAAGCCAGCGGATGGGATCCCCACGTTGCCTGCTACGTCAGTCGCCGTGGCGGTGAATTTGTGCGGGCCATCCAGAAGCGGAGTGTCTGGGATAAATGTCCAGGTCCCATTTGGCTGTACGAGGGCGCTGCCAATCGGGGCGCTATTATCATAAATAGTAATAGTCGCACCCGGTTCACCGGTTCCCGACAGTGTGGGGTCGGCGCTTTTCGTGCTGCCACCGTTAATCAGCGTTTGTGTGCTGCTGCCAACCAGGCCTTCCGCCGATGAGATGACTGGGGCGGCGGGTGGGGTGGTATCGATGGTCAGCGTGAAGTTCCCGGCGCTGCTGGCGTTACCCGCCGCGTCGGTTGCGATAGCCGACAGCGCATGTGGACCTTCACTCAGCGGTTGAGTGACCTGGAAACTCCAGGTGCCCCCGGCCAGGACCGTGGTGGTGCCTATTGGCGTGGCGCCATCATAGATAGTGATGGTGGAGTCGACGGTCCCGGTTCCCTTCAGCAGCGGCAGGGTATCGTTTGAACGGCTACCGGTGGGCAGATCGGTTGGTGCATTCCCGACGTCGTCCGTGGCGCTCACAATAACGGGCGCTGCGGGTGCCTGGGTATCAACGGTCACGATGACAGGATTGGGGGAAGTGACGACGTTCCCGGCGGCATCCGTTGCGGTCACCGTAAAACGGTGAGTGCCTTCGGCGAGGGCCTCATCGGTTGTAACGTTATGGCTCCAGGTGCCTGTTCTGTCGATAAAAAAGACTGCCATTTGCAGACCATTATCATACAGCGTCACCAGCGAACCGGGTTCACCGGTTCCTGAGATTGTTGGCGTTTTGTCGTTGGTGAATCCGTTGTTCGCGACGTTGCCGGTGATGCTGCCAACGTCATCGTAGATAAGCGTAATAACTGGTACGCTGGGGGCAATGCTGTCGACAATGATTTTCCAACTGGCGGCGGCGCTGGTGTTATTAGCGGCATCGGTTGCCGTCACTGTAAATACATGTGCCCCCTGGCCCAATGCTGAGGTGGGCGTATAGTTCCAGTTACCGTTGATATCAGCGGTAATGGTCGTAAGCAGAGTTCCGTTATCGTAAATTTTGACCTGAGAACCGGCCTCAGCTTTGCCCTCAATTTTCGGTTTATCGTCGTTGGTTAACCCATTGTTATTGATGGGGCCTGTGATATCGGCGACGTCATCAGTAACGGCAATGATAACGGGTTGGTTTGGCGCGGTGAGATCCGGGGCAACAGCCGAAGTTGGCAGGCTTTCGTTACCAGTGCTGTCCGTTGCGGTGACGTTTACTGTTTCATTGTTGATTTTCGACGGGGTGATCTGGACGGTGAAATTGCCGCCGCTGTCAGCCTGACCCACGCCAATAGGAGCCCCGTTGCTGTCTTTGACGGTGATGGTACTTCCGGCTTCGGCGTGACCGCTAACCGCTCCACCATTTCCTGCAACTGTGACGCCTGTCGGCGCATCAGGTGCGGTGGTGTCCGGTGCGTTGACAGAGGCGTCGTCGCCCTTGTTGCCTGCGGTGTCGGTCGCATTTGCCGTAAGGGTCTCGCCGTTGGTTTGTGGCGGAACCAACGTTGCGGTGAAATCCCCATTTGTATCGGCAGTTGCTGTTCCAATGATATTGCCATCCGGATCCAGAATATTGACCGTACTGTTGGGTTCGGCCTTGCCGGTGACCTGGTCTCCAGTGCCATTAACTAGCAGGTTTGTTGGGGGCTGTGGCGCGGTAATGTCTGGTGCAAGCGCAGTTTCTGGCAGGCTTGGGTTTCCTGCCGGATCGGTTGCGATGGCTTCAATGGTTTCGCCATTGGTCTGTGGTGGGTTAATGGTGATGGTAAATGAGCCATCCGGCCCGGCGACTCCGCTGCCGATCTGAGTTCCGCTACTGCTGGTGATAACTACGGTATTGCCTGGCTCGGTCGTTCCGGTGACGACAGTCCCATCCGCAGATACGTTGAGATCATCAGGTGGCGACGGTGGTTGGGTGTCGATGTTGATATTGAACGCTGGTGACATGCCTCCTGTACCTGACTGGTTTGTCGCGGTGGCGGTGAAGGCGTGTAACTCATCTGATAACGGGGAGCTGGAAGTCCATGTCCAGTTACCGTTACCGTCAGCCAGTACGCTGACGATAATTGTGCCGTTGTCGTAAATAGTCACTGTGCTGTTGGCATCGGCAGTGCCAGAGAGCGTGGGGGTATTATCGTTGGTGGCCTGATTGTTGCTCAATGGCCCGGTTGATGGGGAGAAGTCATCCATCACGCTGACGATAACCGGTACGCCAGGATAGCCCGAGTTCGTCGCATTGAATGGGGTATCTGGCCCGATGTTACCGGCCTGGTCCTGAATCTTCGCGATTAGCGCTTCACCGTGCGTCTGTGAAGGTGAAATCGCGATGACGAAATTGCCGGTTTGGCCGACCGTTATTGAACCCAGAACCTGATTATTGCTACCGATGATCATCACCAGGCTTCCAGCCTCAGCACTACCGGTTACCTCAGTGCCTTCCGGATTAACGGAGGAAATGACCGCGCCTTCAGGCGGGGTAGTATCGACGGTGAATGTAGGTACGCTCGTTTCCGCGCTCACGTTACCCGCATCGTCAGTTTGCGTCAGCGTCAGATTGTGAACACCGTCGCTAAGCGCTGTGTCCGGTGTAAACGTCCAGTTGCCATTGTCATCCACCGGAACCATGCCAATCAGAATGCCGTTATCAGAAATGCTGATGTAAGAACCGGCTTCGCCAGTGCCTGTGAGCGTTGGCGTGGCATCGTCGGTTACGCCGTTAATACCGATCAAGCCTTTAATGGAACCGGAATCGTCAGTTACTTCTGTGACCACAGGGGCGTCGGGGGCAAGCGTATCGACAATAATCTCCCAACTGTCTGACATGCCGCTGCTGCCTGTACCGTCTGATGCACTGACGGTAAACTTGTGGGTACCGTCTGCGAGTGGAGAGGATGGCGTAAACGACCAGTTGCCGTTGGCATCGATAGCGACCTGGCCGATTTCTACACCGTTATCAAAAATATGCAATGTAGCATTTGCGGGGCCGTTACCCTGGAGAGTGGGCGTATTATCGTTGGTGGATTCCTGCTGATTAACAGGACCAGTAATCAGCTCCTGGTCATCGATTACACTGGTAATAACCGGCACATCTGGTGCGTTAGGTGTTGTCGTTGGCGGATCGCCACCATCGCCATCGCCATTACCGTTTCCACCACCATCGCCGTTACCGTTACCGTTACCGTTACCGTTACCGTTGCCATTACCGCTTCCGGCGTTGTTATCGCTCCCACCGCCGCCACCTCCACCGCCGCCACCTGCGGCAAGGCCAATTCCGCCAGCAACCGCGATCCCGCCAAGAACCCACGGCCAGACGGCGCCGCCTTCATGGCTTCCCTCGGCAGTCATTAGCGGAGTGAGATCGTCTAAATGCTGGAAGTGGAACGCTCCATCAGTATCCTGAACCCACCACAGCGCGCCATTGCTGTCTTCCAGAACAAGCTGGTTTTGCGCATCACCTTTTCCGACGTAGAAGTTTTTAATGGTGATGGTTTCACCCGAGCGGAGTGTGACAACCAGATCCTGATTAACGCGTGTTAGTTGACTTACCTCCTCACGCGACACCGACAGTTTCACGATAGAAGGCGAACTGAGCGTAACTTCAGAGGATTCAACATTTGTGGAAACGCCAGTTAATTTTGATACAACGGCGAGTAGACGCATATGTTCACTCCTGATGGCATGTCGGGAGTATTAATCCGCAACAGCGCGCTGGGAAAATGAGCAGACAGGGGCCCCGTTCATCATAAAGATGAATTTACACATGTAATTACATTGATTAGGTCATGCAGATGTTCGTTTACTTAGTAAATACGTTCGGGACCTGCCGACTGAATAGTTCTTTCGTATTAGATGATATAGTCAGAAAGAAAGTATTCTGCAACTTATCCATATTAAAAATATATTTGGCTAATTGAAAAGGATACTTTCCGGTGCGTATTTAATGATTTGTTTTTTGTTAACTTATTGTATTTTAATGTTTTTTATTTAAATTGAAATGAGGTGGATATAATAAACAACAGTAATAATAGTGTTATAAAATAAATCTAAATATAGGCAATATGGTCTTGAAGTTTTATTTTATTAGACTATGGGTCGCTACGGTAATGCCATGGGAGTTTATTTCATACCTGAACGATTCAGCACAAATAAACCATAAATTTGATGAATGTATTGGGTGGGTTTCAATAACTAAAAAATAAGAACCAGTCTCAGGGTGAGAGACTGGTCACAGAGGAGTAGCGTTTAGCGACCAGCATTTTTCATAATGCGCGCTTTATCTAACTGCCATTCGCGTTCTTTCACATCGGAGCGCTTGTCGTGCTGTTTCTTACCTTTTGCGACGCCAATTTTCACTTTGCACCAGGCATTTTTCCAGTACAGTGAAAGCGCAACGACGGTATAACCGTCACGATTCATACGACCATACAGGGAGTCGAGTTCACGCTGGTTTAACAACAGCTTACGGGTACGGGTGGGATCACATACCACATGCGTTGAGGCAACAGCCATTGGCGTGAAGTTGGCGCCAAACAGGAACGCTTCGCCGTCTTTAAGGATGACATAGCTATCGCCGATGTTAGCTTTACCTGCGCGCAGAGATTTGACTTCCCAACCTTGCAGAGCGAGTCCTGCTTCGAACTCTTCTTCAATAAAGTATTCGTGTCGTGCGCGCTTGTTAAGCGCGATTGTGGCTGAGCCAGGTTTGTGTGCTTTTTTCTTCGTCATAATGCCGCTCAGTATAGGTAATCTGGAATCGAAAAACACCCCATTTCATCCAGCGGGGCGCAAGGCGCTATCTTAGCACGAGTTAGGCTATAGCGTTTTTTTTAGCGGGGGATAAATGGTATTATTTGTGTGATTGATATTGATGGAAATTGTTATGCCTCAGATTAGCCGGACCGCTTTAGTACCTTACAGTGCGGAACAGATGTATCAGCTAGTGAATGATGTTAAATCCTATCCCCAGTTTTTACCGGGTTGCACCGGTAGCCGTGTGCTGGAGTCAACTCCGGGACAGATGACCGCGGCTGTGGATGTCTCGAAAGCAGGGATTAGCAAAACGTTCACCACGCGCAATCAATTGACCAGTAACCAGAGCATCCTGATGCATCTGGTCGACGGCCCGTTCAAGAAACTCATTGGCGGATGGAAGTTTACGCCACTGAGTCATGAAGCATGTCGTATTGAATTTCATCTCGATTTTGAGTTTACCAATAAGTTAATCGAGCTGGCGTTTGGTCGTATCTTTAAAGAACTGGCTTCAAACATGGTGCAGGCCTTCACGGTTCGCGCGAAAGAGGTTTACAGTGTCAGCGTCGGCTAAAATTGTCGTTGAAGTGGCGTATGCGCTGCCCGAGAAACAGTATCTACAGCGTGTAACGCTGCAACAGGGTGCTACGGTGGAAGAGGCTATCCGCGCTTCCGGGCTGCTGGAATTACGTACCGATATCGATCTCAGCAAAAATAAAGTCGGGATATACAGCCGTCCGGTAAAGCTTGCTGATGTTCTGCATGACGGCGATCGGGTGGAAATATACCGGCCACTGATTGCTGATCCGAAAGAGCTGCGCAGACAGCGAGCAGAGAAATCCGCAAAAAAATAGCAGACAATAAAAAAGGTGCTCATTGAGCACCTTTTTTTGATCTGTTAATCCTACTTGTTGTCGGTCAACGCAGGTTTGTTATCAATGTTCGTCAAAACGCCGCTGCTGTTAAAAGTCAGCGTCAGTGTTTGCTGGGTTACGCCTTCATGACCAGGTTGCTGACGGAACACATAAAACCAGGTGTTAGTGCCAAAAGGATCTGACATCATTGGTGTACCCAGAGCATAAGCAACCTGCTGTTGCGTCATACCCGTGCGCACTTTGGCGACATCGGTAGGTGTCAGATAATTTCCCTGGTTGATGTCAGGGCGGTAAACCACTCGCTCCAGAGTGGAACAGCCTGCAGTCAACATCAGTAGTACTGCTGCAGCAGCAGTCAGCGTTTTACAGCGCATAGTGATTTGATTCCTTTTCGGGCCCGAGCAGTACGCGGCTCATATGTAATATGCCGATGATAATAGACCTTTCACCACTTTAAAACCTTTTGCTGTCGGGTCGGTCGGCGATTTTATGTTGAACTCAGACCTTAACAAGGTAAAAAAGTTTATGCCGCCAGCAGTTCTTTTGCATTTGCGAGGGTATTGCGCGTCACTTCGCTACCGCCAAGCAGGCGGGCTAATTCCTGCAGGCGAGCGCGTTTATCCAACGGCTGCATGTGTGTTTCGGTCATCGCGCCATCTGTTTCTTTGCTGACATAGAAATGTTGATGGCCACAGCCAGCAACCTGCGGCAGGTGAGTAACACACATTACCTGGGTTGACTCGCCCAACTGACGCAGCATTTTTCCCACCACCGCAGCAGTCGGGCCGCTGATGCCGACATCCACTTCATCGAAAATCAGCGCCGGTGTTTCCATTTTACGTGCGGTAATAACCTGAATAGCCAGCGCAATGCGCGACAGTTCCCCACCGGAAGCGACTTTCGCAATCGGCTGCAACGGCTGGCCTGGGTTAGTGGTCACTTTAAACTCTACGCGATCGGCACCGTCTGAGCTCAAATGATGTTCCTCAAATTTCACATCAATGCAAAAGACACCGTGCGGCATTGAGAGAGTATGCATGCTCTCTGTAATAAGTTGTCCCAGTTCCTGAGCATAATGCTGGCGCTGTTGGTGCAGCATTTTTGCCGTTTCCAGTGCCTGCTGGTGGTGATTGTTCACCGCCAGGGTTAAGGTTTCGAGAGAGTCGGCCTGATCGTCTAACTGCTGTTGTTCATCCAGCAATGACTGATAGAACTGTGGCAGCGCTTCAGGGGCAACATGATGCTTTCGCGCCAATGAGATTTGTTTGGAAATACGCTGCTCAAGTTCGAACAAACGGTTAGGGTCTAAATCCAGACGATCGCAATAGTGGCGCAGCTCGTCGCTGGCTTCGCTGAGCTGGATAGTGGCCTCTTCCAGCATGTCCAGAATACCGGAGAGCTTACCGTCCATTCCTGCCAATTCACTAACCAACTGTTTTGCCGTGTACAGCTGGCTTTGCAGATTAACGTCTTCGCCGTCTGCCATGATAGCCAGTGCCTGTTGGCTGGTGGTGAGCAATTGCCCGCTGTTAGCCAGACGCTTGTACTCTTCATCAATTTGCTCAAATTCACCTGGCTGCGGGTTGAATTCGTTCAGTTCTTTTAACTGGTATTGCAATAGCTCTGCCCGGGCTGCGCGTTCCTGACTCTGTTGTTGATGATGTGCCAGGTCACGGCAGCTTTGGTGCCACAGTTGGTAGCGCACAGCCATTTCCTGAGTCAGGGACGCTTCATTGGCGTAGCCATCAAGCAGGGATTTTTGGTGTTCTGATTTTGTCAGGAGCTGATGCGCATGCTGACCGTGGATTTGAATAAGCAACTGGCCCAACTCGCGCAGCTGTGACAGCGGTACGGCAGTGCCGTTAATGAAGCCACGTGAACGTCCGTCGCTGCTGATAACGCGACGTAGCAAACACTCACGGCCTTCCTCAAGCTGGTTTTCTTCCAGCCAGCGCAGGGCCGCGGGGGTGTCTTTTAAGGCGAAGCGGGCGCAGAGGTCAGCTCGCGTGGCGCCTGCACGTACCATGTCGGCGTCTGCGCGTCCGCCCAGGCACAAACCGAGAGCATCAATGGCAATGGACTTACCCGCACCGGTTTCACCGGTAATAACGGTCATTCCGTTCTGGAAATCGATCTCAAGTTCACGAACGATAGCAAAATTGCTGATGGTCAGTTGTGCCAACATAGCTGTTTTCCTGTATGAAAAACCATAACTGTAATTACATACAGTATAAACTGGTTTTTTATACAGTAAAGAGGTTGGCTTTAAATTAGAATAATTTTTTTGACCAGCCTAGCTTAGTGCTTAATGTGTTGAAATAGCTGTAATCTTTTGGGTGTATCAGGTTCAGATGATAATCACAGCGGCGAATTAATACGTCTTCACCTTCCTGTATAGGCAGGGCGATCTGGCTGTCACAGCTGATTTCCAGATCGTTACGGCGATGAGAGAAGCGCAGGCGAATGGTGCTGCTACTGTTGATCACCAGCGGTCGTGCGGAAAGCGTATGTGGGAACATCGGGACTAGCGTAATGGCATCCAGCGAAGGCGTCAGTATCGGGCCTCCGGCAGAGAGTGAGTAGGCGGTAGAGCCGGTCGGTGTGGAAATAATCAAGCCGTCTGAACGCTGGGAGAAGGCAAAAATTTCATCGATATAGACTTCAAATTCAATCATGTGCGCCACTTTTCCGGGGTGCAACACGACTTCATTGATCGCAGTGCTAATACGCTTCTGGCAGTCCAGTTGGCACACCTGGGCTTCGAGTAAAAAGCGCTTTTCGCTGATGTAGTGGCCTTCCAGCACGTCAGCTAACTGTTGTTGTGCATTGTCTGGGTCAAGGTCGGTCAGGAAACCGAGGTTGCCGCGGTTAATGCCAATAACCTTGATGTCATAACGTGCCAGGGTGCGTGCGGCGCCCAGCATATTGCCGTCGCCACCGACAACCACGGCGAGGTCTGCCTGCTGGCCAATCTCTGCGAGCGTACCGGTTTTCACATTTTTCAGCTGCAGCTCGTGGGCGATTTGTTGCTCAACGATTACCTCATAACCTTTGGCGCACAGCCAACGGTAGAGCATTTCATGTGTGGTCAGTGCAGTGGGGTGACGTGGATGCCCCACAATGCCAATACACTTGAAATGTTTGTTCATTTTCTCGAGGTCCTTGTAACGAAGATTAGTGACAATGTGAGTACTTCCCTTGAAACCCTGAATCTTATCCCCATAATAATCCAGGTTAGCGAGATGAATGCGAAAAAAACGCGGAGAAATTCATGAGTAGTAAAGAACAGAAAACGCCTGAGGGGCAAGCCCCGGAAGAAATTATCATGGATCAGCACGAAGAAGTTGAGGCGGTTGAATCAGACGCTTCTGCTGAGCAGGTGGATCCGCGCGATGAAAAAATTGCGAATCTGGAAGCTCAGCTTGCTGAAGCCGAAACTCGCGAGCGCGACAGCGTGTTGCGTATCAAAGCGGAAATGGAAAACCTGCGTCGTCGTACCGAACTGGACGTAGAAAAAGCGCATAAGTTTGCACTGGAAAAATTCGTCAACGAGCTGCTGCCGGTGCTGGATAGCCTGGACCGTGCGCTGGAAGTTGCGGACAAAGATAATGACGCGATGGCGGCGATGGTTGAAGGTATTGAGCTGACCCGTAAGTCAATGCTGGATGTTGTGGCGAAGTTTGGCGTACAAGTGGTTGCGGATATCGACGTGCCGATGGACCCGAACGTGCATCAGGCGATTGCCATGGTAGAGTCTGACGACGTTGCTGCCGGTAATGTGCTGATGGTTATGCAGAAAGGCTATACCCTGAACGGACGTACCATCCGTGCGGCGATGGTCTCTGTGGCGAAAGCCAAAGGCTAATCAGCCTCAGACCGGGTAATGCTGATGCGCTACCCGGTCTGGATTACTCTCACTGGTCCGATACGCTTTCCCGCAGCGGTTTGACGGGCAACACCTGCACCTGTTTAATCATATTGTCCTGCACGTCGAGAATATCGATATCGTACTGCCCAATACGCACACGTGTTCCGGCAACCGGGATCTCTTCCAGCGCTTCAAGAATAATACCGTTCACGGTACGTGCATCATCCTCCGGCAGGTGCCAGTTAAACGCCTTATTGATTTCACGAACGTTGGCGCTACCGTCAATGATAACCGAACCGTCATTCTGCGGCGTGACTTCTTCGGCAAGCGTCGGTGACATTGAGGTCGTGAAGTCACCAACAATCTCTTCCAGGATATCCTCGACCGTAACCAGTCCCTGAATATCACCATATTCATTGACGACCAGGCCCACTTTCTTCTTATTACGCTGAAATTTAATGAGCTGGGTGCTGAGTGGCGTGCCTTCCGGAACGTAATAAATTTCGTCGGCGGCGCGTAACATGGTCTCTTTGGTGAACTCTTTTTTCTCGGCCATCAATCGCCAGGCTTCACGTACGCGTAGCATACTGATAGCGTCGTCCAGCGAGTCACGATACAGCACAATACGACCGTGCGGAGAGTGCGAAAGCTGACGCACGATTGATTTCCAGTCATCGTTGATATCAATGCCGATAATTTCATTACGCGGGATCATGATGTCATCGACGCTGACTTTTTCCAGATCCAGCACTGACAGCAGCATATCCTGGTTACGGCGTGAGATTTGCGAGCGCGATTCATTCACCAGCGTTCGCAGTTCATCTTTACTCAGCGAACCGCTCACTACGATATCCGTTTTGATGCCCATCATGCGCATCAGCAGCCGCGTGATGGTGTTGAGTAACCATACCAACGGCATCATCAGAATCTGCAGGGGAGCCAGCAGGACACTGCTCGGATAGGCGACTTTTTCCGGATATAGTGCGGCAATCGTCTTTGGCAGTACTTCGGCAAAAACCAGTACCACAAACGTCAGTACCCCAGTGGCAATGGCGACGCCCGCATCGCCATACAGGCGCATACCGACAATAGTACCGAGCGCGGAGGCCAGAATATTCACCAGATTATTGCCGATGAGCACCAGGCTTATCAGGCGATCCGGCTTGCGAAGTAACTTTTCAACGCGTTTTGCCTGTCGATTTCCCTGCTTGGCCCGATGACGTAGACGATAGCGATTCAGGGTCATCATTCCGGTTTCAGAACCGGAAAAATAGGCGGAAATGACCACCATGATGAGGAGCGTGACAATGAGCGTGGTGGTGGAGATGTGTTCCACGTAGGATTCCTTAAAGATTTAACTCACGAACTGCTGCAGGATACGACTGCCGAAATAGGCCAGTGTCAGAATGCCTGCGCCTGCGACGTTAAACCATACGACGCGACGTCCGCGCCAACCTTCATGGTAATGCCCCCACAACAGAACGATATAGACAAACCATGCCACGATAGAGAGAACGGCTTTATCAATGTTCTCGGTACTGAACAGGTTATGCATGTAAAACAGGCCTGTGCACAGGGTGAGTGTCAGCAGAACCACGCCAATTTGGGTGATATGAAACATTTTCCGCTCAATACTCATCAACGGCGGCATCTCATTGCTGAAAGCCAGTTTTTTGTTTTTCAGTTGGTAGTCAATCCATGCAAGCTGTAGCGCATAGAGTGCGGCGATAATCAGCGTGGCGTAAGCGAAAAGCGAAAGCCCGATATGGATCATCATGCCCGGCGTAGCTTCGAGATGGGTGATGAACTCGTTAGGCATAAACGTGGCGAAGGCCAGGTTTATCAGCGCAAAGGCGTAGACAATGGGCAGCAATAGCCAGCCTCGATTGCGGGAAGCGACAATGGTCATTACCGTACAGATCATCAGGCTCACCAGCGAGCCGACGTTCAACAGACTCAGGTTTTGTCCGCTTTCACCGCCGGGCAGAATACGCGCTTCCAGGGCGATAGCATGGCTTACCAGCGCGACAACCGCAGAGAGAATAGCCATACGCCGCCAGCCGCTGTTTTTTTGCAGCAGAGCGGGAATAATCAGCGCGAGGCTGACTGAGTAGGCGACAAGGGCGAGCAGAGCAAAAACGGGCATATAGGTGTCGACAGTTGGCCAGTGATAAAGAAAAGCAGTATAGCGTTACGTGACCGCTGCTCCAACCGTTGCATAACAACAAAGGCGGCTTCATGTTATACTGCGACAAATTTCTGTTGATGTGTCGCTGTCGCGACCGACCGTTTCCACCCCAGGCGAGAGACAATGTTTGATAATTTAACCGATCGTTTGTCGCGCACGCTGCGCAATATCAGTGGCCGTGGACGCCTTACTGAAGACAACGTTAAAGAGACGCTGCGCGAAGTGCGCATGGCGCTGCTGGAGGCTGACGTAGCGCTGCCGGTAGTGCGTGAGTTTATCAATCGCGTAAAAGAGAAAGCGGTTGGTCATGAAGTTAACAAAAGCCTGACGCCGGGTCAGGAATTCGTCAAGATTGTCCGTAACGAACTGGTTGCGGCAATGGGCGAAGAAAACCAGACCCTGAATCTGGCTGCACAGCCGCCAGCCGTGGTGCTTATGGCGGGCCTGCAGGGTGCGGGTAAAACGACCAGCGTCGGTAAGCTGGGTAAATTCCTGCGCGAGAAGCACAAGAAAAAAGTGCTGGTGGTCTCCGCGGACGTTTATCGCCCGGCGGCGATCAAACAGTTGGAAACTCTGGCCGAGCAGGTCGGCGTGGACTTCTTCCCGTCGGATGTTGGCCAGAAGCCGGTCGATATCGTTAACGCCGCGCTGAAAGAAGCCAAACTCAAATTCTATGACGTGCTGCTGGTGGATACCGCCGGTCGTCTGCACGTTGACGAAGCGATGATGGACGAAATCAAACAGGTCCACGCTTCTATCAAACCGGTAGAAACGCTGTTTGTGGTCGACGCCATGACCGGTCAGGATGCCGCGAATACCGCAAAAGCCTTTAACGAAGCGCTACCGTTAACCGGCGTAGTACTGACAAAAGTTGATGGTGATGCCCGTGGCGGTGCGGCGCTTTCTATTCGTCATATTACCGGTAAGCCAATTAAATTCCTCGGCGTCGGCGAGAAAACCGAAGCGCTGGAGCCGTTCCACCCGGACAGGATTGCTTCGCGTATTCTCGGCATGGGCGACGTGCTGTCGCTGATCGAAGATATCGAAAGCAAGGTTGACCGCGCGCAGGCAGAAAAATTAGCCAGCAAGCTGAAAAAAGGCGATGGCTTCGATCTCAATGATTTCCTTGAACAGCTCAACCAGATGAAAAACATGGGCGGTATGGCAAGCCTGATGGGCAAGCTGCCGGGCATGGGTCAGATCCCTGACAATGTGAAATCGCAGATGGACGATAAAGTTCTGGTGCGTATGGAAGCCATCATCAATTCGATGACGATGAAAGAACGCGCTAAGCCGGAAATTATCAAAGGTTCCCGTAAACGCCGTATCGCTGCCGGTTGCGGTATGCAGGTACAGGACGTAAACCGCCTTCTGAAACAGTTCGACGACATGCAGCGCATGATGAAGAAAATGAAGAAGGGCGGTATGGCGAAGATGATGCGTGGTATGAAGGGGATGATGCCGCCCGGCTTCCCTGGCCGCTAATCGGCCTGGCTTGTTTGCCATTTCGGCACTGGGGTGTGCTCGCCATCCTCACGTACTGCGTGTACGCTCCGGTGGCTGCGCACACACCGGCACCGAACTGACGGCACCGCCGACGGCCTTTTATAGCAGAGTTATCAACTGCTGATTGCATTTTCCCCAGAAATCAGTAAAATTTTCGGGCTTTTAATATGACACCCGGGCTCCGTTCCTCGATGGGGCCTGGGTGTTTTATTCACACAAGAGGATGTTATGGTTACTATTCGTTTAGCTCGTCACGGCGCTAAAAAGCGTCCGTTCTACCAGGTTGTTGTTACCGACAGCCGTAATGCACGCAACGGTCGCTTCATCGAGCGCGTTGGCTTCTTTAACCCAATCGCTAGCGAAAAAGAAGAAGGCACTCGCCTGGATCTGGATCGCATCGCTCACTGGGTTGGCCAGGGCGCGACTATTTCTGATCGCGTAGCTACGCTGATCAAAGCAGCAAACAAAGCAGCTTAATCTGTCACGGTGGTCATGATGAGCAAGCAACTCGCCGCACAGGCTCCTGTAGAACCCATCGTTTTGGGGAAAATGGGGTCTTCTTACGGTATCCGTGGTTGGCTCAGAGTGTTTTCTTCCACTGAAGACGCCGAAAGCATTTTTGACTATCAGCCCTGGTTTATCCAGAAGGCGGGTCAGTGGCAGCAAGTACAGCTGGAAAGCTGGAAGCACCACAATCAGGATCTGATCATCAAGCTGAAAGGCGTTGACGATCGTGATTCGGCGAATCTACTGACTAATTGCGAAATTGTCGTGGATTCCTCGCAGTTGCCAGCGCTGGAAGATGGTTCCTACTACTGGAAAGACCTTATGGGCTGCCAGGTAGTGACCACTGAAGGCTACGATCTCGGTAAAGTCGTCGATATGATGGAAACCGGTTCGAATGACGTCATCGTCATCAAGGCAAACCTGAAAGATGCGTTTGGTATCAAGGAACGTCTTGTGCCGTTCCTCGATGGGCAGGTTATCAAGAAAGTCGATCTCGCTACTCGAACTATCGAAGTAGATTGGGATCCTGGTTTTTAAACCACCGGATAAACGGTAAAAGTCGGCGTTATGGGGATTGGCTTGTGTTTATAGGTATCGTTAGCCTGTTTCCAGAAATGTTCCGCGCAATTACCGATTACGGGGTAACTGGCCGGGCAGTAAAAAATGGCCTGCTGAACATCCAGAGTTGGAGTCCTCGTGACTTTACTCATGACCGGCACCGTACCGTGGACGATCGTCCGTACGGCGGCGGACCGGGGATGTTAATGATGGTGCAACCTTTACGGGACGCCATTCACGCAGCAAAAGCTGCGGCTGGTGAAGGCGCAAAGGTGATTTATCTTTCACCTCAGGGACGCAAGCTTGATCAAGCGGGCGTTAGCGAACTGGCCACGAATCAAAAGCTGATTCTGGTATGTGGTCGCTATGAAGGAATAGATGAGCGCGTGATTCAAACCGAAATTGACGAAGAATGGTCAATCGGCGATTACGTACTCAGCGGTGGTGAGTTACCGGCAATGACGCTGATCGACTCCGTTTCCCGATTTATTCCGGGAGTTCTGGGTCATGAAGCTTCAGCAATCGAAGATTCGTTTGCTGATGGATTGCTGGATTGCCCGCACTATACCCGACCTGAAGTGTTAGAGCAGATGGAAGTACCGGCAGTGTTACTGTCAGGAAACCACGCTGAGATACGTCGCTGGCGTTTGAAACAGTCGCTGGGCCGGACCTGGCTTAGAAGACCTGAACTTCTGGAAAACCTGGCTCTGACTGAAGAGCAAGCAAGGTTGCTGGCGGAGTTCAAAAAGGAACACGCACAACAGCAACATAAACATGATGGGCAGGCGTAAGCCCCCAATATCAGTTTACCCAGGATAAGAGATTAAATTATGAGCAACATTATTAAGCAACTTGAACAAGAACAGATGAAGCAGGACGTACCTTCCTTCCGTCCGGGTGATACCGTGGAAGTGAAAGTATGGGTTGTTGAAGGTTCCAAAAAACGTCTGCAGGCATTCGAGGGCGTGGTTATCGCTATTCGTAACCGCGGTCTGCACTCTGCATTCACTGTTCGTAAAATTTCCAACGGCGAAGGCGTTGAGCGTGTCTTCCAGACTCACTCTCCGGTAGTTGACAGCATTGCTGTTAAACGTCGTGGTGCTGTTCGTAAAGCTAAACTGTACTACCTGCGTGAGCGCACTGGTAAGTCTGCTCGTATCAAAGAGCGTCTTAACTAAGATTCGCGCAAGCGACATCCTGTTAGAAAAGGGCTGGCCGAAAGGCTGGCCCTTTTTTTATCCCGACGTTTGCTCTGTTGTTCTTTATGGCAATGGAATGACTGCGCGGCGCGCAGCCAGTTGGGGGATAATTATGGCGTCGTGATCACTACCGCCACGCGACGATTTTCAGCACGACCTTTTGATGTCTGGTTGCTGGCAATGGGATATTTCTTCCCGAGTCCCTGAGTCGTCAGGTTGGTGCGGGGAATATTAGCGCCCTGCGCCCAGGCATCGGCAACCACATTCGCGCGTTTGAGCGACAGAGCTTCGTTATAGCTGTCTTCACCGTAGTTATCAGTATGACCGTCCAGGCGCGCATGGTTAAGCCCGGTAGCAGCCAGTTTAGAAGCCATCTCCTGGATCTGCTTTTCGCTTTCGGGGCGGAGCTTGTAGTCGTTTTTATCAAACAGGATGTTATCAGACAGGCCCAGAGACCAGTCTCCTGATGCTTCAGTAAATCCGTATGATTTCATGGCTGCAATTTGCTCTGGGGTAAATTTCCCCTGAGGTGCCTGACAGCCTGCCAGAATCAGTAAAAGCAGAAGAAACGGGGATAATAAACGTTTTAGCATGTGTGTAATTCCTTATTTTTTAATAATGCGTTCAGAACGCAAATGTTTAGCCTGATACATATTTTGATCGGCAAGTTCTTGTAATTTTTCGGCAGAGGCATGTTCCCACGTCAGCGCAAATCCAATGCTGAGTGTCATGCTTGCCAGATGACCATTATGTAGGTCAAAAGGTCGGTTAAACTCTTGTGACAGTGCCGCGCAGATCCGCTGAACCTCATATTCAGAATGAACGCTATACAGCACCATCGCGAACTCGTCGCCGCCAAGTCTGTATGGCGAATGTCGATTACCGCCAAATTCGGACAGCCTTTTAGCGACTTCAATCAGAACCCGATCCCCCGCAGCGTGGCCCCAGGTATCATTGATAAATTTAAAATTATCACCATCAAGGAATAACAAAGCGGAGCTGCTGTGGGCGGCATCGTCATTCATCAGCGCGTTAATACTGCTACGAAAAGCGGCGCGATTTGCCAGGCCCGTCAGAGGATCATGTAGCGCGGTACGCAAAAGTTGAGCGTTCTTTGCCTGCAGCCGAAGTTGCCACTCCTCCATCTCGTCCAGCAGACTATTAAAGTCCTGGGCAAAAAGATGAAACTCCTCAATGCGTTCCTCGGAAACGCGTCGCGAAAAGTTACGGTTGGTACGTACATCATGTACCACCTCGGTTATATTTTGCAGGGCTTCCACGACGCCATTGTGTAAATAGCGGGTGAGCATTAATGCTATGCCTGATGCCAACAAAATGCACCCGGTAAGAACGGCCAGCGACAAATAGATGAAACGGCTGATAACGCTATCGCGTGCAGTCAATCGTACTTCGCCGATGACGTTGCCATTATGCAAAATAGGCTGAGTGACCGGTTGTGGGAACAGCCAGTGGCTGATCAGTCCGCTGATCTTCTCCGTGGTGTCTTGCGCGTTATAGCGCCAGGTGGCGATCACCTTCTGGTGTTTATTACGAACTTCCGCAACGGAAAATTGCCCTTGCTGGCCCAGTGCCGCCAGTGTTTCAGTTGCTGCAACACTATCAGAAAAGACTAATGCAGCTTCAAGCGTGCGGGTCATGGTAGCGGCAGTCAGATCCAGATTCTTTTGCGCATACTGTCTTAATGCCAGCACGGAAGAAATGCTGAGCAGCAGCCAGATCAACGTCATCGTCACCAGGACACTGATTATGCTGATACGCCGTAATGTCCGTTTAAACGTTGGGCGTGTTACAGGAAAATGGCCCTTATCCATGCTTATTATTCCGTGCAAGCATCAATACGTCAGGACTTACCCTTACGCCGCTGCGTGAAAGGGAATCCATATTTACGGAAAATCTCACATCTTCATCTTTAATTATGAGGCAAAAGGCGCTGCCAATAACGCATTCGGGATTTTGTTCTGCAATTAATAGCAATGCCTTAGTCGGATATTTATTCTTTAATTCCACCTGATAAGTAGGTGATTCTTTTCCAAAATAAAAACCGTCACATTGCGAAACTAATATTTCTTGTTCCGTACGAATGATGACGGGAAGATAGGGTAATGCCCCAGTACTGGTATCTTCCAGAACACTGGAAAAACGCGATGAAGAGAAAATACACAGTTTGGGTGGCCCGGAAAGTGCTGGCCAGCGTGTATAACTGACGATGCCGGAAACCATAGCACGTACAGATTTTGCTTCTTCTGTAACGCTTTGGGCGTACAGCGGTAACCCGGTCAGGAGCAGTGCCAGTAGAAGTATGAGTCGGTAAGAATAGCTCATGAATAGTTACCTACCAGCGTTTGCCGTAAAGCGTCGAAATACATTCAAGATTGTTTAAGACAAAATAACATTATTTTCCTAAGCCGTCATTATTCTAGGGGTAAAGCAGATGGCGATTTAAGTTAAATCCTAGTTGTCTGTAATATTTAAACCATTGTTTAGTTTAATCTTATTGAGGCAGCACCTTCGTTTGCTCCTTTTTTCCAGGCATCGTGTAACTGGTCAATATTTTCGACCGTATCACAACTTGCAGGAAAGGTTTTCCCGGTCAGACCTCTGGCGTAAACAAAATCTTGCTGGCAGATTTTGCGTTGCCCTTCGGCGTAACCCTTAAGATATTTCGTACGATCGACTTCGGGATCATTGAAGTTGTCGGCAAGAGTTTCATTATCTTTAACGGCATAGCCCGAAATGGCATCTTGTATCCCGGCGTTATACCAGTCGGTACCAGTCCAGGTGGGGGCATGGGTATAGGGATCTATCTGACATCCGCTAAGAAGGAATAGAAATAAGGTGCTGATGAGTTGCTTCATTGCCTGTGCTCCCTTGTTTTTTTAAGCATAGCGGATCTTAAAATTCGCGATGTAAATATAAGTGTACATTTATAAGGGCTGTTTTTGCCTTAAAATAAAGCTGTGTAAATTAAAATTTACGGATTGTGGATTGAAATCTTTACCTGTTGTGGTATCGTTATTTCCTCCTCGCTGAGGATCAACTATCGCAAACGAGCTAAACAGGATCACCATCATGCAAAAAGACGCGCTGAACAACGTACATATTACCGACGAACAGGTTCTGATGACCCCGGAGCAGCTGAAAGCTGAATTTCCGCTGAGCCAGGAGCAAGAGGCGCAAATCGCCCAGTCGCGTAAAACCATCTCAGATATTATCTCCGGTCGCGATCCGCGCCTGCTGGTCGTATGTGGCCCATGCTCCATTCACGATCCTGAAATGGCTATTGAGTATGCTCGTCGATTTAAAGCCCTTGCCGCAGAGGTCAGCGATAGCCTCTACCTGGTGATGCGCGTCTATTTTGAAAAACCCCGTACCACCGTTGGCTGGAAAGGGTTAATTAACGATCCTCATATGGATGGCTCTTTTGATGTTGAAGCAGGTCTGAAAATTGCGCGCCAGCTGCTGCTTGAACTGGTAAATATGGGACTGCCGCTGGCAACTGAAGCGCTGGATCCAAATAGCCCGCAATACCTGGGCGATCTGTTTAGCTGGTCCGCAATCGGAGCCCGTACCACGGAATCGCAGACACACCGCGAAATGGCTTCCGGTCTTTCGATGCCGGTTGGCTTTAAGAATGGTACTGACGGTAGCCTGGCGACCGCCATTAACGCCATGCGTGCGGCTGCGCAGTCGCACCGCTTTGTTGGTATTAATCAGGCCGGGCAGGTTGCGCTGTTGCAAACTCAGGGGAATCCGGACGGCCACGTGATCCTGCGCGGGGGTAAAGCGCCGAACTACAGCCCGGCAGATGTCGCCCAGTGCGAAAAAGAGATGGAGCAGGCGGGACTACGACCTTCTCTGATGGTAGATTGCAGTCATGGTAATTCCAATAAAGATTACCGCCGTCAGCCTGCCGTGGCTGAATCCGTAATTGCACAAATCAAAGATGGCAATCGCTCGATCATTGGTTTGATGATTGAAAGTAATATTCACGAAGGCAACCAGTCTTCTGAACAGCCGCGCAGCGAAATGAAATACGGCGTGTCCGTAACCGATGCCTGCATTAGCTGGGAAATGACGGATGCGCTGCTGCGTGAAATTAGTCAAGATTTAAACGGTCAGCTGTCGGCGCGTGTAGCATAAGAGGTTGGTTATGGTTGCTGAATTGACCGCATTACGCGATCAAATTGATGAAGTCGACAAGGCGCTGCTGGATTTACTGGCACGCCGCCTGGAGCTGGTTGCCGAAGTTGGTGAAGTAAAAAGCCGTTTTGGGTTGCCGATTTACGTGCCGGAACGGGAAGCCTCTATGCTTGCCTCTCGCCGGGCAGAAGCGGAAGCCCTTGGCGTGCCGCCGGATCTGATTGAAGATGTGCTACGCCGCGTTATGCGTGAGTCTTATTCCAGTGAGAACGACAAAGGGTTTAAAACGCTTTGTCCTTCTCTGCGGCCGGTAGTGATCGTCGGTGGCGGCGGTCAGATGGGGCGTCTGTTTGAAAAAATGCTCACCCTGTCAGGTTACCAGGTGCGGATCCTGGAACAGCAGGATTGGGATCGCGCGCCGGAGATCGTCTCTGATGCTGGGATGGTGATCGTCAGTGTGCCGATCCACATCACCGAGCAGGTGATCGCCAAACTACCGCGTCTGCCGTCTGACTGCATCCTGGTGGATCTGGCTTCAGTGAAAAATGGTCCTTTGCAGGCGATGCTGGCTGCACATGATGGCCCGGTGGTGGGGTTACACCCAATGTTTGGTCCGGACAGTGGCAGCCTGGCAAAGCAGGTCGTCGTTTGGTGTGATGGACGTCAGCCGGAAGCCTATCAGTGGTTTCTGGAACAGATTCAGGTATGGGGTGCACGACTACATCGGATCAGCGCCGTTGAACACGATCAGAACATGGCGTTTATTCAGGCATTGCGTCACTTTGCGACCTTTGCTTACGGTCTGCATTTAGCGGAAGAGAATGTTCAACTGGAGCAGCTGCTGGCGCTCTCTTCGCCGATTTACCGTCTTGAACTGGCGATGGTTGGCCGTCTGTTTGCCCAGGATCCGCAGCTCTATGCCGATATTATTATGTCGTCTGAGAACAACCTTGCGCTGATCAAACGCTACTACCAACGTTTTGGTGAGGCGATTGGTTTACTGGAACAGGGCGATAAGCAAGCGTTTATCGACAGTTTCCGTAAGGTCGAGCATTGGTTTGGCGATTATGCGAAACGCTTCCAGAGTGAAAGCCGTACTTTGTTACGCCAGGCGAATGACAGCCGTCCTTAATTAAGATGCCGGATGGCGGCTTCGTCTTATCCGGCCTACAAAAATCGCATGAATTGTAGGCCGGATAAGCGTAGTGCCATCCGGCACTGTCAAACGTTAGCTCGGATCGACCGGCACCACGTTCTCACTCGGATAGCATCCCAGTACTTTCATCGAACGTGTAATCTCACCCAGCTCCTTCAATGCTTTTTGCATCTGCGGGGATTCCAGGTTGGCCTGAATATCAAGGTAAAACATCTCTTCCCACGGATTGCCGTGAATCGGGCGTGACTCCAGTTTAGTCATAATCAGATTATGGTTACGCAGCACCAGCAATGCTTCTACCAGAGCACCGGCCTGTTGTCCTGTTGCCATCAGCAACGTGGTTTTTGCCGGAACCTGGTCGGATACATTGATTGCTTTACGTGCCAGCACCACGAAGCGGGTGATGTTTTGTGTTTGGTTAGCTTCAATGTGCTCAAGAACCTGCAAACCATACAGCACGCCTCCGGCTTCGCTCCCCAGAGCCGCCACGCGCGGCGAGTTAGCCTGCGCAACTTTTTCCATTGCCGCAGAGGTGCTTTCAGTGTACTCAATCTTCCAGTGCGGGTAGCGATTCAGGAACTTGCTGCACTGCTGGAACGGCTGTGGATGGCTGTATACCGTTTCAATGGCCTCAAGATCCGTCGTGCCGGACACCAGTACACAGTGGTCTATCGTAATGGTCATCTCGCCAACAATAGACAGGCTGGTGTGCTGTAGCAGGTCGTAAACGTCGTTAATCCCACCGGAGCTGGTGTTTTCAATCGGAACCACAGCATAGTCAGCCTGTCCGGTTTCGACCTGATTAAAGATATCGGCAAATTTTGCGCAGCCGCTTTCAATAAATTGTTCAAAATGGCGGGCGGCGTACTGACGTGCTGCCAGATGGGAATATGATCCTTTTGGCCCAAGGAAGGCCACGCGCGCGGAGTGTGGGTTAATTTTGTTCAGGTGCTGCTGGAGCAGAGCCTGTTGAGTCAGGACGGAGTCTTCGATTATGAGCTGGAACAGGCGGGTAATGTAGTGAGCATCGAGATGATGTGCTTTGCCCAACTGAATCAGGCGATCCAACAGGTCACGTTCACGGTCGATATCTCGTACCGGACGATGTGAAAGCAGTTTAGCTTTACCAACTTCTACGGCCAGTCCACGTCGCTCAGCCAGCAGGGCCAGTAATTTTTCATCCAGCGTGCTGATCTTATCGCGCAGCGCCAGCAATGGGTTTTCCGATGTCATAGTGTTGCCTTTCTTGTTATCAATAAAAAAGGCCCCCCGTTGTGGGAGGCCTTATTGTTCGTCTTCGCATTCTTTATCACACGACGAAACGCCTCCCATTCAGGGGAAGGTAAAAAAGAATGCGAAGAAGAACGGGACAAGTTTCATGTAATTTTCCTTTGGCTACGTCAGTAAAGTACCCGTACTGTTTTCACCCTGTCAACAAAAAACGCGCCCGAAGGCGCGTTGGCGATACACTCAATGTAAAGGACTACTCTTCTTCTGCTTCGACGAAGTTGGCGTCTTTGACTGAAGTTGTTGCACGACGGGCTTCGCCTTTGTGCTGCACTTTATTGAGCTGCCGTTCCAGCTTGTTGATCAAATCGTTAATTGCGGTGTACATATCCTCGTGTTTTGCGCTGGCGACCAGATGTCCGTTCGGTGTATTGATGGTGGCATCAGCAATGAAACCCTGTGGCTCCTTAGACAGAATGATATGTGGATTAATCAGATGAGTTTGCCATTTTTCTAGTTTGGCGAGACGGTCTGCGACATGCTGGCGAATTGCCGGAGTAATTTCCATTTGTTTACTGGTAATGTTCATTGTCATAAATTTTACCTCTTGTCTTTCCCGTCTTGGTGATTCCAGCATACCGTTCCCAATGTCAAAATGCGTGATCTAAATCACATTTTTTTGTCGCTTTTTGTCAAGAAAACCTTTTTGTGAGGCACCGCAGGAACAGGCGATTTTTTACTTGAGGAATACCTGAAAGCAGGCCATATTTGATGGGATGCGTCGGAGCTAAACCGCTTCAGTTGTAGCGTTAACGGATAAAAAAACGGCAGCCCTTGGGCTGCCGTTTTGCATTCTGAGGTAAATCAGGTATTGCTGCTGTTGGCGGCAATGATTTTCGCTACTTTTTCTGCCTGCGCATTCATCTGCATCTGGCGATAAGCTTTTTCCATTAACGGCAGAGCATCACGTGTTGCCTGAGTATCAGGGTAGTCGCGTAGCATACCTTCCACACGGTTTACCACGGCAACCCATGCACCGCGGGCAGTGTAGTATTCCGCAACGGAATATTCATACTTCGCCAGACGATCTTTCAGGAACACCAGACGTTTGGTGGCATCAGTGGTGTACTGGCTGTTCGGATAGCCACGTACCAGTTTGGAAAAGTCATTAAACGCAGCTCGGGCGTGTTGCGGATCGCGATCGCTGCGATCAACACCAAAGAATCCTTGCAGTGCGCTATCATCCAACGCCATATTGGTCAGGCCACGCATATACATGACATAATCAATGTTAGGGTGTGTCGGGTTAAGACGGATAAAACGATCGATAGCAGCCTGAGCAAGTGGCAGATCGGCGTTTTTGTAGTAGGCGTAGATGAGATCTAATTGCACCTGCTGAGAATACGGTCCAAATGGATAACGGTTATCCAACGCTTCCAATTGCGTTATTGCCTGTTTCCAGTTACCGTCCTGCAGCTTTTGCTGAGCAGTCGCGTAGATTTCATTTGGCGGATTATCGGGCACCTCTTCCTTTGAACCAGAGCAACCCGCCAAAAACAGGCTCAACGTGGCTGCTGCCACCAGATATTTCATGCGCGTCATGACGTTTTGACTTTCCTCAAAATGTAATACGGGAGATTCTCTGTTCCTGCTCCCGGTTAAGACCAGCTACAATAGCACACTATATTAAACGGCAAAGCCGTAAAACCCAACGTTAAACGAAGAAGCAGTTTATGGCACAACGAGTAGAACTCACCGCAACAGTCTCCGAAAATCAGCTCGGTCAACGCTTAGATCAGGCTTTGGCCGAATTGTTCCCTGATTATTCGCGATCGCGCATAAAAGAATGGATCCTCGACCAGCGCGTGCTGGTAAATGGCAATCTTTGCGATAAACCGAAAGAAAAAGTGTTGGGTGGAGAGCGTGTCTCCATCAATGCAGAAATTGATGAAGAGGTTCGTTTTGAACCTCAGGATATCCCACTGGATATCGTTTATGAAGATGATGATATTCTTGTCATCAACAAACCCCGTGACCTTGTAGTGCATCCGGGCGCCGGGAATCCTGATGGTACGGTATTGAATGCGTTACTGCATTACTACCCGCCAATCGCGGATGTTCCTCGTGCCGGTATCGTACACCGTCTGGATAAAGACACGACCGGATTAATGGTGGTGGCAAAAACGGTTCCGGCACAAACACGTCTGGTTGAGTCATTGCAGCTGCGCGAAATTACCCGTGAGTACGAAGCCGTAGCAATTGGTCACATGACTGCTGGCGGAACCGTTGAGGAACCGATTAGCCGTCACCCGACCAAGCGTACGCACATGGCGGTACACCCAATGGGGAAACCGGCGGTAACGCACTATCGCATTATGGAACACTTCCGTGTGCACACGCGTCTGCGGTTGCGTCTGGAAACCGGACGTACGCACCAGATCCGCGTGCACATGGCACATATCACTCATCCGCTGGTGGGCGATCAGGTCTACGGCGGTCGTCCACGTCCACCGAAAGGCGCTTCTGACGAATTTATCTCCGTACTGCGTAAGTTCGACCGCCAGGCGCTACATGCGACCATGCTGCGTTTGTATCACCCGATTTCCGGTATCGAAATGGAATGGCATGCGCCGATCCCACAAGATATGGTGCAATTGATTGAAGTGATGCGCGCTGATTTCGAAGAACATAAGGATGATATTGCCTGGCTATGAGTAAGCTAATTGTTCCGCAGTGGCCGATACCTCAAGGTGTCGCGGCGTGTAGTTCTACCCGTATTGGCGGAGTCAGTATGCCGCCTTACGATTCGCTGAATCTGGGCGCCCATTGCGGCGATAACCCGGAGCATGTTGAAGAGAACCGCAAACGACTGTTTGCTGCGGGCAATCTGCCGTCAAAGCCGGTCTGGCTGGAGCAGGTCCACGGTAAGGATGTCCTGAAACTGACAGGCGGGCCTTACGCCTCCAAACGCGCAGATGCGTCGTATAGCAACACGCCGGGCACAGTGTGTGCGGTAATGACCGCTGATTGTCTGCCGGTGCTGTTTTGCAATCGCGCCGGGACGGAAGTGGCTGCGGCCCATGCGGGTTGGCGAGGATTATGCGCTGGCGTGCTGGAAGAGACGGTGGCGTGTTTTGCCGACGAACCTGAAAACATTATTGCCTGGCTAGGACCGGCGATAGGCCCAAACGCCTTTGAAGTGGGAGCAGAAGTTCGCGAGGCATTCATGACGAAAGATCCGCAAGCGGACCTCGCATTTGTACCGCGCGGCGACAAGTATCTGGCGGATATCTACCAGCTTGCCCGTCAGCGGCTGGCAAATGTCGGCGTGGAGAACATCCACGGCGGCGACCGTTGCACCTTTAGTGAAAGTGAGACGTTCTTCTCTTATCGTCGCGACAATACCACGGGTCGTATGGCAAGTTTTATTTGGCTGATATAACCTAAAGAATCAAGACGATCCGGTACGTGTAATTTTCTTTTCACATAATTCAGGTCATTCACCTTGAATAATTGAGGGATGACCTCATTTAATCTCCAGTAGCAATTTTGACCTGTTATGGGAGGAGTTATGCGTCTGGATCGTCTTACCAATAAATTCCAGCTTGCTCTTGCCGATGCCCAGTCACTCGCATTGGGGCACGACAATCAATTCATCGAACCACTTCATCTAATGAGCGCCTTGCTGAATCAGGAAGGGGGATCGGTACGTCCTTTATTAACGTCTGCTGGCATTAATGCTGGCCAGTTACGTACAGCCATTGACCAGGCGTTGAGCCGCTTGCCGCAGGTAGAAGGTACCGGCGGTGATGTGCAGCCTTCTCAGGAACTGGTGCGTGTACTGAATCTTTGCGACAAGCTGGCGCAAAAACGTGGGGACAACTTTATTTCGTCAGAACTGTTCGTTCTGGCGGTGCTTGAGTCACGCGGTACGCTGACCGATTTATTAAAATCAGCAGGGGCGACGACCGCCAATATCACTCAGGCAATTGAACAAATGCGTGGAGGTGAAAGCGTGAATGACCAGGGGGCTGAAGACCAACGTCAGGCCTTGAAAAAATATACCGTCGATCTGACTGAACGTGCTGAACAGGGCAAACTCGATCCAGTTATCGGCCGTGATGAAGAAATTCGCCGTACCATTCAGGTGCTGCAACGTCGTACTAAAAATAACCCAGTGTTAATCGGTGAACCCGGTGTCGGTAAAACAGCCATTGTTGAAGGGCTGGCCCAACGCATCATCAATGGTGAAGTGCCGGAGGGCTTAAAAGGCCGTCGTGTACTGGCGCTGGATATGGGCGCGCTGGTGGCTGGGGCCAAATATCGCGGTGAGTTTGAAGAGCGCTTAAAAGGTGTGCTGAACGATCTCTCGAAACAGGAAGGCAACGTCATTCTGTTTATCGACGAATTGCATACCATGGTTGGGGCGGGTAAAGCCGATGGCGCGATGGACGCCGGGAACATGCTGAAACCAGCGCTGGCTCGCGGGGAACTGCACTGCGTAGGTGCCACAACGCTTGATGAATATCGCCAGTACATCGAAAAAGATGCGGCGCTGGAACGTCGTTTCCAGAAAGTGTTTGTGGCTGAACCTTCAGTGGAAGACACCATCGCAATCTTGCGTGGCCTGAAAGAACGTTATGAGCTGCACCATCATGTGCAGATTACTGACCCGGCGATTGTTGCGGCAGCTACGTTGTCTCATCGTTATATTGCCGATCGTCAGTTACCGGATAAAGCTATCGACCTTATTGACGAAGCGGCATCCAGCATTCGTATGCAGATTGACTCCAAGCCGGAGGAACTCGACAGACTCGACCGCCGTATTATCCAGCTCAAACTGGAACAGCAGGCATTAATGAAAGAGTCTGATGAGGCAAGTAAAAAACGTCTCGATATGCTCAACGAAGAGCTGGACGACAAAGAGCGCCAGTATTCTGAGTTAGAGGAAGAGTGGAAAGCTGAAAAAGCCTCCCTCTCGGGAACGCAAACTATCAAGGCTGAGCTGGAGCAGGCAAAAATCGCCATCGAACAGGCGCGCCGCGTTGGCGACCTGGCGCGGATGTCTGAACTGCAGTACGGCAAAATTCCTGAACTGGAAAAACAGCTGGAAGCAGCCACCCAGTCTGAAGGCAAAACCATGCGTCTGCTGCGTAATAAAGTCACGGATGCAGAAATTGCTGAGGTGCTGGCGCGCTGGACCGGGATCCCGGTTGCTCGCATGCTGGAAGGCGAACGGGAAAAACTGTTGCGTATGGAACAGGAGCTGCACAGCCGTGTGATTGGTCAGAACGAAGCGGTGGAAGCCGTTTCTAACGCCATCCGTCGTAGCCGCGCGGGCTTGTCCGATCCGAATCGTCCGATTGGTTCATTCTTGTTCCTTGGTCCAACCGGGGTCGGTAAAACCGAACTGTGCAAAGCGCTGGCAAACTTTATGTTCGACAGTGACGACGCAATGGTGCGTATCGATATGTCCGAGTTTATGGAGAAACACTCGGTGTCTCGCTTGGTTGGGGCACCTCCGGGATATGTCGGTTATGAAGAAGGTGGGTATCTGACGGAAGCAGTACGTCGTCGTCCTTACTCTGTCATCCTGCTGGATGAAGTGGAGAAAGCGCACCCGGATGTGTTCAACATTCTGCTGCAGGTGCTTGACGATGGTCGTCTGACTGACGGACAGGGAAGAACGGTCGATTTCCGTAATACGGTTGTCATCATGACCTCGAACCTGGGCTCCGATCTAATCCAGGAACGCTTTGGTGAGCTGGATTACGGCCACATGAAAGATATGGTGCTGGGCGTCGTGAGCCATAACTTCCGACCGGAATTCATCAACCGTATAGATGAGGTTGTTGTATTCCATCCGTTGGGTGAGCAGCACATTGCTTCTATTGCTCAGATCCAGCTGCAGCGTCTGTACAAACGTCTGGAAGAGCGTGGCTATGAAATCCATATTTCTGACGAGGCGCTTAAACTGCTGAGTGCGAATGGTTACGATCCGGTGTATGGCGCACGTCCATTGAAACGTGCTATCCAGCAGCAGATCGAAAACCCGCTGGCGCAGCAAATTCTGTCTGGTGAACTGATTCCGGGCAAAACGATTCGTCTGGAAGTGAATGACGATCGCATCGTGGCAGTGCAGTAAGTCACAAAACAACAATAAACGGGCCCTGCGGGGCTCGTTTTTGTTTAAAATTCAGGCGAAAATAGACGTATTGATTGAAAAGTAATCGCTTGATAAGTTTTTTATATTTTTAACTTGTCAGCCCGAAATAACTCCCTATAATGCGCCTCCACTGACACGGAACAACGGATTACAAGCCGCCGGGTCAGCGGGGTTCCACTGAGAACTCCGGCGAAGAAAGCGAAATTAAATGCTTGACTTCGTGGCGGGATGGCGTATTATGCACACCCCGCGCCGCTGAGAAAAAGCGAAGCGGCACTGCTCTTTAACAATTTATCAGACAATCTGTGTGGGCACTCGAAGATACGGATTCTTAACGTCGCAAGACGAAAAATGAATACCAAGTCTCTGAGTGAACATACGTAATTCATTACGAAGTTTAATTCACGAGCATCAAACTTAAATTGAAGAGTTTGATCATGGCTCAGATTGAACGCTGGCGGCAGGCCTAACACATGCAAGTCGAACGGTAGCACAGAGGAGCTTGCTCCTTGGGTGACGAGTGGCGGACGGGTGAGTAATGTCTGGGAAACTGCCCGATGGAGGGGGATAACTACTGGAAACGGTAGCTAATACCGCATAACGTCGCAAGACCAAAGAGGGGGACCTTCGGGCCTCTTGCCATCGGATGTGCCCAGATGGGATTAGCTAGTAGGTGGGGTAACGGCTCACCTAGGCGACGATCCCTAGCTGGTCTGAGAGGATGACCAGCCACACTGGAACTGAGACACGGTCCAGACTCCTACGGGAGGCAGCAGTGGGGAATATTGCACAATGGGCGCAAGCCTGATGCAGCCATGCCGCGTGTATGAAGAAGGCCTTCGGGTTGTAAAGTACTTTCAGCGAGGAGGAAGGCGTTGTGGTTAATAACCGCAACGATTGACGTTACTCGCAGAAGAAGCACCGGCTAACTCCGTGCCAGCAGCCGCGGTAATACGGAGGGTGCAAGCGTTAATCGGAATTACTGGGCGTAAAGCGCACGCAGGCGGTCTGTCAAGTCGGATGTGAAATCCCCGGGCTCAACCTGGGAACTGCATCCGAAACTGGCAGGCTAGAGTCTTGTAGAGGGGGGTAGAATTCCAGGTGTAGCGGTGAAATGCGTAGAGATCTGGAGGAATACCGGTGGCGAAGGCGGCCCCCTGGACAAAGACTGACGCTCAGGTGCGAAAGCGTGGGGAGCAAACAGGATTAGATACCCTGGTAGTCCACGCCGTAAACGATGTCGACTTGGAGGTTGTGCCCTTGAGGCGTGGCTTCCGGAGCTAACGCGTTAAGTCGACCGCCTGGGGAGTACGGCCGCAAGGTTAAAACTCAAATGAATTGACGGGGGCCCGCACAAGCGGTGGAGCATGTGGTTTAATTCGATGCAACGCGAAGAACCTTACCTACTCTTGACATCCAGAGAACTTAGCAGAGATGCTTTGGTGCCTTCGGGAACTCTGAGACAGGTGCTGCATGGCTGTCGTCAGCTCGTGTTGTGAAATGTTGGGTTAAGTCCCGCAACGAGCGCAACCCTTATCCTTTGTTGCCAGCGATTCGGTCGGGAACTCAAAGGAGACTGCCAGTGATAAACTGGAGGAAGGTGGGGATGACGTCAAGTCATCATGGCCCTTACGAGTAGGGCTACACACGTGCTACAATGGCATATACAAAGAGAAGCGACCTCGCGAGAGCAAGCGGACCTCATAAAGTATGTCGTAGTCCGGATTGGAGTCTGCAACTCGACTCCATGAAGTCGGAATCGCTAGTAATCGTGGATCAGAATGCCACGGTGAATACGTTCCCGGGCCTTGTACACACCGCCCGTCACACCATGGGAGTGGGTTGCAAAAGAAGTAGGTAGCTTAACCTTCGGGAGGGCGCTTACCACTTTGTGATTCATGACTGGGGTGAAGTCGTAACAAGGTAACCGTAGGGGAACCTGCGGTTGGATCACCTCCTTACCTTAAAGAA